>NZ_JBVIWA010000001.1:0-97624 GCF_055595065.1 Streptomyces sp. NPDC040545
CCAGATGTGGAAGCCCGGTAACGGGTGAAGCTGACTGGTACTAATAGGCCGAGGGCTTGTCCTCAGTTGCTCGCGTCCACTGTGTTAGTTCTGAAATAACGAACAGCTGTGTTCATGCCAGCGTTCAAATTTCATAGTGTTTCGGTGGTCATAGCGTTAGGGAAACGCCCGGTTACATTCCGAACCCGGAAGCTAAGCCTTTCAGCGCCGATGGTACTGCAGGGGGGACCCTGTGGGAGAGTAGGACGCCGCCGAACAATCATTGTGGGAAAGCCCCGCACCTTATGGTGCGGGGCTTTTCTGCGTTCTGGGGTCGACGACCCTGCTCGCGGTCTTCCGGCTGTCGTCCGAATGGCCGCAGCAGCCCGGTGACGCGTCGTCGGCGGCCCGGCGAGACGGGCCCTGCGTCCCTTTAGTTCGTACTGTGGGGGTATGGGCTACGACCTCGTCATCTTCGACAACGACGGCGTGCTGGTGGACAGCGAGCCGCTCGCCAACAGCATCCTCGCCGGGTACCTGACCGAGCTGGGGCACCCGACCACCTACGAGGATTCGGTCCGCGACTACATGGGGGCCGCCGTGGCGCGGGTGCACGACCTCGTCGTCGAGCGGACCGGGCAGCAGCTGCCGGCCGACTTCGACGAGACCCTGCACGCGCGGACCCTCGCCGCGTTCGAGCAGGAGCTGAAGCCCGTCCCCGGCGTGGAGGAGGTGCTGGGAGCGCTGACCGCACAAGGGGTCGGGTATTGCCTGGCCTCCTCCGGTAGTCATGACTGGATCCGGGCCGGGCATCGGGTCGCCGGGCTCGACGGTTGGTTCGAGGAGGAGTGGATCTTCAGCGCGCAGGACGTGGGCCAGGGGAAGCCGGCTCCCGATCTCTACCTGCACGCGGCGCGGCAGATGGGCGTGGAGCCCGCCCGCTGCGTGGTGGTCGGGGACAGTCCGCTCGGCATCCAGGCCGCCGTCGCCGCGGGCATGGACGTGTACGCGTTCACGGCGATGCTGCCCGCCGACCGGCTCCCCGGGGCCACCGGGCACTTCGGTGACATGAAGCAGCTCACCGGAATGCTCGGGCTGGAGGCCGGACTGGGTATGTGATCTCTCTACCCACGGGTAGCCCGTGGCCCTACGCTGACGCGCCATGACGGATGATGTGCGGCTGCGGCGCGGCCGCGGCGCTCTGGGGTTCAGTTTCTTCGTGCAAGGCGTCGCCTTCGCGCTGCTCGTGACGCGGATCCCGGCCATCCAGGACCGGTACGGGATATCCGACGGCCTGCTGCCCGCCTTCCTCGCGGCCGTGCCGGTCCTCGCGGGGGCGTCGAGCGTAGCCACCGAGCACCTGGTGAAGCGGGTGGCGCCCAGCGTCGTACTGCGATGGGCGCAGCCGCTGGTGCTGCTGTCCCTGCTGGGCGTCGGAGCCGGCGGCCAGATGTGGCACGTGGCGGTGGCGCTGGGGGCGTTCGGGCTGTCGGTGGGTGCGCTGGACGCCTCGATGAACATGCTCGGGGTCAGCCTGCAGCGGGCGTACGGGCGGAGCATCATGCTCGGCTTCCATGCCGCGTACAGCCTCGGCGGGATCCTCGGGGCGTCGGCCGCGTGGGCGGGGGCGCACTGGGAGCTGAACCTCTTCGTCAGCTATCTGCCGGCCGTGGTCGTGCTGCTGCCGCTGGTGCTGCTGGGGAGCCGGCGCTACGTCGACGGGACGGCCGGCCGGGGGGAGACCGGCGGGAAGGGACTGGGGACCGGCGGCTTCAAGCTGCTGCTGCCGCTCTGCCTGGTGATGGCGTGCGCGTACATCGGTGACTCGACGGTGGCGAACTGGAGTGCCAAGTACCTCCAGGACGTGCTCGGGAGCTCGGAGCAGATGGCGACCGTCCCCTACAACGTGTACATGGTGACCACCCTCGTGGGGCGGGCCGTGGGGGACCTGGGTGTGCGTCGGTTCGGGGCGGCGGCCGTGGTGCGGGCCGGGACGCTGGTGGCGGCCGCCGGGTTCGCCGTGGTGGCGGCGGCGCCCGGGGCGTGGGTGGGGATGCTCGGCTTCACCCTGCTGGGGATCGGGCTGTGCGTGATCGTGCCGCAGACCTTCGCCGCCGCGGGACGCCTGTTCCCGGGGGCGTCCGACACGGCCGTCGCGCGGCTCAACATCTTCAACTACGTCGGCTTCCTGATCGGGTCTCCGCTCGTCGGTGCGGTCGGCGACGCCTGGAGCTACCGGGGCGCGATGCTGGTGCCGATGGCGCTGGTCCTGGTGACACTCTTCCAAGCCCGCTCGTTCGGCCCCGAGGGCGCCCGATACGGTGTCCGGCATGAGCGGCGAGCCGGTGACCGGGCTGTTGATGTGGGACGAGGCGGTAACGGGGTATGACTTCGGACCGAGCCATCCGATGGACCCGGTGCGCCTGGCGCTGACCATGGGCCTGGTGCGTGCCTTCGGGCTGGACCGGGCGATGGAGGTACGGGCGGCGCCCGCGGCCGGGGATTCGACGCTGCGGCTGGTCCACCGGGAGGACTACGTGGCTGCGGTGCGCGAGGTGTCCGCCGACCCGGGGGTCGCGGACGGTTCGTACGGGCTGGGGACCCTGGACGATCCCGCCTTCCACGGGATGCACGAAGCCTCCGCGCTGATCGCCGGGCAGTCGGTGGCGGCCGCGGAGGCGCTCTGGCACGGTGAGGCCGAGCACGCGGTGAACTTCGCCGGCGGGCTGCACCACGCGATGCCGGGCGGGGCGGCCGGTTTCTGCGTCTACAACGACGCTTCGCTGGCGGTGGCGCGGCTGCTGGAGCTGGGGGCCGAGCGGGTCGCGTACGTGGACGTGGACGTGCACCACGGGGACGGTGTGCAGGCGGCCTTCTGGGACGACCCGCGGGTGCTGACCATCTCGATGCACGAGCATCCGCGGACGCTGTTCCCGCAGACCGGCTGGCCCGAGGAGACCGGCGGTCCGGGGGCGGAGGGGTCGGCGGTGAACATCGCGCTGCCCGCCGGGACGGGCGACGCGGGCTGGCTGCGGGCCTTCCACGCGGTCGTGCCGGAGCTGCTGGCGGACTTCCGGCCGCAGGTGCTGGTGACCCAGCACGGGGCCGATACGCACTTCGAGGACCCGCTGGCGCACCTGGCGGTCTCGCTGGACGCGCAGCGGGCCGTCCAGGAGGCCTGTCACCGGCTCGCCCACGAGTACGCGGACGGGCGGTGGCTGGCGCTGGGCGGGGGCGGGTACGCGGTGGTGGACGTCGTTCCGCGGTCGTGGACGCATCTGGTGGGGATCGCCGCGCACCGGCCGGTGGATCCCGAGTCGGCGGTGCCCGCTTCGTGGCGGGACGAGGTGTACGCGCGGACGCGGCAGTTGGCGCCGTCCCGGATGACGGACGGGCGGACCCCGTCGTGGCCGGATTGGGACGCGGGCTACGACCCGGCGGACCGGACGGATCAGGCCGTTCTGGCCACGCGGCGGGCGGTGTTCCCGCTGCGCGGCATGCTGACCTGAGCGTGCGGCCGGGACTGCGGCGGCGAAGTTGATGCATCGTTACGCCAACTGTGGGGCTGTTCGGTGGAATTGATGAACCGCCAGATGCGTTGGGGCAGCATCGGAGGGTGTTGAGCACCGGCGCGCTGCGTGCGCATCTGCTGGCCGCCCGGTTGGCCGGGCCCGTCGCCACCTCCCGGGAGGAGAGCCTGCGCAGTTACCGGCTGTTCGCGGCGCGGGATCCGCGGGTGATGCTGGGGCTGGATCCGGAGTGGGCGTGGGGCGAGGGTGACCTGCTGAGGCTGATGGCGGACAAGTGCGGGGTCTCGGCGGATCCGGCGCACGTCAGCGGGCTGGACGTGATCGATCCGGAGCGGACGGTGGCCGCGCTGGAAGCCTTCGCGGGGCGGCTGTGCGAGGCGGCGAGGGCGCGGTCGCCGGTGTTGTTCGGGACGGGCCATCCGCATCGACTCCTGGGCTTCTACGCCGGTTTGGCGGAGGCGTTGTCGGCGGCGGGATGTGTTGTCCTCACTCCGGCGCAGGGGGTGAGTGTCGACATGGCGACCCGGTTCGGCGTACGCACGTACAGCATCGAATACGTACGGGGGGTCGCACTGGTGCGGGAACCCGGCGTGCGGGTGCCGGGGAGTGCCACCGGCGTGCACACCCATTCGCCGCTGCCGGTTCGGGTGGCCCTGGGGGCTCTCGCGGAGGCCGGCGGGCCGCTGCCGGAGCTGGTGGTGGGGGACCACGGGTGGGTCTGCGGTGCAGGTCAGCTCGGTGTGGAGGCCATCGGGTTGGCGGATACGGATGATCCCGCGCTGTTCGTCGGAGAGGCCGAGGGGCGGGTCTCGGTGGCCGTTCCACTTGATGACGCGGTGCGAGCGGATTACTACCGACCGCTCACGCGGTACGTGCTCGGCCGCGCGAGTCTGACGGGACGGCAGGAGTGGCCGTAGCTCCTCTTCCCCACTCGTATCACGCGCCCCTACTCTGGGGAGTGAGCGTGCGACGACGAGGAGTAACCGGAGGGGAAGCCGGTGCCCGTCATGCGCGGAAGGTCAAGGTGTGTCATGGCTGCTGGCGAGAGGCCTCTCAGTGAGGTTCAGTTCCTGACCGTGGCGGAGGTCGCCTCGGTGATGCGAGTGTCGAAGATGACCGTGTACCGGCTGGTGCACAACGGTCATCTGCCCGCAATCCGGGTGGGCCGGTCCTTCCGGGTCCCCGAGAACGCGGTCCACGAGTACCTCCGAGAGTCCTATGTGGGGGTGGAGTCGGCCTGAGACTGAGGCTCGGGACGCCCCTGGCTACGACGCGGAAGCGCTCGGATTACAAGCTCAGAGCTCGGGCGGGTAGGCTAGGCCGACGTAGGTCGTGTGGGCCCAGACGCCCCGCACCAGTGAAGAGAAGTGAGCGAGGGTAGTCGTGGGCTCTGTTATCAAGAAGCGGCGCAAGCGGATGGCTAAGAAGAAGCACCGCAAGCTGCTCAAGCGCACCCGCGTCCAGCGCCGTAACAAGAAGTAAACGGCAGCTGTACGTGTTCTCCGCAGCCCCTCCACCATCCTGGTGGAGGGGCTGCGGTGCAGCCGGGGGACTTCTTCGAGGGAGGCGCTGAGCTCGTGGGGAAGGTCGTACTCGTCACCGGGGCTGCCCGGCAGTTGGGCGGCCGCTTCGTGCGCCGGATCCAGCGTGACCCGGACGTCGAGCGGGTGATCGCGGTGGACGCGATGACACCGCCGCACCGGCTCGGATCGGCCGAGTTCGTCCGTACGGACATCAGACAGTCGGCGATCGCCAGAGTGCTGGCCGAGCACGCCGTGGACACGGTGGTCCATCTTGCGGTCACCGGAGGCAGTGCGGGAACGGGCGGTGCGCACAGCACCGTCAAGGAAACGAACGTCATCGGCACCATGCAGCTCCTCGGAGCCTGCCAGAAGTCGCCGACAGTACGACGGCTCGTGGTGAAGTCGAGCACCAGCGTCTACGGCGGCACCCCCCGGGACCCGGCCGTCTTCACCGAGACCACCGAGCCGAAATCCCTCCCGGCGGGCGGCTTCGCCAAGGACGCCGCCGAGGTCGAGGGCTACGTACGGGGCTTCGCGCGCAGACGGCCGGACGTCGCGGTGTGCGTCCTGCGGTTCGCGAACATCCTGGGGCCCTTCGCGGACTCGGCGCTCGCCGAGTACTTCTCGATCCCGGTGATGCCGACCGTGCTGGGGTACGACCCGCGGCTGCAGTTCGTCCACGAGGACGACGTCCTCGAAGTGCTGCGGCTGGCGGCGCGGGAGCCCAGGCGCGGGACCCTGAACAGCGGGACGTTCAACATCGCGGGTGACGGCGTACTGCTGCTGTCGCAGTGCTCGCGGCGGCTCGGGCGGCCCACGCTGCCGCTGCTGCTGCCCGCGCTGAACTGGGTGGGCGCCGCGCTGCGGGCGGTCGGGGCCAGTGACTTCTCGCCGGAGCAGATAAGGCTGCTCACCCATGGCCGGGTCGTGGAGACCACGCAGATGCGTGAGGTGCTCGGCTTTGAACCCCTCTACACGACCGCTGAGACCTTCGCGGACTTCGCACGGAGCCGGGGGACCGGTCTGCTGCCGCCGGAGCGGGTCGGACGGGTCGTGGACCGGGTGGCGGCCATGCTGGACGCAGACGGGCTCGACGGGCTCGAGGACGACGCCTACGCGGCTGAAGGAGCGAAGCGATAGTGGCGGACGCCAAGGTCATTCCGTTCGACGAGGACCGGCCCCGGCGGCGGATCCCCCGCCGGGTGCGGGCGGTGCCCGCGGCCGAGCCGGAGGTGGAGCCGCCGGCGGCTCCCGAGCCGGCGCCCGCGGCGGCGCCCGGCGACAGCTGGGACCGGCGGATCGCCGGCGGGCTGGCGTTCCTGCGGCGACGGGTCACCGGGGACTACGAGGTCGACGACTTCGGCTACGACAAGGAACTGACGGACCAGGTCCTGATGTCCCTGATGCGGCCGCTGTACGACAAGTACTTCCGGGTCGAGGTCAAGGGCATCGAGAACATCCCGGCGGAGGGCGGCGCGCTGATCGTGGCGAACCACTCCGGGACGCTGCCGCTCGACGGACTGATGCTGCAGGTCGCCGTGCACGACCACCACCCGGCCGAGCGGCACCTGCGACTGCTGGCGGCGGACCTGGTGTTCATGCTGCCGGTGGTCAACGAGCTGGCCCGTAAGGCGGGGCACACCCTGGCGTGCGCGGAGGACGCGCAGCGGCTGCTGGAGGCCGGGGAGCTGGTCGGTGTGATGCCGGAGGGCTTCAAGGGGATAGGGAAGCCGTTCGGGGACCGGTACAAACTGCAGCGGTTCGGGCGCGGCGGGTTCGTGTCGACGGCGCTGCGGGCCGGCACGCCGATCGTGCCGTGCTCGATCGTGGGGGCGGAGGAGATCTACCCCATGGTCGGCAACGCGAAGACGCTGGCACGGCTGCTGGGCGTCCCGTACTTCCCGATCACGCCGACGTTCCCGTGGCTGGGGCCGCTGGGTGCGGTGCCGTTGCCGACGAAGTGGACGATCCAGTTCGGGGAGCCGATCCCGACGGACGGCTACGCCGCTGAGGCGGCGGAGGACCCGATGCTGATGTTCAACCTCACGGACCAGGTGCGGGAGCAGATCCAGCACACGCTGTACAAGCTGCTCGTGCAGCGGCGGTCCGTGTTCTTCTGACGAGGCGTAACAGGAAGGGCGGGGCTGCCGAGGCAGCCCCGCCCTTCCTGTTACTCGGCGTCCTCCGCGCCCAGGCCCAGGCCCGGGAGGAGTCCCGGGAGCAGGGGCGGGATGGTGATGTCCGGCTTCGGGTTCTGCGGCGTGCCCGAGGGGGGCGGGGCCGACTGTCCCGCGGGCGGGTTGAGCAGGTCGCCCGTACCGCCGAGGAGGCCGCCGGCGGGGGGCCGGGAGCTGCCCGAGGGGGACGGCGCCGCGGGGCTGCCCGCGGACGGCGTGCCGACGGCCGGGGCGGACGGGTGGCCGCCGCCGCTGGGGGTGCTGCCCGGCTTGGCGGACGAGCCGGGGGTGCCTCCGGTGCCGCGGGTCTGCTCCGGTGGCTTGGGGAGCAGGCTCTGCAGCGGCGCCACGTCTTCGTCTATGGCCTGGAAGACCGACTCCACCTCACCGCCCACGTCCGTGAGCTGTGCCGGGAGCTTCTCGCGGAGCTTGCCCCACGCGTCGCGGTGGGAGCGGGAGAACGACGACAGCTTCTGGATCGGGCCGAGCGAGCCGTCCCGTTCGTAGGCGGCCTGGAGGAGGCGGTGGCCTTCCTCCGCGTCGTGCTTCACGCCCGCCAGGGCGCGGCGGATGGCGCCCAGGGACTCGTGGTCCAGGTCGCCCAGCCGGCCTCGTTCCATCAGCCGACGGGCTTCCGACAGGCGGTTCGAGGCCTGGTCGAGATAGAGCTCGCCCCGGTCCGAGTCGTCGTCGGCCATCCCCAGCTTCAGGTCCTCCATGCCCCGCTTCACGGGGTAGAGGTGGTCACCGGGCAGGGCGTCGGAACTGGCAGCGGCCACTCCGCTGAAGGCCCCTGCGGCCACACCCACGGTGAGGCCGCCCGCTGCGATGCCCTTGGACCAGCGGGAGCGGGGCCGCAATTTCCGGAGCGGGGTCGCCCGGTGGGCGCCGCGGCCGGTCCGCTGTTCGGGCACCTGAGGGTCCGAGGCGGCACCGCCCCCGGCCCTCTCCTCCAGCACCATGGTCTCCATGGCGGCAATGAGCTGGGCTCGTTGCACCACCTTGACCTCGGGGTCCAGCACTGGGCGCGGCATTCTTTCGCCGAGCACGCTCGCCAGGGCCAACAGCCGGTCGTGGTCGGCAGGTTCGGCAGGTGCCTCGGACTGCTCGGCCGCCGAGTCCGGATCTGGAAGATCGGACGGGGTCCGATCCTCCAGGGCCTGGGCGAAGGCGTTCGCCCGCCGGTGCGGGGTCACGTTCGCGATCACTGGCGGCACCTCCTCTCGTCATGACGATCGACTCCCCAAGGTGTCCGGAAGGTTGCCTTCCTTGAGCGCATCCACACTTTCGAGTGAGCGGCTTCGGGCAAAGCGTGTCCACAGGGAGCCTGCATTCCGCACAACGAGCGTCGCGGCACTTGGGTTACGGACGAAGGATGATCTGACCACAGCGTCATCGAGGGGTCACCGAATGTGAGGTTGTGTGGTGTCGGAGGGTCAGCGGGCGTCTTCGGGGAGAAGGCGGGCCAGGGTGCGCACCGCCCGGTACTGGAGCGTCTTGATGGCGCCCTCGTTCTTCCCCATCACCCGGGCCGTCTCGGCGACCGAGAGGCCCTGCAGGAAGCGCAGGGTCACGCACTCCTGCTGCTGCGGATTGAGCTTGCGCACGGCCTCCAGCAGGGCCGCGTTGGAGAGGGACTCCAGGACGGAGTCCTCGGGGCTGCGCTCGACCTCGTTCGCGTCGAGCATCTCGCCGGTGGTGACCTCCAGCCGGAAGCGGCTGGACTTGAAGTGGTCCGCCACCAGGTTGCGGGCGATCGTCACGAGCCAGGCGCCGAAGTCGCGGCCCTGCCAGGTGAAGGTGGAGATCCGGCGCAGCGCGCGCAGGAACGTCTCGCTGGTGAGGTCCTCCGCGGTCGCCTTACCGCCGACGCGGTAGTAGATGTACCGGTAGACCGTGTCGCTGTACTGGTCGTAGAGGCGGCCGAAGGCCTCGGCCTCGCCCGCCTGGGCGCGTTCGACCAGGTCCATCATGCGGGCCTGGTCGCTGTCCGCGGTGGGGCGGCGGTGGGTGGTGGCCTGGGTGCCGGTGCCGGCGGCGTTCGAGCCGCCGGCGGCCCGACCTCGTCTGCCCACCGTCGCGCCGCCGTCGGTCAGGGCATAGCAAGGACCGGCCGGGCCGAAGCCGGCAGGGACTGCGCCGGCGAAGGCGGGGACGGCGTACGCGGTGGGGACGAAGCCGCGCAGGTGGTCGAGGACCGTCGCGCGCAGCTGAGCCAGGCCCGAGGCGTCAACCCCGACAGGTGGGTACACGGGACTCCCAGAGGCAGAGCTTCCATCACGTGCAGTGCGGGACCGTTCACCCGTCGTGGCGACAGATGGCCGGTGGCATGCGTTTGAGGAGAATAACGCTTCGTACAGGCAGCGCTACACCCAGTTGCTCAAATCACCGGTTCCGACACTTCTGTTGCGTGTCGAGGGCATATTCAGTCGCAGTTGGTGATCGATTCTTGATCACTTGGATACGCGGAATGGACGCTTCCAGGGGGTTCCGCGACCGAGTCGGGCATGCCGGAGTGCCGCGCGGGGGGCGCGGGTAGGGGTGAGCGAATGCCCGGTGCCGGGCCGTGGTCCGGGCGGGCCCGGGGTGTGTGGGCCCCGGGCCTGGCGTTGTTACTTGCGGCGGCGGTGCAGGGCGATGGCCGCGGCCGCGCCGCCCGCGATCGCGCCGACGCCGGCGGCCGCCGGGACGCCGACCTTCACGGCCTTGCGGCCGGTCCGATAGTCGCGCAGCCGCCAGTCGTTGGTGCGGGCATGCTTGCGCAGTTTTGTGTCGGGATTGATCGCGTACGGATGTCCGACCAGTGACAGCATCGGGATGTCGTTGTGCGAATCGCTGTACGCGGCGCAGCGTTCGAGGTCGAGCCCCTCGGCGGCGGCCAGGGCGCGGACCGCCTCCGCCTTCGCGGGGCCGTGCAGGGGCTCGCCGACCAGGCGGCCGGTGTAGATCCCGTCCACGGACTCGGCGACGGTGCCCAGGGCCCCGGTCAGGCCGAGGCGGCGGGCGATGATCGTGGCCGTCTCCACGGGGGCGGCCGTGACCAGCCACACCTTCTGGCCGGCGTCGAGGTGGGCCTGGGCCAGGGCGCGGGTGCCCGGCCAGATCCGCTCGGCCATGTACTCGTCGTAGATCTCCTCGCCGATCGCCATCAGCTCGGAGACCTTGTGGCCCTTGACGATGGACAGGGCGCTGTCGCGGGCGTCCTGCATGTGCTCGGGGTCCTCGACCCCGGCGAGCCGGAACCACGCCTGCTGCCAGGCGAAGCGGGCGAGCTCGCGGCGCCGGAAGAACTCGCGCTTGTAGAGGCCGCGGCCGAAGTGGAAGATCGCGGCGCCCTGCATGACGGTGTTGTCGAGGTCGAAGAAGGCGGCGGCGAGATCGTCGCCGGCGACCGGGAAGACGGGCTCGTCCGGGGCCTGGTCCGGGCCCTCTTCGGCGAGGGCTTCCGGTTCCGTTTCGGGTTCGGTGAACGCCGGGGCCTCGGCCAGAGCGGTCTTGCGGGCGGCCTCGGCCGAGGCCTCGCCCGCCAGCACGCTGCGTGCGGTGGCGGAGCGCCGACGAGGGGGGAGCCATCCGAGAGCGGCCATGACGCGAGCATAGCCACTGTGTTCGGGAGTTCCCGAACCGATGGGATGCGGAGGCGTGAACTCTTCGGGGCGCTGCTGTTACGTGAGGGCGCGGGAGAATGGGTGGCATGAGCCCTTTGTTGCGCCGTAAGGAAAAGAAGCAGCCCGGCGAGCGGACGGTGACGCTCATCGGGAAGCCGGGGTGTCACCTGTGCGACGAGGCGGAGGAGGTGGTCGCCAAGGTGTGCGCCGAGACGGGGGCGCAGTGGGAGAAGAAGGACATCTCGCAGGACGAGGAGCTCTATCGGCTGCACTGGGAGCAGATTCCGGTCGTGCTCGTGGACGGCGAGCAGCACACCTTCTGGAGGGTGAACCCCGACCGGCTCCGGCGGGCGTTGGAGGCCTGACCCTCTTCCCGGTTACCATCATGGGCGATTTATGGGGTCTCGGGGGCGTATCTGTGAGGAGTGTGCACGGTTTTGCCCCCTTTGGGATTTGAACGGGTTCGACGTGCCGATGGTTCCGGCTTTACGTGCCGGAGTCGCGTGACCCCGGTCACTTTGGTCGGACAAAGCGGACACAATCTTTGTGCACGCGTTCACAAAGGCATAGCCTGCTGTCGACGGGGCGGTCCTGGGACAAGTGGCCGCCTGCAGCCCCGCTCATCCCGCAGGAGCATCGTGGCAACTGGCCGAACTCACCGACCGGCGACGCGCAGCCGAGGTATTCCCGAGGCCACTGTCGCCCGGCTTCCGCTGTACTTGCGCGCCCTCACCGCGCTCTCCGAGCGATCGGTGCCCACGGTGTCCTCCGAGGAGCTCGCGGCCGCCGCCGGAGTCAACTCCGCGAAGCTGCGCAAGGACTTCTCGTACCTCGGTTCCTACGGGACCCGCGGCGTCGGCTACGACGTCGAGTACCTCGTCTACCAGATCTCCCGCGAGCTCGGCCTGACCCAGGACTGGCCGGTCGTCATCGTCGGCATCGGTAACCTCGGCGCCGCCCTCGCCAACTACGGCGGCTTCGCGTCGCGCGGGTTCCGCGTGGCCGCGCTGATCGACGCCGACCCGGCGATGGCCGGCAAGCCGGTCGCCGGCATGCCCGTCCAGCACACCGATGATCTGGAGAAGATCATCGAGGAGAACGGCGTCTCGATCGGTGTCATCGCGACGCCGGCCGGCGCGGCCCAGCAGGTCAGCGAGCGGCTGATCGCGGCCGGTGTCACCTCCATCCTGAACTTCGCGCCCACCGTGCTGTCCGTGCCCGAGGGCGTGGACGTGCGCAAGGTCGACCTCTCCATCGAGCTCCAGATCCTCGCCTTCCACGAGCAGCGCAAGGCCGGTGAGGAAGCGGCCGCCGCTGCCGCCGGCGGCTCCTCCGTGGGCGGCGCCGCCCCCGCCGCGGCCGTGGTGCCGCCGGCCGGGCGGACCGCCGCCGAGCAGCGCAAGGGCGGGCCCGAGGGCGACGTGCCGGCGGTGATGCCGGCATGAGTCTGCTCGTCGTAGGGCTGAGCCACCGCAGCGCACCCGTGAGCGTGCTGGAGCGGGCCTCGCTGTCCGCCGATGCCAAGGTGAAGCTGTTGCACGACACCCTCGCCGCCGAACCGGCGACCGAGGCGACCGTGCTGGCCACCTGCAACCGGATCGAGCTGTACGCGGACGTGGACAAGTTCCACGCCGGTGTCGCCGAGCTGTCCACGCTGCTCGCGCAGCACAGCGGCGTCGCGCTGGAGGAGCTCACCCCCTACCTGTACGTGCACTACGAGGACCGGGCGGTGCACCACCTGTTCTCGGTGGCGTGCGGCCTGGACTCGATGGTCGTGGGCGAGGGGCAGATCCTCGGCCAGATCAAGGACGCGCTGGCGCTGGGGCAGGAGCTCCACACCGCCGGGCGGCTGATCAACGACCTGTTCCAGCAGGCCCTGCGGGTCGGCAAGCGGGCGCACTCCGAGACCGGGATCGACCGGGCCGGCCAGTCGCTGGTGACCTTCGGGCTGGAGCAGCTCGCCGTGCGGACGCCGGTGGCCGAGTGGGCCGCGGGCAAGCGGGCGCTGGTCATCGGCGCCGGGTCGATGTCCTCGCTGGCCGCGGCCACGCTGGCGCGGGTCGGGGTCGCCGAGATCGTCGTGGCGAACCGGACCGCCGACCGGGCGGAGCGGCTTGCGGAGATTCTGGTTGCCTCGGGCACCGGGGTCGCGGCGGTGGCCGTGCCGATGGCTCGCGTCGCGGATGAGCTGACACGAGTCGACGTGGTCGTCTCGTGCACCGGTGCGACCGGGCTCGTGCTGAGCGCTGACGACGTGCTGGCCGCCGTGTCCTGGGACTCCGCCCCAGACCCCGCGCCTCAAACGCCGGCGGGGCTGGAAGAGCGGGGCTCCGCCCCGGCCCCGGCGCCTCAAACTCCCCCAGCTACCGCTGGGAGGTACCCCCTGGCGGGGCTGGATGTGCCGGCGGGGCTGGAATCGGTGGATGCGGCTGTCATTGCGCGGCTCGTTGCTGCTGCGCGGGACGGCGGCCGCCTGGCCGACGCCGGGGCCGTGCGGACGATGGCTGCCGCTGTCGAGGGCGACGGGTGTCCCGTCGGGCCGGATGGGCGTTCCGCGCTGACCGGCGTCGACGCCAACTCCCTCGAACTGCACGGGACCTGGGCCGACCAGGGCGAGGCCGCCGCACAGCGGCAGCCCCGCAGGAGCACCCGTACGCAGGCCCAGCCGACCGCCGTCCGGCTCGCGCTGCTCGACCTGGCCATGCCCAGGGACATCGACGCGGCCGTGCACCGGATCCCGGGCGTACGGCTGGTGGACATCGAGTCGCTCGCGGAGGCGTCCGCCGACGCCCCGATGGCGGCCGACGTCGACGCCGTACGCGGGATAGTCGCCCAGGAAGTGGCGGCCTTCGGTGCGGCGCAGCGGGCCGCGCACATCACGCCCACCGTCGTCGCCCTGCGCGCCATGGCGGCCGAGGTCGTGGCCATGGAAGTGGCGCGGCTCGACGGGCGCGTGCCCGACCTCGACGAACGGCAGCGCGCCGAGGTGACCCAGACCGTACGCCGCGTCGTGGACAAGCTGCTCCACGCGCCGACCGTGCGCGTCAAGCAGCTTGCGAGCGAGCCCGGCGGCGCCGGGTACGCGGAAGCGCTGCGCGAACTCTTCGACCTCGACCCTCAGACGGTTGCTTCCGTCAGCCGGGCGGACGCGGCCGATCCGATGAACGACGACGACCCAGGACGGGCATCATGAACACACGTCCCGACCAGCCGCTGCGGCTCGGTACGCGGCGGAGCAAGCTGGCCATGTCCCAGTCGGGGCACGTCGCCGACGCGGTACGGGCCGTCACCGGCCGGGCCGTCGAGCTCGTGGAGATCACGACCTACGGCGACGTCTCGCGCGAGCACCTCTCGCAGATCGGCGGGACGGGCGTGTTCGTCACCGCCCTGCGCGACGCGCTGCTGCGCGGAGAGGTCGACTTCGCCGTGCACTCGCTGAAGGACCTGCCGACCGCGCAGCCCGACGACCTCGTGATCGCGGCCATGCCGCGCCGCGAGGACGCGCGGGACGCGCTCGTCGCCCGGGACGGCCTGACCTTCGAGCAGCTGCCCGACGGCGCCCGTATCGGCACCGGCTCGCCGCGGCGCACCGCCCAGCTCAACCACCTGGCGCTGTCGCTCGGCAAGCGGATCGAAACGGTGCCCATCCGCGGCAACGTCGACACCCGGATCGGTTTCGTCCACGACGGTGAGCTCGACGCCGTCGTGCTGGCCGCCGCCGGTCTGAACCGGATCGGCCGCGGTGACGAAGCG
The DNA here is from genome assembly GCF_055595065.1 of Streptomyces sp. NPDC040545. Lineage (NCBI taxonomy): Bacteria > Bacillati > Actinomycetota > Actinomycetes > Kitasatosporales > Streptomycetaceae > Streptomyces > Streptomyces sp. NPDC040545. The sequence continues at coordinate 14,571 of NZ_JBVIWA010000001.1, forward strand.
ACCGACCTGCTGTCCGTCGACAGCGTCCTGCCGGCGCCCGGCCAGGGCGCCCTGGCCGTGGAGTGCCTCGCGTCCGACACGGACCTCGTCGCCGCCCTCGGTCAACTCGACGACCCGCACACCCGGGCCGCCGTGACCGCCGAGCGTTCCCTGCTCGCCACCCTGGAGGCAGGCTGCAGCGCACCCGTGGGCGCGTTCGCCGATCTGCTGGCCGACGGGGAGATTGTCAATGAAATGCGCCTGCGCGGCGTCGTCGGAACCCTCGACGGCACGACGCTGGTGCAGCTGTCCACCACCGGTCCCGTGCCCCAGTCGTACGACGAGGCCATGGCGCTCGGCCGCGAACTCGCGGACGAGATGCTGGCCAAGGGCGCGGCCGGTCTGATGGGGGAGCGATCGCTTTGAACCCCTCAATTCCGACCACCTCCGCCTATCCGGCCGTCGCCGCCCACGGACGCGTCACCTTCCTCGGTGCCGGCCCGGGCGACCCGGGTCTGCTGACGCTGCGCGCCGTCGAGGCGCTCGCCGCCGCGGACGTACTGATCGCGGAGCCCGAGGTGCTCGAGGTCGTACGGACTCATGCGCGGGCGAACGTCGACACGCCGCAGCTGACGATTGCTGATGAAGTGTCAGCGGCCGCCGGGGTCCCGGTGATCCGGGACGCGGCCAATCTTGTCATGGAGGCCGCACGCTCCGGCAGGCGGGTCGTGCGTGCCGTCACGGGCGACCCCGGGCTCGACGGCAACGCCGCCGAGGAGATGCTCGTCTGCGCCACCGCCGGTATCCCCTTCGAGGTGGTGCCCGGTGTCGCGACCGCGGTGGGCGTGCCCGCGTACGCCGGTGTCCCGCTGCGCGACAAGCAGGGCGCGGACGTGCGGTTCGTCGACGCGAGGACCGCATCGGCGCGCTGCTGGAGCGAGGTGGGCGCGAGCGACGGCATCCTCGTGGTGTCCGCGACGCTGGAGACCGTCTCGGCGGCCGCCGCCGAGCTGGTGAGCGCCGGGCGCAAGCCCGACACCCCGCTGACGGTGACCGTGGCCGGTACCACCACGCGGCAGCGGACCTGGTGCGCGACGCTCGGCACCATCGCCCAGGTGTTCAAGCAGGGCAAGGTGCTCCCCTCGCCCGAGGGCGCCCGGCCCGTCATAGCCGTGGTCGGTGAGCACAGCGCCGCCGCGCGGCGCGAGGACCTGTCCTGGTTCGAGTCGAAGCCGCTGTTCGGCTGGCGGGTGCTCGTGCCTCGGACCAAGGAGCAGGCCGCTTCGCTCTCCGACCAGCTGCGTTCCTACGGCGCGGTGCCCCACGAGGTGCCGACCATCGCCGTGGAGCCGCCGCGCACCCCGCAGCAGATGGAGCGCGCGGTGAAGGGCCTGGTGACGGGCCGTTACGAGTGGATCGCCTTCACCTCGGTCAACGCCGTGAAGGCCGTCCGTGAGAAGTTCGAGGAGTACGGGCTCGACGCGCGTGCCTTCGCGGGCATCAAGGTCGCCGCGGTGGGCGAGCAGACCGCCGCCGCGCTCGTGGAGTTCGGCGTGAAGCCGGACCTGGTGCCCAGCGGTGAGCAGTCCGCGGCCGGACTGCTGGAGGACTGGCCGCCGTACGACCCGGTCTTCGACCCGATCGACCGCGTGTTCCTGCCGCGGGCCGACATCGCGACCGAGACGCTGGTCGCCGGGCTGATCGAGCTCGGGTGGGAGGTCGACGACGTCACCGCCTACCGGACGGTGCGGGCGTCGCCGCCGCCGGCGGACACGCGCGAGGCGATCAAGGGCGGCGGCTTCGACGCCGTTCTCTTCACGTCCTCGTCCACCGTCCGCAACCTGGTCGGGATCGCCGGGAAGCCGCACAACGTGACCGTCATCGCCTGTATCGGGCCGGCGACGGCCAAGACGGCGGAGGAGCACGGGCTGCGCGTGGACGTCCTGTCCCCGGAGCCGTCGGTGTCGAAGCTGGCGGAGGCCCTCGCCGAGTACGGTGCGGCGCGCCGCGAGGCGGCCAAGGAGGCCGGCGAGACGGTGTTCCGGCCGAGCGAGCGGCGGCCGGGAGCGCGGCGGCGTCGTACGACGTGAGCGCCTTAGGTCCGGCCGGACTCCGGCCGACGGAACGGGTGAAGGGGCCCGGGTGCGGAGGGATTCCGCGCCCGGGCCCCTTCGTCGCTCCGCCCCGGTCATCCCGTGGTGCGGCCGTTCCCCCCTCCCGCGAGGATCACGGCCGGACGGGAGCGGGAGACGGGGAGCGGATGACGGATCGGGACGCGCGGCTGGTGGCGGCGGTGCGGGCGGGGGACCTCCCGGAGGTCCACGCCCGGCTGGGGCCGGGGAGAAACCCCGACGCGGTGGACGCGCACGGGCTGACCGTACTGTGCACGGCGGTGGCGGCCCTCGACGAGGAGGTCGCCCGGGCGCTGCTGCGGGCCGGAGCCGATCCCGACGCGGCGGCCGCGGACCCGGAACGTAGCGGCCGTCAGCGGGGGTTCGCGCTGCGGAACGCGCGCCGGTAGCTGTCGGGCGGGACGCCGACGACCCGCTTGAACTGGCGGCGCAGCGTCGTCGCCGTACCCATGCCGGCGGCGACGGCGACCGCCTCGACGGTCTCGTCGGTGGCCTCCAGCAACTCCTGCGCGCGGCGGACGCGCTGGGTCAGCAGCCACTGCAGCGGGGTCTGACCGGTGACCGCCCGGAACTGCCGGCCCAGGTGGCGCGGGCTCGTACTGGCCCTGCGCGCCATCTCGGTGACGGTCAGCGGCCGGTCCAGCCGTTGCTGGGCCCAGGCCAGCAGCCCGGCGAGCTGGTGGTCGCCGCCCGTGACCTGCACCGGGGTGGCCACGAACTGCGCCTGGCCGCCGGGCCGGTGCGGCGCCATGACCAGACGGCGGGCGATGGAGTTGGCGACGGCGGCGCCGTGGTCGAGGTGGATCAGGTGCAGGCACAGGTCCACGGCGGCTGCCTTGCCCGCGGCCGTGAGCACGCTCCCGTTGTCCGTGTAGAGCACGTCCGGGTCCACCTCGGCCAGCGGATGGCGTGCGCTCAGCTCCGCGGCGTGCGCCCAGTGGGTGGTGGCCCGCCGCCCGTCCAGCAGGCCCGCGGCGCCGAGCACGAAGGCCCCGGTGCACAGGGAGGCGACCCGGGCACCCGCCGCGTGGGCCTCGCGCACGGCGTCGACCAGCTCGGGCGGTGGCGGCTCGTCCACGTCGGCGCAGGCGGGCACGATCACCGTGTCGGCCCGGACCAGGCGCTCCAGGCCGTGGTCGGGCTCGACGGTGAACGGGCCGACGCGCACCGGACCTGGGCCGCAGAGCAGAACGTCGTACCAGCCCTGCGAGGCGTCGAGCGGGGGATTGCCGAAGATCTCGTAGGCCACCGCCAGCTCGAAGTGCAGCATGTGGCCGGCGGCCGCCAGGGCGACAGTGGGCATGTCCGAAAGTGTACGGGTGATGTCGTTCCGGACCATCACGTTCGGGCACGGCCCGCCCCGAGACTGGGTTCACCGAGGCGACGAGGACGGGGAGAACGATGAGCACGGTGGGCAGCACGGACCGCGGGACGGGTACGGCCGGCGCGGTGGTGGTCTACGGGGCGACGGGACACACCGGTCGTTTCATCGTCGCCGAGCTGCGCAGGCGCGGCATCGCCGCCGTCGTCTCCGGCCGGGACGGGGCCCGGCTGGAGGCCCTGGCGGCCGGGGACGCGGACGTCCTCGTCCGCCCGGCCACCGTGGACGACCCGGCCTCCCTGGACCGGGCTCTCGCCGGAGCGGCGGCCGTCATCAACGCCGCCGGACCGTTCGCGGTGACGGGCGGCCCGGTCGTCGAGGCGGCCCTGCGCGCGGGGATCCCCTACGTCGACGTCGCCGCGGAGATCGAGGCGAACGCGGCGATGTTCGCCGACCACGCGGAAGCGGCCCGCAAGGCGGAGGTGCCCGTGGTGCCGGCCATGGCCTTCTACGGGGGCCTGGGCGACCTGCTGGTCGGCGCGGCCTTGGGTGAGCGGACCGCGGCGGACGAGGTGCACATCGCGTACGGGCTGAGCAGCTGGCAGCCCACGGCGGGCACCAGGACGGCCGGCGCGGTCTCCCACGAGCGCCGCGGCGGCCGCCGGGTGAGGTTCACGGACGGCGCCCTGCAGTACCACGACGACCAGCTGTCGGAGCAGGACTGGGTCTTCCCCGAGCCGCTCGGCCGGCGAGCGGTGATCGCGGAGTTCACCATGGCCGATGTCGTCACCGTGCCCAGCCACGTGGCCGTGCCCGAGGTGCGCACGTACATGGCCGTGGAGGCCGCGCGGGACCTGGCCGGGGCGGACACGCCGGCGCCGGAGGCGGTCGACGACCTCGGACGGTCGGACCAGACCTTCGTCGTCGACGTCCTGGTCCGCGCGGGCGGCGTCGAACGCCGCGCCACCGCACACGGCCAGGACATCTACGCGGTCACCGCGCCCCTGGCGGTGGAGGCCGTCGAGCGCATCCTGTCCGGGCGCACCCGGACGACGGGCGTGGCCTCGGCCGCGGCGATGTTCGACGCACCGGACTTCCTGCGGGCGCTGGCCCCGTACCTGTCGGTGGAGGGCTAGGGCTGACCGGCGGCCGGCTGCACGGGTGGAGCCCGGGAGCGGGGGCCCGGGCTCTACCCTTGTGCGGACTGCTGTCGATGCTCGAAGAGGCGACTGAAGATGAGCGCGTACGGATCCTTCCCCGGTTCGCGGCCCCGCCGGCTGCGCACCACCCCGGCGATGCGGCGGATGGTCGCGGAGAACCGGCTGCACCCCTCGGACCTGATCCTCCCGGCCTTCGTCCGGGAGGGCATCAGCGAGCCCCTGGCGATCTCCGCGATGCCCGGCGTCGTGCAGCACACCCGGGACACGCTGCGGAAGGCCGCCGTCGAGGCGGTCGAGGCGGGGGTCGCCGGGATCATGCTGTTCGGTGTCCCGGCCGACGAGAACAAGGACGCGCTGGGCACGGCGGGCACCGAGCCGGACGGGATCCTGCAGGTCGCGATCCGCGACGTGAAGGCGGAGGTCGGCGACGACCTCGTCATCATGTCCGACCTGTGCCTGGACGAGTACACCGACCACGGCCACTGCGGTGTGCTGGACGAGCACGGGCGCGTCGACAACGACGCGACGCTGGAGCGCTACGCCGAGATGGCTCAGGTCCAGGCGGACGCGGGCGTCCACGTGGTCGGGCCGAGCGGGATGATGGACGGGCAGGTCGGCGTCATCCGTGACGCGCTCGACGAGACCGGGCACGAGGACGTGTCGATCCTCGCCTACACGGCGAAGTACACGTCCGCCTTCTACGGTCCCTTCCGCGAGGCCGTCGCCTCCTCGCTGCAGGGCGACCGCAAGACGTACCAGCAGGACCCGGCGAACGCCCGGGAGTCCCTGCGGGAGCTCGCCCTGGACCTGGAGGAGGGCGCGGACATGGTGATGGTCAAGCCGGCCGGTCCCTACCTCGACATCCTGTACCGGGTCGCGCAGGCGGTGGACGTTCCGGTGGCGGCGTACCAGATCAGCGGCGAGTTCGCGATGATCGAGGCGGCGGCGGAGAAGGGCTGGATCGAGCGCGACCGCGCGATCCTGGAGACCCTGCTGGGCATCAAGCGGGCGGGCGCCGACACGATCCTCACGTACTGGGCGACCGAGGTCGCGGGCTGGCTGCGCGAGACGCGCTGAGGGCTGGAGGGCTTCGGGGGCGGGGGCCTCGGGTGGGGGCGGGATCTGCTCGGGCGGCATCAGGGATGCGTATGGGGGTTTCCCGGCAGTCTTCGTCTCTCCGGTTCGGGCCGGTCCCTCAAGGGCGCTCCTACGTCGCGTCGCTTCGCGATGTCGCTGCGCTCCACCCTTGACCGACCGTCCCGCCCCGGACATACGAAGACTGCCGGGAAACCCCCAAAGGAACGGGCCGGTCGATCCTTCCAGGGACGGGGCGGTCAGAGATGCCCGACCCGGTCGGGCGCGAAGGCATGGCCCCGAGGCGGGGCCCATCGAGACCAGGGCCCGTGTCGGGGGGAGCACGCCCGATCGCCACGCGCCCCTCACGTCTCAGCGTCCGACCACCGTCCTGGGCTGGACATAGGCCGCCCACGAGCCTTGGACGCTCCTCATAGGGGGCGTCTGACGGCTGACCGGGGTGGAAAGGCGTGGGACGACGGCTATTCCGTCGTGGATGCGGGGCAGGGCACGTGGGTGGGCAGAATGGCCGACCGTTTGCCCCAACTACCCCTGTTTGGGCATGGACTTGTGGGGTGATGCTCGCGTTGACCCGGCTCCACGACGGAATAGCGAGCATTCAGCCCCTGACGGCCGTCGGTCGCGGTCGTGGAGAAGCATGTAGCGATCTGGGGCGGCCTCTGCCCAGCCCAGGACGGTCGTCGGGCGCCAAGACGTCAGGAGCACATAGCGATTGGACGCGCCTCCCCGACACGGGCCCTGGTCTGTGATGGGCCCCGCCTCTCGGTCGTGCCCACCGGGGATCTCCTCGCGCATCTCTGGCCGCCCCGTCCCTGGAAAGGAACACCCGGCTCGTTCCTTTGGGGGTTTCCCGGCAGTCTTCGACTTTCCGGGGCGGGGCGGTCGGTCAAGGGTGGCCGAAGGCCATCGCGCAGCGACGCGACGACGAAGGAGGAGCGCCCTTGAGGGACCGGCCCGACATGGAGAGACGATGAGACTGACGGGAAACCCCCATACGCATCCCTGATGCCGCCCGAGCAGCTCCCGCCCCCACCCGAAGTCCCCGGCCCCCGCTCGCGCTCCTCTCCCCCCAGGCGCACCCTGGAGGGAAGGGTGACCCCCTGGAGGTGATGCACCATGGCCACGCTCGTCGGGTGGCATGTGGAGCTCGAATTCACCGAGGAGGGCCACCGCACCAGTGCGGCGGCCCTGGTAAGGCTCGGGGACGGCTCCGAGATCAAGGCGCGGGGCTATGCCTTGCGTCATCCCTCCGACCCGGAGCAGCTGAGGGTCGGGGAAGAGATCGCGGGCGCTCGTGCGCTCATGGATCTCGCGTCGCAGATGTTGCAGAAGGCCCACGCCGAGATCGATGAGGCCACGGGCCGCCATTCCTACCCGCTCAATGGCTGAGCGGCAGGCTCACAGGCCCGCTGAGGGGCTCCGACCGGAGCCCGTCAGCGGGTTCTGCCGCGGAAGAGGACTGCCGCCAGGGTCATGGCCACGGCCGTGATGCCGGCGCACCAGGTCAGGGCCACCCAGGGGGCGTGTCCCGCGGGCTGCGCCAGGAGCAGTGCGCGCAGGGATTCGATCACCGGGGTCAGCGGCTGGTGGTCGGCGAAGCCGTGGAGCCAGCCGGGCATGGTGTCGATGGGGACGAAGGCGCTCGACGGGTACGGCAGGAACATCATCAGGAAGGTGAAGCCGCCCGCCGCCTCCGGCGTCCTGGCGAGCAGCCCGAGCGCGGCGGCCAGCCACGAGATCGCCGTGATGTACGTCAGCAGCAGGCCGGCCGCGGCGAGGAAGGCGGCCGGGCCCGCCTGCGGGCGGAAGCCGATCGCGAGGGCGACGGCGAGGACCAGGGTGGTGGAGATCAGGTTGCGCACCACCGAGGCCGCGACGTGCCCGGCGAGGATCGGGATGCCGCCGACATCGAGGGACCGGAAGCGGTCGATGACGCCGTTCGTCATGTCCTCGGCGACGCTGACGGCGGTGGAGGCCGCTCCGAAGCCCGCGCACAGCAGCATGGCGCCGGGCACCACGTACGTCACGTACGCCGTGCCGGTGTCGATGGCCCCGCCGAAGAAGTAGACGAAGATCAGCATCAGCATGACGGGCAGCATCAGGGCGGCGATCAGCGCGTCGGGCCGGCGGCTGCTGATGCGCAGGCTGCGGCCGGTCAGGGCGAAGGCGCGCACGGGCGTGGCGGTCATCGGGCGGCTCCCGTCAGGGCGAGGAAGACGTCGTCGAGGGTGGCGCTGCGCAGGGCGAAGCGGTCGATGTCGGTGCGGTGCGGGTCGAGTTCGTCGAGCAGGGTCCGGACGTGGGCGGCGGTGCCGTCGGTGGGCAGGCCGAGGGTGAGCTCGTCGGGGGCGAGGTGGACGGCGCGCGGGGCGAGGGCCTCGTAGGCGGCGGCGGTGGTGAGGGTCAGGTCGAGCCGGTGGCCCGCGACCCGGGCCTTCAGCTCGGCCGGGGTGCCCTCGGCGGCGATGCGGCCGTCGGCGAGGACGGCGACGCGGTCGGCGAGCCGGTCGGCCTCCTCCAGGTACTGGGTGGTGAGCAGCACGGTGGTTCCGTCGGCGCGCAGTTCCCGTACGAGCTCCCAGAGGTCCTGGCGGCTGCGCGGGTCGAGGCCGTTGGTCGGCTCGTCCAGGAAGATCACCTCGGGGCGGGAGACGAGGCTGGCGGCGAGGTCGAGGCGGCGGCGCATGCCGCCGGAGTACGTCTTCGCGGTGCGCCCGGCCGCTTCGGTGAGGCCGAACCGGGCAAGGAGCTCGTCGGCACGGGTACGGGCGGCGCGCGGGGAGAGTCCGGCGAGGCGGCCCATCATGCGGAGGGTCTCGGTGCCGGTCAGTAGCTCGTCGACGGCGGCGAACTGGCCGGTGAGGGCTATGAGTTCGCGGACCCGGGAGCGTGCGGTGGCGGTGTCGTGCCCGGCGACGCGGGCGGTGCCGGAGTCGGCGGCGGTGAGGGTGGCGAGGATCCGGACGGTGGTGGTCTTGCCGGCGCCGTTGGGGCCGAGGAGGGCGAGGACGCTGCCGCGCGGGACGGCGAGGTCGATGCCGTCGAGGACGCGGAGGTCTCCGTAGGACTTGGTCAGGCCGGTGGCGTGGATGCCGAGGTGGTCGTGGGAGGCGTGCGTGGTCATGAGGGATGGTGCTCCCTTCGCCGTTTCTGCGTATGCCTTACGCTCTTCTGTGTAAGTAATACACAGAACTAGGATGGGGGTCAATCGAGGAGTGGGCGGTCATGGCGGGCGAGGACGACGAGGACAGCGGCACCGGGCTCCCGGCGAGCCTGGAGATGGCCTGGGGTCTGCGGGAACGCCCGGGGAAGGGGCCGCGCCCCACGCTCACGCTGCCGAAGATCGTGGAGGCGGCCGTGACGCTGGCCGCGGGTGAGGGCATGGACGCCGTCTCCATGGGCCGGGTGGCCAAGGAGCTGGGCGTCTCGACGATGTCCCTCTACCGGTACGTCGCCGCCAAGGAGGAGCTCTACGTCCTCATGTCGGACGCGGGGGTCGGCACCCCGCCGCCGCTGCCGCCGGAGGCGGAGGGGTGGGGCTGGCGCGAGCGGCTCACGAACTGGGCCTACGCGCAGCGGGCCGTCCTGATGGCCAACTCCTGGATCCTGCGCATCCCGATCACCGCCGCGCCCGTCTCCCCGAACCAGCTGGCCTGGATGGACCGGGGCCTCGGCGCCATGGCCGGCACGGGTTTGGCGGAGAGCGAGAAGCTCTCGACGATCATCCTGATCGGGGGCCTGGTGCGGAACGAGGCCACGATGGCCGCCGACATGATCGACGCCATCGTGAAGTCCGGGGTCGCCCCGGAACAGGCGCTCGGCCAGTACGTCCGCACGCTGCGGGTCATGACCGGACCGGACAGCCACCCTGCGGTGACGCGGCTGCTGGACTCGGACGCGTTCAGCGGCTCCGGCGAGCCGGACTTCCAGTTCCGCTTCGGCCTGGACCGCATCCTGGACGGCCTGGCGGCGCTGGTGGCGAGCCGCCCTTGAGGCCAGGCCAGGTCAGGTCAGGCGGGCGGCAGTAGGTCACTCTCGCTGACGGTGTACGTCAGCGGGGGATAGACGAAATCCGTCTCATCGTTCTCGCGGCGCCGTAGCCGGTAGAACTCGCGCCTCTGCTCGTCATCGGCCGATGTGAGGCGTGCGCCCTGCGGCAGGTACGCATGTCCGTCGCGAAACCGGACGAAGGTCTTCGACGTCCGAAACGTCACGCCCAGCCATTGGTTGTCCACCGTGGGGACGGGCGTGTCCAGCACGATCTTGTGCTTGAACCGCCGATTCGAGTCGACGGAGAACGCGACGACGCTGTTGTGGGTGAGAGGGATCTCGAACGTGTCGACATCAGAGCCCTTTGATTCGAATACCAGCTTCCGTGGTGGGCCCGCTTCGGGATGCCGGTAGCAGGAGAAGACGGCGATACAGGACTCGTCGGCCAGATCCAGGGCCTGATCGGAATGGCTGCCCATGGTTCTGTAGGCATTCGTGTAGCTCTCGATGAGAGCGTTGTTGAAGCCGACCGGGATCGCCGCATGTTCTTGAATCTGTTGCGCCAGCCGTTCGTGCACCGCGCGGAAACGCTGCGCCGGGCTGCTGTATCGGGTGGTGGTGCGTACGAGAGGCACACCCTCCGCCTCGTCGATCCTGGTGAGCACGGCGCCGTGCCGGCCCTTTCCCGCGGCTTCCAGACGAGCCGACGCGGACAGCTCCGCGAAGAGATCCTGCTCGGCCGGCAACGAGCGCGAGACGATCTCATCCGAGATCCTAGACGCGGGGGGCAACATAGTCTCCCGTGTTCATGCTGAAGAGGAATGCGTCGCCGTAGTCGATGAAGGACGAGGTCCTGTTCTCCTCGGCGTACAGCCTGCGCAGCTCGTCCATGCCCTCTGGGGTCGGTGGCCCCAGCTTCACCAGGTCCCCGGCCGCTTTGAGGAACGTGTGGCCGTCCTTGTGAACGGCTTCGGCGCTCGAACAGCGCACCACGTACCCCAGGCGGGTCGGGAGGGTCTCGGCGTCCAGTGTCGAGGGCCGGATTTCGTGCGTGTACAGACGGTTGGTGGACAGCGGCATGAAGAACACGGAGCCGGGATAGAGCGTCAGGGCGAACTGCGGGGTGAGCGCGCCCCCGTCGCCTTCCCCGATCGGCTCCTTGAGGCGAAAGCGGAGTCTGGTCAGCCCGCTGGCACGCTTCACGCCGTAGTCGAAGGGGTCTTCGGCCATGGGCTGCAGCCTTTCGAGCCCGTCATAGAAGGTGCAGAAGGCCATGACACCATTGACGGGCATGTCCTTGGTCTTGTCGGCATGGGCCGAAATCCTGGCCTTGGACTGCTTGCGCTCCGCCGTGGCAAGGGTGTTGTGGTAGATCTGCGCGAGGACGTGATTCAGCGGTGCCTGGCCCCGGAAGACGGTGGCAGCCTCGCGATTCAGAGCCTCGACGATGCGGGTGTCGGTCGTACGAAAGCCCTCGGTCGGCCCCGAGAGATTCGTGGAGCACCGGAGCAGGCGGAAATGCAGTGCGTCGCCGTCCTGCTCGACGGGCGTCAGATAGATTCCGCTGCGATGGGCCGTTCCGGGCTTGGTGGACTCCGTCAGGGACTGGAAGGTGTGCTCCGCGCGTATCCGTCCGAAGTGATCGGCGTCGAGGTCGAAGAAGCGGCGGTAGTACACACCGGCGCCGTGTACCCGGAGCGGGACTCGGCCGACACCGACGAGGGTCCAGGGCGTGTCGACGTCCTCCTCGGCGTAGCCGCGCGACAGCTCCCGGACGACGAACACCCGGTCCGCCGCCTCCAGTCGGCGACAGCTGATCCCGGATACGTCGCCACACAGGTAGACGGTCTTCCGCGCGAGGTCGGTCGCACCGGAAGCGAGGTCCTCCGGTGTGATCACGGACCCGAAGAAGTCCCTGACCAGGTCGCTGTCCTGCAACGTCGAAGGCGCGACGAGTATGTTGCCCGCATCATCGATGCGGGCTTCCGTCAGCTGTGTCGGGTACATGTGGGCTATCGAGCAAGCCAGGAGGTCAGCGCCGCCCAGCTCGCCGGACCGAGCTCCAGGACGGGGCCGTCCTGGACCTTCGAGTCCCGGACGTGGATGGTGGCCGGGCTGGGGGCAATCTCGACGCAGGCGTCGCCGTCGCCGCCGCTGTGGCTGGACTTGAACCACTTCAGTTCGGTGCTCATAGCTCTCCTAGCAGGCGGTCCAACAGGCCCTGTGTCTGGACGGTGTTGAGGGCCTGAGTCCGCAGCATTGCATATCGGCGAGCCATGATGCTGACCTCGTCGGGGTCTGAGATGAGCCTGCTGCCACGCTGACTCTCCGAGTATCCGAGGTGCTGGTGGGTGGGGGTTTCCAGGAGGATGAAGGGACCGTCGAGGGCTGCGTGGGCGGACTGGTCCAGCGGCATCACCTGGATGGAGACGTCCGGAAGTTCCGTACAGGCGAGCAAGTGCCGCAGGAGTTCCTCATGTACTTCTCGGCCGCCGATGCGGTGGCGGACGGCGGGCTCCCAGATGACGAAGCTCAGGGTCGGTGGTGTCTTGCGGTGCAGGATCTCCTGCCGAGCCATGCGGCGGGCGGTCAGATCCTCAACGGTTTCCTCGGGGTGTGCCGGGACACGGCACTTGAAGAGGGCCCGGGCGTAGCCCTCCGTTTGAAGCAGCCCGGGCACGCGCTGGCCTTCGTACCAGGACAAGGTGATGGCTTTGAGCTCAAGGGCCAGGTATTCCTCGGCCCAGGGCGGTGTCGTGTCGATGTCAGGTAGTTCCAGCGCTGCAACGGTCAGCAGGCCCGGCAGCCCCAGGTGCAGATCCATCAACTCCGCGACGTTCGGCATCAGCGCCCGCCGGCCCTGCTCGATGGACGCGATGGTCTCCGCGTCCAGGCGGACCAGCTCGCCCAGCTGCTTCTGGGTCAGGTTCTTGGCGATGCGGGCTGCGGCCACCATCGCGCCGACCATCTTCATGGTCGTCGCGTTCGGCCGTACTCGTTTCCTCGGTGGCATGACAGCGAACTCCCCACCCACGCAAGCGGAATACCCCGTGCGGACCCGTACTCATGAAGGAGTACGGGTCGGCGCTCAGCCACACGCTAGTCACGCAACGCGACGATCGTCCGGTGAATCCAACTTTCCAGGCGGCGCTCATGCGCGAGCGTCTCTACCTGCGCTCACCTCGAACCGTCGCAGCCGCGCGCCAGTTCACACGTGACACCTTGCAGGCGTGGGTGGTGACCGAGCGCCACGACGAGATGTTGCTCTGCGTGAGCGAGCTGGCCACCAACGCCCTGCGGTACGGCGTCCCGCCCGGCCGCGGTTACCTGCTGCGGCTGTTCGGCTTCGAGGATGCGACCGTCCGCATCGAGGTGCACGACGGCGGGCCCGGACTGACGCGGATCGGCGACCGGCCGCACGGTCGGGGCCTCACCCTCGTCGCCGCCCTCGCCGACGAATGGGGGGTGCTTCCCCGGACCCCGGGGAAGGTCGTCTGGTGCGAGTTCCGAATCGGACGCGCGTGATTCTTCCCTGAATAATCTTTCCTGAAATGTGTAAGTGGAAATGGATTCCACCGTCAAGAGATTCGTTTCTCTGTGAATGGTAGCGCGTGAGGCGACCTAGAACGCCGACACGGTGACGTGATGCGCCCGAATTCCTGGTATTCGGTGAGTAGTATTCCCTTGTTCGGATCGCGACCCCACATGTGCAGGCTCGCCATATCGGGCTCATCGCGTAGGGGTTCGCGCCGTCTCCACTCCAGAAAGAAGGCTGCCATGGCCGCCCCCATCCCCAACGACGTGAACACGTTCCAGGACAACTGGCGCTTCTGTAACCACTGTTACACCATGTGGTGGAACGGTCGCCCCGACAACGGGGCCTGTCCCTCGGGCAACTCCCCGGACGGGCAGCACCACGGTCAGGGGAGCTGGAACTTCTACCTGCCGGCCAGCTCCAATGAGACCATCTGATCCGATCAGGTCAGGGCGTGCGCAATTCTCGGGGTCGCGGTCCGGTCGGCTTTGGTTGCCGATTCGACCAGGGTTCGGGTGATGCTGATAGCGCCGCGCGCTCCGGTCGGAGAATGTTGCGCGGACGGTAATTGAGCGAATGCCCCCCGACTGCCGAAATCAGTCGGGGGGCATTCGCGTCCGGGATCCTTCCGCAGAAGGAGGAGGCGCACAGGGGGAACATTCCCTGCGCGCCAGGTCTTATCAGGCGGGCTGCTCCGTGACCGTCGACGTGATCACCGCGAAGGTGCCGCCCTGCGGGTCGGCCAGGACGGCCATGCGGCCCGCCACCATGTCGAAGGCGGGGGCGAGGACGGTGGCTCCGCCCCGTACGGCGGCGGCCTGGATGTCGTCGACGCTGTCGACCTGGAAGTACGGCAGCCAGTTCGGGGGAGTGCCGGGCGGCGACTGGTCCAGGTTCATCATTCCGCCCACCACGCGCCCGGAGGCCTTGAACTCCGTGTACCCCTCGGCGCCGGGCATGTGCGAGGCGGCCGTGGTGATCGGCAGGATGGCGGAGTAGAACGCGGCGGCGGCAGGGACGTCGCTGGTGCTCAGCTCGTTCCAGATGAGGGCGCCGTGCTCGTTGACGATGCCGGCGCCGTCGAAGGAGCCGGGCTGCCACAGGCCGAACACGGCACCGGTCGGGTCGGCGACGACGGCCATCCGCCCGAGGTCCATGACGTCCATCGGGCCCATCATGACGGTGCCGTGGGCGTCGGTGGCGGCCTTGAGGGTGGAGTCGATGGCGTCGGTGGACAGGTACGTGGTCCACGCGGTCGGCGGCATCGGGTCCGGGACGGTGCCGTCCGGGTTCATCGCCTTCATGATGCCGGCGACCGGTCGGCCCTTGAGGGTGCAGACGGAGTAGCCGCCCTGCTCGGCCGGGCCGATCTCTCCCTGCCAGCCGAACAGGTCGCAGTAGAAGTCGAGGGCGGCCTGCTGGTCGGGGACCATCAGGTCGATCCAGCAGGGAGTGCCGGGCTTGTAGGGGCCGTTCATGTCGGGCACGGAGGCCTCCGGTGGTGGGTGGGGGAAGGACGGGCCGTCCCCTACCCGGCTGGTACGGCCCGAATCGGGCCGTACGGGTGAAACGGGGGCGGGCGGGGCGTCAGCCGGTGCGGTGACGGCGGCGGTGGCGGCCGGTGCCGGCGACCAGGGCTGCGCCCAGGGCCAGGGCAGTCCCCGCCCCGCCGAGGGCCCAGCTGGTGGCCGGGTCGGCGCCGGTGGCGGCGAGAGCGGTTCCGCTCCCGCTGGTGGGGACTGTGACGGTGCCGGTGCCGATGCCGCCGTTCGGCTGCGGCACGTTGAACCCGGGTGCACCACCCGGGGTACCCCCTCCGGGAGTCTCCCCAGCGGGGGTGCCGCCCGGGGTTCCGCTGCCGGGTGTCCCTCCCGCTGGGGTGTCCCCGCCGGGATTGCCTCCGCCAGGAGTTTCCGAGCCCGGGGTGCCTCCGCCGGGATTGCCTCCGCCGGGGGCTTCCCCGCCGGGGGTGCCTCCGCCTGGAGTCTCCCCGCCTGGGGTGCCCCCGCCGGGAGCCTCCCCGCCGGGAGTTCCCCCGCCCGGGGTGCCGCCGCCCGGAGTCTCCCCGCCCGGGGTGCCGCCGCCCGGAGTCTCCCCGCCCGGGGTGCCGCCTCCCGGTGTGCCTCCGCCGGGGGCTTCCCCGCCGGGAGTTCCCCCGCCCGGGGTGCCTCCGCCGGGAGCCTCCCCGCCTGGGGTGCCTCCGCCGGGCGTGCCGCCGCCGGGGGTCTCCGCGCCTGGGGTGCCGCCGCCCGGAGTCTCCCCGCCCGGGGTGCCGCCTCCCGGTGTGCCGCCGTCGGGGGTCTCCGCGCCTGGGGTGCCGCCTCCGGGCGTGCCTCCGCCCGGTGTGCCGCCGGGGGTCTCCCCGCCGGGAGTCCCTCCTCCCGGAGTCTCCCCGCCCGGGGTGGTGGCCGGGGCCAGGAGGGTGGTGAGTTGGCGCTTCGAGCGGGAGCCGGCCCAGGGTGGGGGTGTTTCCGCGTCGACCTGGGACGTGCCCCAGCCGAAGAAGGAGACCGAGCCGGTCGGGGCGTCGGCGGAGAAGCGGACGCGGACCGGGACGTCGAAGGCCGCACCCGCGCCGATCGGGCCGCGCACGAGCCCGCCCGCGAAGAAGTAGCCGTCCTCGTCCGAGGTGATCTCGACGGACTGCCAGGCCGCCGGCTGTCCGTCCGCGGCCGGCCGCAGGACCTCGACCGCGATCTGCGAGACCTGCATGGAGACGAAGTCGGGCCGGGCCAGGACCAGTCCCAGGTCGAAGGCGGCCAGCTCACCCTTCCCCGCGTTGTCCACGCGGACGGAGAGGTTCGTCCAGTCGCCGCCCGCGCGCACCGATTCCGGGACCCCGCTCACCGTCAGGGCGGGACCTTCAGTGTGTAGCGGGTCCTCGTCGCCACCGGGCGCGCCCGCGATCCTGGTCGCGTACGAGGAGGTGGGGGAGTTGCCGGTGGCCGTCCCCACCCGGCCCGTGCCGTCCGCCGTCAGGTCGAACGGGACGACGGGGGTGTCCGCGGCGAAGCTGATCCGGACGTCGATGGTCCGGACCTCGCCGACGGGGACCGCGGCGGCGCTGCCGAGGGCGTAGCCGAGCGTGGGGGCCGCGGTCCGGGCCGGCCCGGCGGCCGTCCACGGCCCGCCCGCGGTGCGGTACTCGACCTTGATGTGGGCGGGCCCGAACTGTCCGGCGGCCTGCGAGACGCCCAGCACCGGGGTGTAGTCCGCCACGGCGACATGGCCCGAGTTGTCGACGGTCACGGTGAGCGGGGTCCAGCTGCCGTCGGCCTTGAAGCCGTCCGCGGGGATGCCCTGGACCGTGACCTCGGGCCCCATCAGGATCCGGTCGGACCCGGTGTCCTGCTCGTCCTCGACGGCCTCGGGCAGCGCCTGTGTCTGCTGCTGAGGCTGCCCCTGCCTCTGCGTTTGTGGCTGTGGCTCGGACGCGGCCGGGACGGCGGGTGCTTCCGGGGCTTCCGGCGCCGCCGGTGCGGCCATCGCCTGCGCGGCGGGCTGCTGTGGGCCGGTGTCCTCGGCCTGTTCCTGCGGCGCTGCCCCCGCCGGTCCGGCGGTGTCCGCGGGTACCGCGTCCGGCACGGTCACCGCCGGATGCTCCTCGGCCACCGCCGGTGCGGCCATCAGGAGCGTCTGGCCGGCCACCGCGGCTGCTGCCACGACGGCCATGCGCTTGAACTGCATGCTCTATACCTCCCCGGGCTCCGGACATCAGACCGGAGCCACCCCAAACCCCTTGGGAGGCGCCAAGGTTAGTGAGACGGGAGGAGCTTGCAGAGGGCTACAGGATTGCGAAATATGTACGGTCCCCCGACGCTCCGGGAGTCCGGGTCCACGGGGCGGCCCGGCCGTCCTGCTGCCCGGCCCGTACGGCCCGATCCGGGCCGTACGGGTGAACGCGAGCGGTGCCTCAGGCGGTGGTGCGGCGGCGGCGGCCGGTGCCCGCGACCAGGGCGGCGCCCATCGCGAGGGCCACGCCGGCGCCGCCGAGAGCCCAGGTGGTGGCCGGGTCGCTGCCGGTGGCGGCGAGCTCGCCACCGGTGGTGCCGGTCGTGCCGGTCGCGCCGGTCGTGCCCGTGTTGCCGGTCGTGTCGGTGATCGGCTTGGCGCCGCCGTTCGGCTTCGGCTGGTTGCCGTTCTCGCCCGTGTCCGGGGAGGCGGCGACGAGGTTCGTCAGGCGGGCCTTGGAACGCGAGTCCGCCCACGGCGCCGGGGTGTCCGGGTCGATGTCGGACGAGCCCCAGGAGAAGATGCTGACGGCGCCGAGGGGCGCGTCGGCGGCGAAGCGGATCCGGACCTGGACGTCGAAGCTCTGGCCGGCCGCGACCGGGCCGCCCGCGAGATCGACGGCGAAGAAGACGCTCTCCTCCTCGGACCAGACCTCGGCGTCGTGCCAGCCGGCCTTGCCGTTCTTGTCCTTGCTCAGGACCTCGACCTTGATCTGGGAGGGCTTCATCTTGACCCAGTCGGGACGGGCCAGGACCAGCCCGACGTTGAAGCCCTTCAGGGTCTGCTTCCCGGCGTTGTCCAGGTGGACGGACAGGTTCGTCCAGTCACCGCCCACCTTGATGCTCTCCGGTACGCCGTTCACCGTCAGCGCGGGGCCTTCGACGAACGGGTCCTCGGGTCCGCCGACCGCACCGGCGATCCGGGTGCTGTACCAGGTGGAGGGCGAGTGGTTGACGTGGTTCCCGACGCGGCTCTTGCCGTCCGAGGCCAGGTCGAAGGGCACCACCGGGCTGTCGGCGGCGAAGGAGATCCGCACGTCGACCGTGTAGGAGGCGTTCTTGGTGACGGACGGGGCCGTCCCGAAGGTGTACTGGAGGCCGGGGCCGAGCTCCTCGCCCTGTACGAGCTTGGCGGCCTGCCAGGTTCCGCCGGCGGTCTTCCACTCGACCTTGATCTGCGAGGGCTTGAACTTGCCGTCCTCCTCGTAGACGGTCACGCTCGGCGTGTAGTTCGGGACGGCGATGTGGCCGGAGTTGTCGACCGTCACCTTCAGCGGGGTCCAGCCGCCGTCGGCCTTGAAACCGTCCTTCGGGATGCCCGCGACCGTGACCTCGGGGCCCATGAGGATCCCGTCGGACTCGGCGCCCTGCGTGTCCTCGTCGCTCTTGGTGTCCTTCGCCGCCTTCTCGGCGACGGGCGCCGGATGCGGCGCGGGCGCCTGGGCGTCCGGGACGGCGGGCGCAGGTGCCGGGACCGGCGCCGGGGCCGGGGTCTGGGCGTCCGGCACGGCCGGGGTCGGCGTACCGGCGTCGGCGGCGTCGTCCTTCGGTGCCACGTCCGGGACGATGACGGCCGGCTGGTCGGCGGCCATCGCGGGCGTCGCGGTCAGGATGGTCGGACCGGCGACGGCCACCGCGGCCACGGCGGCCATGCGCTTGATGCTCTTCACGGGTGTCCCCCCACTAAGTTTTGAACACGATCAGGTTAGTGGGGGTGGCTGGATTGTGGCGGCCGCGGAGATCACGAAATGCGTACGACCCCGGCAGCAGCTGCCGGGGCCGTACGCATTTGGCGGGGGTTGGGCGGATCGAGCAGGGTCAGAGCTTCTCGGGAGTGCGGATACCGAGGAGGGACATGCCCTTCGTCAGCGTGCGGGCCGTCAGGTCGCACAGGAACAGCCGGTTCTCACCCACGACGAGCTCCGGCTCAGGCTTCACGACCGGGCACAGCTCGTAGAACGTCGTGAACAGCGAGGACAGCTGGTAGAGGTACGCCGCCACCTTGTGCGGGGCGTGGTCCGCGGCCGCCTCGGCGATCAGCTCGCCGAAGTGGTCCAGGTGCAGGCCCAGCGCCCGCTCGGCCGGGGCCAGCTCCAGCTCCGGGTGCGCGACCGGCTTGCGGTCGCCGGCCCGGCGCAGGATCGACTTGATCCGGGCGTACGCGTACTGGAGGTAGACGGAGGTGTCGCCGTTCAGCGAGACCATCTGGTCCAGGTCGAACTTGTAGTCGCGCGCGGCAGAGGTCGACAGGTCGGCGTACTTGACCGCGCCGATGCCCACGTACTGGCCGTTCTCGACGATTTCCGCCTCGGTCAGGCCGACCTTCTCGGCCTTCTCCCGTACGACGGCCGTTGCCCGCTCGACGGCCTCGTCCAGCAGGTCCACCAGCCGGACCGTCTCGCCCTCACGGGTCTTGAACGGCTTGCCGTCCTTGCCGAGGACCGTGCCGAAGGCCAGCTGCACGGCCTTGACCTCGTCGTTCAGCCAGCCTGCGCGGCGGGCCGTCTCGAAGACCATCTTGAAGTGCAGGGACTGCCGCGCGTCGACCACGTAGATCAGCTCGGTCGCGCCCAGGTTGGCCACGCGGTCGCGGATCGCCGACAGGTCGGTCGCCGCGTAGCCGAAACCGCCGTCCGACTTCTGCACGATCAGCGGGGTCGGGTTGCCGTCCGGGCCCTTGACGTCGTCGAAGAAGACGCAGAGCGCGCCGTTGGAGCGGACGGCGACGCCCGACTCCTCCAGCAGCTTGCAGGTCTCCACCAGCATGTCGTTGTAGCCGGACTCGCCGACCACGTCGGGGTCCTGGATGTCCATGTCCAGCTTGTTGAAGACGGAGTAGAAGTAGATCTTCGACTCGTCCACGAACCGCTGCCACAGGGCCAGCGTCTCCGGCTCGCCCGCCTGGAGGTCCACCACCCGCGCCCGGGCCCGCGTCTTGAACTCCTCGTCGGAGTCGAAGAGGCCGCGCGAGGCCTTGTACAGGCGGTTGAGGTTGGACATGGCCTCCTCGCCGGAGACCTCCTCGTCGGACTTGTGGTCCAGCTCGTGCGGGTGCTCCAGCAGGTACTGGATGAGCATGCCGAACTGGGTGCCCCAGTCGCCGATGTGGTGGCGACGGACCACCTTCTCGCCCGTGAACTCCAGGATCTCCACCATCGCCGCACCGATCACGGCCGACCGCAGGTGCCCGACGTGCATCTCCTTGGCGACGTTCGGCTGCGCGTAGTCGATCACCGTGGTGCCCGGGTTCTCCGCGAGCGGCACACCGAGACGGTCGTCGAGCGCACGCGCCGCCAAGGTCTCGATGATCGCCTTGTCGGTGACGGTGATGTTGAGGAAGCCCGGACCCGAGACCTCGATCTCCTGGATCAGGTCACCGGTCGGGATGCCCTCGACCACGGTCGTCGCCAGCTCGCGCGGGTTGGCCTTCGCCTTCTTCGCGAGCGCCAGGATGCCGTTGGCCTGGAAGTCGGCCCGGTCGCTTCGTCGCAGCAGCGGGTCCGCGCCACCGGCCTCCGGCAGGGCGGAGGCAAGGGCGTCGGCGACGCGCTGGTTGACGGACGAAGCGAGCGAAGGGACCGAGGCCATGAGCTGCCGTTCCTGTGAGGTTCTGTACGTGGGCTGTACTTGGGTCTTCCGACAAGTGCCGAGTATCCCACGCGGGCGCCATCCGTTTCGCGGGATATCACTGGGCGGAAGCAACCTCAGAGCGACCCGTTCCGTCTGGGAGAATGGCTGAAGCCAGCA
This sequence comes from Streptomyces sp. NPDC040545, assembly GCF_055595065.1. Classification (NCBI taxonomy): domain Bacteria; kingdom Bacillati; phylum Actinomycetota; class Actinomycetes; order Kitasatosporales; family Streptomycetaceae; genus Streptomyces; species Streptomyces sp. NPDC040545. The sequence goes on from NZ_JBVIWA010000001.1 coordinate 35,261, forward strand.
TTCGAGATAGAAGGACGTGTCGTGGCTCAGAGCAGCACCGAGACCGACTGGGTCTCCCGTTTCGCGGACGAGGTCATCGCCGAGGCGGAGCGCCGAGCACCCGGCAAACCTGTCGTCGTCGCGTCCGGACTCTCCCCCTCCGGCCCCATCCACCTGGGCAACCTCCGCGAGGTCATGACCCCGCACCTGGTCGCGGACGAGATCCGCCGCCGGGGCATCGAGGTCCGCCACCTCATCTCCTGGGACGACTACGACCGGTACCGGAAGGTGCCCGCGGGCGTGCCCGGCATCGACGAGTCGTGGGCCCAGCACATCGGCAAGCCGCTGACCGCCGTGCCCGCCCCCGCCGGGTCCGCGTACCCGAACTGGGCCGAGCACTTCAAGGCCGCCTTCGTCGAGGCACTGGCCGAGATGGGCGTCGAGTACGACCCGATCAGCCAGACCGAGCAGTACACGAACGGCGTCTACCGCGAGCAGGTGCTGTTCGCGATGAAGCACCGCGGCGACATCGACGCGGTCCTCGACCAGTACCGCACCAAGCAGAAGCCGGGCGGCAAGAAGCCCCAGCAGAAGCAGGTCGACGAGGCCGAGCTGGAGGCCGCCGAGGGCTCCGGCGCGGCCGCCGAGGACGACGGCAGCACCGGCGAGGGCGGGTACTTCCCGTACAAGCCGTACTGCGGCGAGTGCGGCAAGGACTTCACCAAGGTCACCTCGTACGACGACGAGACGACCGAGATGACCTACGTCTGCACCGAGGACGAGTTCACCGAGACGGTCAAGCTCAGCGAGTTCAACCGCGGCAAGCTGGTCTGGAAGGTCGACTGGCCGATGCGCTGGGCCTACGAGGGCGTGATCTTCGAGCCCTCCGGCGTCGACCACTCCTCGCCCGGCTCGTCCTTCCAGGTCGGCGGCCAGATCGTGCACATCTTCGGCGGCGAGCAGCCGATCGGACCGATGTACGCGTTCGTCGGCATCAGCGGCATGGCCAAGATGTCCTCCAGCAAGGGCGGGGTCCCCACCCCGGCCGACGCGCTGAAGATCATGGAGCCGCAGCTGCTGCGCTGGCTCTACGCCCGCCGCCGCCCCAACCAGTCCTTCAAGATCGCCTTCGACCAGGAGATCCAGCGGCTCTACGACGAGTGGGACAAGCTGGAGGCCAAGGTCGCCGACGGCTCCGTGCTGCCCGCCGACGCGGCCGCGCACACCCGCGCCGTGCGCACCGCCGCCGCCGAGCTGCCGCGCACCCCGCGCCCGCTCCCGTACCGGACGCTCGCCTCCGTCGCCGACATCACCGCCGGCCACGACGAGCAGACCCTGCGCATCCTGACCGACCTCGACCCGACGCAGCCGCTGACCTCCCTCGACGAGGTACGGCCGCGCCTGGACCGCGCCGAGAACTGGATCACCACCCAGGTCCCGGCCGACCAGCGCACCCTCGTACGCGAGGACGCCGACACCGAGCTGCTGTCGTCCCTGGACGACGAGGGCCGCGAGTCGCTGCGACTGCTCCTCGACGGACTGGACTCGCACTGGTCCCTGGACGGGCTCACCACGCTCGTCTACGGAGTCCCGAAGGTCATGGCCGGCCTCGAACCCGACGCCAAGCCGACGCCGGAACTCAAGGTCGCGCAGCGCACCTTCTTCGCGCTGCTCTACCGGCTCCTCGTGACCCGGGAGACCGGGCCGCGCCTGCCCACGCTGCTGCTGGCGGTGGGCGCCGACCGCGTGCGCAAGCTGCTCGCCGTCTGACCCGGCCGGCCGGCCCGTCCGGCCCGGCACGCGGAAGGGCCCGCACCCCTCGGGGTGCGGGCCCTTCCCGCTGTCCGTGGCCGTCAGGCGATGTGCTCGGCCTCACGGTCCTTGTGGTAACGCTGCTTGAACGCCGGGATCATCCGGCGCAGCAGCGAACCGCTGCGCGGGTGGGTCACGCCGTAACCGTCCGACAGGTGTATGTCGAGCGCCTCCGCCGACGGGTAGTCCTGCTTCTCGTCGACCAGCGCGCAGAACACCTTGTACGCCGCCTCGGCGAACTCGGCCTCGTCAGGAGTCTCGGGACCCTCGGCCTGGGCCTCCTCCTGGCGCGGAGCCGGGATGGACACCTCCTGCTGCGCGGACCGCTCCTCGTCCGGACCCATCGGGGGCAGGACCGGGGTCGGCTCCAGGCCCTCCACGTATTGGGGGTTGTAGCCGCCCTCGTACGCCGCCTGCGGCGCCAGCGGCGCGGCGAACCAGGCGCTGTTGTGGGCCGCGGGCATGGCCGTCGGATCCACCGCGAAGGGCGGCGGGGTGTGCTGCACAGCACCGGGAACACCCGGAACACCGGCCGGGTTCTGGGCCTGCTGGGCCTGCTGGGCGGCCTGCTGAGACTGCTGGGCCTGCTGCGCGAGCCCGGGCGCGGGCGCCAGCGCCGGGGCCTGCTGCAGCTCCTGCTGGGACTGCTGCAGGACCTGCTGCTCCACCGGCGGCAGCACCGCCGGCTCGATCCCCGTCGCCGCCAGCGCCTCCGCGGTCGTCTCCGCGAGCGGCACACCGATCTTGGCCAGCTTCAGCGGCATCAGCGCCTCCACCGGAGCCTTCCGCCGCCACGAACGCCCGTACCGCGCCTGCAGCCGGGCCTGGTAGATCAGCCGGTCCTGCTCCATGCCGACCGCCTGCTCGTAGGAACGCAGCTCCCACAGCTTCATCCGGCGCCACAGCTTGAAGGTCGGTACCGGCGACAGCAGCCACCGCGTGATGCGCACGCCCTCCATGTGCCGGTCCGCGGTGATGTCCGCGATCCGGCCCACGGCGTGCCGGGCGGCCTCCACCGTCACCACGAACAGCATCGGGATCACCGCGTGCATCCCGACACCCAGCGGATCCGGCCACGAAGCCGCACCGTTGAAGGCGATCGTCGCGGCCGTCAGCAGCCACGCCGTCTGCCGCAGCAGGGGGAACGGGATCCGGAGCCACGTCAGCAGCAGGTCCAGCGCGAGCAGCACACAGATGCCCGCGTCGATACCTATCGGGAACACCAGCGAGAAGCTGCCGAACCCCTTCTGCAGGGCGAGGGCACGCACCGCGGAGTACGAGCCCGCGAACCCGATCCCCGCGATGACCACGGCACCCGCGACCACCACGCCTATGAGAATCCGGTGCGTACGAGTCAGTTGCATCGCGGCCACCCGCGATCCCCTCCCCTTGTCGAGCACATACCGAGCGCAGCGTGCTGATGCTCAGTACTGGGTACTTACCGCGCCCTTACGGAGCTGCGGCAGGCACAGCGTACGGGTGACTGGATGTCAGCGCTCCAGGAGGCCCCGACCCGCACCCGTCCCTACTGGGGCTGCGGGGACTGCGACTGCTCCGCCGGCGCCTTGTTGGCCGCGCCCACCGAGGTCACAGCCTCCTTGGCCGCCGTGATCGCGTCCTGGAGCAGCTTCGCCTGGTCCGGCGCGGCGGCCCCCTCCAGCCCCGCACCGTTGTAGTCGAGCGTGACCACCACGTTCTGGGTACGCGCCACGACCGTCGTGTTGAAGTGGTCGTTGCCGTCCTTCTTCACCTTGTAGACGACCGACGTCCCCTGGTCACCGATCTCGGCCACCGCCTCCGCCTTCGGGTCCTGCGCACCCTCGGCGGTTTTCGCGGCCTCCACCTCCTTGTTGTACTGCTCCGCGGCACGCTTGCTGGCGTCGCCGAGGGTGGCCTGGGAGTCGTAGCGGAAGTAGGAGAGCGAGAGCCAGCGGTACTGCGAGCCCTTCAGGCCGTCCTCGTCCAGCCCGTTCCAGGAGCAGCTGGTGCGGGTGGCCACGTCGTTCGACTTGGGCGCCGCCCCGTTCTTGTCCTTCGCCTCCGGGACGAGCGTGTCTATCGTCGGCGTCTGGAGCGCCTTGCACGGGTCCGGGAGCACGGCGAAGGCCGCCTTCTCCAGGGTCTTGGAGGACTTCGGGCTGGGCTTGGCGGACGAGGACGAACCGGACTTCTTCTCGCCGTTCGAGCCCGTGTCCTTGCCCGAGTCGGACGAACACCCGGCGACGGTGAGGATCACCGGGACGGCTGCGCAGGCGAGAACGCGGGTGAGGCGCGAGGCTGATCGGTGCATGGTTCCTTCAGTACGTTTGTCGGTTGTTCTTCGGACGCGGGACCCGGGCAACGGTAGCCCGACCCGGTACCCGCCTGCTGTGCGCGCCGTCACGCGAGAGGACGGCGCGCACCGCTCATTCGCTGAAACGCTCGGCCAGGGCCTGCGCCAACTGCCGTGCCTTGACCTGGGTTTCGGTGCTGGGCGGGACCGTGCCGGGCAGCGCGGGCTGCACGCTGTACTCGATGGTGACGATGACGTTCGAGGTGCGGAACACAATGCGCACGGTGCGGGACTGCGCGGCGCTGGCCCCGGCGGGACTGAGCTTGTCCTCCAGGAAGGCGTCGCTGCCGAGGTCCTCCAGGACGCGTGATCCGAGCTCGACCGGCGCCGACGGGCTCGCGCCGGGGGACGTCGGCGTTCCGGAGGCGGGCGTCCCGGAGGCGGGAGCGCCCTGGACCGCGGCCGCCGGGGTGGGCGCGGCGGGGGTGGGGGCCGCCGGGGTGGGCGCCGTCGGGGTGGGGTTCGCGGCCGGGCCGGGGAAGGGCAGCTTCGCGTCGGTGAGCCGGCGTACGTAGACCTGCTTGGCCTTGTCGTCGTCGCTGGCGGCGGTCCGGTCGTACGAGACCACGCGCTCGAAGGCGACCGACAGCAGCCGTGTCTCCTCGGGGCTCTGCCCGTTCCAGCGGCAGCCGACGTGCCGGTCGCCGTCGTACGAGGCGTCCGCGACACCGGCGTACATCTGGTCGCGCTGCTCGGGAGTGAGGCTGTCCCCGGCCGGGAGCATGCCCTTGAGCTTCTTGCTGTCGGCGCCGGCCTTGCAGGGCGCGGGCAGACTGCGGTACTTCCCCGGTTGGGCGGGCGCGGCGGAGCTGCCGCCGGCCTTCGAGTCGCTGGTGCTTCTGCCTTCGCTCCCGCTGGTGCACCCGGTCAGGCCGGCCGCCCCGGCCGCGAGCGCGGTGAGCATCGCGATGCCTGGCAGGACTCGCCGCCGTACCGCCTTGCGCTGCACGTCCACTGGCTCCCTTCGACCGGCGGGCCCCCCGACGGTCAGGAAAATGCGTTGCCGCGACTTGGGCGCGGCTGGACACAATGTCTATCGCACACGCTGGTGCTGGCGCCGGTCCCCTGTCGTATTTGGGATCAAGAGCGAGGCTTTTGCGCATTCTGACTTTTCTGTGATTTTCGGGGGATTGATTCCTTATGTCGTATGTAGAGGTACCCGGGGCGAAGGTCCCGATCCGGATGTGGACCGACCCGGCGTCGGTCGAGGACAGCGCGATGCAGCAGCTGCGCAACGTCGCCACCCTCCCCTGGATCAAGGGCCTGGCCGTCATGCCGGACGTTCACTACGGCAAGGGAGCCACCGTCGGCTCGGTGATCGCCATGAAGGACGCGGTCTGCCCGGCGGCGGTGGGCGTGGACATCGGCTGCGGAATGTCGGCGGTGAAGACGTCCCTGACGGCGAACGACCTGCCGGGGGACCTGTCGGGGCTGCGGTCGAAGATCGAGCGGGCGATTCCGGTGGGGGCGGGGATGCACCGCGAGGCGGTGGACCCGTCGCGGCTGTACGGGTTCTCGGTGGAGGGGTACGAGGGCCTCTGGAGCCGGTTCGACTACCTCGCCGACTCGGTCAAATTCCGTCACGAACGTGCCATGAAGCAGATCGGAACGCTCGGAAGCGGCAATCACTTCATCGAATTCTGTCTTGATGAGTCAGGTTCGGTCTGGTTGATGCTGCACTCAGGCTCCCGCGGCATCGGCAACGAGCTCGCCGCGCACCACATCGGCGTGGCCCGGGGCCTCGCGCACAACCAGAACCTGGTCGACCGGGACCTGGCGGTCTTCCTCGCGGCGACCCCCGAGATGGCGGCGTACCGCAACGACCTCTTCTGGGCTCAGGAGTACGCGAAGTACAACCGCGCCGCGATGATGAGCCTGTTCAAGGAGGTCATCCGCAAGGAGTTCCGGAAGGCGAAGGTCTCCTTCGACCGGGAGATCAGCTGCCACCACAACTACGTGGCGGAGGAGCGGTACGACGGCATGGACCTACTGGTCACCCGCAAGGGCGCGATCCGCGCCGGCAGCGGTGACTACGGGATCATCCCGGGCTCCATGGGCACGGGCTCGTACATCGTGAAGGGGCTCGGCAACGAGAAGTCCTTCAACTCGGCCTCGCACGGAGCGGGCCGGAAGATGAGCCGGACGGCGGCGAAGAAGCGGTTCTCGGCGCGGGACCTTGCAGAGCAGACCAAGGGTGTCGAGTGCCGCAAGGACTCGGGTGTGGTGGACGAGATCCCGGGCGCGTACAAGTCGATCGAGCAGGTCATCGACCAGCAGACCGACCTGGTGCAGGTCGTGGCCAAGCTCAAGCAGGTCATCTGCGTCAAGGGCTGAGCCGGCGGTTTGCCGAAGCAGCAGCGGAAGGCCCGGAACCCTGCGGGCACACTGTTGGTCAATTCAGGTTCTACGTGATGTCTGACCCGAAGACCCGGTGGTGGTCCTGAGGTCAGACGTTGTTGGCGAAGCAACAGGGCCTGTGTCGGCCTCCGGACGGAACGACGGCCTACAGCGTCTCGGCGGCGGCCCGGCGGAACCGCTCGAACGCAGAGTCCCCTGGCGGCAGCAGGCCAGCCCTCACCATGGCTGTGCCGAGCTCCAGCTCGCGCTCCTCGTCCGCGCACTCCAGGCCGCACTGGATGATCTGCGCGACCATCTCGGTGGTCCCGGCCAGGAAAATCGACCCGCTGTCCGCCTGGTAGAACCAGGCCTCGTAGACGGGCGACCCGTCGGCCGCCACGTCCCAGAGCTCGCAGAAGTTCAGCACCGACTCGTCCTCGGGGTCCGAGGACAGGCGCCGGTCAGCCGGGAGATCCTCATCGTCGTAGGCGGCACCGCAGAGCACGACCTGCTCGGCCTGGATGGAATTGAGCTGCGCCACCGAGGTGATCTGCCGCCTGTTCGTGAAATCTGCCATGCCCGGAAGCTAGCAGGGCTCACCGACAGGACCTGGCCAGCCCCTGGGAGCGGGCCCCTCGGGCTGCTGGGCGGCGGGACCTGTGGGAGCCGACGTCATGCAGAGCCCGAATTGGCCAACAGCGTCCGGTGACGGTCCGGGCTCCCGCGCGTCGTGCGTCAGTGCTCGTCGCCGTCGAGGAGGAGGTCCACCGAGAGTTCCACCGACACTCCGATGGATTCGGGCAGGGGGATGGACTCGCCTCGCTTGTAGGTCCGGCGCACGCGGTAGGCGCCGTTGCGGGGGTCGCAGCAGAGGACGGCCTCGTCGTGGTGGCGGTCGGCGATGACGTACACCGGGATGTCGGCCTTCGCGTAGCTGTCGACCTTGACGCCGATGTCGTCGGACCAGTTCGACGACGTGACCTCGATGATCAGGCGGAAGGCTTCGGGGGAGTAGCAGTTGTATGCCGTTCTGGTGCTCTTGTAGTCCTCTTCGACCAGTGCGAAGTCGGGGATGGCGAAATCGTCCGGTCCGGTCGGCAGCGCGATACCGATGGTCTGGAGGTACTTCAGTCCGGCCTTTCTGGCTCCGGCTGCCGCGAACTCCTCGATGAGCCAGGTCAGTGTCTCCGAGTGTGCTCCGTCGGCGGGTGGTGTCACGGTGAGCCTCCCCTGGAGAATCTCCACTCGGTGTCCGGGAAGCTCCTTGGAGAGACGATCGGCGGCCTCGGCGATCGTGGTCTCGTGCTGCATCACAGTCATAGCTTCCTCCCTCTGGGGGTCCACGCTTTCGGAGCGTAGCCGTGGCCGTCGACATTCCGTGTGCATTCACCCATACGGGCCTCAGGGATGAGGGGCGTCAACTTCCGTTTGGGGCAAGAGGATTGACCCGCAAGTTGGTCTAGACCAAAATGTGCCGCATGTGGAGATCCCGCGTGCTGACCGCCGCGCTCGCGTCGTTGTCACTGGCCCTCGGGGCCGTCGGGTCCGCCCAGGCGAAGGCGGGGCTGCCGCCCGTCGTGTCGCATGTGCCGACCCGGGAGAAGGTCGTCTTCATCACCATCGACGACGGCTGGAACCACGATCCGGCCGCGGCCCGGATCCTGCTGGAGAAGCGGGTGCCCGCCTCGTTGTTCCTGCTGCCCGGGGCGGCCTCGTACGACACCGGGTACTTCACCCGGCTCACGGAGGAGGGGCGGGTCGGCGTCGAGAACCACACCGTCAACCATCCGGACCTCACGACGCTCGACGCCGCCGGCAAGGACGCCGAGGTCTGCGGGGCCGGGGAGCAGCTCCAGGCGGTCTTCGGGCGGACGCCGAAGCTGCTGCGGCCGCCGTACGGGGCGGTGAACGACGACGTGCGGCTCGCGGCCAAGGCGTGCGGGGTGAAGGCGCTGATCACCTGGACGCACGATCTCACCACCTGGGGCGAGACCCCGCCCACGCCGCGGCTGCAGGCCGGGGACATCGTGCTGCTGCACTTCACGCCGACGCTGGCGGCGGACCTCCAGCGGGCTCTGGACGCGGCGAGGGCCGCCGGGTTGAAGCCGGCGGCCCTCATGCCGCACCTGAAGGCGGCGGGGGTTCTCTAGTGCTGTGCCGGGCGTCGTGACCCGGTGAACCTTCCCGGTCACAGCACCAGGGGTGCCTTGCCCCTAGAGCTCGCGGTGGACCTTGGTGTTCGAGGCCTGGGCGCGGGGGCGGACCACCAGGAGGTCGATGTTGACGTGGCTGGGGCGGGTCACGGCCCAGGTGATGGTGTCGGCCACGTCGTCGGCGGAGAGGGGTTCGGCGACGCCCGCGTAGACCTTCTCGGCCTTCTCCGAGTCGCCGCGGAAGCGGGTCTTCGCGAACTCCTCGGTCTTGACCATGCCCGGGGCGATCTCGATGACGCGTACGGGCTGGCCGACGATCTCCAGGCGCAGGGTCTCGGCGAGGACGCGGGCGCCGTTCTTGGCGGCGACGTAGCCGGCTCCGCCCTCGTACGTGGAGTGGCCGGCGGTGGAGGAGAGGACCACGACGGTGCCGTCGCCGGAGGCGGTGAGGGCGGGGAGCAGGGCCTGGGTGACGTGGAGGGTGCCGATGACGTTGACCTCGTACATCGTGCGCCAGTCGGCGGGGTCGCCGGTGGCGACGGGCTCGGCTCCGATGGCGCCGCCGGCGTTGTTCACGAGTACGTCACAGCGGGCCAGGGAGGCGGCGAAGGCGTCGACGGCGGTGCGGTCGGTGACGTCGAGGGCGTGCGCGGTGGCCTGGTGGCCTGCCTCGGTGAGCTCGGCGGCGAGGGCTTCGATGCGGTCCTTGCGGCGGGCGGTGAGGACGACGTGGTAGCCGGCTGCGGCGAGCTGTCGGGCGGTGGCCGCGCCGATGCCGCTGCTCGCGCCGGTGACTACGGCGGTTCGGGTGGCGGCCGTGCTCATGTGCGGGCTCCTCGGTCGTTCGTACGGGCGATTACCCGCCAGCATAGGCGCGGCTCAGCGGCCGCGCGGGGCGTACATGATCACGGCCATGCCGGCGAGGCAGACCAGGGCTCCGGTGATGTCCCAGCGGTCGGGGCGGTAGCCGTCGGCGACGACGCCCCATACGAGGGATCCGGCGACGAAGACTCCGCCGTAGGCGGCGAGGACGCGGGCGAAGTCGCCCTGGGGCTGGAGGGTGGCGACGAAGCCGTAGAGGCCGAGGGCGATCACCCCGGCGCCGATCCAGGCCCAGCCCTTGTGGGCGCGGACGCCCTGCCAGACGAGCCAGGCGCCGCCGATCTCCAGGAGTGCGGCGAGGAGGAAGAGGGCGGCGGAGCGGGCCAGGAGGGTGATCGGCATGGCTCAAAGGTACGCACGGCAGATGGGGGTGGGCGCGCCCTCGTTCGTGTGATGGTCCGACCGGCCGGGGGTGCCGGTGGCTAGCCTCCGCGCGAGGAGGTGGTGTCGGTGCGCCGTGGTGCCGTACGAAGTGTGGTGGTGGCGGGTTTGCTGGCGCTCGGCGCGGGTGTTCCCGGGTCGGCGCAGGCATCGACGGGGGACGGGCCGGAGGCCGATGTGGCCTACCACGGCCGGGTGGCCCTGTCCGGGGCGCGGCTGCGGATCTGGCTGGTCCCGGAGAACGACGGGCCCGCCGCGCTGCCGAACGCGACGGTGCGGGTACGGCTGTCGGCGGAGCTCGCGGACCGGCAGGAGCTGTCGGAGGGCTGCGCGCGGGCGGGTCTGCGCGAGGTGGTGTGCGAGACGGGGCCGCTGCCGCTGCACGGGCGGGGGCGGCACATCGGGCTGATGCTGGAGCTGCGGGAGCGGGTGCCGGAGGTGGCGGTGCGGGTCGACACGTGGTGGAACGGCGGTGCGATGGACCGGAACCACGCCAACAACGAGCATGTGGTGCTGGCGCTGGACACGGGCGACGCCTACGCGTTCTAGGCGCGCCCGCCGGGTCCGCCCGGTCCGGTCCGCCCGGTCCGGTCCGCCCGGTCCGGTCCGACCGCCGGATCCGACCGGACCGGGTCCGCCCGCCGGGTCCGTCCGCCCCCTCCGCCCGGGCACGGCTCAGGCGGTGCCGAACTCCACGAGGGCCTCGTCGACGATCCGTTCCAGGCGGGCGTGGTGGGCGCCGCGCCAGTAGACGCGCTCGCACTCGGTGCACTGCGCGAACACGTCGTAGGAACGGTGCGTGCCGTGTTCCAGGCGGTCGCCGACGCTCTCCTTGTCGGCCTCGTGGAGCGGGCCGTTGCAGGCGGTGCAGCGGGTCCACGGCGCGAGGGTGGGCGCGAACCGGCCCAGTACGTCGCGCAGTTGCTCGTCGGGGTTGTCGCTGTAGATGTACGCGCCGGCGAACAGCTCGCGGCGGCGCAGCAGTCCGCGGTCGCGGGAGAGCAGTACGCGCCGTTCGGCCGCGGAGCGGGTGGCGAGGGCGGGGTCGCCGATGTCCTCGTTCTCGTAGGCGGCGTCGACGCCCAGCAGGCGCAGCCGGCGGGCGAGGGTGCCGAGGTGGACGTCGAGGAGGAAGCGGAGCGGGGCGCCGGGGACCTGTTGGGGCCGCTCGACGCCGTACACCTCGACGTTCTGGCCGTCCTGGGGCACGTAGGAGACGGGTACCTCGTGGCCGTCGACGAGGAGGCGGCCGACTTCGGTGAGCGGGACGCCGGCCGATTCGACGACGTGGCCGAGGCTGGAGGCGCCGTCGGTGGTGGTCGGTACGCGTTCGGCGCGCCGGCTGGGCGGGGCGAAGAGGCGCAGTTCGGGGGCGAGGGTGAGCTGAATGGCGGGTCCGTTCACGTGCTCAGCATGCCATTTCCGCGGTGGTGGCCGCGGCGGAATTATGACGTCGCCGTGGCCTGGTCGTAGGTGTCGCGGTGGGCGCTGACCTCGTCGAAGTGGTTTTCGGCCCAGAGCTTCACGGAGGACAGGAGGCAGCCGAGGCTGCTGCCGAGGTCGGTGAGCCGGTAGTCGACGCGGGCGGGGACGGTGGGGGTGACGGTGCGGGTGACGAGGCCGTCGCGTTCGAGGGAGCGGAGGGTCTGGGTGAGCATCTTCTGGCTGACGCCGGGGATCTTGCGGCCGAGGTCGCTGTAGCGCATGGAGCGGTCCTCGGCCTGGCCGAGGGCGCTGACGATGAGGCCGACCCACTTGTCGCTGATGCGGGACAGGAGCTGGCCGGTGGGGCACTCCTTGAGGAAGGCGTCATAGGCGAAACGAGCTTCCTCGCGGCGGGCCGCGGCGGTGCTGGTGGCCATGGGTACCCCACTTCCGGGTCGGGTACGCACCTTCGAGTGCGTACTTACGAAAAGAGAGTACCTCTCCTTAAGTTAGTGCTCATCGGAAACGCGCGAACACGTGGACGAGTGAGCGCGAGCGCACGAGCGCATCGGCGAAAGGGAGAGATGAAGATGAGCGAGCAGACCATGCTGGCGGCCGTGGTGACCGGGTTCGGCGGCCCGGAGCAGGTCGAACTGGCCGAGGTCCCGGTGCCCCGCCCCGCGGCCGGCCAGGTCCGCGTCAAGGTCACCGCCGCCGGGCTCAACCCGGTGGACGGCGCGGTCCGCGCCGGGATCTTCGGCGGCGCCGGGCAGCGGCTCGGCCTCGGCTGGGACGTGTCCGGGGAGATCGACGAGATCGGCGCCGGCGTGACCGGCCGCAACACCGGCGACCGGGTCGTGGGACTGCACTACGGGCCGGTGAAGCCGCTGGGCACGCACGCGCAGTACGTGGTGCTCGACGCCTCCGCCGTCGCGTCCGCCCCGGTCACCGTGGACGCGGTGGCCGCGGCCGGGCTCCCGCTGGCCGGCCTCACCGCCGCCCGCGCCGTGGACCTGCTGGGGCTCGCCCCCGGCTCGTCGGTGCTGATCACCGGGGCCGCGGGCGTCGTCGGCGGGCTGGCCGTCCAGCTCGCCGTGCAGGCCGGCCTGGAGGTGACGGCCCTGGCGGGCGCCGAGGACGAGGAGTTCGTACGGTCCCTGGGCGCGACCGGGTTCGTCCCGCGCGGCGCGGCTCCGGCCGGGCCCGTGGACGGGGTCCTGGACGCGGCGGTGCTGGGCGAGGCCGCGCTGGGCTCCGTCCGCGACGGCGGGGTCTACGTGGGCCTGATCCCGAACCACGCCCCGGCCGCCGAGCGCGGTGTCCGGGTCGTGGAGCAGGAGGTCGCGGCGGACGGGGCGCACCTGGCCCGCCTGGTGGCCCTGGTCGACGCGGGCGCGCTGACCCTGCGGGTCGCGGACACCTTCCCGCTCGGCGAGGCCGCGAAGGCCCACGCCCACCTCGGTACGCCCGGGGTCCGCGGCCGCATCATCCTGACGGCGTGACGCCGCCCTGCGGACGCCCCACCCGGTAGCGCCAGTCGCAGCTCGGGTGGGGCACGCCGGGCGGGTACTCGAAGTCGACGTCGCCCAGGTACTCGAAGCCGGCCCGCCGGCATACCGCGTTGGACGCCGGGTGGTCGGTGCCGGGGAAGGCGTGGACGCTGTCGCGGGAGCTGCGCGCGGACGTCCGGGAGCTGCCGGTCAGGGCCAGACCAGGCAGTACGGCTGGTGTCCGGCCTCGTGGAGGCGGTGGCTGAAATCCTGCCACTCGTGGAGCAGCTGGTAGACGTTGAAGGCGTCGCTCGGGCCGCCGCGGTCCGGGACCGTGGACCAGATGAAGGCCGCCGCGCCCACCGATTCCTCGCCGATTCCGCGCAGCGGGTCGACCACGGTCATCGGAAGCTTGACCACCGCGTAGTCGGGGTGGAGGACGACCAGCTCCAGCGGGGGCACCTTGTGGAGGGGTATGCCTTCGATGCCGGTGAGGACCATCGCGGCCACCGTTTCCGGCTTGATCTTGGTGAAGAGGCCGCCCATGCCGAGCTCGTCGCCGCCGAGCTCCTCCGGCCGCATCGTGACCGGGACGCGGGCCGCCGTGGCTCCGTCGGGGGCGCCGAAGTACTTGTACGTCACTCCCATGCCGCGGCCCTTGGGCAGGTCCTCGGACGGGGCCGCCGGCCCGGGGACGGCGTCGGCCGCCTCCATGCCGTGGCGGCGGTGCTTGCCCCGGCGGCGGGCCTCGCGGGCGCGCTGCGGATCGAGGCCGTCCGTTCCCTCGCCCGGTCCACCACCGCGTTGCATATCTCCACCCGACTGGTCTTGCTCGCCCCGGCCCCGTGGCCCCCGCCACGCAGCCTGATCATCATGGCAGTGACCTCCCCCGCGGCGACGCGGTGAAACGCCCGTCCGCAAGTCTGTCGCGGCCTCTGAGACCATGGCTGGTGTGAGCTACCCGTACCCGTATGAAGCCCCAGTTTCGCAGACGCTCTTCGAGCGCGCCTCCCTCGTGACCCCCGGCGGCGTGAACTCTCCCGTGCGCGCCTTCCGCGCCGTGGGCGGTACGCCCCGGTTCATGGTGTCCGGGACCGGTCCGTACCTCACCGACGCCGACGGTCGTGAGTACGTCGACCTCGTGTGCTCGTGGGGGCCGATGATCCTCGGCCATTCGCACCCCGAGGTGATCGAGGCCGTCCAGGCGGCCGTCGCCCGCGGTACCTCCTTCGGTACGCCCGGTGAGGGAGAGGTGGCGCTGGCCGAGGAGATCGTCGCGCGCATCGAACCCGTGGAGCAGGTCCGCCTGGTCTCCTCCGGCACCGAGGCGACCATGTCGGCGATCCGGCTGGCCCGCGGCTTCACCGGTCGCGCCAAGGTCGTGAAGTTCGCCGGCTGCTACCACGGTCACGTGGACGCGCTGCTGGCCGCCGCCGGTTCCGGTCTGGCGACTTTCGCGCTTCCCGACACCCCCGGTGTGACGGGCGCGCAGGCCGGCGACACGATCGTCCTCCCCTACAACGACCTCGAAGCGGTGCGGGCGGCGTTCGCCGCGCACCCCGGCGAGATCGCCTGTGTGATCACCGAGGCCGCGCCCGGCAACATGGGCGTGGTAACCCCTGCCGACGGCTTCAACCAGGGGCTCGCGGACCTCTGCCGGGAGAACGGCGCGCTCTACATCTCCGACGAGGTCATGACCGGCTTCCGGACCTCGCGCGCCGGCTGGTACGGGGTCGACGGGGTCAAGCCCGACCTGATGACCTTCGGCAAGGTCATGGGCGGCGGCTTCCCCGCCGCGGCCTTCGGTGGCCGCGCCGACGTCATGGGCCACCTCGCCCCCGCCGGTCCCGTCTACCAGGCCGGCACGCTCTCCGGTAACCCCATCGCCACCGCCGCCGGTCTCGCGCAGCTGCGCCTGCTGGACGCGGCCGCGTACGAGAAGGTCGACGCGGTCTCGAAGGAGATCCAGGGCCTGGTCACCGGCGCGCTCACCAAGGAGGGCGTGGCGCACCGGCTGCAGACCGCGTCCAACATGTTCTCCGTCTTCTTCACCGAGGACGAGGTGCGCAACTACGACGACGCCAAGAAGCAGGAGAGCTTCCGTTTCAACGGGTTCTTCCACTCGATGCTGGCGCAGGGCGTCTACCTGCCGCCGTCCGCCTTCGAGTCCTGGTTCGTCTCCACCGCCCACGACGAGAAGGCGATCGAGCGCATCGCGGCGGCGCTGCCGGCCGCCGCCCGAGCCGCCGCGGAGGCCACCGCATGAGCAGCAGCGCCACGCCCGCCACCCCCGCCACCCCCGAGCTCACCGTCGTGCACCTGGTGCGCCACGGTGAGGTGCACAACCCCGAGGGTGTGCTCTACGGGCGCCGTGACGGCTACCACCTCTCCGAGCTGGGCCGGCAGATGGCGGACCGGGTCGCCGAGCACCTCAAGGGCCGGGACATCGCCTACGTGGTGTCCTCCCCGCTGGAGCGCGCGCAGGAGACGGCGGAGCCGATCGCCAAGGTCCACGGCCTGGACCTGGCGACGGATGCGCGGCTGCTGGAGGCGGAGAACGTCTTCGAGGGCAAGACCTTCGGTGTCGGTGACGGCGCGCTGCGCAAGCCCGGCAACTGGAAGCACCTGACGAACCCGTTCAAGCCGTCCTGGGGCGAGCCGTACGTCGAGCAGGTGGTCCGGATGATGAGTGCGCTGGAGGCGGCGCGCGACGCGGCCCGCGGCCGTGAGGCGGTGGCGGTCAGCCACCAGCTGCCGATCTGGATCGTGCGCAGCTTCGCGGAGAAGCGCCGGCTGTGGCACGACCCGCGGCGCCGGCAGTGCACGCTCGCCTCGATGACCTCCTTCACCTTCCAGGGCGACAAGCTGGTGTCGGTGGGCTACAGCGAGCCGGCCCGGGATCTGGTCCCGGCCCATCTGCTGGCCGGGGCCAAGCCGGTGAAGGGTGCGTCCAAGGCGTTCGGCGCCTGAGTCCCTGAGCGCCCGAGCCGGGTGCCGTTCCCTGATCGGGTCTTGATCGACCGACTGTTACAGGCCGTTACGGTTCGGCCCAACTAAATACAAGTCGCGCGGGAATCACCGTGTCAGCTCGCATGTCCGATCTGATTGTCCGTTTATATGGATTTCGGGTCGGTATGGGTGGTCGACAGTGGGGACGGTGACATGCGCGACATCAGGGGAGTCAGTCGGAGGGGGTTGCTGGGACTGGGACTCGGTGCGGCCGCCGCGATGGGAATCGCGGGCTGCGGCTCATCGGACACGTCCGGTCCCGGCGCTCCCGGACCCGCCAGGAACCCGAAGAACCCGAAGCCCGGCGAGAAGCCGGCGGCCAGGCCCATCGGTGACGGCTCCACCGCCGACACCGGCCCGCAGCCGAACCAGCCGGACGCGCCCGTGCCGCTGCAGCCGGGCGAGACCCCGCCGCAGTTCGTCGTCTTCAGCTGGGACGGCGCGGGGGAGATCGGCAACGGTCTCTTCCCGCGCTTCCTCAAGCTAGCCAAGGACCACGGCGCGGCCATGACCTTCTTCCTCTCGGGCATCTATCTGCTGCCCGAGTCGAAGCGGCACCTCTACCGGCCGCCGAACAACCCCGTCGGGGCCTCGGACATCGGCTACCTCAAGGACGAGAACGTCCGCTCCACCCTCACGTACGTGCGCCAGGCCTGGCTCGACGGGCACGAGATAGGCACGCACTTCAACGGTCACTTCTGCGCGGGCTCCGGCTCGGTTGGCAGGTGGACGCCGGACGACTGGCACAGTGAGATCGACCAGGCCGTGTCCTTCGTCACCAACTGGCGCACGAACACCGGATTCACCGACCTCGAACCCCTGCCCTTCGACTACGCCAAGGAGCTGAAGGGCGCCCGCACCCCCTGCCTCCTCGGCCGGGACGGCCTGCTGCCGACGGCCGAGCGGCTGGGCTGGAGCTACGACTCCAGCTCGCCCGGCGGCCTCCAGGTCTGGCCGGTGCGCAGGTCCGGCATCTGGGACCTGCCGCTGCAGTCCCTGCCGTTCCCCGGGCACTCCTTCGAGGTCCTCTCGATGGACTACAACATCCTCGCCAACCAGTCGAAGAGCACGACGAGGGGCGTGCCCGCCAACTACCCGGGCTGGCGCACCCAGGCCACGGCCACCTACCTGGGCGGCTTCCGGCGGGCCTACGAGACCAACCGGGCGCCCCTGTTCATCGGCAACCACTTCGAGGAGTGGAACGGCGGCATCTACATGGATGCCGTCGAGGAGGCACTCAAGGGCATGGCGGACAAAAGGGACGTACGGCTCGTGTCCTTCCGGCAGTTCACCGACTGGCTGGAGGTCCAGGACCCCAAGGTGCTCGCCAGGCTCCGGGGCCTCGGCCCGGGCCAGTCACCGGCCGGCGGCTGGAGCGCGTACCTGACCGCCGCCTGACGGGACGGCGCAGCAGCGCCTGACCAGGGCCCGGGCATCGCTCCGGGGGGTGCGGAAGATCCGCGAATTGCTCATGCGAAACTTTTCACATGAGCCTTAGCCGCGCGCGTATCCGTCGTAGTAGCCGCCGCTCGACCGGCGGCCGTGCCACCCTGCTGGCCGTGGCGACCCTGGCAGGCGCCCTCGCGCTGTCGGCGTGCGGGGGGCCTGACGGCGGCAAGCCGGTCAGCGGGTCCGGCGGCAACTACGTCACGGGTGCGAGCGGCATCTCCACCGTGTCCAAGGAGGAGCGCGCCGAGGCCCCGGGGCTCGACGGCGAGACCGTCGACGACGGGACCCTGGACACCACCACGCTCAAGGGCAAGGTCGTGGTCCTCAACGTGTGGGGCTCCTGGTGCCCGCCGTGCCGCGCCGAGGCCGGCCACTTCGCGACGGTCTCCAAGGAGTACGCCGACGCCGGCAAGGACGTCGCGTTCGTCGGGATCAACACCCGCGACAACAGCAAACAGAACGCGATCGCCTTCGAAGAGACCTACGGGATCACCTACCCGAGCCTCTACGACCCCGCAGGGAAGCTGATGCTCCGCTTCCCCAAGGGCACGCTCAACCCCAACGCCATCCCCTCCACGATCGTCCTCGACAAGGACGGCAAGATCGCCGCCCGCACCCTGGCCCCGGTCAACGACGAGCAGCTGCGGTCGATGGTCGACCCGGTCCTCGCGGAGAAGTGATCTCGTGGGCGATGCGGAAGTTCCGCATCACAGGTTCGTGGGACAGCATCGTCAGCGACAGGCAGAGCGGGACCCAAGGCTTCACGGTGGGGATCTGAGGACTGAAGGCACATGAGTACGACAGACAAAGCGAGCACCGACACGTCCGCCGAGGCGGACCCCACCGACGCCGCAGCAGGTGCCCAGCTCTCCACCGCCCCGCTGGAGGACAGCCCCACCGGGCCGGCCGTCGGCATCGGCGTGATCGGCTGGGCCCGCTGGTTCTGGCGGCAGCTCACCTCCATGCGGGTGGCGCTGATCCTGCTCTTCCTGCTGTCCCTGGGTGCCATCCCCGGGTCGATCATCCCGCAGAACAACGTCGACGCGATGAAGGTCGTCGACTGGAAGCGTGACAACCCCTCCTGGGTGACCGTCGCCGAGAAGCTCCAGCTCTTCGACGTCTACAGCTCGGTGTGGTTCTCCGCGATCTACCTGCTGCTGTTCATCTCGCTCATCGGCTGCATCGTGCCGCGCTCCTGGCAGTTCGTCGGCCAGCTCCGCGGCCGCCCGCCGGCCGCCCCCCGGCGCCTCGACCGGCTGCCCGCCCACACCACCTGGCGCACCGACAAGACTCCGGACGAGGTCCTCTCGTACGCGCGCACGGTGCTCCGCGGCAGCCGCTTCCGCACCGAGGCCGGCGAGGGCCACGTCGCGGCGGAGAAGGGCTACCTCCGCGAGGCCGGGAACCTGATCTTCCACGTCGCGCTGATCGTGATGCTGGTGGCCTTCGCCTGGGGCCAGTACTTCAAGTCCGAGGGCGGCAAACTGGTCCTGCGCGGCACCGGCTTCTCGAACACGCTCACCCAGTACGACGACTTCAAGTCCGGCACCCTCTTCGAGCCGGACGACCTGCCGCCGTTCAGCTTCACGTTGGACCGGTTCGACGCGACGTACGAGATGACCGGCCCGCAGCGGGGCACCCCGCGCGACTTCAAGGCGTACGTCACCTTCTCGGACGGCGCCCACGGCGCTCCGCAGAAGCGTGAGATCCAGGTCAACAAGCCCCTGGAGGTCGACGGCTCCAAGGTCTACCTGCTCGGCCACGGCTACGCGCCGATCGTCTCGGTGACCGACTCCACCGGCAAGGTGATCTTCAAGGACGCCGTGCCGATGCTGCCGCAGGACGCCAACCTCACCTCCACCGGAGCCGTCAAGGTCACCGACGGCTACAAGGACAAGGACGGGAAGAAGGAGCAGCTCGGCTTCAACGCCGTCTTCGTGCCGAGCTTCGCCGGTGAGGGCATGGGCACGATGTTCTCGCAGTTCCCCGCCCTCCTGAACCCGCAGCTCATGCTCAACGCCTGGCACGGCAGCCTCGGCGTGGACTCGGGCCTGCCGCAGAACGTCTACCGGCTCACCACCACCAAGATGGAGCCCTTCAAGGACGAGTCGGGCCAGCAGTTCAAGCAGAAGCTGGCGCCCGGCGACACGATGACCCTGCCGGGTGGCGCGGGCACCGTGAAGTTCGAGGGCATCGAGCGCTGGGCCACCTTCTCCGTCACCCATCAGCCCGGCAGCGGCCTCGCCCTCACGGGTGCGATCGCCGCCATCGCGGGCCTGGCCGGATCGCTGTTCATCCAGCGCCGGCGGATCTGGGTCCGCGCGGTGACCGGCAAGGACGGCGTGACCGTCGTCGAGATGGCGGGCCTGGGCCGCAGCGAGTCCACCAGGCTCCCGCAGGAGCTGGCGGAGCTCGCCGCCCAGCTGCACCAGCAGGCGCCCACGGCGTCTGGTCCTGTTGAAGAAACCCCTGAAGGAGAGCGCGGATGACGCCGCTCGCAGCCGCAGCCAACGAGAACCTGGCTGAGATCAGCAACTACCTGATCTATTCGTCGATGGCGGTCTACATGCTCGCCTTCTTCGCGCACATCGCCGAGTGGACCTTCGGCAGCCGCAGCAAGGTGGGCCGTACGGCCGCCGCGCTGACCGCCGCCAAGGAGGCCGCGGCGGGCGGAGCGGCCGCCCCCGCCGTGCAGGTCCGCGGCAAGGCCGGGGCCACCGCCGTCCTCGAACAGCCCAAGGTCACCACCCGCTCCGCCGCCGGCACCCGGGACGTCCCGGACGGCCCCGGCGCCGCCGGCGGCACCGTGCAGGGCGACCTGTACGGGCGGATCGCGGTCTCGCTGACCGCGCTCGCCTTCCTCGTCGAGGCGGCCGGGGTGGTCGCCCGCGCCCTGTCGGTGGAGCGGGCCCCCTGGGGCAACATGTACGAGTTCTCGATCACCTTCTCCACGGTGGCCGTCGGCGTGTACCTGGTGCTGCTCGCCCTGAAGAAGAACGTCGGCTGGCTCGGCCTGATCCTGGTCACCACCGTCCTGCTGGACCTCGGCATCGCGGTCACCTGGCTCTACACCGACAGCGACCAGCTCGTCCCGGCCCTGCACTCGTACTGGCTGTGGATCCACGTCTCCACGGCGATCTTCTGCGGCGCGGTCTTCTACATCGGCGCCGCGGGCGCGGTGCTCTACCTCTTCCGGGACTCCTACGAGAGCCAGCTGGAGGCGGGCCGCACGCCGGGCAGGTTCCGCAGCTCGGTGCTGGAGCGGCTGCCCTCGGCGGCCTCCCTCGACAAGTTCTCGTACCGCATCAACGCGGCCGTCTTCCCGCTGTGGACGTTCACGATCATCGCGGGCGCGATCTGGGCCGGCGACGCCTGGGGCCGCTACTGGAACTGGGACCCCAAGGAGGTCTGGTCCTTCGTCACCTGGGTGGCCTACGCCTGCTACCTGCACGCCCGTGCCACCGCCGGCTGGAAGGGCCGCAAGGCCGCCTACCTCGCGCTCTTCGCCTTCGCCTGCTGGATCTGGAACTACTACGGCGTGAACATCCTGCTCAGCGGCAAGCACTCGTACGCGGGCGTCTGACCGGCGGGAGTGGGACGCTGGTGGCATGACTCTCGTGAGCCATGCCACCAGCGAGCAGCGCGGCGAGGACCACTGGCTGCTCCGCTTCGAGCTGCACCTGCCGCACGCCTACGAGGCCCTGTGGCCCGCCCTGACCACGCCGGACGGGCTGCGCGGCTGGCTGGCGGCGGCGGACGTCCTGGAGCGCAGGCTCGGCGGGGCGATCACGCTGCGCTGGCTGAACACCGGGGCCGTGGTGACCGGGCGGGTCACCGCCTGGGACGTGGAGCGGGTCGCCGAATACACGGTCACCGAGCACGGGCGGATCCGCTTCCACCTGGAGCCCGTCGGGACCGATTCGACCGTGATCCGGTTCGTGAACGAGCGGGGCGGGCCGGAGGACGAGCGCCTGGACTGCCTGGCGGGCTGGCACGAACACTTCGAGCTGCTGGACTCCGCCCTGGCCGGGCAGCCGGCGGACTGGTCCGCCTGGACGGACACCCGCTGGGCGGCCCTGCGGGAGGCCTACGCCTCCCTCGCCCGCGCCTGAGGGGTCACCCCACCGGGCGCAGTCCGCCCTCCCCGTGGAAGGCTGGCGCGCACGACCCAGCTCCGAGCTCAGCAGCCGGCACGTGGCCATGCCCGCCGACAGCCAGGCCCCGAGCACTCCGTGGGCCGCGAGCAGGTGTGGACCCTGACCGCAGGCTCCCTGGAGGTCACCTGCGCCGGTACCGAGAAGGCCGCGTGCTGCCGTGGGCGCGCTGGACGAAGGATCCGGCCTAGCCCTGGCCCTTGTCCTGGTCCCTGTCCTTCTTCTCCTGCTCGTCGCGCAGCGACTTCAGGAACTCCGGGTTGTCGTCGGGCGCCACCCACTGCGTCCGGCGCGCGCGGCCCCCGCCCGGGGCCGCCCGGTCCTTGCCCGCGAACAGCCATACGACCGGCCCCACGATGGAGAAGAGCAGGATGATGATCACCCAGACCACCTTGGGGAGGTGCTTGACCTCCGGCTCCGGAGTGTTCAGGCAGTCGATGAAGGCGTAGATGGTCAG
This sequence comes from Streptomyces sp. NPDC040545, assembly GCF_055595065.1. NCBI lineage: Bacteria > Bacillati > Actinomycetota > Actinomycetes > Kitasatosporales > Streptomycetaceae > Streptomyces > Streptomyces sp. NPDC040545. The sequence goes on from NZ_JBVIWA010000001.1 coordinate 57,121, forward strand.
CGCGAGGATCAGCAGGAACGGCAGATAGCGCAGCACGGTGTGGGACCGACTCCCAGTCAGTGACGGGGGGCCCGCGTCAGGGCCCCGGTGACGCCTCCAGGGTAGTTGGTGACGGATACTGACCCCTATGGCTTACGACGATCTCCGCTCGCTGCTCCGGGCTCTGGAGCGGGAGGGCGACCTCAAGCGCATCAAGGCCGAAGTCGACCCGTACCTGGAGGTCGGGGAGATCGTCGACAGAGTGAACAAGGCGGGGGGCCCGGCGCTCCTCTTCGAGAACGTCAGGGGCTCGGCGATGCCGCTGGCCATGAACGTCTTCGGCACCGACCGCCGCCTCCTGAAGGCCCTCGGCCTCAAGTCGTACGGCGAGATCAGCGAGAAGATCGGCGGGCTGCTGAAGCCGGAGCTCCCGCAGGGCTTCATCGGGGTCCGCGAGGCCTTCGGCAAGCTCGGCTCGATGGTGCACGTGCCGCCGAAGAAGGTGAAGGGCGAATCCGCGCCCGTCCAGGAGGTCGTCCTCACCGGCGACGACGTGGACCTCGACCAGCTCCCGGCCCTCTTCACCTGGCCCAAGGACGGCGGCGACTTCTTCAACCTCGGCCTGACCCACACCAAGCACCCCGAGACCGGCGTCCGCAACCTCGGCCTCTACCGGCTCCAGCGCCACGACAAGCGCACCATCGGCATGCACTGGCAGATCCACAAGGACAGCCGCAACCACTACGCCGTCGCCGCGGCGAAGGGCGAGCGGCTGCCGGTCGCGATCGCCTTCGGCTGCCCGCCCGCGGTGACGTACGCGTCCACCGCGCCGCTGCCGGGCGACATCGACGAGTACCTCTTCGCCGGCTTCGTCGCGGGCAAGCGGATCGAGATGGTCGACTGCAAGACGGTCCCCCTCCAGGTCCCGGCCAACGCGGAGGTCGTGATCGAGGGCTGGCTGGAGCCCGGCGAGATGCTCCCGGAGGGTCCCTTCGGCGACCACACCGGCTTCTACACCCCGCAGGAGCCCTTCCCGGCCCTGAAGATCGACTGCGTGACGATGCGCAGGCGTCCGCTCATCCAGTCGATCGTCGTCGGCCGGCCGCCGACCGAGGACGGCCCGCTCGGCCGCGCGACGGAGCGGTTCTTCCTGCCCCTGCTCAAGATCATCGTGCCGGACATCGTGGACTACCACCTCCCGGAATCGGGCGGCTTCCACAACTGCGCGATCGTCTCGATCGACAAGAAGTACCCGAAGCACGCCCAGAAGGTCATGCACGCCATCTGGGGCGCGCACATGATGTCGCTGACCAAGCTGATCATCGTGGTCGACAAGGACTGCGACGTCCACGACCTGCACGAGGTCTCCTGGCGAGCCCTCGGCAACACCGACTACTCGCGCGACCTCACCGTCGTCGAGGGACCGGTGGACCACCTGGACCACGCCTCGTACCAGCAGTTCTGGGGAGGCAAGGCGGGTATCGACGCCACCAAGAAACTGCCCGAGGAGGGCTACACCCGCGACGGCGGCTGGCCCGACATGGTCGAGTCCGACCCGGCCACCGCCGCCCTGGTGGACCGCCGCTGGAAGGAGTACGGCCTGTGAGTTCCGACTTCGGCGGACCGGCGCTGTTCATCGGCGGGGACACGACGTTCATGCTCCTCATGCGCCCGCGGCTCGACCCGGCGGACCCGGGGGTCCGGGCTGCCGCCGAGCAGGCGGGCGTCTCCGCCGAGGAGTTCGCGGGCCCGGGCAACGTGTGGGCCCTGGTGCTGGACGACAGCTTCGAGTGCGACGGCGGCTTCGAGCTGCCCGGCCTGCGCGACGCCGAGGCCGACGACTTCGCGGAGCGGCTGCAGGCCGCGCTGGGCACCGGTGAGGCGTTCACCGTCGAGGCCGGCGCGGTGCTGCGGCTCGACGGCCGCCCGAACACCGACCCCCGCACGGGCGAGGGCTACGTGTTCACGGTGCACGCCACCCCGCCCGAGCCCGAAGGGGCGCCGACGGTCTCCCTGGAGACGGGCACGATCAACCGCGCGAGCCTGCTGGCCGACCTCGAAGAATTCCGGAGAGCCCTCGCATGATGACGACCGCCGACGAGGTGATCGGGCGGGACCCGGCGCCGCAGCCGACCGGCAAGGTCAAGGCGTTCCTGAGGCTCGTGCTGATCGAGCACTCGGTCTTCGCGCTGCCCTTCGCCTACATCGCGGCGTTCACCGCCATGTTCCAGCTCGACCGGCGCATCCACTGGGGCGTACTGCTGCTCGTCACCATCTGCATGGTGGGGCTGCGGACCTTCGCGATGGCCGCCAACCGGATCATCGACCGCGAGATCGACGCCCGTAACCCCCGTACGGCCGGCCGTGAGCTGGTCACCGGCGCGGTGTCGGTCCGCGCGGCCTGGACCGGGGCGGGGATCGCGCTCCTGGTATTCCTCGGCTCCGCGGCGCTGCTGAACCCGCTGTGCCTGATGCTGGCGCCCGTCGCGGTGATCCCGATGGTGGTCTATCCGTACGGCAAGCGTTTCACGAACTTCCCGCACGCCATCCTGGGCCTGGCCCAGGCCATAGGGCCGATCGGGGCCTGGCTGGCCGTCACCGGCGAGTGGTCCTGGGACGCGGTGATCCTGGGCCTGGCGGTGGGCGTGTGGATCGGCGGCTTCGACCTGATCTTCGCCTCCCAGGACGTGGCCTCGGACCGCGCGGACGGCGTCAAGTCCGTCCCGGCCCGCTTCGGCGTCCCGGCCGCCCTCTGGGGCGCGCGCGGCGCGCACGTCGTGACCACGGCCCTGCTGGCTTGGTACGCGCTGGCCACCGACGCGGGCGCGCTGTTCTGGGTGGGCCTGGCGATCGTCGTCGTCGCCTTCTTCTACGAGCACACGATCGTGAAGCCGCACGACCTGTCCCGCCTGAACCGCGCCTTCTTCACGGTCAACGGCTTCATCGGGATCGCCCTGTTCGTGTGCGCGCTGGCCGACCTGGCGGTTCGAGGCCTGACCCTCTAGTGCTGTGACCCGGTGAACCTTCCCGGTCACAGCACTAGCTGCCTCAGCCGGTGAGGGCGGGCTGCCGACGGGCCGGGCGGCGGAAGTACAGGGCCGTCACGATGCCCGTCACCAGGCCGCACAGGTGGCCCTGCCAGCTGACGCCCGTGTTCGTCGGGAGGATGCCGACGAAGATCGAGGTGCCCCAGACAGCGGTCACGCCCACGGCCACCGCCACGCCCAGCACCTTGCGCTCGACGAAGCCGCGCACGAGAAGGTAGCCGAAGAGGCCGAAGACGACGCCGGAGGCGCCCAGCGTCAGCGTGCCGGACGGGGATATCAGCCAGGTGCCGAGGCCGTCGCCCAGCACGATCAGGCCGCACACCGCGAGGAAGCGGCGGATCCCGGACAGGGCCGCCACGAAGCCGAGGACCAGCAGCGGGACGCTGTTGGAGGCGACGTGGTCGAAGCCGAAGTGGAGGAAGGCCGCGGAGACGACGCCGGTCAGGCTGTCGGGGTCGCGGGCGACGATCCCGTACTGGTCGAGGGCGTGGCCGGTGAGGTGATCGACGGCCTCCAGGGCCCACAGCAGGGCCACCCAGCCCAGCATCAGCTTGGCCGCAGCCTTGGCCCGGTCGGTCTGCGTCCAGGCCGGTTCCACCGTCGTGCTCATCTTCGCCCCCTCGTAGCGTCCCGTCACGGGAACGTCTCGACACCTTACTGAGTGCCCATCGGTGGTGGCCGGATAGTCTCGGAGGTATGACTGAGCGCAAGCGCACCCCGTGGGTGGTCGGGGTTTCCGGAGCGTCCGGGACGCCGTACGCGGCGGCGGTGCTCCGCGGGCTGCTGGCCGCGGGGGAGAGTGTCGACCTGGTGGTGAGCCGCGCCTCGCGCCTCACGCTGCTGGACGAGACCGGAATCGCCTTCCGTGACGCGCACTGGCGCGAGGACCTGGGCGAGTGGCTGGGGCGCGGGGCCGACGGGAAGCCCGAGACCTTCGCACGGCCGGAGCTGGACGACGTCCGGTACTGGGGTGCGGGGGACCTGGCGGCGGGCCCGAGTTCGGGCTCGTATCCGGTCAAGGGGATGCTCATCGTCCCCGCGTCCACGGCCTGTGTGGCCGGGGTGGCGCTCGGACTGTCGAAGGACCTGCTCCAGCGCGTGGCGAGCGTGACGCTCAAGGAACGGCGCCGGCTGGTGGTCGCGGTGCGGGAGACCCCGCTGAACGGGCAGACGCTGCGCCATCTGGTGGCGCTGGACGAGGCGGGCGCGATCGTGCTGCCCGCCTCTCCGGCGTTCTATACGGGTGCGACGCACATCCAGGATCTGGTGGACTTCGTCGCGGGGCGGGTGCTGGACGCGGCAGGTGTGCCGCACCGGCTGTACCGCCGTTGGGAGGGGGAGCTGGGAGGCTCCCGTACTCCCCGGGAGGCAAGCGCCGGTGACTAGGCCTTCTTGCGGCCGAGCGGCTTGCGGGCCTTGTCGACGCGGTGGGCGGCGGCGGGCTGGTGGGCACGGGATCGGTTGGCCAGCTCCTGGAGCTCCCGCATGTGTGCGTAGGCCATCTCGATCGTGAACACGGTGAACCACTCCTGAAGATCGTCATTGATCAGCTGAAAGATTTCACAGGGTGTTGACCCTGTGTGCCTTAGATTCTATACCTAGACTTGCAGGATCGCCGAATAATGGAAGGCTCCACGTAAATGGACACGGTGGACAGGCAGCTCATCCAGGCACTCCGGGAGAACGGTCGTGCCTCGTACGCGGAGCTGGGCCGTCTCGTGGGCCTCTCCGGCCCCAGCGTCACCGACCGCATCAACCGGCTGGAGACGGCCGGCGTCATCACCGGCTACCGCGCGACGGTCGACTCCGCCTCGCTCGGCCTCGGCGTCACGGCGCTGATCGGCATCTCGCTCTCCGACGCCGCGGACCACGAGGACGTGGCCCGGCGGCTGCGCGACCTCGCGGAGATCGAGGACTGCTGGTTCATCGCGGGCGACGACTCCTTCATGCTGAAGGTGCGCGCCAACGACGTGGACGGCCTGGAGAAGATCATTCGCAAGCTCTCCGGAACCAAGGGCGTATCGCGCACCCGCACGACCATCGTGCTCTCCACGAAGTGGGAGAACCGGGTCGGGGAACTTCCCGAGGAAGCCTGAGAGTACGGTTGGCCAGGGTTCGCAGGACAGGCAGAGGCATCTAGAGGAGGCGACCGGCACATGGACGCTGGGCTCAAGCGTGAGCTGGAGGAGAAGGTCCGCTCCGGCGAGCGGCTGACCCGTGAGGACGGTATCGCCCTCTACGAGTCGGACGACCTGGCCTGGCTCGGTGGCCTCGCCCACGAGGTGCGCACGCGCAAGAACGGTGACGTCGTCCACTTCAACGTCAACCGGCACCTCAACATGACGAACGTGTGCACCGCCTCGTGCGCGTACTGCTCGTTCCAGCGCAAGCCGGGCGAGAAGGACGCGTACACGATGCGCATCGAGGAGGCCGTGCGCCTGGCCAAGGCCATGGAGAACGACAACCTCACCGAGCTGCACATCGTCAACGGCCTGCACCCGAACCTGCCGTGGCGCTACTACCCGCGCTCGCTCTCCGAGCTGAAGAAGGCGCTGCCGAACGTCTCGCTGAAGGCGTTCACGGCGACCGAGATCCACCACTTCGAGACGATCTCGGGGATGTCGGCCTCCGACATCCTCGACGAGCTGATCGAGGCCGGTCTGGAGTCGCTCACGGGCGGCGGCGCGGAGATCTTCGACTGGGAGGTCCGGCAGCACATCGTCGACCACCGCACCCACTGGGAAGACTGGTCGCGCATCCACCGGCTCGCGCACGAGAAGGGTCTCAAGACCCCCTCGACCATGCTCTACGGGCACATCGAGGAGCCGCGCCACCGCGTGGACCACGTGCTGCGCCTGCGCGAGCTCCAGGACGAGACCGGCGGTTTCCAGGTCTTCATCCCGCTGCGGTACCAGCACGACTTCGTGGACATGCAGGACGGCAAGGTACGCAACAAGCTCCAGGCGCGTACGACGATGGCGACCGGCGCCGAGGCGCTGAAGACCTTCGCCGTCTCGCGACTGCTCTTCGACAACGTGCCGCACGTCAAGGTCTTCTGGGTGATGCACGGTGTGCAGACCGCCCAGCTCGCGCTGCAGCACGGCGCGGACGACATGGACGGCTCGGTCGTCGAATACAAGATCACGCACGACGCGGACAACTACGGCACCCCGAACAAGCTGGGCCGTGACGATCTGCTGGAGCTGATCCGGGAAGCGGGCTTCCGCCCGGTCGAGCGCAACACGCGCTACGAGATCATCCGCGAGTACCCCGGTCCGGACGCGAACCTGCGCGAGACCCCGCAGGCGATGCGCGTCTGACGCCTCGTCCGACCGCTTCCCGGTGAGTCGAACCCCGGCCCGTGGGCCGGGGTTCGCCTTTTTCTGGACGGGCCGATCGAGTAATGGGTAATCTTGCGCAGTGACTCTTACTTTCGTCCTGGATCCGGTCGTCGACCCTCCCCTCCGTGAGGGGATCCTGGCGCTGTGGGCCGACGTCTCCAACGCGGGCGGCGCCGTGGGCTTCGTGCCCCCGGTCACCCCCGACGACATCCGCCCCTCGCTCGACAGCCACCTCGCCGGCGTCGCCGACGGGAGCTGCCGGCCGGTCCTTGGGTACGACGAGGACGGGGCGGTCGCCGCGACCGCCTTCCTCACCCGCAACACGCACCGGCTCCAGCTCCACTGGCTGTGGGCCTACACGGTGATGGTCCACCCGCGCCATCAGGGCAAGGGGTACGGGCGCGCGCTGATGGCCGCCACCGAGGCCGCGGCCCGCTCCGTCGGGAACATCGACGCCATCCGCCTCAGCTGCCGCGGCGGTCACGGCCTGGAGCACTTCTACGCCTCCTGCGGCTACAAGGAGGTCGGACGCGTGCCCGGCGCCATCCGGGTGGCGCCGGGCGACGACCGCGACGACATCACGATGCTGCTGCCGCTGCACTGACCCGCGGCGCTGCCCGCGGCCGGACCCCGGAGGGCCGCGGCCGCACCCCGGCGTGCTTCACTTGACGGGCACCGGGCACCGGCCGCCGCAGACCACGACGAGAGAGAAGGGGTCACCGTGTCCCTCAAGACCAGCGCAACGATCCGCTACACCGCGATGCGCCTGGGCATCTTCGTCGGATGCCTCGTCGCCGTCGCGGGCCTCGTCCGGCTCGGCTGGGTGCCCGCGGGGCTCGGGGAGGCCAACGCCGCCTGGGTCGTGCTGCTCGCCATCGTGATCTCCGCCCCCCTCTCCTTCGTCCTTCTGCGCAGGCAGCGCGACGAGATGTCCACGCAGATCTCCGGACGCGTCGCGGGTGCGAAGGAGCGGCTCGCCGCGAACCGCAGCCAGGAGGACCAGGCGGACGACGCGGCACGGGTGGCCTCGTAACGCCACAGTTGGCTTCATCACACATCGAACCGCCCCAGCACCGGGTATACCGCCCGTAACGCTGGGGCGGTGGTGTTTTCCGGGCCTGCGCAAGAGGGCCTCGTGCGCCGCTGTCTCAAAGCGCCCCTTTGAGATTCCCAAAGGGGAAGTGTTAGCGTGTTCAACATGTTGACCACAGTTGCGCCCCCCATGATCACGAGCCTTCCGCTCGTGATGCGCCTGCACGTCGACCTCTGCCGCCGCGCGTCCGCGGCCTGTTGCTGTTGAGCTGAATCGATACAGCAGCCGTCCCGGCCGGCCCTTCTGGCTGCTGCCGCACCGCTTCACCGCCGCAGTACTTCCCCCCTGTCTTCGTGCGCCACCTCCGGAGAGTGTCCGTGTCCGCGACCCCCCAGGCCCCTGCCAAGGCCTCGTTCAAGTTCCCCTTCTGGGCCCAGATCGTCGCCGGTCTCGCCCTCGGTGTCCTCTTCGGCTGGATAGCCCGCAGCCAGGACATCAGCTGGCTCGGCACCACCCTGGAGAAGACCGGCGACATCTTCGTCCAGCTGCTGAAGCTGGCCATCGCCCCGCTCGTCTTCTTCGCGATCCTGGTGTCGATCACCAACCTGCGGAAGGTGAACAACGCGGCGCGCCTCGCCTCCCGCACCCTCCTCTGGTTCATGATCACCTCGCTGATCGCGGTCGGCATCGGCATCGCCATCGGCCTGCTGACCGACCCCGGTTCCGGCACCGGCCTCACCGCGGCCGACGGCAAGGACCCGAAGAAGACCGGCTCCTGGATCGACTTCCTCACCGGGATCGTGCCGACGGACATCGTCACGCCGTTCACCGAGCTGAAGGTCCTTCAGATCGTCTTCCTGGCCGTCGTCGCCGGAATCGCCGCCCTCCAGATCGGCGCCAAGGCCAAGCCGGTCCTCGACCTCGCCGAGTCCGCCCTGGAGCTGCTCCAGAAGGCCCTGTGGTGGGTCATCCGCCTCGCCCCGATCGGCACCATCGGCCTCATCGGCACCGCGATCGCCACGTACGGCTGGGACCTGATCGGCAAGTACGCGACCTTCACCGCCGACGTCTACATCGGCTGCGCCCTCGTGATGTTCGTGGTCTACCCGCTGCTGCTCGCGACGGTCGCCAAGGTCAGCCCGCTCCAGTTCTTCAAGGGCGCCTGGCCCGCCATCCAGCTGGCCTTCGTCTCCCGCTCCTCGGTCGGCACCATGCCCGTCACCCAGAAGGTCACCGAGCGCCTCGGCGTCCCGAAGGAGTACGCCTCCTTCGCCGTCCCGTTCGGCGCCACCACCAAGATGGACGGCTGCGCCGCGATCTACCCGGCCCTCGCCGCCATCTTCATCGCGCAGATCTTCGACGTGCAGCTCGGCATCAAGGAGTACCTGCTCATCGTCTTCGTCTCGGTCATCGGCTCCGCCGCCACGGCCGGTCTGACGGGCGCCACCGTCATGCTGACGCTGACCCTGTCCACGCTGGGCCTCCCGCTCGCGGGTGTCGGCCTGCTGCTGGCGATCGACCCGATCCTGGACATGATGCGCACCGCCACCAACGTGGCCGGCCAGGCCCTGGTCCCGGTCATCGTCGCGGCCCGCGAGGGGATCCTGGACAAGGAGGCCTACGCCTCCGCCTCGGCCTCCCCGCTGGACGAGCCCGCCCCGGCCGCCGAGCCGGTCGCGGTCGCGGCCTGACCCGCACCGCACACCACTTGCCGCAGCCCCCGCCCCCGACCGGGCGGGGGCTGCGGCGTTCGCCCCGCCCGCGGCAGGCACCGCCCCGGAGCACTGTCAGCGGCGGATGGCAGCATCGGGAGCATGACGAAGACGACTGCGCCACGGTTCGACTGGCGCCCGTTCCTGCTCCGTTGGAGCGGGGAGTGGGCGGATTCCCTGCCCGACGACGAGACGCGGAGCGAGGGCGACGAAGCCGCCCGGCGGGATCGGTGGCTGGGGTTCCCGCCCGCGTCCGAGGAGCGGATCGCGGCCATGGAGGAGCGCCTCGGCCGACGGATGCCCCCGTCGTACCGGGAGTTCCTCGAAGTCAGCGACGGGTGGCGGCACGCCGGCGGGTTCATCTGGCTGCTGGCGGGGACCACGGACGTGCGTCGGCACGACAACGAGTCCGGTCTCGCGGACATGTTCGAGGAGTACCTGGACGACGATTCCGGCCCCGACGCGCGGCGGAATGCGGACATCTGGCGGCGCGGGCTCCAGCTCGACGTCGAGTCCGACCTCACGCACGTCCTCCTGGATCCCGAGGACGTGGACGAGGACGGCGAGTGGGCCGTGTACACGTGGGCGAGCTGGCTGGCCGAGGCACCCGAGCGGCACGCGAACTTCGCCGAGTTCATGCGGGCCATGTACCGGGAGTTCCACTGCCTGCACGCACGCCCGGTCGACGGGGAGCCGGAGTTCGCCAACGACACGACGCGCGAACTGGACGCCCTGATGGAGCAGGCCCGGCTGGAGGCGCTGCGCGGCCATGGGGAACGCGCCGTGCACGCGCTGGACGAGGCCAAGGAGTACGGCAGACCGCGGGCCGCCGGGCTCGGTGACCAGATACGCCGCCTGCTCGGACAGACCTACATGGTGCACTTCGAGGACCTCGTGACCGACCCGCTGTACGCGCCCGAGCTGCTGCCGGCGCTGGTCGCCGAGCACGCGGCCCACTCGTCCAGGGACGACTCCACGCTGAAGTACCACCTGCGGGGAGCCGGTGACGACGTGGTGTCGCTGGCCTACGCGACGCTGGAGCAGGTGCGCGCCGGCACGTACCGGTACACGGCGGCCGGGCCGTTCGGGGAAGCGGTCGAGCGGGCACGGGAGCTGGCGCGGTGGGGCGACACCGACGGGGCATGGCGGACGCTGCTGGACGCCCTGCCGGCATGGCAGCCGCTGGGCCCCGACCACCTGGCGCCGCTGGGGTGGGTGGCCGACCCCCTGCTGGGAACCCTGCTGACCCCGGAACGGGGCCGCGAGATGCTGTCCACCCCCAGGGGCGGGCAGACGGGCGAGGCACCGGACCCGACGGCCGGCCTCGACCCGGACGGCCTGGCGTGGCTCGCGGACCCGGACCCCGGCCACGACCTCACGTCCTACCGGTTCGTCCTGGTCGAAGACGTGGAGCCGGAGGACCTTCCCGGACGCCTCGCGGACGGTGACGAGGCGGCGCTCCGCGTTCCCATGACGTCCGCCGAAGTGCGCTGGAGACTGTTCGGCGGACAGCGGGAGTTCTCGTCCTACGACGACAAGGCCCTCATGGTGGTCGGCCGGGCCGGCACCGGGTGGAGCTTCGCCTTCGACCGTGGCCCTGCGGATTTCCACCGGCAGCGGTTCGTCTCCCCGGCAGCGGCCGCCGCCGCGGGCACCCGCTCGGTGGTGGTGTGGAGCGGTCTGCGGAACCGGCGCGGGGAACCCTTCTTCCACCTCTCCATGGCGCAGGGCGGAGCCGAGCAGTACGCCTTCACGTACGCGGACGGGGAGATCAGCCGGGCCGGGGTGATACCAGGAGCGCTGGACCCGGACCGGTTCTTCGGCTCGCGGGCGGAGGCCGCCGAGACGGAACGGTCGCTGCTGGAGGCCGTGACCGCCGAGTTCGGGGTCCGACTGCCGCGCCACGCGCTCATGAACGGGCGGCTGCACACCTTCACCACCCGCTCATGGACGCGGCCCCCGGGAGACGGGGAGGCGTACACCGTGGTCAGCATCGGGTGACATGCCGCGTGCCGGCGGGCGGGGAGCCGCGGCCTTCGTGCGGTCAGACCGTCTGCGCGCGGACGTAGGCGACCGTCGCCAGCAGGAACGGCAGGGCGAACCACCACCGGCCCATGGTCCGCCGGAACAGCGGGGTGATGGTGATCAGCAGTCCTGTGAGGCACAGCACCAGGCAGCAGCCGGTCAGGAAGCGGACGTCCTCGCGCAGCAGGTCGTCGCGGGGCCCCGGCCCGATCGACAGGGCGACGTAGCAGGTGAACACCGCGGGGATGTAGGAGAGGGCGAGCGGTATCCCGAGGACCCACTGCAGGCAGCCGCGGTCCTCGGGCAGGTCGATGTTCTCGCGCGGGAGCCTCATCCGTGCCTCATCCGTGCCTCAGCCGAGCGTCGCGCCGCGGATGAACGCGGTCAGCCCGAGGAGGAGGGGCGGGGCGAGCCACCACGGGCCCATGGCCCGGCGCACGCTCGGTATCACGGTGATGAGCAGGCCCAGCACGCTGAGGGACACGGAGACCAGGCACAGCGCGCCGACGTTCTCGTAGCCCTGGTCGTCCCACTCGCCCTGGGGCCCGGCGAACAGGGCCCCGAACACGGCGGCGGCGTTCAGCAGGTGGATGATCCCGAGCGGAACGCCCAGTACCCACCGCAGGCAGCCCTGGTCCTGGGGCAGGTCGATGCTCTCGCGGGGGTACGTCATCGCATTGCGTCCTTCGCTTGGGCGAGGTTCCCGACGAACCGGTCACCGTAGCCCTGGGCCTTGGGGAGATCCCAGTAGGGACCTCCGTTGTAGCGGGCGGCGATCTCCCGCATCTGGGCCTCCGTCATCTGATCGGCCGGGACGTCGGCGAGACCGCTCTCCGCCTTGATCTGGGCCAGGAAGCCGGCCGCTATGAAGGCATTCTGCTTGGGGTCCTGGAGCGCCTCCTCCACCAGGGTCCGCTGGTGGTCGGTGAGGTTCGCCGGGTCGTAGCCGAGCACTTCGGCACCGCGCCGGAGCTGGATGGCGATCGGCCCGTACGAGGTCTCGTCCAGCTTCCCGCCGAGCCGCCACGGCAGGTTCTCGGGGGTGACGGGGCTCAGGCCCCACGGGGCGGCGGCCTGTTCGCGGATCGTGCCGGTCACGTCGTCCAGCAGTCCGGGCTGGTATCCGCCGATCTCCTGCCAGGCCACGCCCGCGACCAGCTCCTCCGGCAGACCCGCGTTCTTGGCCGCCGCCCGCAGGACCTCCTTGTTCTGGGAGATCCAGTCCGCGTGCTGGCCGTCCGTGACCAGGGGGATCCAGTAGTTGTCGGCGGCATCGCCCGGCAGCCCGGCGACCCGCGTGCGGATGTCGCGCAGCTGCGGGGAGACCGGGGTGTCCGGCCCCACCGGGCCGGTCATGTCCTTCTTCGGGCCACTGCCCGGCAGATGGGTCAGGGGGTTGGTGCGGGCCTCCGCCGCCTCCCGGCGGATGTCGGCCATGGCCGCGTAGAGGTCGACCCCGCTCGCACCGCCCTTCAGCCTGAACTCGGGCAGCAGCTCGTACGCCTGCTTCAGCGCGTGGACGCAAGAGCTGCGCGCCTCCTGCTCGGTGGTCTTCGCCAGGTGGAAGTTGCCGCCCGCGTCGTCGTGGAGGCGGTTGGCCTCGTCGCGGATGTCGTCGACGTCCATCGTGAGCTCGGCGAGGCCGTCGAGGAATCCGGTCGTCGCCCGCATGTCCTCCCACTGGCACATCGGCTCCGCCTCCTGGGCCGTGCGGGTGACCGCGGTGCCCTTCGTGGCGATCAGGGCGGCGAGCTTGCGTTCGGAGCCCTTGCCGTTCGCGTAGTGGGACTTGGCGGTCGTCAGGGCCGCCGCGTACGCGTGCAGGGCGCTGGCGGCCTTGTCGTACCCCTCGGCGATGTGCTGCACGAGCTGCCGCGCCTCGGACAGGCGCGAGGTGTAGGTGTGGCTGTTCTCGCTGTGCCACTCCGTACCGGTCTCGGCGCGCCGGGCGGGCTCCTCGGCCTGCACGAGCAGATCGCGCAGGCGCTTGAACTCGGCGGCGTTGCGCTCGACCAGCGCCGGATTGCACTCCTCCAGGAACTGGACGTCCTTGCGATGGCTGAGCCCGCTCACTTGGCCTCCGGCTTCACGTACCGGCCCGAATCGAGGAGGCCCGCGAGGAAGGAGCGGGCGGTGCCGTCGTCCACCTGGGCGAAGTCGGTGCCGGTCGTCTTCAGGCGGGTGGCCAGGGCTGCGAACAGGCCGATCGTGTCCTTGAACTGGTCGTCGGCGAACTGGGCGAAGCGCAGGACCTGCGCCGAGACGTCGGTGTGGGCGCGCGGCGCGCGGGCCATCGTGCCGGCGTCGCCGTCGGGCCGGCCCTCGTGGAGGAGGGCGGCGATCTCGATCAGCAGGTTGGCGTTGCCGTTGATGGAGGCGGCCCCGGCCGCCAGGCTCCCGGCGGGGCTCCCCGGCGCGCTGCCGTCCGCCGGCGCGTGGTTGAGGCGCATGACGGGTGACTGCTGTGCGAGGACGGCGGCCTTGTGCTGGGCCCATTCCGCGTCGAACGACATGTATCCCCTGGATAGTTGATAACTGGACATGGCCAGAATCAGCTGGTCATGTCCATGCTAATACGGGGATTTCCGCCTGTGGAACCTCGCGGCGCCGATATGGACCGGAGACGCGGTAGGGGACCCTCCGGTTCCGCGACGGACCGCCAGGGTGGGCCTGCAGCGGCCCCTCGGCGATCAACTGGCCGGGATCGGAAGCCTGATGGAGGTACGGGAGGGGTGCCTCCACGGCGTGACGATCTTGCTCCTTGACCTTTTGGTGATCTTCATAGCAGCATGGCGTGCCGCCGACCGGGCACCCGGTCCCGTCGCCGATGGGGCGGGATTCTTCTTCGGCGCCCGCCGCGCGTGCGGCGTACGGCTACAGCAGGTGAAGCGCCACGATGACCATCCTTTCCTGTCGCGATGTGACCAAGAGATTCCGGAAGCAGTCCGTGCTGGACGGCGTCAGCCTCAGCCTGGAAGCTGGAGAGATCGTCGGCCTCCTGGGCCTCAACGGCGCCGGCAAGACCACGCTCATGCGCCTGATCACCGGGCTCGCGCTGCCCAGCTCCGGTGACATCCGCCTGTTCGGCGAGCCGCTGCCGATGCGGCCCGCGCAGCTCGCCCGGATCGGTGCCGCGCTCGACGCGCCGTCCTTCCCCCGCTGGCTCACGGGCCGTGCGGTCCTGCGCATGCTGCTCGAAAGCGCGGGACGCCCCGACGGCGGCCGGACCCGAGCGGTGCTCGAACGCGTGGGTCTCACCCACGCGGCCGACAAGCGGGTCGGGACCTACTCCCAGGGAATGCGGCAGCGGCTCGCTCTCGCCGCGGCCCTCATGAAGAAGCCGGACCTCCTCATCCTCGACGAACCCACCAACGGCCTCGACCCGGAGGGCCTGCGGATGGTGCGTCGCGTCATCGCCGAGGAATCGGCCCGCGGCGCCACCGTCCTGGTCTCCAGCCACCAACTGGACGAGATCCAGCGCACCTGCCACCGCGTGATCATGGTGGCGGACGGCCAAGTGGCTGCCGCCGGAACCCTGGACCAGCTCGGCTACGACCCCGCCCGCGGACCCGACGCCTTCGAGGACTGGTTCTTCGGACTGGTCGGTCACCGCGGCGGAGGTGCCCGATGAGACCCTTGATCCTCGGGGAATACCGCCGGCTGTGCCGCCACCCCCTGGCGATGACCCTCGCCGTCCTCTTCGCACTCGGATCCCTCTACTGCGCTCTCGGCAGCCAGAGTTCCGCTTCGGAAAGTCTCGCGAACGTCCGCCACAACATCGAGGACGTCGCCCAGGGGTGCGAGACGACCCTGAACACTCCCGCGCAGAAGGCCGCCTGCCTCAAGACCGTCCCCTACGAACTCAAGACCCTGCGGCGCTACGAGGCGTCCTTCACCGCGAACGGCCGCCGCGCGGCCAACGCGCAACACCCCGTGGCCGCTCTGACCTGGACCACGAAGCTCGCGACATCCCTCCCGGGACTGGTGCTGGCCGTCCTGGTGGCGGCGTTCTTCGTCGCGGGTGAATGGAGCCGGGGCAGCATCGTCGCCCGCCTCCTCCACGAGGCCCGGCTCGGCCGCCTGCTGACCGCCAAAGCGGTCGCGGTCTGGATGTGGATGCTCACCCTGGTGGCCGCCTCGTCGGCCGTGACGGCGACCGCCGGCATGCTCTACACCCGCTCCGCGTTCCCGCTCCCGTCTCCCGGACCGCTCGGCCGGGTCCTGGCCGAGACGGCCACCGTCCTGCTCGCGGGCGCCGCCGTCCTGGCGGGCGCCGTGGTCACCGCCGTGGCGCTCGGGGCACTCATCCGCCTGCCCCTGCGTACCGCTCTCGTGGGCATCGTGCTCCTGCTGCTCGTGCTGCAGACCTCCGCGATCCCCGGCGTGGGCGCGTGGCTGCCCGGTGGCGCTCTCTCCGACCTGGTCGGATTCGGCGGGGTCGACAGCGTGTGGGACCACCTGTGGACGTCCACCGACCCGTCGACGGCCCCCGCCCCGCTGCGTGCCGTGCCGACGCTCGTGGGCATCGCCCTGCTGTGCGCCTTCCTGCACCACCGCTCCCGGACACGGGACCTGGTGTGAGCGCGACCGTCGCGGCAAGGCGCCCGCGGTATCGGAAGGCAATCGTCTGGAAGGGCGAGTTCCGGGTCCTCCTGGTGCCTCCGGTGTACCTGACCGCCGCCCTGCTGATCGCGGCCACCGCAGCCGCGGGCGCCCTGAAATGGTGGGGCGGTGCGGCGTTCGGCGCCCAGCACCCCACGGTGGGGGCCCTCGTCGAACCCGCGTCCGCGCTGCGTGCCGCGGCCTGGCAGTCGTCCACCTTCGGCGGGCTCCTCCTCGCCACGGTGATCGTGACGATCGGAGGGGCCCAGCTCGTCGAGAGCGGAACGTGGGGGGTGCTCCGGCTGTACGAGAACCGGAGCCACGTCCTCTACGCGCGCAGGCTCTGCGCGGCCGCCGTGTTCCTCGCCGCGGTGCAGCTGGTGAACGGCCTGACCCTGTGGATCGTCATGCGGGGGATGGCGGCCCTCCGGCCGACCCCGACCCGGCCGCCGGCCGCCTTCGACACCGGTACGCCCGCCCTCGGCGTGGCCGACGCCGCCGGATCTGCCGGCTGGGCCGAGGCGCTCACCGCCACGGGCGGAGCCCTGCTGACGCAGACGCTGTACCTCTCGCTCGGGTGGTGCGCCGCGGCGCTCCTGCGCAACTCCATCGGAGCCCTGGCGCTGGGCATCGGCCCCTGGCTCGTGACCGCCCCGCTGCTGCTCCTGCCGGTCGGCCCGCTCGTCCCCCACGCGTGGATCGCCAGTCTGATGTCCCTGCCGGGCGAGGCCCAGTACCGCCTCTACTTCTGGGTCCAGGCGACACCGGAACCCTCACCGGCGGTCGCCGCGGCCCTGGTGGCCGGCTTCGCCGCGGCCGCCGCCTTCCTCGCCCAACTCCTGCTCCGCTCGGAGCGCGTGCTCCGCCCCATCGACTGACTTCCGGCTGCTCCGGCCGGGTAGCGAGGGTCCGCGACGCGGCCCGGGGCGATGTCGGGGAGAAGGTCCCCGGACCGTGTCGCGGGGGCCCGCGATCCGGCGTGCTCAGACGCATAAAGACCCAAAGAACCGGGGGAAAAGACCAACCGACCCCACCCCACCCCGGCCGACGGGGCCGCGTCGCTCGGTCGGGTGAATCGCGCCAACTGGACTGGATTTCATACGGGTTGGCTGGCATATGCTCGCTCCGACAACCGCAGATACGAGACGGCCCCCGACGGGACGGCGAATCCCGGCCGAGGGCCTGACCATCGCAGGAAGTAAGCAGCTTCCCCATGGCTCCTGAGAACCCTAGCGCGCCCTCGCGCCTCTCGCCCGCCGTTCCCTCCGCGACCCCCCGATCCGGTGTCATCCACGTCAACGTGCGGCACACCAGTCACTACACCGTGGTCGGCAACCACCTCCTCCAGCACCGGGAGCTGTCGGCGACGGCGATCGGGATCGCGGCGCACATCCAGTCGCTGCCGGAGGGGACACCGGTCGGCATCAAGGCGCTGGCCGCACGCTTCCCGGAGGGGGAGATCCGGATCGGCTCCGCCCTGCGGGAGCTGGAGCGGCACGGCTACCTGGAGCGGCGGGCCGACCAGCTGGCGAACGGGCGGGTGGTGACCCGGACGTACTCGTACAACAAGCCGGGAGCCACCTCGGCAGAGCCGCCCCCGCCTCCGCCGACGCCCCCGCCGGCCCGGGAACCCGTACCGGAGCCGACGCCCGAGCCCGCATCCGGGCCCGTACCGGAGCCGACGCCCACGCCCACGCCGGAGCCGACGCCCGAGCCCGCATCCGGGCCCGTACCGGAGCCGACGCCCACGCCGGAAGCCGTCGCTCCGGCGCCTGCCCGGCGCGTGCGCCCCGGTGCGGTCGAACTGCTCGCCGGGCTGAGGCGCTACGACCCGCGGCTCCTGCTCTCCGAGCGCGACGTACGGCAGCTCGCGCCCGACGTATCGGCCTGGCTGGAGCGCGGGGTCACCCCCGAGGTGGTCGCGCGGGCCCTGTCCGCAGACCTTCCCGAGCGGATGCGGCGCCCCGCGTCCGTACTCGCGTACCGGCTCACCGAGCTGCTCCCACCGCACCTGCCCCCGGCCCCGGCGGCCCCGGTGGTCCGGGACGCCAGACGGCCGGACCCGCTGCAGAACTGCAGCGGCTGCGACCGCGCCTTCCGCGCCCCCCGTCCCGGCCGCTGCCGGGGCTGCCCGCCGGAGGAGAGCGCGGCGGCGTGAGCGGGTCCGCCCGGCGGGGCCGTGACGGTCAGGAACCGGCGGCGCGGACCGAGCCGGTGGTCGGGCCGCCGGGGTCGCCCACGAAGCAGGTGACTTCGCGGTCGCCGAGGAGCCAGCTGGCGGCCTGCGGGTAGTAGTAGTAGATCTCCAGCTTCTCCGAGACCTTGGGGTTGTCGCCCACGTACGAGGTGAGCGCGGTGCCGCTGCACTTCTCCTCGGCGCTCTTGGTGACCTTCTCCGTGCCCGGGTACGTTCCGGCGTCCAGGTTGAAGACCGCGTACGCCTCGCCCTTGTGCGGCTGGGTGCAGGGCACGATGCTCACCGAGCGGGCGGCCTGGGTGCCGCCCTCGTCGCCGTACTGGGCCAGATCGTCCTTCGTGTTGAAGCAGTCGCCCTTGCGGATCTCGGTCAGGCCGCTGGAGGCCGGGCCTTTGGTGGCCGGGCCTTTGGTGGCCGGGGCGGTGGTGGCCGGGCCGCCGGAGAACGGGCCGGTGACCTGGCCGGTGGAGTCGCGCTTCGGGCCGTCGTCGTCCAGTGCTCCGGTGAGGCCGAGGATCACGAAGGTCCCGTAGAACACGATGACCAGGCTGTGGATGACGATCGCCGCGATGGCGAAGCCCTTGCCCTTCTCACCGCGGGACTTGATCTGCGAGAGGGCGATGATGCCGAGGATGATCGGGACCAGCGGGATCCCGCACACGATCGACATGACGAACCCGACGATGGCCAGCGTGTTGGTCTTCTGCTGCTGCTGCGGCGGGTACCAGCCCTGCGGTCCGGCGCCGTACGGCGGGGGGCCGGGCTGGCCCGGCTGTCCGTACGGTCCGGGCTGTCCGTACGGGCCGGGGGACGACGGAGGCTGCGGTGGTATGGACATGCGTGTGGAGCTCCTTGCTCAAAGGGTGAGACGCATCAAACGGTCCGGCAGTCGCAACGCACCGACGCATGCCTGCCCGTGGTCTTTACGCCGCCCCTACGCTACCTCCCGCCACCGACAGCCCAGGGGCCGCCCGCCCCTCCGTCATCCCGTCATCCCGCCCTCATGACCGGCCCGTCGGGCGGCGGCCGTCGCGCGGTGCCGGCCGGGGCGGGTTCCGTGGACGCGCTGGAAGGCCGCGCTCAGGCCGAACGCGCTGCGGTAGCCCACCTGGTGGGCGATCGCCTCCACCGTGTCCTCGGTGCGCACCAGCAGATCGGCCGCCAGGGCCAGGCGCCAGTCGGTCAGGTAGGCCATCGGCGGCCTGCCGACCAGCTCGCCGAAGCGGCGCGCGAACGTCGCCCGCGAGACCCCGGCCTCCTCGGCGAGGTCCGCCACCGTCCACGGCCGTTCGGGCCGGTCGTGGATCAGCCGCAGCGCCCGGCCCGTGACGGGGTCGCCGAGCGCCCGGTACCAGCCGGGCGGATCCGGGCCCGTGCACCACCCACAGCGGCGGGGTCCGCACGTCCCCGTCGGCGCTGTCCGCGAGGGTGAACGGCCGCGCCCCCGTCACGATGGCCACGTCGCCCTCGCCGAGCGCGACGGGCTCCTCGCCGCCGCCGGGGACGATCCAGCCCGTGCCGCGCAGCATGGTGGCCAGCGCGACCGGTGTCGGGTCGGCGATGCGGATCGACCACGGCGGGGCGAGGATGTTCCGGCTGAACAGGGCGCCGTCGGAACGTACTTCGTACAGCAGGCTCGCGAGCGCATCCATGCGGTCGAAGCCTAGCTGGACGCTCGGACATGTATCTGAGCGGGACGACCATTTTCCGTCCGGGCTCCGCCGGATTGACTGGTCGCATGACGACGACGAAGAACAACACGACGCAGAACAACACGGCGAACGGCGCGACGGCCAAGCCGATCCTGGTCCTGGGCAGCACCGGCAAGACGGGAAGTCGGGTGGCCGCGCAGCTGCGGCGGCGCGGACACGAGGTCCGGGGCGCCTCCCGGAAGGGGCCGGTCGCCTTCGACTGGACCGACGAGAACACCTGGGAGCGCACGCTGGAGGGGGCCGGCGCGGCCTATCTGGTCGACTCGCAGCTCCCCGACGCCGCCGAGTCGATGCGCTCCTTCACCAAGCTGGCCGTCGCCTCCGGTGTCGAGCGGCTGGTGCTGCTGTCCGCCCGCGACTGGGTGGTGCCGGAGGGCGAGGAGAAGCTCCCCTGCGAGCGGGCGGTCCGCGAGTCCGGCGCGCAGTGGACCATCCTCAAGCCGTCCTGGTTCTTCCAGAACTTCAGCGAGGACCCGTTCATCGGGGGTCAGGTCCAGGGCGGTGAGCTCGTGATGTCGGCCGGGGACGGCGTCGAGCCGTTCATCGATGCCGAGGACATCGCCGAGGTCGCCGTGGCCGCCCTCACCCGGGAGGGGCACGGCGGGCAGGCCTACGAGCTGTCGGGACCGCGGCTGCTGAGCCTGGACTCCGTGGTCGGCGAGATCGCCCGGGCCACCGGCCGGGTGATCACCTACCGTCCGCTCCCGGCGGACGAGTTCGCCGCCTACGCCATGGGGCAGGGCGTGCCGGAGGAGTTCGTCGGCCTGCTGAACCTGCTCTACGGCTGGATCGCCGAGGGCCGCTTCGCCACCCTCGCCGACGGTGTGCAGCGGGTGCTCGGCAGGGAACCCCGTGACTTCGCCGACTACGTGCGGGCCACCGCCGTGTCCGGGGTGTGGGGCGGCGGCAATGGCGGTGGCGGTCGCGTGGAGCGTCCGTGAAGAACGGCTCCAAGGGCTGGTCGGAGTGGGTTACCGCTACGTAAATTACCGGCGGTAACACTCGTGCCGAGCCAAGGAGTGCGCCGTGGGAGCCGAGCTGAGGCCGGTCCGGGCCGTAGAACCGGTCGAACCCGTCAAGACCGTGATCGACGGAGTGGTCCGCGAGGTACGGGTGCCCGCACTGGCGGGCCCTCCGGAGCGCGGATCCCTCGGGGACCTCCCCTTCGTCAACGCCTGGGAGGCTCCCGGGGAGGCGGTGCTCGCCCGCAAGGACCAGGACGGCGTCTGGCACGACGTCCCTGCCGCGCAGTTCGCGGCCGAGGTGCTCGCCGTGGCCAAGGGCCTGATCGCCGAAGGGCTCCGGGAGGGCGACCGGCTCGCCATCATGGCCCGTACGACCTACGAGTGGACCCTGCTCGACTTCGCCGGCTGGGCCGCGGGCCTGGTCACCGTACCGATCTACCCGACCTCCTCCGCCCTCCAGGCGCGCTGGATCATCCAGGACTCCGGGGCCGTGGCCTGCGCCGTCGAGGACACCGCGCAGGCCCGGCTCATCAGCGCCGAACGCGGCAACCTGCCCTGGCTGACCCACCTGTGGGAATTCGACACCGGCGCGGTGGCCCGGCTGGTCAAGGCCGGGGAACGCATCCCCGACGCCGTGGTCCACAACCGGCGGGCCGCCCGCACCCCGGACTCCGTCGCCACGCTCATCTACACCTCCGGCACCACCGGGCAGCCCAAGGGATGCGTGATCACCCACGCCAACTTCTTCGCCCAGGTCGACAACGCGGTGGAGCTGCTGCACCCCGTCTTCAAGTCCGTCAGCAAGGACCCCGCCTCCACCCTGCTGTTCCTGCCGCTCAGCCACGTCTTCGGGCGGATGGTCGCCGTCGGCTGCATGCGGGCCCGCGTCAAGCTCGGGCACGCGCCCAGCATTAGTACCGAGGACCTCCTCGCAGACCTCGCCGGCTTCCGGCCCACCTTCCTCCTGGCCATCCCCTACGTACTGGAGAAGGTCTACAACACCGCCCGGGCCACCGCCGAGAAGATGGGCCGGGCCTCCTCCTTCGACCGGGCGGCCCGCATCGCGCAGCGCTTCGCCGAGACCGCCGAGGCCAGGAACCCCGGGCCCGGGCTGCGCCTCGCCCGGTCCGTCTACGACCCGCTCGTCTACCGGCGCATCCGGGCCGCGCTCGGCGGCCGCGTCCGCTACGTCCTGAGCGGCGGATCACCCCTGGGCCGGCGGCTCGCCGCCTTCTACACCGGCGCCGGCATCGAGGTCTTCGAGGGCTACGGGCTGACGGAGACCACCGGCGCGAGCACCGTGACCCCGCCGCTGCGGCCCCGCCTCGGCACGGTCGGCTGGCCGCTTCCGGGCACGGCCGTACGGATCGCGGACGACGGGGAGGTGCTGTTGGGCGGCCGCCACGTCTTCGCCGGCTACTGGAACGCCGCGCACGCGGCCCCGTACGGGAGCTGGCTGGCCACCGGCGACATCGGCGAGCTCGACGCCGACGGGTACCTCACCATCACCGGCCGCAAGAAGGACCTGATCATCACCTCGGGCGGCAAGAACGTGGCCCCGGCACCGCTGGAGGACTGGCTGCGGGCCCATCCGCTGGTCGGCCAGTGCATGGTGATCGGCGACAACCGGCCGTACATCACCGCGCTGATCACCCTGGAACCCGACGGGCTGCAGCACTGGCGCCAGATGCACAAGAAGCAGAACATGCCGATGCGCGAGCTGGTCCGGGACGAGGAACTGCGGGCGGACCTCCAGCGGGCGGTGGACGAGGCGAACCAGCTGGTCTCACGGGCCGAGTCGATCCGACGCTTCGCCGTCCTGCCGGGCGATTTCACCGAGGCGCGCGGGCATCTGACCCCGTCGCTGAAGCTCAGGCGGGGCGCGATCGCCCGGGACCACGCGGACCGGATCCAGGAGCTGTACCGGGGGCCGCGGGACGCCTGAGCGGCGGGCCGCAGCGCCCCGGCCCGCGCCGGGCGGCGGGGACCGCGGAGCGGGTCTATGGTGGGCAGATGGGTCCGGGGGGCCGCCCGAGGAGGGCGCAGTGCACCGTTCCCGAGTCCGTAGGACCATAGCCGGGGGCGTGGCCGCCGGAGCGATGCTCCTGGCCTCGCTGGGGGCGGCCCCGGCGCCCACGCCCACCTCTGCGCCAGCGCCCAGTCCCACGCCCAGCCCCGCGCCCACCGGGGGCGACGACCCCCTGGCGCGATTCCACGCCCAGCACGTCCGCTGGGGCGACTGCCCCGAGAAACCCGTCCCCGCCGAGATGCGGTGCGCCGTCGTGGAGGTCCCGCTCGACTACGCGGCCCCGGGCAAGGGCACGGTCGAAGTGGCCCTGGGCCGGATCCCGGCCACCGACCCGGACCGGCGCATCGGCTCGCTCCTGATCAACTTCGGCGGCCCCGGCGCCCCGGGCCTGGCCGGCCTCGCCGCCGATCCCAAGCTCTTCGCCGACCTCGGCGAACGCTACGACCTGATCGGCTTCGACCCCCGCGGCGTGGGCCACAGCGACCCGGTCTCCTGCGGCGGCGTCCGGCAGGCCGAAGCGGACCCGAACGCCGACATGGCCGCGGCGCTGGCCACCCTGCGGGACGAGGTCAAGCGCTGCGAGGTCAACTCCGGCCCGGTCCTCGCGCACATGGGGACCGTCGACGTCGCCCGCGACCTGGACGTGACGCGCCGCGTCCTCGGGGACGAGAAGCTCAACTTCCTCGGCTTCTCCTACGGGAGCCGGCTCGGTGCCGTGTACGCCGCCCTGTTCCCGCGTGCCACCGGCCGCATGGTCCTGGACGGCGTCGACACCCTCACCGAATCGCTGACCGAGCAGGCGCTGGTATCGGCCCGCGGCCAGCAGCAGGCCCTGGACAACTTCCTGACCTGGTGCGCCCATCAGACCGACTGCGTCTACGGGACGAACACCCGTACCGCCAAGGAGAAGGTGGCCGCCCTGGTGGAGCGGCTCGACACGGAGCCGCTGGTCGGCCACGACGGCATACCGGTGAGCGGCCTGATCGCCACCCTCGCGATCGGGCAGGCCCTGTACTCGCGCAGCACGTGGCCCGCGCTCGCCAAGGCGCTGGCGCAGGCCGAGCGCGATCACGATCCGGCCGGGCTGCTGGCCCTGGTCGGCCTGACGGAGTCGCCGGAGCCGACCCCTCCGCCGGAGCCGACCGCCCCGCCGGACCCGACCGCCCCGGGGGAGGCCGACGGATCCGACCCGGTGCCCGCCGACAACCTCGCTGCCGCCCTCGCCGCCGTGACCTGCGCCGACGACCCGGACCGGTCGATCGACAAGGCCACCCCGGCCGCGCTGGAGAAGGAGATCAACGAACTGGCGGAGGAGTTCCTCCAGGTCTCGAAGGTGTTCGGGGTGGCGCAGCTGCTGTCCGTGCTCACCTGCTACGGACGGCCCCCCGGCACCGACTTCATCCGGAAGATCGACCACCCCGGGGCACCGCCGATGCTGCTGGTCGGCACCCGCGGCGACCCGGCGACGCCGTACGAGTGGACGGAGGAGACGGCCGAGAGGCTGGGCTCGGCGGTGATCGTGGACCACAAGGGCGACGGGCACACCGGCTACGGGAGCTCGCGCTGCGTGGCGCAGTACGTCGACGACTTCCTTCTGTACGGGCGGCTGCCGTCCGGGACGCGGTCCTGCCCCGCCGGAGAGTGAACCGGCCGGGCCGGACCGGCCCGCCCCGGCGGCAACCCGGCCCCTCCGTTCAGCAGTTGGCGTGCGTCGGACGCCCCGCGAAGCGGTCCGCCAGCCAGTTCCCGGCCGCCAGGGAGTGCGTGATCACGCCGCTGACGTGCTCACCGACCCACACCGTGTCGAACTCGACGTCCGCGCCCCGCGCGCACCAGTCGGAGCGCAGCCGGCGCCCCACTCCGTACGGGATCAACTCGTCGGCGAGCGCGTGGTACTGGTACACCGGCGCGGCCGGAGCCGTCCCCCCGAGCCGGCTGCGGTTCAGCGCTGCCTGCCAGTCCGGCCGGGCCAGCGGGTCGCGCGTGGTGAGGTCGGAGATCCGCTTGAAGGAGCCGGCGATCGAGTCGATCGCCACGCAGTTCTCCTTCATCCCGGCGACCAGGGCCTTGCCCGCCGGGTTGAGGTAGGAGTCCAGGTCCAGCTCCGGGAAGGCCGCGTCCTGCCCGGCGGCCGCCATGAAGATGAGCCCCGACCCGTAGGAGCCGTTGTTGAACTCGGCCACCTTCAGCAGGTCCCCGGGGACACCGCCGGTCGCCGTGCCCTTGACGTGGAGCTCAGGGGCGTACGAGCCCTGCAGCTCGGCGGCCCAGCTGCTGGCCTGGCCGCCCTGGGAGTAGCCCATGATGCCGACCGGGCCGCCGGCCGGCAGCCCCGCCTCGGGCAGCCGCTGGGCGGCGCGCGCCGCGTCGAGGACGGCGTGCCCGGCGGAGGGGCCGACGGTGTAGGTGTGGACGCCGGGGGTGCCGAGGCCCTCGTAGTCGGTGACCACCACGGCCCAGCCGCGCAGGGTGAGCTGCTGGATGAGGTTGGCCTCCATGGCGGTGCCGTGGGGGAGGTTGTTGCTCGGCGCGCAGGAGTCGCCCATCCCGACCGTGCCGACGGCGTACGTGATCAGCGGGCGCGGGCCGGGGCGGCCGTCCTGCGGGACGATGACGGTGCCCGAGACGATGTTCGGGGCCCCGTCGGCGGTGGTCGAGCGGTAGTGGATCTTCCAGGCCTTGGTGCCGGTGGGCTGGCCGGGCAGCGGGTGGAAGGCGGAGGGGGCGCTGCTGACCACATCGCCCGGGGCGG
This sequence comes from Streptomyces sp. NPDC040545, assembly GCF_055595065.1. Lineage (NCBI taxonomy): Bacteria > Bacillati > Actinomycetota > Actinomycetes > Kitasatosporales > Streptomycetaceae > Streptomyces > Streptomyces sp. NPDC040545. The sequence goes on from NZ_JBVIWA010000001.1 coordinate 82,515, forward strand.
CGGCGGTGGCGTCGGCGGCTGCGGAGCTCGCGGCGCTCGCGGTGGCCGTGGGGATCGCGGCGGAGGCGGCGAGTGCGGCCAGGGCGGTCACGGTGGCGAGGGGGGTGCTTCGGAAACGCATGGGCGGCTCTCCCAGGGGGATCGTTCCGTGCGGGGGTAGGTGAGGCGAAGGTAGTGACCGACCGGTAGGAAGGTCGCTGACCGTGCAGCTCAGCTTTCCTGACCCGGCCTCACACGCCCGGTCGCCACGGGCTCCGGACGCGGGCCCGACGCGATCCGGTAGGCCCCCGGCGTCGTACCCGTCCAGCGGCGGAAGGCGCGGTGGAAGGCCGTGTCCTCCGAGAACCCCAGCCGCGCCGCGAGCTCCGCGATCGGCTCGGCGCTCTCCGCCAGGCCCGCGATCGCCGCATCCCGCCGCACATGGTCCTTCAGCTGCTGGAAGGACGTCCCCTCCTGCTGGAGCCGGCGCCGCAGCGTCGCCGGGGACACCGCGAGGCCCGCCGCTACCTCGCCGAGCGCGGGCAGCCGCGGTGACGTGCGCAGCCGCTGCGTCAGGGTGCGGCGGACCTGCTCGGCGACCGTGGTCCCGTACTCCGGGCGCGACAGCAGATCGAAGGGGGCGCGGCGGAGCATCGCGTCGAGCGCGCCCTCGTCCCGCACGAGCGGAGCGGTCAGCCAGCGCGCGTCGAAGGCCGCGCCCGTACGGTCCTGCCCGAAGTGCACCGGACAGCCGAAGAGCATCTCGTACTCCTCCCGGTGCGGCGGCGGGGGATAGCGGAAGGCGGCGTGCGCGAGCGGGATGCGCCGCCCCACCAGCCAGCTGCTCAGCCGGTGCCAGATCGCGAGCACGCACTCGGTGAGGAACCGGTCCTCGTCCCGGGCGAAGTCGTTGCGGACGGTGAACCGGGCCTGTGCGCCCACGACTTCGAGCGCCAGCTCCGGCCCGCCGGGGAAGAGCCCGTAGAAGGCGGCGGCGCGCTCCATGGCCCCGCCCAGATCGTGGCAGCCGAGCGAGGCGTGACACATCATCGCGAAGGTGCCGGGGCGGCTCGGGACCTGGCTCAGGGTGAGGAACTCGTCCTGCGTGGTCCGGTACAGCGCCCGGAAGAGCCGGGCGAACTGGGCGGGCGTGACGCGCGCCCGGTCGTCGCCCAGCAGCAGTGGCGGGATCTGCGCCTCCTGCAGCAGCGGCACGGTGTCGAAGCCGCTGCGGCGGGCCCCCGCCAGCAGGGCACGTACGTGGTGCACGGTGACCGTCCGCCTCGCCATGGATCCGACGGTAGCCCGGATGGGCTCCGGATGGACCCCGGATGAGCGCTCGGGTCAGCGGGGGTGACGCTTCCGGTCATGCCGCGGCGGCGGTCCGGCTGCCTAGCGTCGGAGGGGTCGGAGGTCACCAACCCGCGGGAGGGCATGCGATGGACGGTCGGCCGAGCACGCTGGCGGTGTTCACCCAGTGGACCGGGGAACGGTACGGGCCCCGGCCCGCCCTGCGGTTCCGGTCACCTGAGGGCGGATGGCACACCCGCACGTACGCGGAACTCGGCGCGGAGGTACGGGCCGTGGGCTGCGCCCTGCTCGGCCTGGGCGTGGCCCCCGGAGAGCGGGTCGCCGTATTGGCGCAGACCCGGCCCCGGTGGACGTACACGCACCTCGGCCTGCTGGCGGCGGGCGCGGTCCTCGTACCGGTATACCCGACGGCGGGGGAGGAGGAGCTCGCCTGGGTCCTGGCGGACTCGGAGGCGGTGGTCGTGGTCTGCGACGACGGGCCGCAGGCGGCCCGCGTCGAGGAGCTGCGGCCGAAACTGCCCGCGCTGCGGGCGGTGGTGCTGATGGACGAACTGCCGGCCCTGCCCGGTGCGGCGGAGGCCGAACTGCTCGCCCGGGCCGCGGCCGTGCCCCCCGCAGCGGACGCGTCGATCGTCTACACCTCGGGCACGACCGGCCCGCCGAAGGGCTGCCGCCTCACCCACGGGAACCTGGGCGCGATCCAGGACGCCACCCTCCCGCTGATCAAGGGCGGCCCGGGCGACTCGACGTACCTGTACCTCCCGCTCGCGCACATGCTGGCCCAGCTGATCCAGTACACGACCCTCACCGAGGGCGGAGAGCTGTGCTACTTCGGCGGCCGGATCGAGAACGTGCTCGCGGAGCTGACCGAGGCCGCCCCGACCCATCTGCCGTCCGTACCGCGGCTGTTCGAGAAGCTGCACTCGGTGGTGCTCTCGCTCGCGGAGTCGCAGGAGGGCGGCCGGGAACGCTTCGAGGCGGCCGTACGGGTGGGCGTGCTCGCGGCGGACGGACGGCTGCCGGAGGAACTCCGGGCGCAGCACGAGGCGGCCGAGAAGTCGCTGTACTCGCCGGTCCGGGCCGCCTTCGGCGGCCGGCTCCGGTGGGCCCTCACCGGCGGCGCCCCGATCGCCGCGGCGACGCTGGACTTCCTGCGGGCCTGCGGGATATCCGTGTACGAGGGGTACGGGATGACGGAGTCGGGCGGCGTCATCTCCATCAACCACCCGGAGGCGGTGCGCCACGGGACGGTGGGCCGCCCGATAGCGGGCTGCGAGGTGCGGATCGCGGAAGACGGCGAGGTGCTGGCGCGCGGGGCGATGGTCTTCCCGGGCTACCACGCGAACGAGGCCGCGACCGCCGAGGCGCTGGACCCCGAGGGCTGGCTCCACACGGGTGACCTGGGCGAACTGGACGAGGACGGCTACCTCCGCATCACCGGTCGCAAGAAGGAGCTGATCATCACCTCCGCCGGGAAGAACATCACCCCCACGGAGGTCGAATTCGCCGTCCAGCGCTCCCGCTACGTCTCCCGCGCGGTCCTGATCGGAGACCGCCGCCCGTACGCGGTCGCCCTGATCACCCTGGACGCGGAGGAGATCACGGCCTGGGCGGCACGCGAAACCCTCGACCTGGGCCCCACCCCCACCACGCACCCGGCGGTCCACGCCCTCGTCGAGGCGGCGGTCACGGAGGCCAACGCCACGGTCTCCCGCCCGTCCCGCATCCGCGCCTTCCACATCCTCCCGGAGGACTTCACCCCCCAGGCGGGCACCCTGACGCCGTCCCTGAAACTCCGCCGGGGCGTGGTGGCGGAACGGTACGCGCGGGAGATCGCGGGGCTGTACGGGGAATGAGGCGGGGGCGGGGGCGGGGGCGGAGGCGGGGGCTTCGGTAGTCGGGAGCCACTCGATCGGAATCAGGGATGCGTATGGGGGTTTCCCGTCAGTCTCATCGTCTCTCCGTGTCGGGCCGGTCCCTCAAGGGCGCTCCTCCTTCGTCGTCGCGTCGCTGCGCGATGGCCTTCGGCCACCCTTGACCGACCGACCCGCCCCGGACATACGAAGACTGCCGGGAAACCCCCAGAGGAACGGGCCGGGCGATCCAGGAGCAGGACGGGCACATCAGAGACCTTCGGGCGGGTCGGGCGTGAGGGGCGAGCAGGAGGCGGGGCCCATAGGAACGGCCTGCCGGGACGGGGGAGCGCGTCCAATCGCTACGCGCTCCTCATCTCTCAGCGTCTCCACCCCGTCCTGGGCTGGACATAGGCCGCCCACACCCCGCAAGCGCTCCTCATGGGAGGCGTCTGCCGGCTGTCCGTGGCGGAGAAGCGCGAAACTGCGGCTATTTCGTCGTGGATGCGGGGCAGGGCACGTGGGTGGGCAGAAAAGTCGACCGTTTGCCCCAATTATCCCTGTTTCGGCATGGACTTGTGGGGTGATGCTCGCGTTGACCCGGCTCCACGACGGAATAGCGAGCATTCAGCCCCTGACGGCCGTCGGTCGCGGTCGTGGAGAAGCGCGTAGCGATCTGAGGCGGCCTCTGCCCAGCCCAGGACGGTCGTCGGGCGCCAAGACGTCAGGAGCACGTAGCGATTGGACGCGCTTCCCCCGACACGGCAGCCGGCTGCCATGGGCCCCGTCTCTCGGTCGTGCCGGCCGGGATCTCCTCGCGCGTCTCTGACCGCCCCGTCCTGATCCTTGAGTGCCCGGCCCGTTCCTTTGGGGGTTTCCCGGCAGTCTTCGTATGTCCGGGGCGGGACGGTCGGTCAAGGGTGGCCGAAGGCCATCGCGCAGCGACGCGACGACGAAGGAGGAGCGCCCTTGAGGGACCGGCCCGACACGGAGAGACGATGAGACTGACGGGAAACCCCCATACGCATCCCTGATTCCGGTCGGGCAGCTCCCGCCCCCCGAAGCCCACGCCCCGCCCGGCGCGGTGGTGTTCCACGTCAGATCGGCCTCGCCCAGGGTCTGGGGCGTCATGTGACTTGGGTCACAGCATCGGCGGTTCCCGGGGCGCCGTACCCGGCCGTGACGGATTCCGTGGCCGCCTCCGGTCTCGGACCCGGTCGGCGGGAGGTGGTAGAAAAGGGCTGTCATCGGGGTGATTCGGGCGTGGGGTTCGGGCGTCTGTCCAATCGGCCATGAGACCCGGGTGAAGCCGAGACGAATGGTGCGTCACATCTCCCGGAGGGACGGCGAGTCGGCGGCGAATACCTGATAGACAGTGGATATTCACGGCTCGACCAGCCACATGCAATTGACGGCTCCTTGGGGGGATCGCCGCACTGTGAAGCCGCTTCACCGCCACCTCGTCAACACCTCGCGCAAGGTCCTGTGCACGGCCGCGCTCGCGGCCAGCCTGACCACCGCCGCGGTCGTGACCAGTCCGTCGACCGCCGACGCGGGAGAGTCCGAGCCCACGCCGGACAGTCCGCAGGCCGCCGACCGCGGTGACGCCCGGCTGGATCTGCCTGACATCGTCGCCGACCCGCCGCCCACCGGGGTGGGCGCGCCGGAGGCGGCCAGCGGGATACCCGCGACCGCCCTCGACGCCTATCACCGTGCCGAGTTGTCGGTGGGTGCCGCCCTCCCGGGCTGCAAGCTGCCCTGGCAGCTGCTCGCGGGCATCGGCCGGGTGGAGTCCGTCCACGCCTCGGGCTACGGGCTCAAGGCGGACGGCTACACCGAGAAGCCCATCCGCGGCCCCCGCCTCGACGGCAACGGCTTCGCCGAGATCCGCGACACGGACAAGGGTGAGTGGGACGCGGACGCGGTCTACGACCGGGCCGTCGGCCCGATGCAGTTCATCCCGTCCACATGGCGCACCTGGGGTGCCGACGGCAACGGCGACTCCAAGCGCGACCCGAACAACATCTACGACGCGGCCCTGGGCGCGGGTCTCTACCTGTGCGCGGGCGACCGCGACCTGTCGAACGCGGCCAAGCTCGACCAGGCGATCCTCAGCTACAACAACTCCCGCGAGTACGTGAACACCGTGCTCGGCTACATGCGCCAGTACCAGGCCGGTGGCGTCGGCGAGGTGCCGAACCCGCCGGTCGGGGACTACCCCACGCAGCCGCCGGGCACCCTGCCCACCCCGCGCGTGCCGGTCACGCCGTCGAATCCGGTGACGCCCACGCCGACACCGAAGCCGACCCCCGCCCCCACCCCCACCCCCAAGCCGACCCCCACCCCGACTCCGACGCCGGAGCAGCCGAAGCCGGCCACCCCGCGCCTGGCGGAGCTGACGGTCCTCGGCGGTCCCGGCCTCAGGGCCGAGGCCGGTGCGGCCTTCGCGGAGATCCCGCAGGTCAAGGTGCTCCTCAGCGACGGCAAGCCCGCCGTCAACCAGGAGGTGGTCTTCGCGGTCGAAGCAGACACCACCGGAGGCACCCTCTTCGGGACGGCGGACTCCCTGGTGGTCAAGGCGGGCGCCGACGGCATCGCCGCCGCGCCCGGGCTGAAGGCGGGTCCCAAGGCCGGCACCTTCACGCTGCGGGCCTCGGCCTACGACCCGCATGGCCGGTTCACCGTGAAATTCGAGGGCAAGGTCACGGTGACGGTCGCGGACCGGCTGGCCCGTGCGGGTGATGCGAAGCCGCTGGAGGCGGTCGCCGGCAAGAGCTTCACCGGGGTGGAGGTCTTCGCTACCGCCGCCGGGAAGGCCGTCGCCGGTACCGAGGCCGTGGCCGAACTGGTCGTGAAGGACGCGGACGGCAAGTGGGTCCCGGCGGACCCGGAGACCGCGAAGGGCCCGTTCTTCAAGGACGAGTCCGGCAAGCCGGTCCTGGGCCGGCTGCTGGCCAGGACGGGCGCCGACGGCAAGATCGTCCTGCCGGAGCTGTTCACCACGGACGTGGCCCCGGGCACCTACTTCGTGCGCCTGACGACCAAGGAGAAGGTGACCCTGGTCCTGGAGCTCAAGGTCACGGCTCCGGCCACGACCCCGACCCCGGACCCGGCCCCGGTTCCCGCGAAGGAGCCGGCCCGCCCCTGAGACCGTACGCCAGTGGCCCCCGGCACCGTTCCCATGGTGCCGGGGGCCACTGGCATTGCTCCCCCGCCCCGCCCAGGGGGAGGGGGGAAAGGCAGGAGCCCTGCCGGATCTGCTCGCGCAGAGGGGACAGGGCTCCTTGGGTACTGCTTTTCCAACCCGCGATTTAGGTTGGCCCAGGCGACTAGGCCGGGGTGACGTTCTCCGCCTGCGGGCCCTTCGGACCCTGCGTGACGTCGAAGTTCACCGTCTGGTTCTCCTCGAGGGAGCGGAAGCCAGAGGCGTTGATCGCGGAGTAGTGGACGAAGACATCCGGGCCGCCGCCGTCCTGGGCGATGAAGCCGAAGCCCTTTTCAGCGTTGAACCACTTCACGGTTCCGGTAGCCATGAGCCCTCCTATGGGCCAAAGGGTCGCCCTGCTCCAGAACCTGCTAAGAAGTCTGAAAACTACAAAAGCCTGCGGGTCACATTCTCCGCAGGCCTCGTACTGCAAGGGAAACCAAACTGCAACTTGCGTCGAGCCTAGCACGCACCCTGCGGCCGAGACCAGAGGGAAAGATCACGTCACTCGGACGTTTGAGACCCGCCGCAAGGCTGACGCAGACCCGGGGGCTAGTCTCGCGATGTGGACGTCTATCGCAGCCGGCCCCGCGTCGGCCACATTCAGTTCCTGAACTGCCTGCCCCTCTACTGGGGGCTGGCCAGAACCGGCACTCTGCTGGACCTGGAGCTGACCAAGGACTCCCCCGAGAAACTCAGTGAGCGCCTCGTCCAGGGGGACCTGGACATCGCCCCGATCACCCTCGTGGAGTTCCTCCGCAACGCCGACCAGCTCGTCGCCTTCCCCGACATCGCCGTCGGCTGCGACGGTCCGGTGATGTCCTGCGTGATCGTCTCGCAGGTCCCCCTGGAGCAGCTCGACGGAGCCCGCGTCGCACTCGGCTCCACCTCCCGTACGTCCGTACGCCTCGCCCAGCTGCTGCTTTCCGAGCAGTACGGCGTACGGCCCGACTACTACACCTGCCCGCCCGACCTGAGCGTGATGATGCAGGAGGCGGATGCGGCCGTACTGATCGGGGACGCCGCGCTGCGGGCCTCCCTGCACGACGCGCCCCGGCTCGGGCTGACCGTGCACGACCTCGGGCACATGTGGAAGGAGTGGACCGGGCTGCCGTTCGTCTTCGCCGTCTGGGCCGCCCGCAAGGACTACCTCGCCCGCGAGCCCGCCGTCGTGCGGGAGGTCCACGAGGCCTTCCTCTCCTCCCGGGACGTCTCCCTGGAAGAGGTCACCAAGGTCGCCGAGCAGGCGGCCCGCTGGGAGGCCTTCGACGCGGAGCTGCTGGAGCGGTACTTCACGACGCTCGACTTCCGCTTCGGTCCCGAACAGCTGGCCGGCGTACGTGAATTCGCACGCCGTACGGGATCGACGACCGGGTATCCCGCGGATGTCTCCGTGGAGCTGCTGAGCGCGGTGGTCCAGGAGTGCTGACCGGGTTTACCCGGCGGTAGTCCGAAGGGCGGACGGGCGCATGTGAGGTTTACCGGGAATTCCCGCCCTTTTTGCATTTCCCGCCCTGGGGCGGAATGCAAAAGGGTGACTGCGCTCCTTCCCCCGCCCCGCCCCGGCACCGCCTAGGCTGCTGCTCGGCCGGGCGGCACAAGGCGCCCGGGATCACGGGGAATTGGGGGACGCGATGCAGCCGCTCGAAGCCTGTGAGCCGCGGACCATCGGCGCCTACCGGCTGCTCGGCCGGCTCGGCTCGGGTGGCATGGGCCGGGTCTACCTGGGGCGCAGCGCGGGCGGCAGGACCGTCGCCGTCAAGATCGTGCACCCGCATTTCGCCACCGACGAGGAGTTCCGGGCCCGGTTCCGCCGCGAGGTGGAGGCGGCCCGCCGGGTGGGCGGCGAGTGGACCGCGCCGGTGCTGGACGCGGACCCCGAGGCCCCGGTGCCGTGGGTGGCCACCGGGTACGTGGCCGGGCCCTCCCTGGACCGCGCGCTGGCCGCGCACGGCCCGCTCCCCGAGGCCTCGGTACGGGCCATCGGCGCGGGGCTGGCCCGCGCCCTGGTGGCCGTGCACGGCCTGGGCCTCGTGCACCGGGACGTGAAGCCGTCGAACGTGATGCTCACCCTCGACGGGCCGCGGCTGATCGACTTCGGGATCGCCCGGGCCACGGACGGCACCGCCTCGCTGACCTCCACCGGGGTATCCGTCGGCTCGCCCGGCTACATGTCGCCCGAGCAGATCCTCGGCAAGGGGATCACCGGGGCGGCCGACGTGTTCTCGCTCGGCGCGGTCATGGCCTTCGCCGCGACCGGGCGGCCGCCCTTCACCGGGGACAACTCGGCCACCCTCCTCTACAAGGTGGTCCACGAGCCGCCCGAGCTGGGCGCGCTCCCGGCCGGGGAACTGCGCGACCTGATCGAGGCCTGCCTGGCCAAGACGGCCGCGGAGCGGCCGGCCCCCGAGGCGGTCGTGGCGGCCCTCGGAGGTGCGCTGGGCGCCCCCGGCTGGCTGCCCGGGCCGCTGGTCGAGGAGGCCAGCCGGGCCGCCGTGGCCCTGCTGGACCTGGACGCGGATTCCTCCGAGGGCGGGTCCGACGCGTCGGCGGGCCGGGGCTTCGGGGCGCCGTACTCGCCGTACGCGGACGGCCCGTCGGGGCCGGTGCCGTTCACGGCCGCCTCGTACGGAGGCCCGGCCGGGGCGGGGAGCTTCGGGCCGCCCGGCCCCGCGTACGGGGGGCCGGGCACCGGCTCGCCCTATGGTTCCGGCCCCGCCGGTACGGGCGGCGGCGGGATGGCCGGCTCGCCGACCGCGACCACCGGCTCACCCGGTGGCTCCGGTCCGTACGCGACCCCCGGCCCGGGCACCGGCGGCGGGGGGCTGCCCGGGCAGCGGACCGGCGCGGAGGATCCGGGGCGGCAGGTGACCGTCAGGGCGGCCGGGCGCCGGTTCAGCTGCACCGTGGTCCTGGCCGCAGCTGCCGTGCTGGCGGTGCTGTCCGGCGGGCTGTACTGGCTGGACGTCCTGCCGGGCCAGGGCGGCGGGCAGCGGGACCTGGCCGGCGACACCCGGCCCTCCGTCCCGGCTCCGGCCGCGTCGAGCGTCGCCCCGGGTGCCACCCCCGACGGCACCCCGACCCCGGGCGGGACCGCCGCCGCGCCCAAGGGGACCCGCCAGGACGTCCCCAAGGAGGTCATCGGCACCTGGAAGGGCACGGTCACCACCGCCCGCCTCGGCCTCCCCTCGGAGTTCGAGATCACCATCAAGGGCGGCAAGGTCGGCGAGGTCGTCGCCCGGGACAAGTCGGTCCTGGCCGCCCTGGGCACCGACTGCAGCGGCGACTGGAAGCTCTCCTCGGCCACCGACCGTTCGCTGGTCCTGGACACCGCCGGCAACCCCAACCCCGCCCCCGGCGTCTGCTCCAACGGCTCCGCCGACGAGCGCTTCACCCTCAACTCCAACGGAACGCTCCACTACAAGTCGGGCGACAGCCCGGCCGGGAACCCCGAAGGAGACCTCACCCGCAGCCCCTGAAAAACGCCGCCGGGTGCTGGCGTAGGCTGGATCGGTCCGGACCTTGACACAGACACACCGCCGAAAGGTGACTCACCGGTGACCGACCAGGCCGTTCTCCAGTCTGTCCTCGACCGCGCCGCCGCGGGGGGCCGGATCACCAAGGAAGAGGCGCTCGACCTCTACCGCCACGCGCCGCTGCACGCGCTGGGCCAGGCGGCTGACGCCGTGCGCCGCCGCCGCTACGCCGGTACCGAGCACATCGCGACGTACATCATCGAGCGGAACATCAACTACACCAACGTGTGCGTCACGGCGTGCAAGTTCTGTGCCTTCTACGCGGCCCCCAAGGACACGAAGAAGGGCTGGTCCCGCGACCTCGACGACATCCTGCGCCGCTGCGCGGAGACCGTCGAGCTCGGCGGCACCCAGATCATGTTCCAGGGCGGGCACCACCCGGACTACGGCGTCGAGTACTACGAGCACCACTTCTCCGCCATCAAGAAGGACTTCCCGCAGCTGGTCATCCACTCCCTCGGCGCGTCCGAGGTCGAGCACATGGCCCGCATCTCGGGCGTCTCGGCGGAGGAGGCCATCCGGCGCATCCACGCCGCCGGCCTCGACTCCTTCGCGGGTGCCGGCGCCGAGCTGCTGCCGGAGCGGCCGCGCACGGCGATCGCGCCGCTCAAGGAGTCCGGCGAGCGCTGGCTGGAGATCATGGAGATCGCCCACAAGCTGGGCGTGGAGTCCACCTCCACCATGCTGATGGGCACCGGCGAGACCAACGCCGAGCGCATCGAGCACATCGCGATGATCCGGGACACGCAGGACCGTACGGGCGGCTTCCGCGCCTTCATCCCGTACACCTACCAGCCCGAGAACAACCGTCTCAAGGGCCGCACCCAGGCGACGATCTTCGAGTACCTGCGCATGATCGCGATCGCGCGGCTGTTCCTCGACAACATCGCCCACATCCAGGGCTCCTGGCTGACCGTCGGCAAGGAGGCGGGCCAGCTCTCGCTGCACTACGGCGCCGACGACCTCGGCTCGATCATGCTGGAGGAGAACGTCGTCTCCTCGGCCGGTGCCAAGCACCGCTCCAACCGCCAGGAGATCATCGACCTGATCCGCAAGGCGGGCCGTACCCCGGCGCAGCGCGCGACGACGTACGAGCACCTGCTCGTGCACGACGACCCGGCGAACGACCCGGTCGACGAGCGCGTGGTCTCGCACATCTCCTCCACCGCCATCGAAGGCGGAACGGCGCACCCCGAGCTGAAGCTCATCTCCACGAACTGACGACGCCCGCCGACCGATGCTGACGCTGCACACCGCCGAACTCCTGGTCCCCGGGCCGGGATCCGCGCCGCTGCCCGGCGGTGCGGTCCTCGTCGACGGCGACCGGATAGCCCGCGTGGGGCCGTACGAGGAGGTCGCCGCGGCCCACCCGCACGCCCGGACCCGCCGCTGGCCCGGGGTGATCACCCCGGGGCTGGTGGTGCGCGGGGCGGACGAGCTGCTGGAGCGCACGTACTACCCGGACGACCCGTACGAGGTCACCGAGCTCGGCGCCGACCCGATCCGGGGGGCGGCCGCGCTGGAGGCGCTGAAGATGACCGAGCCGCGGTGGGGCCACAGCGCCCGGCGCGGTACGCAGCGGCTGCTGGCCCGCGGGGTGGTGGCGGTCTGCGGCCGCTTCACGATCCCGGCGGTGCGCACGGCGGTGTCCCGGTCCGGGCTCACGATCCTGCCGCCCGCCGCCTACGAGGGGCTGCCCGCGCTGGATCCGTTCGCCGGGCGGGGCGCTGCGGCGGAGGCCTTCCACGGGATCCTGGAGGCGGGGGTTCCGGCGCGCTTCGCGGTCTTCGCGGTGGCGGATGAGGCCGAGTTGCTGGAGCAGGGTGCGACCTCGTGCGTGGCCACGGTCATCGGCGGGCGGCTGCTGCACCGCCGTCGCTGAGCCCGTTCTCCCCGCCGGGGGCGGTGTCCTCGGCGCGCCGGGTGTCCTCCCGGGCGAGGGCGGCCAGCAGGCAGGCCTGCAGGCGGCTGATGCCGCCCAGCTTGGCCCGTATGTTGACCACGTGGAACTTGACCGTACTGACGGAGAGCTGGAGCTCGTCGGCGAGTTCCCGGTTGGAGGCACCGGTGGCCAGGCACAGGAACACCGCCGATTCCTGCTCGGTCAGCTGGGTGTCGGCGGGCCGGTCCCCGTGGGGCGCGGAGCCGCCCGGCACGTCCTCGCCCGGCGCCTGAGCCTGCGTGCCCGGCTCCTCGTACGAGGGGAACCACGCCGGGACGCTGAAGCTGACGACGCGCACGTTTTCTCCTAGCCCCCGGCCGGTTCGATGGCCGGCTCTCCCCCTTATAGGACGTGCGGACCGGACAGGTAGGTTCCATCGGAGTCGTACGGCCAGGCGTTGGACTTGCAGCCCTGCAGTCCCTTGATCTGCTGCATCATCGCCGGAGCGGGCTTGCCGGGGCCCGGGCAGCCCTCGTGTCCGCGGCCGAGCTCGTGCCCGACCTCGTGGTTGACGATCAGCGCCCGGTACTCCTCGGGCGTGCCGTCGAACTGCGGCGAACCCTCCTGCCAGCGCTTGAGGTTGACCACGACGGTGTGCCCCGTGCTGCAGTTGGTCTCGCCGATGAGCTCGGGCGTGACCACCTCGCACAGGCGGTCGGTGGTCTTGGGCGTGGCGATCTTGATGGTGAAATCGACCGGCTGGCCCGCCCCGACGAGCTGGAAGCCGTACGTCGGGTCCTGGGTCCAGCCGCGCCGGTCCCCGAGGATCGCCTCGACCGAGCGGGCGGCCGATTCCGGGTCGACCCCGCTGCCCTCCTCGACCTCGATCCGCCAGCGGCGCGCGGGCCCCTTGCCCTGCGCCTTGCCGGCGGTGGCGGAGGCCTTGAAGGCGCCCGGCTGGGTGGGTTTCGCCGCGTCGGGGGACGGCGTGGGCGAGGCCGGGGGAGGCGCCGCGGGCGAGGCGGGAGGCTGCTGCGGGGAGGGGGACTGCTGGCCGCCCTGCGGGACCGCGTTCGCGGAACCGTCGCCGGATTCCCCGGCCGTCGGGTCGGGCTTGGCGGCGGCCCGGCCGGCGGATGCCTTTGCGTCGTCGTCCTGGGGCAGCAGGGTGTACGCGGTCGCCGAGACCACGGCGAGGGCCGCCGAGCCGAGGAGGATCGTGCGCCGCAGCCGCTTGCGCCGCTCGGCCCGGCGCTGGGCGCGCGGGCTGCTGCGGCGGGAGCGACCGCTGGAATGGCCTGCCGGCATCGTGAAGCTTCCTGTTCGCGGCGGCCACTGCCGGACCGGCCACGATTCGGTCACCGGTCCGGTGGGTGACCCTCACCGGGCCGCACCATGTCAGTCAACGTGTCCGCCGGGTCGTGGCGTAACTGTCCTTCGGAACAGTTTCCGACACCTGTCCGGTGGGTAAGGCGGGCGGGGGTGCCGGAGCCCGCGCGGCCCGCGGGGGGCGCGGCCTGAGAGGATGGGTGCGTACCCGCCGATCCGCATCGCACACCGAGGGGCGAACGCCAGTGACAAGGGCTTCCCTGGACAAGCAGCCGCACGAAGTCGCCTCCATGTTCGACGGCATCGCGGCGAAATACGACCTCACCAACGACGTCATCTCGCTGGGCCAGGCCCGGCTGTGGCGCAAGCAGGTCGCCAAGGCGGTCGGCGCGCGCCCCGGGCACGTGGTCCTCGACCTGGCCGCCGGAACGGCCACCTCCTCGCTGCCCTTCGCCGCCGCCGGCGCGTACGTCGTCCCCTGCGACTTCTCCCTGGGCATGCTCATGGAGGGCAAGAAGAGGCACTCGTGGCTGCCGCTGACCGCCGGCGACGCGACGAAGCTGCCGTTCAAGGACGACGTCTTCGACACCGTGACGATCTCCTTCGGGCTGCGCAACGTCCAGGACACCGACGCCGCCCTGCGCGAGCTGTACCGGGTGACGAAGCCCGGCGGCCAGGTCGTCATCTGCGAGTTCTCGCAGCCCACCTGGGCGCCGTTCCGCACGGTCTACATGGAGTACCTGATGCGGGCGCTGCCGCCGGTGGCCCGCACGGTGGTGTCCGACCCCGACCCGTACGTGTACCTCGCCGAGTCCATCCGCGAATGGCCCGACCAGCCGGCGCTGGCCGTCCTGCTGCAGAAGGCCGGCTGGTCCAAGGTCGCCTGGCGCAACCTCAGCGGCGGCATCGTCGCGCTGCACCGGGGCATCAAGGACTGACCGCCGTGCCAGACGTCGCGCCCACGGACTACGGGCCCCTGCTGGAGCGGATCGCCGCCGACATCGCCCCGCTGATCGGCAGCGGCACCCCGGCCGAGTACATCCCGGCGCTGGCCTCCGTGGACCGGCGGCAGTTCGGGATGGCCATCGCCGACCTCGACGGCAACGTCTTCGGAGTGGGGGACTGGCGGGTCCCCTTCTCCGCCCAGTCCATCACCAAGGTCTTCGCGCTCGCCCTGGCCCTGGCGGAGGGCGGCGACAGCCTGTGGGAGCGGGTCGGCCGGGAGCCCTCCGGCAACCCGTTCAACTCGCTCGTCCAGCTGGAGTACGAAAACGGCATTCCGCGCAATCCGTTCATCAACGCGGGCGCCCTCGTGGTCACCGACCGGCTCCAGACCCTGACGGGCGACGCGAGCAGCGAGCTGCTGGAGTTCCTGCGGCTGGAGAGCCAAAACCCGGACATCGGCTTCGACGCCGAGGTCGCGGCCTCCGAGCAGGAGCACGGCGACCGCAACGCGGCCGTCGCCCACTTCATGGCCTCGTACGGGAACATCGACAACCCGGTGCCCGCACTGCTGGAGCACTACTTCTGGCAGTGCTCCATCGAGATGAGCTGCGCCGACCTGGCCCGCGCCGGGCGTTTCCTGGCCCGGCACGGGCTCCGCGCGGACGGCACGCGGCTGCTGACGCGCAGCGAGGCCAAGCAGATCAACGCGGTGATGCTGACCTGCGGGACGTACGACGCGGCGGGCGAGTTCGCCTACCGCGTCGGGCTGCCCGGCAAGAGCGGGGTGGGCGGCGGCATCGTCGCCGTCGTCCCGGGCCAGTGCACCCTCGCGGTGTGGAGCCCGGGCCTGGACGCCCGGGGCAACTCGGTGGCGGGCGTGGCCGCCCTCGACCGCTTTACGACCCTGACGGGCCTGTCCGTCTTCTGAGGCGCGCGTTCAGCCTCGCCGGCGTTCGAGGCGCGGGGGGGGGGGGGGGGGGGGGGGGGGGGGGGGGGGGAGGGGGGGGGGGGGTGGGGGGGGGAGGGGGGGGGGGGGGGGAGGGGGGGGGGAGGGGGGGGGGGCCGAACCC
>NZ_JBVIWA010000001.1:97634-119930 GCF_055595065.1 Streptomyces sp. NPDC040545
CGAATAGGCCGCACCCAAGACCTCCACACCGCCCGCCCCCCCCCCCCCCCCCTCCCCCCCTCCCCCCCCCCCCCCCCCCCCCTCCCCCCCCCCCCCCCCCCCCCCCCCCCCCCCCCGGGACCTGGTTACTTGTCCCGCAGGGACAGGACGTAGCGCCGGCCCGGGTTGCCGCCCGGCGTGGTGAACTCCTCGGCCAGGGTCATGCCCAGACGCTCCGCCACCGCCACCGAACGCGCGTTCCGGGCGTCGATCATCGCCACCACGTACGGGACACCGGCCGCGCGGACCCGCTCCACCGTGGCCAGCGCAGCGGCGTACGCGTAGCCCCGCCCCCACGCGGCGCGCCCCAGCCGCCACCCGATCTCGATCTCGCCGACCGGCCCCCACGACTTCTCCGCCGGCCAGGGCTGCGCGCCGGTGAAGCCGATCACCGCGCCCTCCCCGTCCAGCAGGGTCCACAGGCAGTAGCCCAGCTGGGCATCGTGCATACGCTGGCGCGCGGACAACTCCTCGTACGCGGACAGCTCCGCGGGACCTCCCAGGAACTCCATGACGTCGGGGTCGGCGAAGGCCGCGTGCCAGGCGTGCGCGTCCTCGTCGGTGGGCACGCGGAGCTGTACGGCGGGAAGCGGCCGGGTCGGCGAGGTGGTCATCGGAGGCACCCTTCGGATCGCGATCTCTCTCGCTGCATAGACTGCACACGTCCGGTGCCGTCTGGCACCCTATATCGAGCCTTCGGGAGATCCCGCAGTGACCGAGCTCCTCTCCGAACACTCCGCGGACGTGATCGTCGTCGGGGCCGGGCCCGCCGGCTCGACCACCGCCTACTACCTCGCCAAGGCCGGATTGGACGTCCTGCTGCTGGAGAAGACGGCGTTCCCGCGCGAGAAGGTCTGCGGCGACGGCCTGACCCCGCGCGCCACCAAGCAGCTGGTGGCCATGGGCATCGACATCTCCGAAGAGGCCGGCTGGCTGCGGAACAAGGGCCTGCGGATCATCGGCGGCGGGCAGCGGCTCCAGCTGGACTGGCCGGAACTCGCCTCCTATCCGGACTACGGACTCGTCCGCAAGCGCGACGACTTCGACGAGACCCTGGCCCGCCAGGCGCAGAAGGCCGGTGCCCGGCTGTACGAGCGCTGCACCGTCGGCGAGCCCGTGCGCGACGCGCGTACCGGCCACATCACCGGCGTGCACGCGAAGCTCGGCGAGGAGAAGACCCCGGTCACCTTCCACGCCCCGCTGGTCGTCGCGGCCGACGGCAACTCCTCCCGGCTGTCCCTGGCGATGGGCCTGCACCGGCGCGAGGACCGCCCGATGGGCGTGGCCGTGCGGACGTACTTCACCTCGCCGCGGCACGACGACGACTACCTGGAGTCCTGGCTGGAGCTGTGGGACCGGCGCGGCGCGCAGGACCGGCTGCTGCCCGGCTACGGCTGGATCTTCGGCATGGGCGACGGCACCTCCAACGTCGGCCTCGGCATCCTCAATTCCTCCTCCGCCTTCAAGGAGCTGGACTGGCGCGAGGTCCTCAAGGCCTGGTGCGCCTCCATGCCGGAGGACTGGGGCTACACCCCCGAGAACATGACGCAGCCGATCCGCGGCGCGGCCCTGCCGATGGCCTTCAACCGGCAGCCGCACTACACCAAGGGCCTGCTGCTGGTCGGCGACGCGGGCGGGCTCGTCAACCCGTTCAACGGCGAGGGCATCGCGTACGCCATGGAGTCGGGCCAGATCGCGGCCGACGTCATCGTGCAGGCCCAGGCCCGCGCCACCCCGGCCCAGCGCGAGCTGGCGCTGCACAACTACCCGAAGGTGCTCAAGGAGACCTACGGCGGCTACTACACCCTGGGCCGCGCCTTCGTGAAGCTGATCGGCAACCCGAAGGTGATGAAGATCGCCGCCCAGCGCGGCCTGACCCACCCGGTCCTGATGCGGTTCACGCTGAAGATGCTGGCCAACCTGACCGACCCGACGGGCGGCGACGCGATGGACCGCATCATCAACGGCCTCTCGAAGGTGGCCCCGAAGGCCTGAGCCGACCGGTCAGCCGTCCGTGCCCGTGCCCGCCTCGGTGGGTGCGGGCACGTCCGCGTCCGGTGCCGTATCCGGGCGGCCGTGGACGGTACGCACGCACCTGGTCAGCAGGACCAGCCCGCACACCAGCAGTGCCCCCGAGACGGTCCAGCCGAGGCCCAGCGTGAGCGGGTGGCCGGGCTTCTGCCAGGGGCGGGCGGTGGTCAGCAGCCAGCCGCCCACCGCGAGCAGGCCGAGCCCGAGCGCGGCCGGGACCGCGCCGGGGTCGTCGGCGCCGGGGGATGCGTACGGCTTCGGATTCACGGGACCACCACCTCCGGGGGCGGGTCGGGGCGGCCCTTACGGCCGGGCGCGCTCCCGCTATCTTCGCAGGGCCTCGGCCGGTTCCACACGGGCCGCCCGCCAGGCGGGACAGAGCCCGGCCAGCAGCCCGGTGACCAGGCCGGCGAGCGGAGCCGCGGCGACGGTGGCCGGATGGATCACCGGGGTCCAGTCCCGGGCGAGTGCGACGGCGACCACGGTCAGCTCGCCCAGCGAGGTCCCGACCAGGCCGCCCAGAGCCCCCAGAGCCGCAGACTCGGTGAGGAACTGGGCCGAGATGTGCCGCCCCCGGGCACCGAGCGCCCGGCGCAGCCCGATCTCCCCGGTCCGCTCCAGCACGGCGACCAGGGTGGTGTTGGCGATCCCGACCGCGCCGATGACCAGGCAGATCCCGGCGAGCAGCAGGAAGAGCGCGCTCGGGTCGGCGGT
Source organism: Streptomyces sp. NPDC040545 (assembly GCF_055595065.1). Classification (NCBI taxonomy): domain Bacteria; kingdom Bacillati; phylum Actinomycetota; class Actinomycetes; order Kitasatosporales; family Streptomycetaceae; genus Streptomyces; species Streptomyces sp. NPDC040545. The sequence goes on from NZ_JBVIWA010000001.1 coordinate 100,419, forward strand.
GACACCGGAGCGCAGCATCCGCGGATCGGGCGGCGGGACGGCCTTGAGGTACTCGGCGTGGTCGGGGCGCAGCGCGAGCGAAGCGAGGCCGGAGACCTGGCGGGCGGCGCCGAGTTCGGTGGAGATCAGCATGGACGCGCCGCCGGGCGAGGGCGGCCCCCAGAGCTGCTCGGCGGTGGTGGGCGGGACGAACACCGACATCAGGCGTTCGGGCCGGCGCCGGAACCTCGTCGGCATCTGGGGCGCGGTCGAGAAGGCGTACCAGGAGCGGCTCGTCGAGGAGCACGCCGAGACGCTCGCGCTCTACAAGAAGCAGCGGGAGGCCCGCTTCAAGCTGGCGGCCTCGCTGGCCTGAGAAGGCCCTGGGGCCCGGGGACACCCCTCGGAGGCCCGGAGAACGCCAAGAACAGCCCCCGGGCCGGTACTCCACCCCCGAGCGGGGGAGTACCGGCCCTGGGGCCGTGGACTGAGCGGTGCTCAGAGGACGCGGACGGCGCCCGTCGGCTTGTCGTAGCTGAGGTTGCGCTCGACGATGCCCGTGCTGGGGTTCTGCGCGCCGACGAACTTGCCGCCGCCGACGTAGATGGCGACGTGGTACGCGCTGCCCTTGGAGCCCCAGTACAGGATGTCGCCCGGCTGCAGGGCGCTCAGCGACACCGAGGTGCCGGCCGAGGACTGCGCCTGGGACATGCGCGGCAGGCTGATGCCGGCCTGGCGGTACGCGGCCTGGACGAGACCGGAGCAGTCGAAGGAGGACGGGCCGGTGCCGCCCATCACGTACGCCTTGCCGACCTGCGCGCGGGCGAAGTTGACGATGGCCGCGGCGGAGCCGGTGGCCGGGGCGGAGACCGTGCCGGTGCCCTGCGGGGCGGCGGTGCTCTTGAGCGTCGTGCGCTCGGAGCCGGAGCTGCGGCTGGAGCGCTCGGCCTCGGCCTTGCGGACGGCCTCTTCCTTCGCCGTCTGCTCGGCCTTCTCGGCGTCGGCCTTCTTCTGGGCCTCTTCCTTGGCCTGCTTCGCCTCGGCGGCGGCGCCGGTACGGGCGCTCTCCTCCTGGGCGGTCAGTTCGCCTTCGACGGCGGCGAGACGGGTGTTCTCGGCGGCCACGGTGACGGCGGAGGAGACGTCGGCGCCCAGGTCCAGGCTGAGGACCGGCATTTCGAGCGTCGTCTCGGCCACGGGCTCTGCGGACGGGGACGCGCTCGCGGTGCCGGCCATGGCCAGGGTGCTGAGGACGCCACCGGCAACTCCGGCGCGGACCGCGAGCTTCGAGGCGCTTCGGCGGGGCTTCCGGTGGCTGGGTATGTGAGCGGTGTGGGACATGAGGACAACCGCTATCAGGGTGCCCGGGTTCCCTTCAAGAAACGTGGGTTGCGCCACAGTTGCGCGAGAAAGGCGCGAACCGGGCGCACCCGGCTCCTTATTGACGCCGTAACGGGCGAATCGGACAGGCCCTCACAGGGCTGTGATCATGGGGTTTCGGAATTAAGTCCGAATTGATCCTTGACCTACCATCACTCCGCACAGATGGCCAAGCCCTCTTTCGGAGGGCTCGATTCAGAGTGGCGCAGGTCACAGCAACGTCACGCCATGCGGACGCTGTGCCCCTCCCGTGACCTTCCTGTGAACGCGCCGAGAGGTTCGTGAACGGATGCACGCGCTCGCGCGGTCCCCCGCGCCGGCGGCGGTGCGGGTCTGGATGTACCCCTAGGGGGTGTCTCGCCGGGCAGGGCGGACCCGACGCGCCCCTCGCGGTCGCCCCCGCCCGCCCTCCGTCCCACCGCCTGCCCCGCGTCCACCTCCGTACACATGGGCTCCCCCGCCCGGGGGACGCCAATCCCCTTATCACCCCGCCACCCCTCCTGCCAATTTGCCTGCACCGAGCATCGTTTGATAGGGCAAGCCGCCTTCTACCTGCGGTAACGGGCCCGGATGTCACCTTTGGTAACCATGCGGATGCTTCGCGTATGTAGATCACCACTCATCGGACTGCATGATCGTTCGTCAGGTGGTGGAGATCACAAACTCGGTGTTGCAACCCGTGTCGCAGATCACAGACGAGCAGGCATAAGATGCGCAGCAGTCCGGCTTGTGAACTGCCTCACATGCAAGCGCTTGATCGAAAGCGTGATCTTCGCGAGGCGGCGCACGCGGCGGCGGTCCAACGGTCAAGGACGACTGGAAGGAGCGAGGAGCGTGAATGCGTACGCACCCATCCTCGTGCTCGGCGCCCTCGGCGCAGGGTTTGCGATCTTCTCCGTGGTCATGGCCACGCTGATCGGCCCAAAACGGTACAACCGGGCAAAGCTTGAAGCCTACGAGTGCGGCATCGAGCCGACGCCGATGCCGGCCGGCGGTGGCCGCTTCCCCATCAAGTACTACCTGACGGCGATGCTCTTCATCGTCTTCGACATCGAGGTTGTCTTCCTCTACCCCTGGGCCGTCACCTTCGACTCCCTGGGGATCTTCGGGCTCGTCGAGATGCTGCTCTTCGTGCTCACCGTCTTCGTCGCCTACGCCTACGTGTGGCGCCGCGGCGGCCTGGAATGGGACTGAGGGGCTGAATTTTCCATGGGACTGGAAGAGAAGCTGCCGAGCGGCTTTCTGCTGACCACCGTCGAACAGGCCGCGGGATGGGTGCGCAAGTCGTCCGTCTTCCCGGCGACCTTCGGTCTGGCCTGCTGCGCCATCGAGATGATGACCACCGGAGCGGGCCGGTACGACCTGGCCCGCTTCGGCATGGAGGTCTTCCGCGGCTCCCCGCGCCAGGCCGATCTGATGATCGTGGCCGGGCGGGTCAGCCAGAAGATGGCGCCGGTGCTGCGGCAGGTGTACGACCAGATGCCCGCTCCCAAATGGGTCATCTCCATGGGGGTTTGTGCATCTTCAGGCGGAATGTTCAACAACTACGCGATCGTCCAGGGCGTCGACCATATCGTCCCGGTGGACATCTACCTGCCCGGCTGCCCGCCGCGCCCCGAGATGCTGATGGACGCGATCCTCAAGCTCCACCAGAAGATCCAGGGCTCCAAGCTCGGCGTGAACCGGGAAGAAGCGGCCCGTGAGGCGGAGGAGGCGGCCCTCAAGGCCCTCCCCACCATCGAGATGAAGGGGCTGCTCCGGTGAGCGAGACCCAAGAGCCGGAGAACGGCAGCAACGTCCCTGCGCCGCGCGCCCAGGGCCCCGAGGTCATCGGCGTCCGCAAGGGCATGTTCGGCGCCGCGGGCGGCGGCGACACCAGCGGCTACGGCGGCCTCGTGCGGACCGTGGCCATGCCGGGCGCGACGAGCCGACCGTACGGCTCCTACTTCGACGAGGTGGCCGACGAGCTCGAAGGCGCCCTGGAGGAGCAGGACCTGGTCCCCGGGAACGCCATCGAGAAGACGGTGGTCGACCGGGGCGAGCTCACCTTCCACATCGCCCGCGAACACCTCGTGCTGGTCGCGCGCACCCTGCGTGACGACCCGGCCCTGCGCTTCGAGCTCTGCACCGGCGTCTCCGGCGTGCACTTCCCCGGGGACAAGGGCCGCGAGCTGCACGCCGTCTACCACCTGCGCTCGCTCACGCACGGCCGGATCCTGCGGCTGGAGGTGTCCGTCCCGGACAGCGACCCGCACGTCCCCTCGCTCGTCTCCGTCTACCCGACCAACGACTGGCACGAGCGCGAGACGTACGACTTCTTCGGCCTGATCTTCGACGGGCACCCGGCCCTCACCCGGATCATGATGCCGGACGACTGGCAGGGCTTCCCGCAGCGCAAGGACTACCCGCTCGGCGGCATCCCCGTCGAGTACAAGGGCGCCCAGATCCCGGCTCCCGACCAGCGGAGGTCGTACAGCTGATGTCCCCCATCTCGAATGGCGCAGAAAACCACGCCTCCGCTCGCGAGACGACCGAGGGCACCGTCTACACCGTCACCGGCGGCGACTGGGACGAGATCGTCCGGTCCGCGGCCAGGGCCGACGACGAGCGGATCGTCGTCAACATGGGTCCGCAGCACCCGTCCACCCACGGAGTGCTGCGCCTGATCCTGGAGATCGACGGCGAGACGGTCACCGAGGCCCGCTGCGGCATCGGCTACCTGCACACCGGCATCGAGAAGAACCTCGAATTCCGGAACTGGACGCAGGGCACCACCTTCGTGACGCGCATGGACTACCTGACGCCGTTCTTCAACGAGACGGCGTACTGCCTCGGCGTCGAGAAGCTGCTCGGCATCACCGACCAGATCCCGGACCGCGCCACCGTCATCCGCGTCCTGCTGATGGAGCTCAACCGGCTCTCCTCCCACCTGGTGTGCATCGCCACCGGCGGCATGGAGCTGGGCGCGACCACGATCATGATCTACGGCTTCCGCGACCGCGAGCTGATCCTCGACATCTTCGAGCTGATCACCGGACTGCGCATGAACCACGCGTTCGTCCGCCCCGGCGGCCTCGCCCAGGACCTGCCCCCGGGCGCCGTCGATCAGCTCCGCGAGTTCGTCAAGACCATGAAGAAGAACCTGCCGGAGTACGACAAGCTCGCCACCGGCAACCCCATCTTCAAGGCCCGCATGCAGGACGTCGGCTACCTCGACCTCACCGGCTGCATGGCGCTCGGCGCCACCGGCCCGATCCTGCGCTCCGCCGGCCTGCCGCACGACCTGCGCAAGTCGGACCCGTACTGCGGCTACGAGAACTACGACTTCGACGTGCCGACCACCGAGAGCTGCGACTCCTACGGGCGGTTCCTGATCCGCCTGGAGGAGATGCGCCAGTCGCTGCGGATCGTCGAGCAGTGCCTGGAGCGCCTGGAGCCGGGACCGGTGATGGTCGCCGACAAGAAGATCGCGTGGCCCGCGCAGCTCGCGATGGGCCCGGACGGCCTCGGCAACTCGCTCGACCACATCAGGAACATCATGGGCACCTCCATGGAGGCCCTCATCCACCACTTCAAGCTGGTGACCGAGGGCTTCCGGGTACCGGCCGGCCAGGCGTACACGGCCGTCGAGTCGCCCAAGGGCGAGCTCGGCGTGCACATGGTCTCCGACGGCGGCACCCGCCCCTACCGGGTCCACTTCCGCGACCCGTCCTTCACCAACCTGCAGGCCATGGCCGCGATGTGCGAGGGCGGCCAGGTCGCCGACGTCATCGTCGCCGTCGCCTCCATCGACCCCGTGATGGGAGGCGTCGACCGATGACCGCCAGTCCTTCGAACCAAAGGGTCTCGCTGGGCATGCCCCAGCTGCCGGCCCCCGACTTTCCGGCGGAGGTACGCGAGCGCCTCGAAGCCGACGCCAAGGAAGTCATCGCCCGCTACCCCGACAGCCGCTCCGCGCTGCTGCCGCTGCTGCACCTGACCCAGTCCGAGGAGGGCTACGTCTCGCGCACCGGCATCCGCTTCTGCGCCGAGGTACTGGGCCTGACCACCGCCGAGGTCACGGCGGTGGCGACCTTCTACACGATGTACCGGCGGCGGCCCTCCGGCGACTACCAGGTCGGCGTCTGCACGAACACCCTGTGCGCGGTGATGGGCGGCGACGCCATCTTCGAGGAGCTCAAGGAGCACCTCGGGGTCGGCAACAACGAGACCACCCCCGACGGCAAGGTCACCCTCGAACACATCGAGTGCAACGCGGCCTGCGACTACGCCCCCGTGGTGATGGTCAACTGGGAGTTCTTCGACAACCAGACCCCCCAGTCCGCCAAGGCCATGGTCGACGACCTGCTGGCCGGCCGCGAGGTCTCGCCGACCCGGGGCGCCCCGCTGTGCACGTACAAGGAGACCGCCCGGATCCTGGCCGGCTTCCCGGACGAGCGCGAGGGCGCGGTCGAGGCGACCGGCGGCGCCGGCCCCGCCTCCCTGATCGGGCTGCGCATCGCGCGCGGCGAGTCCGCGCACACCCCGATCGTCCACCCGCGCGGCGAGGCCACCACCGAGGGAGGGGAGTGATGTCGGTGTCTTCCGAACTGAGCAACGGGGGCAACGGGGGCACATCCCACCCGGAGACCGGCGGAGGGACCAGCCCGGAGAAGCTCCTCGCCCCCGTGCTGTCCTCCTTCTGGGACGAGCCGCGGTCGTGGACGCTGGAGACCTACCGGCGGCACGAGGGGTACGAGGGCCTGCGCAAGGCGCTCGCGATGACCCCGGACGACCTCATCGCCTACGTGAAGGACTCGGGCCTGCGCGGACGCGGCGGCGCAGGCTTCCCCACCGGAATGAAGTGGCAGTTCATCCCGCAGGGCGACGGGAAGCCGCACTACCTCGTCGTGAACGCCGACGAGTCGGAGCCGGGAACCTGCAAGGACATTCCCCTCCTCTTCGCCAACCCGCACTCCCTCATCGAGGGAATGATCATCGCCTGCTACGCGATCCGCTCGGAGCACGCCTTCATCTACCTGCGCGGGGAGACGGTGCCCGTACTGCGGCGCCTGCACGAAGCCGTGCGCGAGGCGTACGCGGCCGGGTACCTCGGCAAGGACATCGACGGCACCGGCCGCAACCTGGACATCACGGTGCACGCGGGCGCGGGCGCGTACATCTGCGGTGAGGAGACGGCGCTGCTCGACTCCCTCGAAGGCCGACGCGGCCAGCCCCGGCTGCGTCCCCCCTTCCCCGCGGTCGAGGGGCTCTACGCGTGCCCCACTGTCGTCAACAACGTGGAGTCGATCGCCTCGGTTCCCGCGATCCTGCACAAGGGCAAGGACTGGTTCAAGTCGATGGGGACCGAGAAGTCCCCCGGCTTCACGCTGTACTCGCTCTCCGGGCACGTCGTCGGCCCCGGCCAGTACGAGGCCCCGCTCGGCATCACCCTGCGCCAGCTCCTCGACATGAGCGGCGGCATGCGCCCCGGGCACCGGCTGAAGTTCTGGACCCCGGGCGGCTCCTCCACCCCGATGTTCACCGACGAGCACCTCGACGTCCCGCTCGACTACGAGGGCGTCGGCGCCGCCGGCTCGATGCTCGGCACCAAGGCACTCCAGTGCTTCGACGAGACCACCTGCGTGGTGCGGGCCGTGACCCGGTGGACCGAGTTCTACGCCCACGAGTCCTGCGGCAAGTGCACACCGTGCCGCGAAGGCACGTACTGGCTGGTCCAGCTGCTCCGCGACATCGAGGCCGGCCGGGGCGTCATGTCCGACCTCGACAAGCTGAACGACATCGCCGACAACATCAACGGCAAGTCCTTCTGTGCGCTCGGCGACGGTGCGGCCAGCCCGATCTTCTCCTCGCTCAAGTACTTCCGCGAGGAGTACGAGCAGCACATCACGGGCAAGGGCTGCCCCTTCGACCCCAGGAAGTCGACCCTCTGGGCCGACACGGAGGTGAACGCATGACCGTCACCACTCCAGCGGCCTCCGGGGGCGGAGCGGCGGTTCCACCGGAGAACACCGTCTCGCTGACCATCGACGGGGTCGAACTGTCCGTGCCCAAGGGCACCCTCGTCATCCGGGCCGCCGAGCAGCTCGGCATCGAGATCCCCCGGTTCTGCGACCACCCCCTCCTCTCCCCGGCCGGCGCCTGCCGCCAGTGCATCGTCGAGGTCGAGGGCCAGCGCAAGCCGATGGCCTCCTGCACCATCACCTGCACCGACGGCATGGTCGTCAAGACCCAGCTGACCTCCGAGGTCGCCGACAAGTCCCAGCGCGGGGTGATGGAGCTGCTGCTCATCAACCACCCGCTGGACTGCCCGGTCTGCGACAAGGGCGGCGAGTGCCCGCTGCAGAACCAGGCGATGTCGCACGGCAACGCCGAATCGCGGTTCGAGGGCAAGAAGCGCACCTACGAGAAGCCGGTCCCGATCTCCACGCAGGTGCTGCTGGACCGCGAGCGGTGCGTGCTGTGCGCGCGCTGCACCCGCTTCTCCAACGAGATCGCCGGCGACCCGATGATCGAGCTCCTGGAACGCGGCGCGCTCCAGCAGGTCGGCACCGGCGAGGGCGACCCCTTCGAGTCGTACTTCTCCGGCAACACCATCCAGATCTGCCCGGTCGGCGCCCTCACCTCGGCCGCCTACCGGTTCCGCTCCCGCCCCTTCGACCTCGTCTCCTCCCCGAGCGTGTGCGAGCACTGCGCGGGCGGCTGCGCGACCCGCACCGACCACCGCCGCGGCAAGGTGCTGCGCCGCCTCGCCGCCGAGGATCCCGAGGTCAACGAGGAGTGGATCTGCGACAAGGGCCGCTTCGGGTTCCGCTACGCGCAGCGCCCCGACCGGCTGACCACCCCGCTGGTGCGCAATGCCGCCGGGGTCCTGGAGCCGGCGAGCTGGCCCGAGGCCCTGGAGGCCGCGGCGAACGGACTGGCCGCCGCGCGCGGCCGGGCCGGAGTGCTGACCGGCGGCCGGCTCACCGTCGAGGACGCCTACGCGTACGCCAAGTTCGCGCGGGTGGTGCTCGACACCAACGACATCGACTTCCGGGCCCGCGTGCACAGCGCCGAGGAGGCCGACTTCCTGGCCTCGGAGGTCGCCGGGTACGGGGTCGACCTCGGCGGGCAGGGCCTTTCGTACACCGCCCTGGAGGCGGCCCCGGCCGTGCTGCTCGTCGGCATCGAGGCGGAGGAGGAGGCCCCCGGCGTCTTCCTGCGGCTGCGCAAGGCCCACCGTAAGCGGAAGCAGCGGACCTTCTCCGTGGCCCCCTTCGCCACCCGCGGCCTGGACAAGGCCGGCGGCACCCTGCTGGCCGCCGCCCCCGGCACCGAGCCCGAGTGGCTAGAGGCGCTGGCCTCCCGGACGGGCCTGGAGACCGGCGGCGCCGAGGCCGCCGAGGCACTGCGGCTGCCCGGCGCGGTCATCCTCGTCGGGGAGCGCCTCGCCGGGGTGCCGGGCGCGCTGACCGCCGCCGTACGGGCCGCCGGCGTCACCGGGGCCACCCTGGTGTGGATCCCGCGCCGGGCCGGTGAGCGGGCCGCCGTCGAGGCGGGCGCGCTGCCGTCCCTGCTGCCGGGCGGCCGCCCCGCCACCGACCCGCGGGCCCGTGACGAGGTCGCCACCGCCTGGGGCCTGGACGAACTCCCGCACCGCTACGGCCGCGACACCGGCCAGATCGTCGAGGCCGCGGCGACCAGGGAGCTCTCGGCCCTGCTGGTCGCGGGCGTCGAGGTCGCCGACCTGCCGGACCCGGCCCGCGCGCGGACCGCCCTCCAGGAGGCCTTCGTGGTCTCGCTGGAACTGCGGCCCAGCGAGGTCACCGACCACGCGGACGTGGTCCTCCCGGTCGCCGCGGTGGCCGAGAAGGCGGGCGCGTTCATCAACTGGGAGGGCCGGGTCAGGCCGTTCGAGGCCGCGCTCAAGCCCGACCAGATGACCCGCCGGCTCGCCCCGGCCGACGCCCGCGTGCTGCACATGCTGGCCGACGCCGCCGACCGGCCGATCGCTCTGCCCGACGTACACGCCGTACGCCGGGAGATCGACCGGCTCGGCCCGTGGGCCGGGGAGCGGGCCGCCGCGCAGAGCGCGGACACGGCGGTGCTGCCCCGCCCGGGCTCCGGCGAGGCGGTCCTCGCGGGCCACCGGCTCCTCCTGGACCTCGGCCGGCTGCAGGAGGGCGACGACGCCCTGGCCGGCACCCGGCACGAGGCGAACGCCCGGCTGTCGGCCGCCACGGCCGCCGAGACCGGCGTCAAGGACGGCGACGTCCTCGCGGTCACCGGCCCGGCCGGCTCCGTGGAACTCCCGCTCCGGATCACCGAGATGCCCGACCGCGTGGTCTGGCTCCCGCTGAACTCCACCGGCTCCGGCGTCCTCGCCGACGCCGGCGCCCGCCCGGGCACCCTCGTACGCATCGGCCCGGCGACCCCGGCCGGCGCAGGCGACACCACTGCGGAGGTGGGCGCGTGAACACCGTTCAACTCGCTGCCGAGGACCTGTCCCTGTTCGGGCGGGACGTCTGGTGGCTCGTGGTCGTCAAGGCGGTGTTCTGCTTCGCCTTCCTGATGGTGACGGTGCTGTTCTCCATCGTGTGGGAGCGCAAGGTCGTCGCCTGGATGCAGCTGCGCATCGGCCCGAACCGGCACGGCCCCTGGGGCATGCTCCAGTCGCTCGCCGACGGCGTGAAGCTGATGCTCAAGGAAGACCTGATCGTCAAGCGGGCCGACAAGGTCATCTACATCCTGGCCCCGATCATCGCGGCGATCCCGGCCTTCATGGCCATCGCGGTGATCCCCTTCGGCCCCCCGGGCGACGAGGTCTCCATCTTCGGCCAGCGCACCACGATGCAGCTGACCGACCTGCCCATCGCGATGCTCTACATCCTCGCGGTGGCCTCGGTCGGCATCTACGGCATCGTGCTGGCGGGCTGGTCCTCCGGCTCGACCTACCCGCTCCTCGGCGGCCTGCGCTCCTGCGCGCAGATGATCTCCTACGAGATCGCGATGGGTGCGGCCTTCGCCTCGGTCTTCCTCTACTCCGGGTCGATGTCGACCTCGGCGATCGTCGAGGCCCAGGCCGACCGCTGGTTCATCATCCTGCTGCCGGTGTCCTTCATCATCTACGTCGTCACGATGGTCGGCGAGACGAACCGCGCCCCCTTCGACATGCCGGAGTCCGAGGGCGACCTGGTCGGCGGCTTCAACACCGAGTACTCGTCCATCAAGTTCGCGCTGTTCATGCTGGCCGAGTACGTCAACATGGTCACCGTCTCGGCGGTCTCGGTCACCCTCTTCCTGGGCGGCTGGCGGGCCCCGTACCCGATCAGCTCCTTCTGGGAGGGCGCGAACCACGGCTGGTGGCCGATGCTCTGGTTCGTCCTCAAGGTGCAGCTGCTGCTGTTCTTCTTCATCTGGCTGCGCGGCACGCTGCCCCGCGTGCGCTACGACCAGCTGATGAAGCTCGGCTGGAAGGTCCTGATCCCCGTCTCGGTGGTCTGGCTGATGCTGGTGGCCACCGTCCGGGCGCTGCGCAACGAGGCGTACGACTTCAGCGAGATCGTCCTCTACGTCGGCGGCGCCGTCGTGGCGATCCTGCTGCTCTCCTTCGTCGCGGACGTCTTCCGCGACAAGCGGGAGAAGAAGACGGCGGCCGCGGAAGCGGTGCACGACGCCGAGCCCTTCGACCCGCTGGCGGGCGGATTCCCCGTACCGCCGAAGCCCGGCCAGCACCTGGCGCCCGTACCGCGCAGGCGCTCCCGCACCGAGCGGGAGCTGATTGTCAGTGGCGGGACGAATACTGACAGTGACCGAGAGGAGGCTTGAGAGATGTCCGACGAGAAGTGGCAGAACCCGGTGGCGGGCTTCGGCGTGACCTTCAAGGCCATGTTCAAGAAGCGCCTCACCGAGCAGTACCCGGAGCAGCAGAAGACGACCGCACCGCGCTTCCACGGACGGCATCAGCTCAACCGGCACCCCGACGGTCTGGAGAAGTGCATCGGGTGCGAGCTGTGTGCCTGGGCCTGTCCCGCCGACGCGATCTACGTGGAGGGTGCGGACAACACCGAGGAGGAGCGCTACTCCCCGGGTGAGCGGTACGGCGCCGTCTACCAGATCAACTACGCCCGCTGCATCCTGTGCGGGCTGTGCGTGGAGGCGTGCCCGACGAGGGCGCTGACCATGACGAACGAGTTCGAACTGGCCGACTCCAGCCGCGAATCGCTCATCTACACCAAGGAGCAGCTGCTGGCCGGCCTGACCGAGGGCATGGTCGAGGCACCGCACTCGATCTTCCCCGGCACGGACGACACGGACTACTACCGGGGCCTGGTGACCGGGGCCGCCCCGGGCACCGTCCGGCAGGTCGCCGTCTCCAAGGGCGAAGTCGCCCCGGAGAACGGGCAGTCGACGGAGGTGGACGCATGAGCGCCCTCGCCGCCTCCGCCGCATCCATGACCTCCACGGGCGAGGCGATCCAGTTCTGGATCCTCGGCACGGTCGCCGTCATCGGCGCTCTGGCCACGATCCTGATGAAGAAGGCCGTGCACAGCGCGCTCAGCCTGGCCGGGACCATGATCATCCTGGCCGTCTTCTACCTCGCCAACGGGGCGTACTTCCTGGGCGTCGTCCAGGTCATCGTCTACACCGGCGCGATCATGATGCTCTTCCTCTTCGTGGTCATGCTCGTCGGCGTCACCGCCGCCGACTCCCTGAAGGAGACCATCAAGGGGCAGCGCTGGCTGGCCGTCCTGTGCGGGCTCGGCTTCGGCACCCTGCTGATCGGCGGCATCGCCAACGCCGGGCTCACCCACTTCAACGGGCTCGGCCGGGTCAACTCCGGCGGGCACATCGAGGGCCTGGCGCAGCTCATCTTCACCAAGTACGTCTTCGCCTTCGAGATCACCGGCGCGCTGCTGATCACCGCGTCCGTCGGCGCGATGGTGCTCACCCACCGCGAGCGCACCGAACGGGCCGCCACCCAGCGCGAACTCGCCGAGAAGCGGGTCCGCGAGGGCGTCCAGCTCCCGCCGCTCCCCGCCCCCGGCGTCTACGCCCGGCACAACGCGGTGGACGTCGCCGGTCTGCTGCCGGACGGCACCCCGTCCGAGCTGACCGTCAACCGGACCCTGCGCGCCCGGGGCCAGATCCGGGACGTCTCCAGCCAGGCCATCGACGACCTCAAGGCACTGGAGCAGGCCTCCTCGGAGCGCCTCGGCCGTGAGGAGGCCTCGAAGTGAATCCCGTCAACTACCTGTACCTGGCGGCCCTGCTGTTCACGATCGGTGCCACCGGGGTCCTGATCCGCAGGAACGCGATCGTGCTGTTCATGTGCGTCGAGCTGATGCTCAACGCCTGCAACCTCGCCTTCGTCGCGTTCTCCCGGATGCACGGCAACCTCGACGGCCAGATCATCGCGTTCTTCACGATGGTCGTCGCCGCCGCGGAGGTCGTGGTCGGCCTGGCGATCATCGTGTCGCTGTTCCGTACCCGCCACTCGGCCTCGGTCGACGACGCCAGCCTGATGAAGCTGTAAGGGGTCGCTGTGGAGAACCTGATTGCGCTGCTGATCGCGGCGCCCCTGCTCGGAGCGGTGGTGCTGCTCTGCGGCGGCCGGCGCCTCGACAAGGTCGGTCACTGGATCGGCACCCTGCTCGCGGGCGTCTCCTTCGGGATCGGCGTCGTACTGTTCGCCGGCATGCTGGGGCGCACGGCCGAGGACCGGACCCTGACGCAGAACCTGTACACCTGGATCCCCGTCGAGGGCTTCCAGGCGGACATGGCCTTCCAGCTGGACCAGCTGTCGATGACCTTCGTCCTGCTGATCTCCGGGGTGGGCACGCTCATCCACGTGTACTCGATCGGGTACATGGAGCACGACGAGCGCCGCCGCCGCTTCTTCGGCTACCTGAACCTGTTCGTCGCGGCGATGCTGCTCCTGGTCCTCGCCGACAACTACCTGCTGCTGTACTTCGGCTGGGAGGGCGTGGGTCTCGCCTCGTACCTCCTGATCGGCTTCTGGCAGCACAAGCCCAGCGCGGCCACCGCCGCGAAGAAGGCCTTCCTGGTCAACCGCGTCGGCGACATCGGCCTGTCGATCGCGATCATGCTGATGTTCACCACCTTCGGGACCTTCGCCTTCGAGCCGGTGTTCGCCTCCGTGGGCAAGACCTCGGAGGGCACGCTGACGGCCATCGGCCTGATGCTGCTGCTGGCCGCCTGCGGCAAGTCGGCCCAGGTCCCGCTGCAGTCCTGGCTCGGTGACGCGATGGAGGGCCCGACCCCGGTCTCGGCCCTGATCCACGCGGCCACCATGGTGACGGCGGGCGTGTACCTGATCGTCCGCTCCGCCGCCGTCTTCAACGGGGCGCCGGACGCACAGCTGGTGGTCACCGTCGTGGGTGCGGTCACGCTCCTCTTCGGTGCGATCGTCGGTTGCGCGAAGGACGACATCAAGAAGGCCCTGGCGGGCTCGACGATGTCGCAGATCGGCTACATGATCCTCGCCGCGGGCCTCGGCCCGATCGGCTACGTCTTCGCGATCATGCACCTGGTGACGCACGGCTTCTTCAAGGCGGGCCTCTTCCTCGGCGCGGGTTCCGTGATGCACGGGATGAACGACGAGGTCGACATGCGCAGGTACGGGGCCTTGAGGAAGTACATGCCGGTCACCTTCGTCACCTTCGGCCTCGGATACCTGGCGATCATCGGCTTCCCGGGGCTGTCCGGCTTCTTCTCCAAGGACATGATCATCGAGGCGGCCTTCGCGAAGGGCGGCACCGAGGGCTGGATCCTGGGCGGCGTGACCCTGCTGGGCGCCGGCATCACCGCCTTCTACATGACCCGCGTCATGCTCCTCACCTTCTTCGGCGAGAAGCGCTGGCAGCCGGACGCTGAGGGCCACCCGCCGCATCCGCACGAGTCCCCGAAGTCCATGACCGTCCCGATGGTCATCCTGGCCTTCGGTTCGGTCTTCGCCGGAGCCTTCTTCGAGATCGGCGAGCGCTTCCTGAAGTGGCTGGAGCCCGTCACGGGCTACTCGCACGGCAACCCGCCGGTCAGCGCCATGACGGTGACCGCGGCCACCATGGTGATGCTCCTCGTCGGAGTCGGCATCGCCTGGGCGATGTACGGCAAGCGGCCCGTCCCGGTCGTCGCCCCGCGCGGCTCGATCCTCACCCGGGCGGCCCGCAAGGACCTCTACCAGGACGACTTCAACCACGTCGTGCTGGTGCGCGGCGGGGAGCACCTGACCCGCTCGCTCGTGTACCTCGACCACAGCGTGGTCGACGGGGTGGTCAACGGGACGGCCGCCTCGGTCGGCGGGCTCTCGGGCCGCCTGCGCAAGCTGCAGAACGGCTACGCCCGCAGCTACGCGGTCTCGATGTTCGGGGGCACGGTGGTCCTGATCGCCGCGACCCTGCTGATGAGGGCGGTGTGAAATGAGTTTCCCGCTTCTGACGGTGACGGCCGCGGTCCCCGCGGTCGGCGCGATCCTGACGGCGGCCGTACCGGCCGCCCGCAGGGCCGCCGCCAAGTGGCTCGCGCTGCTCTTCTCGCTGGCGACACTGGCCCTGGCCGTGCTCGTCGCGGTCCGCTTCGACCCGAGCGGTGACCGCTACCAGCTCACCGAATCCCGGTCCTGGATCGCCGACTTCGGCGTCCGCTACGAGCTGGGCGTGGACGGGATCGGGGTGGTGCTCATCGGGCTCACCGCGGTTCTGATGCCGTTCATCATCCTTGCGGGCTGGCATGACGCCGACCCGTTGGAGACGAAGAGCCAGCGCTGGCGGCCCACCCAGGGCTTCTTCGCCCTGATCCTGATGGTCGAGGCGATGGTGATCATCTCCTTCGAGGCCACCGACGTCTTCCTCTTCTACATCTTCTTCGAAGCCATGCTCATCCCGATGTACTTCCTCATCGGCGGCTTCGGGGACCGTGCCACTTCCTCCCGCTCAGCCGCTGCCGCGGCGGGCGGCTCCGAGGAGAACGCGGCCGCGCAGCGCTCGTACGCGGCGGTCAAGTTCCTCCTCTACAACCTGGTCGGCGGCCTGATCATGCTGGCGGCCGTCATCGGCCTCTACGTGGTCGCCGGGAACTTCTCCCTCCAGGAGATCACCGCCGCCCGGGCCGCGGGCACGCTCGACATGTCGGCCAACACCGAGCGGCTGCTGTTCCTCGGGTTCTTCTTCGCCTTCGCGATCAAGGCCCCGCTCTGGCCGCTGCACACCTGGCTGCCGAACGCGATGGGCGAGTCCACCGCTCCGGTCGCCGTACTGATCACCGCGGTCGTCGACAAGGTCGGCACCTTCGCGATGCTCCGCTTCTGCCTCGGGCTCTTCCCCGACGCCAGCAAGTGGGCCACGCCGGTGATCTTGGTACTGGCCCTGATCAGCATCGTCTACGGCGCGCTGGTCGCGGTCGGCCAGCGGGACATCAAGCGGCTGGTCGCCTACGCCTCGATCTCGCACTTCGGCTTCATCATCCTGGGCATCTTCGCGATGACCTCCCAGGGCCAGTCCGGTGCCACCCTCTACATGGTCAACCACGGCCTGTCGACGGCGGCACTGATGCTGGTGGCCGGCTTCCTGATCTCGCGGCGCGGCTCGCGGCTCATCGCCGACTACGGCGGCGTCCAGAAGGTGGCCCCGGTCCTCGCCGGCACCTTCCTGATCGGCGGCCTCGCCACCCTGTCGCTGCCGGGCCTCGCGCCCTTCGTCAGTGAATTCCTGGTCCTGGTCGGCACGTTCGCCCGGTACCCGGTCGTCGGCATCATCGCCACCACCGGCATCGTGCTCGCCGCCCTCTACACACTGGTCCTCTACCAGCGCACGATGACCGGCCCCGTGAAGGAGGAGGTCCGCACCATGCCGGACCTGCGCCTGCGGGAGGTGCTGGTGGTCGCCCCGCTGATCGCCCTGCTGATCGGGCTGGGCGTCTACCCGAAGGTCCTCACCGACATCGTCAACCCGGCGGTGGAGCACACCATGTCGGACGTGAAGCAGACGGACCCGCAGCCCGAGGTCGACGTCGAAGCGAAGAACGGGGAGGTGGCGAAGTGAGCACGCTGACTTCCGCCCACAGCCTGTGGACACTGGCGGCCGAGGCACCGGCCGACCGGATCCCGGCACCGACCATCGAGTACGCACAGCTCGCGCCCACGCTGATCGTGGTGGGTGCGGCGGTGCTCGGGATCCTGGTCGAGGCCTTCGTGCCCCGCAAGTCCCGCTACTACGTACAGGTGTTCCTCACCGTCGCCGCGCTGGCCTCGGCCTTCGCCGCGGTCGTCGGCCTCGCGGCCGGCGGGTACGGGTCCGGCAAGGCCCACATCGCCGCGATGGGCGCCATCGCCGTGGACGGCCCGGCGCTCTTCCTGCAGGGCACCATCCTGCTGGCCTCGGTCGTGGCGGTCTTCACCTTCGCCGAGCGGCGCCTGGACCCCGCGGCGCACGGGAACCGGGTGGACTCCTTCGCCGCCCAGGCGGCCTCCGTACCGGGCAGCGACAGCGAGAAGGCCGCCGTCAAGGCGGGCTTCACCACCACCGAGGTCTTCCCGCTGGCCCTGTTCGCGATCGCCGGCATGCTGATCTTCCCGGCGGCCGACGACCTGCTGACGCTGTTCATCGCCCTTGAG
The DNA here is from genome assembly GCF_055595065.1 of Streptomyces sp. NPDC040545. Taxonomy (NCBI): domain Bacteria; kingdom Bacillati; phylum Actinomycetota; class Actinomycetes; order Kitasatosporales; family Streptomycetaceae; genus Streptomyces; species Streptomyces sp. NPDC040545. The sequence continues at coordinate 117,394 of NZ_JBVIWA010000001.1, forward strand.
GTGTTCTCCCTCCCGCTGTACCTGCTCTGCGCCGTCGCCCGCCGCCAGCGGCTGATGTCGCAGGAGGCCGCGGTGAAGTACTTCCTCCTGGGCGCCTTCTCCTCCGCCTTCCTCCTCTTCGGCATCGCGCTGCTCTACGGGTACGCGGGCTCGGTCTCGTACGCGGCGATCGCCGACGTGGTCGACGGCACGGTCGCGAAGATCGACCCGGCGCTGGCCTCCACCATGGGCAACGACGCGCTGCTGCTCATCGGCGGCGCGCTGATCCTCATGGGCCTGCTCTTCAAGGTCGGCGCGGTCCCCTTCCACATGTGGACCCCGGACGTCTACCAGGGCGCCCCGACCCCGGTCACCGGCTTCATGGCGGCGGCGACCAAGGTGGCCGCCTTCGGCGCCCTCCTGCGCCTCCTCTACGTGGTCCTGCCGGGGCTGCGCTGGGACTGGCGTCCGGTGATGTGGGCGGTGGCCATCGTCACCATGCTCGCGGGCGCGGTGATCGCCGTCACCCAGACGGACGTCAAGCGACTGCTCGCCTACTCCTCGATCGCGCACGCGGGCTTCATCCTGGCCGGTGTGATCGCGACCTCGGCGCAGGGCGTCCAGTCCGTCCTCTTCTACCTGGGCGCCTACTCCTTCGTGACGATCGGCGCCTTCGCGGTGGTCACGCTGGTGCGCGACGCGGGCGGAGAGGCCACGCACCTGTCCAAGTGGGCGGGGCTGGGCCGGCGGTCGCCGCTGACGGCGGCCGTCTTCGCGGTGTTCCTGCTCGCCTTCGCGGGCATCCCGCTGACCTCCGGCTTCACGGGCAAGTTCGCCGTGTTCAGTGCGGCGGCGGAGAGCGGCGCCGGGGTGCTGGTCGTGATCGGTGTCATCTCGTCCGCGATCGCCGCGTTCTTCTACATCCGGGTGATCGTCCTGATGTTCTTCAGCGAGCCGAAGGCCGACGGCCCGACGGTGGCGGTCCCCTCGCCGCTGACGATGACCACCATCGCGGTGGGCGTCGCCGTCACCCTGGTCCTGGGCCTCGCCCCGCAGTACTTCCTGGACCTGGCGGGGCAGGCGAGCACGTTCGTCCGCTGATCCGGTCCGTCGTCACCGGACAGGGCCCGGCTCCCCTCAGGGGAGCCGGGCCCCGTCACGTGTGTGGCCGGGGCCGGCTAGTGGCCGTGCCCGTGTCCGGCGCCTCCCGCGGCCGGGCTCTTCTTGGGGCAGGTCAGCGCCGGGTTCCAGTTGTGGAAGCGGCCGGCCGGGTTCTCCTTGTACGCCCACATGTGCAGGTCGTAGTGCTTGGGCATGCCCGCCCAGTGGCCCGGCATCGGCCCGTCGAAGGGCAGCCCGAACATGCTCGGCCGGTCGTCGCTGGTCTTCAGGTCCTGGTCCCGGTCGGTCGACATCCACTCCACCGTCTCGAGCTTGCGGCGGCCGCCCCGGTCCTTGTCCTTGCTGTAGAGGAGCGCGGTCGGCCTGGCGGGGTCCTTCGAACCCCAGTTGGCCTGCTTCACGTAGTGGTAGCCCATGGCGCCCACCCCGAACGGGTTGGTCATGCATTCCTCGCCGTGCGGGACGTACCCGTCCCTGAGCGCCGCCCGCTCGTCCGCGTACTTGGCCGTCACCGCGATGGCCGTCGCCATGTCCCGCATGGCCTGCTTGTTCCGAGGGTCGGGCGCGGGCCCCTCCACCCCGTGCGCCGGGACCACGGCGGCCAGGCCCAGCGATACGGCGGCGGTGATCACGAGGGTGGCCTTGCGGAGATGGGGGGACATGGGGGCTCCTGCCGTCGACGGGCTTTCGTCCACCATCCCGGCGCCCCGCGGGCCCTGCACGCCGCGGACCCCCAAACGGGGGTCCGACACCACCGCCTGACACCGCGTGAGGGTCAGGCGGTGCGCGCCGCGTACGCGCGGACGTCCGCGTCCGGCCAGCCCGTATTCTTCTGCCGAATTCCTCCAGGCCCTGCAGGCGGGCACGAGCGGCCTGTGGGCCCTGGAAGCGGGCGTCTGGCTGCTGGAACACCACGGTGTCTGGCTCCAGGATCCGCGTCTGCGGCCCTACGTCGACGGCGGTGTCCAGGAGGACGGCACGGTGTGGGCCGGATTCGACGTCAAGCGCGTCGACGCGGCCATTGACGCGGGTGCGCTCGGCGAGTGGGGTGAGGACATCGCCGTCCTGTGTTTCATCCTCAGCCTGTGCGGGGACTACCCCGTCTCGCTCCGCTACAACTGCGAGAACCTTTCCGAAGAGACTCTCGGCCTCATGTCCAAGGCCCTGTTCCTCGCGAACGGCTACGAAGAGCCGCACCAGCTGCCCTGACCCCCGCTGAGGCAGGATGGCCCTGGCCGCCGGAGGCGTTCGCCGAGGCGCGCGAGCGCGGCGTGCCGGTCATGCCCAGCGGCGGGGGGGGGGGGGGGGGGGGGGGGGGGGGGGGGGGGGGGGGGGTGGGTGTGGGGGGGGGGGGGGGTGGGGTGCGGCGGCGCGGGCCGTCGCTCGATGCCGATCGTGGGATCGCCTTCGATCTAGCCCTGGCGGTGCCACCAGCC
>NZ_JBVIWA010000001.1:119940-299078 GCF_055595065.1 Streptomyces sp. NPDC040545
TCCCCCCCGCTTTCTCACCCCTCCGCGGAGGAGGGATCTCCTTGTCCACCGGGTCTTTTCCCCGAGGTGTGCAACTTCGGTTTTCTGGCCGGGCCCGGGGGGGGGGGGGGGGGGAAAACCCCCCCCCCCCCCCCGACCGTGGTTGCCGCCGGCGTCGGACTAGCGCGAGCCCACGATGCGGCCGGTGACCTCGCCGAGGCCGACGCGCGTGCCGTCCGGGCCGGGGGCCCATGCGGTGAGGGTGACGGTGTCCCCGTCCTCCAGGAAGGTGCGCTTGCCGTCGGTGAGCTCGATGGCGTCGCGGCCGTTCCAGGTGAGCTCCAGCAGCGAGCCGCGCTGGCCGACCTCGGGACCGCTGACGGTGCCGGAGCCGAAGACGTCGCCGGTGCGCAGGGAGGCGCCGTTGACGGTCATGTGGGCGAGCTGCTGGGCGGCCGTCCAGTACATGGTGGCGAAGGGCGGCTGCGCCACCTCCTGCCCGTTGATGGAGACGGTGATGCGCAGGTCGAAGCCGCCGGGGCGGTCGAGGCCGGCGTCGTCCAGGTAGGGCTGGAGCGGGAAGTCCCGGGCGGGCGGGGCGACGCGGGCCGCGTCGAGGGCCTCCAGCGGGGTGACCCAGGCGGAGACCGAGGTGGCGAAGGACTTGCCGAGGAACGGGCCGAGCGGCACGTACTCCCATGCCTGGATGTCGCGCGCCGACCAGTCGTTGAGCAGGAACAGCCCGAAGACGTGCTCCTCGAAGTCGCCCAGCGCCACCGGGCGGCCCAGCTCGGAGGGGGTGCCGACGACGAAGCCGACCTCGGCCTCGATGTCGAGCTTGACGGAGGGGCCGAAGACGGGCGCCGGGTCGGTGGGCGCCTTGCGCTGGCCGGAGGGGCGTACGACATCGGTGCCGGAGACCACGATGGTGCCGGAGCGGCCGTGGTAACCGATGGGCAGGTGCTTCCAGTTGGGCGTCAGCGCGTCGCCGTCCGGGCGGAACATCTTGCCGACGTTGGTGGCGTGGTGCTCGCTCGCGTAGAAGTCGACGTAGTCGGCGACCTCGTACGGCAGGTGCAGGGTGACCTCGTCGAGCGGCACCAGGTGCGGCTCGACGGTGGGGCGGTGGCCGGGGTCGGTCACCCAGGCGGTCAGCGCGCGGCGCACGTCGCGCCAGGCGGTGTGGCCGGCCCCCAGCAGCGGGTTGAGCGAGGTCCGTCCGAGCAGGTCCGCGAACGGGGAGCCCAGCGCGGCCGCGGCCGCCCCCGCGTCCAGGACGAATCCGCCGATGCGCACACCGACCCGCCGCCGGTCGTCCGCGGCGGTCGAGAAGACGCCGTAGGGGAGGTTGTGCGGCCCGAACGGGTCGCCCTCGGGGACATCGAGGGGGCTCTGCTGGGGCATGGGGTACTGCCTCGCTTTCGACGCGGTCCGGGGGTGTCCCGGTAGACACCGGTGCGGGACACGCTACTCAGGATCCCGCGGGAACGCGCGGGTACGCGGTCGGAGATGAAACACACCCCGGGACGACGGCTGTGGTCAGGTATCCACAGTTCCGGTCAAATCTGATCTTTTGGTGCGTGCTGTCGATCGAGGGCCCTACGGTCGGGGTTGTGCACTTCCCTGCCCCGCCCCTGTCCCGCTCGACGCTGGAGCGCCTCAAAGTGACGGATGCGACGTGGGGGAGGCCGGATTCGGGCTCTATTTGTAGGACTTGTCCAAAGGGGTCCGTATCCTAGGCGCCGTGACTTCCGCCCCGCCTCCCGCCCTTCCCTATGCCTTGATCGCCACAGACCTGGACGGGACTCTGCTGCAAGCCGGGGACACCGTCTCCACCCGCTCGTACGAGGCGCTCGCGACGGCGCGCGCGGCCGGCGCCCAGCACATCATCGTCACCGGACGCCCCGTTCCCCAGGTCCGACACGTCCTGGACCGGCTCGGCCACACGGGGCTCGCGGTGTGCGGGCAGGGCGCGCAGGTGTACGACGCGGCGCGCGGGCGCCTGCTGCACTCCGTGTCCATGGACCGGGAGCTGGCCGACGTGGCCCTCGGCAAGATCGAGGCGGAGATCGGCGAGGTCTACGCGGCGGTCAACCAGGAGGGCCTGGACGCGGAGATGCTGATAGGGCCGGGCTACCGGATGTGGCACCCCCACCTGCCGACGGTCCGCGTCCCGCGGCGCTGCGACCTGTGGTCGGCGCCGATCAACAAGGTGCTGCTCCAGCACCCGGAGCTGGACGACGACGAGCTGACCCGGGTGGCGCGTTCGGTCGTGGGCCACCTGGTGAACGTCACGATGGCGGGCGAGCACACGGTGGAACTCCAGCCGCCGGGCATCGACAAGGCCAGCGGGCTCGCGCGGGCGGCGGAAGTCCTCGCCGTCTCCCCGTCCGGGACGATCGCCTTCGGGGACATGCCGAACGACATCCCGATGTTCGCGTGGGCGGCCCACGGGGTGGCGATGGCCAACTCCCACCACGAGCTGGTGGCGGTCGCCGACGAGATCACCCTGTCGAACGAGGCGGACGGCATCGCGGTGGTCCTGGAGCGGCTGTTCGGCTGACCGCCGGTCCCGGGGGCTCCGCCCCCGCACGCCCGCGCCTCAAGCCCCGCAGGCAATCCCAGCCTCGCCGGCGTTCGAGGCGCGGGGTCCGGGGCGGAGCCCGGGGCCGCCCGCCAGGGCGGGTCGGCCCGCTCAGCCCGCCGCGCGCGGCAGCCGGCGTTCCCACGTCCGGTGGAAGACCACCTCCTCCCCCTCCCGGCACACCACCTCGTTCGACGTCAGGAAGCCGCCCTCGTCGCAACGGATCTCCGAGCGGGTCTCCACCCGCGTGTCCCAGGCCAGCTCCGGCCGGTGGAGCCGGATCCGCCACCGCGAGAACGTGCGCGCCGACAGCGCGTCCGCGTCCTGGATCTCGTACACCTCCTCCGCGTCCTCCTCGTACTCCAGGCCGTCCGGGTACACCCGGGTGCCCCCGTACCGCGGGTCCACCTCCAGCCGCCACGTCCCGCGCGCGACGTCCCGTACGACCAGCCGTTCCGGACGCGGCTCGTCCAGCGTCGCCGGGACGACCACGCCCAGCGGCTCCGCCTGCTCCGGGGCCTCGAAGACGATCCCGCCGTCCGCCGCGGAGCCCGCCCGCACCGGCAGGGTCAGCGCGCTGCCCGCCGGGTCCAGGGTCCAGCCGGCCTCCGACCCGGCCCGCGGCCAGATCCACGGCCAGTACGCGGAGGACACGGCGAGCCGGATCCGGTGCCCCGGCGCGAAGGCGTGCCCGATGCCGTTCAGCTCGAAGGTGACGTCCTCGTACGCGCCCACCGGCCAGGGCAGCGCCCGGTCGCGGCCCCGGCGCGCCGAGAGGTTCAGCCCGCCCCGCGTGACCAGCGTCGAGGAGCCGTCCGGGGCCACGTCGCACAGCCGGGCGACCACCTGCCCGTACGGCACGTCGAGCCGCAGCCGCAGGGTGACCGACGGCCGCCCCAGGATCTCCACCGGCTCCTCGCGCCCCACCGGGAACTCGAAGCAGGCCGACTTCGCGTCCTCCTCGCGCTGGTCCGGCGGCAGGTCGGCGTCGTTGCCGAAGGGGAAGAAGCGGCCCGCGTCCAGCCCGGTGTGCTGCGGGGAGGCCACCGCCACCGGCGCTCCCTGGAACACGTACGGCACGGGGATGACGGAAGCCGACGGCCAGGACTTCTCGCCGACCCAGCGTCCCGGGAGCTCCTCGTACACCGTCGCGGGCGGGTGCGATTCGCTGATCCAGGTGCGCAGCAGCGGTTCCTCCATGACGCCGTTGTCCGCGCCCTTCAGCCAGTGGTCCCACCAGCGCAGGGTCTCCTGCAGGAAGCCGATGGCCGGTCCCGGCGGCAGGCCGCGGTCCGGGTACTGGTGCGACCAGGGCCCGATCAGGCCCCGTACGCGGGCGGGCGGCAGGTGTTCGACCAGCCGCAGCACGGTGTCCCGGTACGGGTCGTGCCAGCCGCCGACCGCGAGCACGGCCGCGCGGACGGCCGGGTAGTCCTCGCAGACGCTGCCGTGGCGCCAGTAGGCGTCGCGCGTCTGGTGGGAGAGCCAGGTGTGGACGAGCGGTTCCACCGCCTCCAGCCGGTCCAGCCACATCCGGCGCCAGTCGTCGCCGACGAACTGCGGGTCCGGCGGGCGGGAGGTGAAGGCCAGCAGGGTCGCCGCCCACGCGTGCATGTCCACGGCGAGCACCGAGCCGCCCATGTAGTGCACGTCGTTGTCGTACCGGTCGTCCGTCGAGCAGACGGTCACGACCGCCTTCAGCGGCTCCGGGGCCAGCGCGGCGATCTGGAGGGAGTTGAAGCCGCCCCAGGAGATCCCGAACATCCCCACCGACCCCGTGCACCACGGCTGCGCCGCCAGCCACTCCACCACCGCGACCCCGTCGGCCAGCTCGCGGGCGTCGTACTCGTCGCCCGGCCGGCCCCCGCTGCAGCCGTGCCCGCGCACGTCCACCCGTACGGAGGCGTAGCCGTGCCCCGCGTACCAGGGGTGGCGCTGCTGGTCGCGCGGCGCGGTCCAGTCGGTGAGCCGGTACGGGAGGTACTCCAGCAGGGCCGGCACCGGCTCGTCCGTGACCGGGCGCCAGATCCGGGCGTACAGCTCGACACCGTCGGGAAGCGGGATCCGGACATCCTCGTGGGTGGTGCCGTACGGGAAGTCGGTACGGATGATCATCTGGTCTCGGCCGCCAATCGCCTCGGACGTGTCCCTGGGGGGTGTCTTGCCGGTCGTCGTCCGTCCGACGAGCCATCCGCCGGCGGCGGGGACGAGGTGGACCATGGTCCCGTGGGCCGCCGGGACGGACGCGGCGGCCGGTCGGCGTCCGGATCCGCGGGCTCGTCCATATCGGTCACTGTTCTGGGCAAAACGCATTCTCCGGTTGATCCGGCTTATCCAGAACATACCGGTGCTCATCGGGCAGTGCGCGGGTGGTGGCCGGGAAGGCGCTCTCGGTGATCGAAAACAGACCCGATACGCTGGCTTGAGTGATGGCAGCGACACATCGACAATCCATGTGATCGTCAGCGTGATCGTCAGCAGACAGGAGTACCCCTCGTGACCGTCGTCGGGCCGTTCGGACTGAGCGTGCGGGACCAGGCTCTTGAGACCGATGTCCAGGCCGGACTGGCCGCCGTCGAGGCGGGTCTGCTGGAAGCCACCAAGAGCGAAGTCCCCTTCATCACCGAGGCCGCACAGCACCTGGTCCGGGCCGGAGGCAAGCGGTTCCGGCCGCTGCTGGTGATGCTCGCCTCCCGTTTCGGTGATCCCTACGCGCCCGGCATCGTGCCGTCCGCCGTCGTGGTCGAGCTCACGCACCTCGCGACGCTCTACCACGACGACGTCATGGACGAGGCGGACGTCCGCCGCGGGGTCGAGAGCGCCAACGCCCGCTGGGGCAACTCGGTGGCGGTCCTGACGGGTGACTTCCTGTTCGCCCGCGCCTCGCACATCCTGGCCGACCTCGGGCCGGAGGCCGTACGCATCCAGGCCGAGGCCTTCGAACGGCTGGTGACGGGCCAGATCCTGGAGACGGCCGGCCCGCGCGACGGCCGCGACCCCGTCGCCCACTACCTCGACGTCATCGCCGGCAAGACCGGCTCGCTGATCGCGGTCTCCGGCCGCTTCGGCGCGCTCATGTCCGGCGCCGACGAGTCGGTCGTCGACATCCTGACCCAGTACGGCGAGCGGCTCGGCACCGCCTTCCAGCTCGCCGACGACGTCCTCGACATCGCCTCCGACGCGCACGAGTCCGGCAAGACCCCGGGCACCGACCTGCGCGAGGGCATCCCGACGCTGCCCGTGCTGCGGCTGCGCGAGATGGCCGCCCAGGGCGGCGACCCGGCGGACCTGGAGCTCGTCGAGCTCCTGGACGGCGACCTGACGGACGACGCCCGCCACGCCGAGGTGCTCACCCGGCTGCGGGCGCACCCCGCCCTGGAGCGGGCCCGCCGCGACACCATCCGGTACGCCGAGGACGCGCGGGCCATGCTGGCCCCGCTGCCGGAGTGCTTCGCCAAGTCGGCGCTCGAAGAGCTCTGCGACGCGGTCGTGCACCGCGCCGGCTGACGGCCACGCGTACGGAACGGGCCCTTCCGCCCCGGCGACCCCTACGGGTCGGGGGAGGAGGGCCCTTTCCATGTCATCCCACGGGCGTACGCCGAGTTGCGTCCCGGGACTGACGCCCCGCGGCCGCCGATTTGGTCAGATGGAGTCATCAAACCCCACCAGATCGGGTGAGCGCGGCGACACGGTGGTCGCCGCAGTCGACACAGAGGGCAGGGCACTGACATGGCACCGAACACCAAGACTTCCCGCAAGGCCGCCCGGTACGCCGTACCGGTAGCGGTGGCGGGCGTGGCCGCGGCGACCGTTGCGATGGTCCCGGCCTTCGCCAACGCCGGCGGGCCCGACCTGCCGAAGGTGACGGCGCAGCAGCTCATCGAGAAGGTAGCGGCCTCGGACGTGCAGCAGCTGTCCGGCACCGCCCGGATCACCACCGACCTGGGGCTGCCGAAGATCGCGAGCGGGCTGCTCGGCGGCGGCGGCGTCGCGGGCGGCTCCGCCAACCCGGAGGACAAGGTCGCCCAGCTGGCTAACGGCAGCCACACCCTGCGCGTCGCGGCCGACGGCCCGGACCGCCAGCGGCTGACCTTCCTCGACGACAAGGACGAGTACAGCCTCATCCACAACGGCGACGACGTGTGGGGCTACGACTCCAAGTCGAACGAGGTCTTCCACGAGAAGAACGCCGAGGCCGGCCAGAGCAAGGGCAAGGACGGCGGCAAGGAGCACAAGACCGGCGACCGCCTGGCCGCCTCCCCGCAGAAGCTGGCCGAGGAGATCCTGAAGGCCGCCGGCCCCACCACGGACGTCAGTGTGGGCGACACCGCGCAGGTGGCCGGGCGGGACGCCTACCAGCTGGTGCTGAAGCCCAAGCAGACCGGCTCCACGGTCGGCTCGGTCCAGATCGCGGTGGACGCCAAGAACGGCGTGCCGCTGCGCGTGCAGCTGCTGTCCGCCCAGGGCGGCAAGCCGATCGTGGACGCGGGCTTCACCAAGGTCGACTTCGCCAAGCCGGCCGCCGACACCTTCTCCTTCACCGCGCCCAACGGCGCCAAGGTGACCGAGGGCGTGGACGAGGCGGGCAAGGGCAAGGGCGGCGCGGACGACCACTGGAAGGCGTTGGAGTCCATCCCGGGCCTCGGCGGTCTGACCGGCGGCCCGGGCGGCGAGGGCGACGCGAAGGTGCTCGGCGAGGGCTGGTCGACCATCGCCCGGATCGACTCGGGCATGAACCGGAACCTGAAGGACCTGGAGAACGACAAGAACACCCCGAAGGAGGCCAAGCAGTTCCTCGACTCCCTCGGGGACAAGGTCACCGGGAAGTTCGGTGAGGGCCGGGTCCTGTCGACCCGCCTGGTCAACGCCCTGATCACGGACGACGGCAAGGTCTACGTCGGCGCGGTAACCAAGGACGCGCTGGTCAAGGCGGCCGACGCCAACAAGTAGCCGGCAGCCGGACGGACCGCCGCGAGGGTGGGCCGGGACTGTGTCCCTGCCCACCCTCGCGCCGATTCCGCTCCGCGTACAGCACACCCGCTGTACGGTGTTGGACATGTCGAGACACGTCACCATCCGCCTGGACGAAGAGTTCCACGAACGCCTGAAGGCACGTGCGGCGGCACTGGGGACGACGGTCACCGCGCTGATCACCGAGGTCACGGAGCGCGAACTCGACGAGGACCGGAAGAACTTCCTCTCCGGCATAGAGGAGTTCGCCGACCACTGGGGCTACTTCCAGCAGCGGTTCGGCAATTGAAGATCACCATGGAGTGGGCCTGGACGGCTCTGGCCCACCATCTCCCGTCCGATCCCGCCGTGTGGGATCCCTCCGGGGTGGCCGCCGCGGTCGCCCGGCACCAGAACGACCTCGTCCTCGTGCCCGAACAGCCCGCCCCGGACACCGCGTGGCGGGCCGCCGCGTTTTTGCACACCCTCGCGGTGTGCCCCGCGCTGGAATCCCCGATGAACGAGTTCTACGCGGCCGCCGCGACCCGCTCGTACCTGCGGGTGGCCGGGGCGAAGCAGCTGCCCTCGCCCGAGGAGCTCGGCGACCTGGTGGAGGCGGCCAAGCTGGGCCGCGCGGACATCGCGGCCGTGGCCGAGGAGCTGCGCGCCCGCATCCAGGGCCCGCTCCAGGCGTCCTCGCAGGGTCGTGCCGAGGACGCCTGAACCGGGTACCGGCGCTAGTTTGCGGACACGGCCTAGAAGGTGATCTTCCAGCTGTTGATGTAGCCGACGTCCTGCGCGGCCGAGTCCTTGACCCGGAGGTTCCAGACACCGTTGGCCACCTCGCTGGAGGCGTTGACGGTGTACGTCTGGACGAGGTTGTCGGCGCTGCCGCCACTGCGGTTGTGCAGGTTGTAGACGGTGCCGTCCGGGGCGACCAGGTCGACCACCAGGTCACCGCGGTAGGTGTGGACGATGTTCACGTCGACCTTGGTGGTCGCGGGCGCGTTGCCCGTCACACCGGAGACCGTGATCGGCGAGGACACCGCCGCGGCGGGGGAGTCCGGGATGTTCACGTCCGCCGTGTTCTCGAAGGACGGGCCCGGCGGGACCGGGGTGGCCGCCCCGAGCGTCCAGATCGCGTAGGCGACGGCGTCGGAGTTGCGGTCCAGGGCGGTGTCGTTGATGTTCGTCAGGCTGTCGCAGGAGGAGTGGTAGCAGCGGTCGAAGGCCTGACCGGAGGTGCCGCCCCACTTCTGTGCCTGCGCCGCCGTCTTGGTGTAGTCGGCGCCGGAGAACAGGCCGCCGACGGGGATGCCCGCGCTCTTGAAGGGGGCGTGGTCGGAGCGTCCGTCGCCCTCGGTCTCGATCTCGGTCGGGATACCGAGGCCGGCGTAGTAGTTCTTGAAGGTCTGCTCGATCGTCGGGTCGTCGTCGTAGACGAAGTAGCCCGGGTTCGGCGAGCCGATCATGTCGAAGTTCAGGTAGCCGGAGATCTTCGCCTTCTCGGCCGCCGGCAGGTTGTTGACGTAGTACTTCGAGCCGATCAGGCCCAGCTCCTCCGCGCCCCACCAGCCGAAGCGCAGGTGCTTGGTGGGCTGCAGACCGGCCCGGGAGACGGCGAGGGCCGTTTCCAGGACGGCCGCGCTGCCGGAGCCGTTGTCGTTGATGCCCGCGCCCGCGGTCACCGAGTCCAGGTGAGAGCCGGCCATCAGGACCGAGTTCGGGTCGCCGCCCGGCCAGTCGGCGATCAGGTTGTAGCCGGTGGCGCCGCTGGAGGTGAAGGTCTGCAGGGTGGTCGTGAAGCCGGCCGCGTCGAGCTTGCCCTTCACGTAGTCGATCGAGGCCTTGTAGCCGGCCCTGCCGTGGGCGCGGTTGCCGCCGTTGTTGGCGGCGATGGTCGAGAGCTGCGACAGGTGGGCCTTGACGTTGGCCAGCGGTATGTCGGGCGGTGTCGGCGCCGCGGCGACCGCCGTGGGGGCGGCGAGTGCGGCGGGGGCGGCGGAGGCGAACAGGCCGGCGACCGCGAACGCGGTCACGGCAGCAAGGCGCCGGGAGACGGACAGGCTCATGTGGGGGCTCCGGGATTCCGCGGGGATATGACGGAACGAGTGGCGATAGAGCAGGTGAGCGTTAGTGCGTCAGTGCGAGCCTGATGTTCAGCGAGAGTATGACTGTCCGTCAAGACCACAATTCGGTCAGGGGAGTTCGGAAAACGGACGATCCCCGGTACGGGTGGCCCGTACCGGGGATCGTGGGTGTGAAGTGTTTGCCGCAGCGAGCCCCGCAGGGCGCCGTGCCGCGTGCCGCTCGGGCGGCACTACACGGGCTCGCGGCGGCGTTACGCGGGCTCGCGCGCCGGTGTCGCCAGGACGGCCGGCGCCGCCGCCTCCAGCCTGACCCGGGACCGCCGCGCCGTACGCAGGGCGTCCCAGGTGAGGATCACGAGCGCGGCCCACACCAGGGAGAAGCCCGCCCAGCGCTCGGGCGGCATGGCCTCGTGGAAGTACAGGACGCCGAGCCCGAACTGGAAGACCGGGGCCATGTACTGGAGCAGCCCGAGGGTGGACAGCGGGACCCGGATCGCGGCCATCCCGAAGAACACCAGCGGGATGGCTGTGACCAGCCCGGTCGCGGCCAGCAGGAGCGAGTGGGTGACACCGTGCGAGGCGAAGGTGGACCGGCCCTGCGCGCCGAGCCACAGGACGTATCCCAGGGCGGGCAGGAACAGCACGGCCGTCTCGGCGGCCAGCGACTCCAGGCCGCCCATGTTGAGCTTCTTCTTGATCAGCCCGTACGTGGCGAAGGAGAAGGCGAGGATCAGCGAGATCCACGGCGGCCGCCCGTAGCCGATGGCGAGCACCAGCACGGCGACGAAGCTGAGGCCGACCGCCACCCACTGCGCCCGGCGCAGCCGCTCACCGAGCATCAGCACGCCGATGGCGATGCTGACCAGGGGATTGATGAAGTAGCCGAGGCTCGCCTCGACGACGTGCTCGTTGTTGACCGCCCAGATGTACAGGCCCCAGTTCACGCTGATCACCGTGGCGGCCAGCGCGGTCAGGCCGAGCTTGCGGGGCTGGTGGAGCAGCTCCCGTATCCAGCCCCAGCGGCGCAGGGCGAGCAGCGCCAGACCGACCACGGCCAGGGACCACACCATGCGGTGGGCGAGGATCTCGATCGCCCCGGAGGGCTTGAGGAGCGGCCAGAAGAGGGGGACCAGCCCCCACATCCCGTATGCGCCGAATCCGTAGAGCAAACCCGTGCGCTGCTCGTTCTCTGCCTTCACGGGGCCTCCTGTACGACTTCCAGCCAACTTCACGACGGTATCGCCGTACGGCTCAGATGTCATGCCCGTAATCGGGAGATACTCATGACATCTTTCGGGGTCCGGGAGGCCAGGCGCGCGAGACCCTGGGCCGCGCCGGACGCGACGGAGCCCGGATCCTGGCGCAGGATCCGGGCTCCGTTCGCGTGCGGGCGGTGCGCGCTAACCGACGACGGTCCAGGTGTCGTGGCCGGTCAGCAGGGCCCCGAGGTCGCCCTTGCCGCTGCGGTCGACGGCCGCGTCCAGCTGGTCGGCCATGAGGGTGTCGTAGACGGGCCGCTCCACGCTGCGGAACACCCCGATCGGGGTGTGGTGCAGCGTGTCGGGGTCGGCCAGGCGGGACAGCGCGAACGCGGTCGTGGCGCTGGCGTTCTCCGCGTCGTGCACCAGGATCCGCGCCTCGTTGGCCGCGGTGACCTCGACGACCTCCAGGTCCCCGGTGGCCGGGTTGCGTACGACACCCTTCGAGCCGTCCGCGCCGAAGCGGATCGGCTGCCCGTCCTCCAGCCGGATCACGGCTTCCAGGGCCTGGTCCTTGTCCTTGAGGACCTCGAAGGCGCCGTCGTTGAAGATGTTGCAGTTCTGGTAGATCTCCACGAGCGCCGTGCCCTGGTGGTCGGCCGCCTGGCGCAGTACCTCGGTGAGGTGCTTGCGGTCGGAGTCGACGGTCCGGGCGACGAAGGAGGCCTCGGCTCCGATCGCCAGCGACACCGGGTTGAAGGGCGCGTCCAGCGAGCCCATCGGCGTCGACTTGGTGATCTTGCCGACCTCGGAGGTGGGGGAGTACTGGCCCTTGGTCAGCCCGTAGATCCGGTTGTTGAAGAGCAGGATCTTCAGGTTGACGTTGCGGCGCAGCGCGTGGATGAGGTGGTTGCCGCCGATGGACAGCGCGTCGCCGTCCCCCGTGACCACCCACACGGACAGGTCGCGGCGGGAGGTGGCGAGGCCGGTGGCGATGGCCGGGGCGCGGCCGTGGATCGAGTGCATCCCGTACGTGTTCATGTAGTACGGGAAGCGGGAGGAGCAGCCGATGCCCGAGACGAAGACGATGTTCTCCTTCGCGAGGCCCAGTTCGGGCATGAAGCCCTGAACGGCGGCCAGTACGGCGTAGTCACCGCAACCGGGGCACCAGCGGACCTCCTGGTCCGACTTGAAGTCCTTCATCGACTGCTTGCTCTCGGCCTTCGGTACCAGCGAGAGCAGGGTCCGGGCCCCGTCGGTCGCCTCCGTCACCTCAGTCATCGATGGCCTCCTTGAGAACCGTGGCGAGCTGCTCCGCCTTGAACGGCATTCCGTTGACCTGGTTGTACGACTGGGCGTCGACCAGGTATTTCGCCCGGATCAGGGTGGCGAGCTGCCCGAGGTTCATCTCCGGCACCACTACCTTCTCGTAACGCTCCAGGACCTCGCCGAGATTCCTGGGGAAGGGGTTGAGGTGGCGCAGGTGGGCCTGGGCGATGGGGAGTCCGGCGCCGCGCAGCCGGCGGACGGCCGCCGTGACGGGGCCGTAGGTGGAACCCCAGCCCAGGACCAGGGTGGTGGCGCCGTCCGGGTCGTCCACGTCGAGGTCGGGCACCTGGATGCCGTCGACCTTGGCCTGGCGGGTGCGGACCATGAGGTCGTGGTTGGCCGGGTCGTAGGAGATGTTGCCGGTGCCGTCCTGCTTCTCGATACCGCCGATGCGGTGTTCGAGGCCGGGGGTGCCGGGGATGGCCCAGGGCCGGGCGAGGGTCTCCGGGTCCCGTTTGTACGGCCAGAACACCTCGGTGCCGTCGGACAGGGTGTGGTTCGCACCGGTGGCGAACTTGACCTTCAGGTCGGGCAGGTCGGCGACTTCCGGGATCCGCCAGGGCTCGGATCCGTTGGCGAGGTATCCGTCGGAGAGCAGGAAGACCGGGGTCCGGTAGGTGAGCGCGATCCGGGCCGCCTCGAGTGCGGCGTCGAAGCAGTCCGCGGGGGTCCGCGGTGCGACGATCGGCACGGGGGCCTCGCCGTTGCGGCCGAACATGGCCTGGAGGAGGTCCGCCTGCTCCGTCTTGGTCGGCAGTCCGGTGGAAGGGCCGCCGCGCTGGATGTCCACGATCAGCAGTGGAAGCTCCAGCGACACCGCGAGGCCGATCGCCTCCGACTTGAGCGCCACACCGGGCCCGGAGGTGGTGGTCACCCCGAGCGCGCCCCCGAAGGCCGCGCCGAGCGCCGCGCCGATGCCGGCGATCTCGTCCTCGGCCTGGAAGGTCCGCACGCCGAAGTTCTTGTGCTTCGAGAGCTCGTGCAGGATGTCCGAGGCCGGGGTGATCGGGTAGGAGCCCAGGTAGAGGGGCAGATCGGCCTGCTGGCTCGCCGCGACGAGGCCGTAGGAGAGCGCCAGGTTCCCGGAGATGTTGCGGTAGGTGCCGGTGGGGAAGGCGCGGGTGGCCGGGGCGACCTCGTAGGAGACCGCGAAGTCCTCGGTCGTCTCCCCGAAGTTCCAGCCGGCCCGGAAGGCAACGACGTTCGCCTCGGCGATCTCGGGCTTCTTCGCGAACTTCTGCCGCAGGAAGTTCTCGGTGCCCTCGGTGGGCCGGTGGTACATCCACGACAGCAGGCCCAGCGCGAACATGTTCTTGCTGCGCTCGGCCTCCTTGCGGGAGAGGCCGAAGTCCTTCAGCGCCTCCACCGTCAGGGTGGTCAGCGGCACCGGGTGCAGGCTGTAGGCGTCGAGGGAGCCGTCCTCCAGCGGCGAGGTGGCGTAGCCGACCTTGGCCATGGGGCGCTTGGTGAACTCATCCGTGTTGATGATGATCTCGGCGCCGCGCGGCAGGTCCGCGATGTTCGCCTTCAGGGCCGCCGGGTTCATCGCCACCAGCACGTTCGGTGCGTCGCCCGGCGTGAGGATGTCGTGGTCGGCGAAGTGGAGCTGGAAGGAGGAGACGCCCGGGAGGGTTCCGGCAGGGGCGCGGATCTCGGCGGGGAAGTTCGGCAGCGTCGACAGGTCGTTCCCGAAGGACGCCGTTTCCGAGGTGAAGCGGTCACCGGTGAGCTGCATACCGTCACCGGAGTCACCCGCGAATCGGATGATCACACGATCGAGTCGGCGCACTTCTTTGCCGCCCGGACTCTCCGGGGCGCGCTGTCCACCGACAACCGCACCCCCGGCCCCGTCGGCCTGCTCGGCTGGGCTGCTGACCTGGCTGGTCACTGAACTGGACCTCCTTCGAGGCGTGAGCACCCCCGGAACCAACCCTACGTCGGTAGGGATCAGGTCCCCAGGGGCGACCACATTCTGGACCGTAGGACCGCCCCTTGAGACGGCCCTGCCGGTATGCCGTATCTGACAGAGTGTCAGTCGATCAAGATTTCAGGTAGGTGAGAACGGCCAGTACTCGCCGGTGATCCCCGTCACTCGGCGAAAGGCCCAGCTTCATGAAGATGTTGCTGACGTGCTTTTCCACCGCTCCGTCGCTCACGACCAGCTGCTTCGCCACGGCGGAATTCGTCCGGCCTTCAGCCATCAGCCCGAGCACCTCGCGCTCGCGCGGGGTCAGGCCCGCCAGTACGTCCTGCTTCCGGCTGCGACCGAGCAGCTGGGCGACGACCTCGGGGTCCAGGGCCGTACCGCCCCGGGCCACCCGCACCACCGCGTCCAGGAACTCCCGGACCTCGGCCACCCGGTCCTTGAGCAGATACCCCACCCCGGTGCTGGAACCGGCCAGCAGTTCGGTGGCGTACTGCTCCTCCACGTACTGGGACAGCACGAGCACGCCTATCCCCGGGTAGTCGCGGCGCAGCCGCACGGCCGCCCGCACACCCTCGTCCGTGTGGGTCGGCGGCATCCGTACGTCCGCCACCACCACATCCGGCAGCGCCCCCTCGGCCGCCAGGTCCGCCACCGTCTTGATCAGGGCCTCTGCGTCCCCGACGCCCGCCACGACGTCATGCCCCCGGTCGGTCAGCAACCGGGTCAGGCCCTCACGCAGCAGCACTGAATCCTCGGCGATGACCACCCGCACCCTGTTTTCCACGACTCAGCAGCTCCCGCGTCCACTCGTTCACGCACTACCTGACTCAGCCAAGCATCCCAGCCTTGGGTCCCGGTGAAGGCAGAGCCGGAACAACACGTGGGCGTCCGGCGGCAGTTTTCCCGAACCGGAAGGTCACATCCCGCCCCCGGCCGGCGTTCGAAGCGCCGGCCTCGCCAAATCCAGCCCGCCGGCGTTTGAGGCGCGGGGTCTGCGGCGGCGCCCCAGGACATGCCGCCGCACCCGACGCACAAGGGACCCCCGCCCACCCCGGACGGGAGTCCCGCTCACCAGCAACAGAAGGGGCCCGGGGGCTACCCCCGCTCACGCCACGGCAGCTCCGCCGTGACCGTGGTCCCGACACCGTCGGGGGAGTCCACCACCAGCACCCCATCCACCGCATCCAGCCGCCCCGTCAACCCCGCCAACCCGCTCCCCCCGCCGGAGGCACCCGCTCCGCCCCGCCCGTCATCCGCGACCTGGATCAGCAGCCGCTCCCCGGACTTCCACACGTCCACCGAGGCCGACCGGGCCACCGCGTGCTTGCTGACGTTCTGCAGCAGCTCCGAGACCGTGAAGTACGCGATCCCCTCGATCGCCGCCGCGGGCCGGGCCGGCAGATCCACGGCCACCCGTACCGGCACCGCGCACCGCGAGGCCACCGAGGACAGCGCCGCGTCCAGCCCCCGGTCGGTGAGCACGGCCGGATGGATCCCGCGGGCCAGGTCACGCAGCTCCTGGAGGGCGATCTTCACCTCACCGTGCGCCTCGTCCACCATCCGGGCCGCGGCCTGCGGATCCTCGGTCAGCTTCTCCTTCGCCAGTCCCAGGTCCATCGCCAGCGCCACCAGCCGGGCCTGCGCCCCGTCGTGCAGGTCCCGCTCGATGCGCCGCAGGTCGGCGGCGGCGGTGTCCACGACCACCCCGCGGTCGGACTCCAGCTCGCTGACACGGGTGGCCAGGCTGGACGCGCCGAGCAGCCCGCCGACCATGACCCGGTCGACGGTGGTCAGGGCGCGGATCACCCACGGAGTGGCGAGGGTGATCACCAGCCCGATGAGGCTGGTGAGGACGATCATGACCGGTGAGTCGAGGTAGAAGGTGTAGCCGTCGTTCTGGAAGAGCTGCAACCCGGGCTGGTCGGTGTAGGCCGGGAAGACCCAGAACCAGAGCGGGTACAGCAGGTACGCCCACCCACACGCCCAGAGCACCAGGGACAGGCAGAAGGAGAACACCGCCCACGGGAAGTGGACGACCGAGTACAGCGCGTGGCGCCAGGCGCTCCCGCTCTTGAGCAGGGCGCCCATGGCGGCGAGCGGACCGGCCTTCTTCGCCCGGATCGGCGCGGGAGCGGCGATCTCCGTCCCGAGCAGCGCGCGCACCCGGGCCCGCTCCACGTGCCCGAAGCCGCGGCACAGGGCGAGCACGCCGGCGAGGACCGGAACGCCGAGGAAGGTGACGAGCAGTCCGGCGCCGAGGCTCACACCGGTGATGGCGAGCGAGAAGTACAGCGTGCTCAGCGGCAGCCCGATCAGCAGGTACCCGAACTCCCGCCAGGTCCGCCCCTCGACCGGAGCCCGCAACACCGCGCCGATCCCGCCGCCCGTGCCTCTGCCGTTGCCCATGATCCCGACCCACCCTTCCGGTCCTCCGCTACACCCCCACCCTGCCGCCCCCCGACCCCCCGAACCATGCGGCGGGTCGGCATCTCCACCGGGGGGTTAACCCCACCCCCAGGTGTCTGCGAGACGGCCGCCGCTACATCCAGCCCCGCCGGCGTTTGCGGCGACCCACCCACCCGGCAGGTGTCTGCGAGACGGCCGCCGCCACATCCAGCCCCGCCGGCGTTTGAGGCGCGGGGTCCGGGGCGGAGCCCTGGGAAACGGCGGCGCAGCGGAATCCGTACGGGACCCGGCCCATCCCCGCAGCCCCGCCGGCGAGGCGCACGGCGGAGCCCTGGGAAACGGCGGCGAGCCGGACGAACGAACGGGACCCCCGCCCACCCCGGACGGGAGTCCCGCTCACCAGCAACAACAGGGGCCCGGGGCCCTACCCCCGGTCCCGCCACGGCAGCTCGGCCGTGACCACGGTCCCCGCCCCCACGGGCGAGTCCACCCCCAGCACCCCGTCCACCGCGCCCAACCGCTCCGCGAGCCCCGCCAGCCCACTCCCCCCGGAGGGACTCGCCCCGCCCCGCCCGTCGTCCGACACGCGGATCATCAGCCTCGGGCCCGCCCGCCACACCTCCACCGTCGCGCCCCGCGCCCCCGGCCCCGCGTGCTTGCTCACGTTCTGCAGCAGCTCGGACACCACGAAGTACGCGATCCCCTCGATCGCCTCCGCCGGCCGCGCCCCCGGCGGATCCGCCGGCAGATCCACCGCCACCTTCACCGGCACCACGCACCGCGCCGCCACCGACGACAGCGCCGCGTCCAGCCCCCGGTCCGTCAGCACCGCCGGGTGGATCCCCCGGGCGAGGTCCCGCAGCTCCTGGAGGGCCAGCTTCACCTCCCCGTGCGCCTCGTCGACCATCGCCGCCGCGCCCTCCGGATCCTCCAGCAGCTTCTCCTTCGCCAGGCCCAGCCCCATCGCCAGCGCCACCAGCCGGGCCTGCGCCCCGTCGTGCAGGTCCCGTTCGATGCGCCGCAGGTCGGCCGCCGCCGTGTCGACCACGACCCCCCGGTCGGATTCCAGCTCCGCGATCCGCCGCTCCAGGTCGTCGGAGGGCGACAGCAGCCCCCGTACCATCGCCCGGTCCACGTTCGCCATCAGCCGCACCAGGTACGGCAGCACCGGCCACAGCACGAACAGGCCGGTCAGCGCTACCGTGAAGGTGAGTACTCCCCACGGCAACCGGATCAGCTGGTACAGCACCGTCCGCCAGCCGACCGGGTCCTTGATGCTCGTCCACAGCCAGGGGAAGAATCCGCCGGACCGCTTCGGACCGGGGATCGGGGTCGGCTCGTCCACCCGCACGCCCAGCAGCCCGCGGGCGCGTGCCCGGTCCAGCCGTCCCAATTGCCGAGACAGATACAGACCGCACGCGAGCAGGGGAATTCCGACCGCGGTCACGGAAAGACCGCCGGCCGTGCAAACCATGACAACCGCGTAAACGAAACCGACGATCGCCAACGGCAGGTTGCTCACCAGATAGGCGATCTCCTTCCACGTCACGGCGCTGAAGACGGCGCGTACGGGGGGAGGTCGATCGTTGTCGGGTACGGCATGGCTCAGGGTCATGCGCCACACCCTGTCAAGTACGACCCGCTGATGCCATGGGGTGGCCGGGGTGCTGTGAACGGGGGATAACCCCACCCCGTGTGAGGCAGGCCCTAGACTCCCGTCCGTACCAGATCGTCGACAGTGACCGAGGAGCGAGGAACGGACGTGCCTGAACCAACGGTATCGACCGTAACCGTGCTCGCGGCGGACTACTTCCGGAGTTATTCGGTCGTCGGTCTCCTGGCCGCCCTGGGTGTGCTTTTCGTGGCCGTCGCCTTCGGCGCGGGCCGCCTGCTGCGGCCCGTCGTTCCGACCCCCGAGAAGCTGCTGACCTACGAATGCGGTGTGGACCCGGTCGGCGAGGGCTGGGCGCACACCCAGGTCCGCTACTACGTCTACGCGTTCCTCTACGTCATCTTCGCCGTCGACTCGATCTTCCTGTTCCCGTGGGCGACGGTGTTCGCCGCCGCCGGTTACGGCGCCACGACCCTGGTCGAGATGTTCATCTTCCTGGGCTTCCTCGCCGTCGGCCTGCTCTATGCGTACAAGAAGGGCGTCCTCGAATGGACGTGACACCGGCTGTGACGCCGACCGAGGGCGTGCTGCTCCCGGAGCCCAAGCGCCTCGGAGTCCTCTCCCGCCTGGCCCCGGAACCGATGAAGGTGGTCCTGAACTGGGGCCGCCGGTACAGCCTGTGGGTCTTCAACTTCGGCCTGGCCTGCTGCGCGATCGAGTTCATCGCCGCGTCCATGGCCCGGCACGACTTCATCCGGCTCGGCGTGATCCCCTTCGCGCCGGGTCCGCGCCAGGCCGACCTGATGATCGTCTCGGGCACCGTCACGGACAAGATGGCCCCCGCGGTGAAGCGGCTCTACGAGCAGATGCCGGAGCCGAAGTACGTCATCTCCTTCGGCGCCTGCTCCAACTGCGGCGGCCCCTACTGGGACTCGTACTCGGTGACGAAGGGCGTCGACCAGATCATCCCGGTCGACGTCTACGTGCCGGGCTGCCCGCCGCGCCCCGAAGCCCTCCTCCAGGGCATCCTCAAGCTCCAGGAGAAGATCGCCCGCGAGTCGCTGGCCGAGCGCTACGGGGCCGGGCCGTCCGTGTCCCAGCTGACGAGCGGCCTGGTCACGCCCCCGCCGGCACCCGCGCAGGAGGCCGGCTCGTGAACCTCTACGACTCCCTTCCCGACGCGGCGCCGACGGTCTTCGGGGCCGAGGCCGTCGCCGAGTTCTCGTACGACGTCCTCACGGTGGACGTGCCCGTCGGCAGCTGGATCTCCGCCCTCGAAATCGCCCGGGACAAGCTGGGCTGCACGTACTTCGACTGGCTGAGCGCGGTGGACGAGCCCGGCACCGGCTTCCGGATCTGCGCGCACGTCGCGTCGCTGGAGAACCACCGGGTGCGCCGGCTGCTGCTGCGCACGACCGTCCCGCACAGCGCCGCCTCCCTTCCGTCCGCGGTCGCCGTCTACGCGGGGGCGGAATGGCACGAGCGCGAGACGTTCGAGATGTTCGGGGTCACCTTCACCGACCACCCGCACCTCGTCCCCCTGCTCCTGCCGGAGAACTTCGAGGGCCATCCGCTGCGCAAGGACTTCGTCCTGGCCGCGCGCGTCGCCAAGGCCTGGCCCGGCGCCAAGGAGCCCGGCGAGGCGCACGACCCGGACGCGCCCAAGCGCCGCCAGATGCTTCCGCCGGGCGTACCGGACCCCAACGACTGGGGCCCGATGAAGGGCCAGCTCCCGCCGGCCCCGTCCCGTCCGGCCCGCACCCCGCGTGCGGCCGGCGCGGCGGGCGCCGCCGCGCGCACCCCGCGCGAGGGCGCCCCGGTGCGCCGCACCCGCTCGGTCACCGAGGGCTCGGCCACCCAGCCCCCCGCGGACGCGGCCACCGCGGCGTCCGCGGAAGCCACCCCCCGTCCGCCGCGCCGCACCCGTTCGGTATCGGAAGGCTCGGCGAGCCAGGCGGCCCCGGCCGAAGCGGCCACCGAGGCGACCGGGGAGACCGGGGAGACCACCCCCCGCCCGCCCCGCCGCACCCGCTCGGTCGCCGACGGCTCCGTGAGCCAGACGCCCGCTCCGGCTCCGGCCCCGGACGAAGCCGCCGCGGGCGCCGCCCCGGAGGCGGGGGAGGCTGCGGCCGCGCCCCGCCGTCCGGCGCCGCGCAGCTCGGACGCCCCCTGGCACGACCCCAAGCCCGCCTTCGAAGAACCGGCTCCCGAGCTGGCGCCGAAGGCGGAGCAGGGGACCGGATCCGAGCCGGAGCGCAAGGCCGACCCGAAGGCCGACCCGAAGGCCGATCCCAAGGCCGACCCGGAAACCGGGCCCGCCGTGGGCGACGGAACCCGCCCCACCACCGACCCCACCACCGACCCCGACAACGGAGGCGACGCGTGAACGACGTCCTCGGCGTCGCCCTGCGGCTGATCGTCGTCTTCGCCGTCTTCCTCGTGCTCCCGCTCGTCGTCGGGCAGACCGAGCACAAGGTGATGGCCCACATGCAGGGCCGCCTCGGTCCCATGTACGCCGGCGGCTTCCACGGCTGGGCCCAGCTCGTCGCCGACGGCGTGAAGTTCGCGCAGAAGGAAGACATCGTCCCGGCGGGCGCCGACCGCCGGATCTTCCAGCTCGCCCCCGCCGTCGCGCTGCTGCCGTACCTCCTCGTCCTCCTGGCCATCCCCATCGGGCCCGGCGAGGGCGCCGTCGGCCAGGTCATCGACGCGGGCCTGTTCTTCGCGCTCGCCGTCATGGGTGTCGGAGTCCTCGGCTCCCTGATGGCCGGCTGGGCCTCCGCGAACAAGTTCTCCCTGCTCGGCGGCCTGCGCACCGCCGCCCAGCTGCTCGCCTACGAGCTCCCGATGCTGCTCGCCGCCGCCTCCGTCGCCATGGCGGCCGGTACGGTCTCCCTCCCCGGGATCGTCGAGGCCTTCGAGTGGTGGTGGCTGCCCTGGCAGATCGTCGGCGCACTCGTCTTCTTCGTCGCCGGCCTCGCCGAACTGCAGCGGCCCCCCTTCGACATGCCCGTCGCCGACTCCGAGATCATCTTCGGCGCGTACACCGAGTACACCGGCCTGCGCTTCGCCCTGTTCCTCCTTGCCGAGTACGCCGGCATCGTCGTCCTCTGCGCCCTGACCACCGTCCTCTTCCTCGGCGGCTGGCACGGTCCCTTCGGCGACGACCTCGGCTGGGTCTGGACCCTGCTCAAGATCGCGATCCTCGCCTTCGTCGTGATCTGGCTCCGCGTGAGCTACCCGCGCCTGCGCGAGGACCAGCTCCAGAAGCTCGCGTGGACCACACTCATCCCGCTCGCGCTCGCCCAGATCGCGCTCACCGGCATCGTGAAGGTGGCGATCCAGTAATGCCCATCCCCGGATCCGGCCTGGCCAAGGGCCTGGCCGTCACGCTGCGCACGATGACGAAGCGCTCGCACACGGCCCAGTACCCCGAGGTCCAGCCCGAACTGCCGCCCCGCTCCCGCGGGGTCATCGGTCTGTTCGAGGAGAACTGCACCGTCTGCATGCTCTGCGCCCGTGAGTGCCCCGACTGGTGCATCTACATCGACTCCCACAAGGAGACGGTCCCGGCGTCCACGCCCGGTGGCCGCGAGCGCAGCCGCAACGTCCTCGACCGCTTCGCCATCGACTTCTCCCTCTGCATGTACTGCGGGATCTGCATCGAGGTGTGCCCCTTCGACGCCCTCTTCTGGTCGCCGGAGTTCGAGTACGCGGAGACCGACATCCACGAGCTGACCCACGAGCGCGACAAGCTCCGCGAGTGGATGTGGACCGTCCCGGCACCGCCCGCGCTGGACCCGGCAGCCGAGGAGCCCAAGGAGATCGCCGCTGCACGCAAGGCGGTGGAGAAGGCCGAAGCAGCCGCCGCGGCGGCAGCCGCCGCCGAAGCAGCCGCCCAGGCGGCCGAGACCGAACCGCCGACCGACCCGACCCCGGAGGGAGACGCGTGAGCCCCGCCGCCACCCTGGCCGCAGCCGCCACCACCGGGCCCGGCTTCCTCTCCCCGACCGGCGTCGAGATCGCCTTCGTCCTCGTCGGACTCGCCACCCTCGGCGCGGCCCTCGTCACGGTCACCACCAAGCAGCTGGTGCACGCCGCCCTGTGGCTGGTCGTCGCGCTCGGCGGCATCGCCGTCGAGTACCTGCTGCTGACCGCCGAGTTCATCGCGTGGGTCCAGGTACTCATCTACCTCGGTTCCGTGGTCGTCCTCCTCCTCTTCGGACTGATGCTCACCAAGGCCCCCATCGGCCGCTCCCCGGACGCGGACTCCGGCAACCGCTGGATCGCACTCGGCGTCGCCGTCGTCGCGGCCGTGTCACTGGTCTGGGTGGTCGTCGACGCCTTCCGCACCACCTGGATCGACCTCGACGGACCGGTCCAGGGCTCCACCAAGGTCTCCGGCGAGATCCTCTTCCAGCACTGGGTGCTGCCGTTCGAGGCGCTCTCCGTACTCCTCCTCGCAGCCCTGATCGGGGCCATCGTGCTGTCCCGCAGGAACGACCCCGCCGACCCCGCCGACGCCGCCACCCCGGCCGGCCCCGGCGAGAAGAAGGGCCGGCGCTGATGCACCTCGCCTACCCCGCCGTACTCGCGGCGCTCCTCTTCTGCACGGGCCTGTACGGCGTACTCGCCCGCCGCAACGCCATCCTGGTCCTGATGTCCGTCGAGCTGATGCTCAACGCCGTCAACCTCAACCTGGTGGCCTTCGACGTCTGGCTGCGCGACGCCCTGCACGCCGGCCAGGCCCTCACCCTCTTCACCATCGCGATCGCCGCCGCCGAGATCGGCATCGGCCTCGCGATCGTGCTGATGGTGTACCGCAACCGGGGCACCTCCGACGTCGACCGGCTGCGCGACACCGCCGAGGGCCACGAGCCCGCCGCGAACAACCAGAGCGAGGTCACCGCGTGAGCACCACGACCCTCGCCGTCCTCGTCCCGCTGCTCCCCTTCCTGGGCGCGGTGGCGGGACTGCTCCTCGGCCGCACCGCACCCGGGTTCGTCCGGCCGCTCGCGATCCTGCCGACGCTCGGCGCCGCCGTACTGGCCGTGCTCGTCGCCGTCCGCCAGGGCGGCGGCGAGACGATCAGCGCCGCGACCGAGCTGACCCCGACCGGCTCGGTGCCGATCGACCTCTCGCTCTACATCGACGGCTTCGCCGCCCTGGTCGCCGTCCTGGTCGGGGTGGTCGCCACCTGCGTACAGGTCTACTCGACGGCGTACCTCCGTGAGGATCCGCGCTACCCGTCGTATGCCGCTCTCGTCTCACTGTTCACCTCCGCCATGCTGCTCGTCGTCTACTCCGGCGACCTGATGGTGCTGCTGGTCGGCTGGGAGATCATGGGCATCTGCTCGTACTTCCTGGTCGGCCACTACTGGGAGACCGAAGCGACCCGCTCCGCCTCCCTGAAGGCCTTCCTCGTCACCAAGCTCGGCGACGTCCCCTTCCTGATCGGCCTGTTCGCGCTCGCCGCCGACGCCGGTTCGTTCGAGATCCCGAAGATCCTGGGCACCGTCGCCGCGGGCGGACTCGATCACCCGACACTGATCGCGCTGCTCCTGCTCGCCGGCGTCGCGGGCAAGTCCGCGCAGTTCCCCCTGCACACCTGGCTCCCCGACGCCATGGCGGGCCCCACCCCGGTCTCGGCGCTGATCCACGCCGCGACGATGGTCGCCGCCGGTGTCTACTTCATCGCCCGCCTCCTGCCCGTCTTCGCGGCCTCCCAGGCCGCGCTGGTGGTCATGGCCGTGATGGCGGCCGTCACGATGGTCGGCTCCGGCCTGGCCGCCATCGCCCAGGACGACATCAAGCGGGTGCTCGCCTACTCCACGATCGGTCAGCTCGGCTACATGGTCGGCGCCCTGGCCGTCGGCGACCGTGGCGCCGCCGTGTTCCACCTCCTGTCCCACGGCGCCTTCAAGGCGCTCCTGTTCCTCGGCGCCGGCGTGATCATCCACGCCGCCGGTACGAACTCCCTGGGCGTCATGTCCCGGATGGACGGCCTGGCCAGGCGCATCCCCGACGCCTTCTGGACGATGACGATCGCACTGCTCGCGCTCGCCGCGGTCCCGCCCTTCGCCGGCTTCTTCTCCAAGGAAGCCGTCCTCGTCGCCGCCGAGCACACCGCGACCGGGCACTCGGAGTTCGCGCCCAGCGCCGCCGGCTGGCTGGTGCTCATCGCCGGTCTGCTGACCGCCCTGCTCACCGCCGCCTACGCCACCCGGCTGTGGCTGATGGCCTTCCGCGGCCGGGGCGCTGCCGCCCCCGACCACGGCAAGGAGCCCCTCGCCATGACCGGCGTGCTGTGGCTGCTGGCGATCCCGTCGATCGGCTTCGGCCTCGCGGCCGGCCCCATCTCCGACTGGTTCGACGGCGGAGAACTCAGCCCGACCCTGGTGACCTCGGTCCTCGGCACGGGTGCCGCGGCCATCGGCGCGATGCTCACCTACGCCCTCTGGCAGCGCGCCTCGGCGAAGGCCGTCCTCGCGACCGCCGCCGGCACCGGCACCGGCACCGGAGAGCGTGCCGCGGCCGGAGCGCCCACCGCCGCCGCCGAGTCCGCCGCCTCCGTCGCCGCCGCCGAATCCGCCGCGGAAGCCCCCGAGGTGGCCGAGGTGACCCACGATCACCCCGCCGTCCCGGCCGGCCCGGCCGCCGACCCCGGCAAGGCGTTCCTCGGACCGCTGCACCGCCACGCGGCCGTCGGATTCCACCTGGACGCCGTCTACGACCGGCTGTTCGTCCGGCCCGTCCAGGCCGCCGCGAGCCTCGTCCGCTTCCTCGACCGCGAGGTCGTGGACACGTACGTCCGCGGCGCGGGCACCGGCACCCAGCTGTTCGGCAGCCTCGTGCGCCGTGCCCAGACCGGCAACGTGCAGAGCTACCTGAGCGCCCTGCTCGCCGGCGCCGTGGTCCTGGCGATCGCCACCGCCGTCCTCGCCAACGTCAACGCCGGATCGTGAGCCGTGAGTCAGCCGTGATTGATATCAGCCCGTCCGTGATGCAGTTCCTTCTGGCGTTCATCGTGGCCGCACCGCTCCTCGGCTCCGCCGCGGCGCTCCTGCCGGCCCCGCCCGGCCTCAAGGGCAAGAGCCCCGAACAGGCCGTGCTCCGCCACGGCGTGACCGTGACCGGCGTGATCCTCGCCGCGGCCGTCGCCCTCACCCTGGGCTTCGACCACGACGCCCCGTCCCGCATCCAGGCGACGACGGACATCAGCTGGATCCAGGCGCTGAACGTCCGGATCCACCTCGGCGTCGACGGCATCTCGCTCCCCCTCCTCCTGATGACCGCGCTGCTGTTCTTCCTCTGCGCGCTCTACAGCTACTTCAAGCTCCCCGCCGGCCCCTCCCCGAAGGCCTTCGTCGCGCTGCTCCTCGTCCTGGAGTCCGGCACCCTCGCGACCTTCGCCGTCCTCGACCTGCTGCTCTTCTTCCTCGCCTTCGAGATGGTCCTCATCCCGATGTACTTCCTCATCGCCCGCTGGGGCGGCGCTCAGCGGCAGGCCGCCGCCTGGAAGTTCATCCTCTACACGCTCCTCGGCTCCGTCGTCATGCTGCTCGGTCTGCTCCTGATCGGACTGAGCAGCGGCACTTTCGACATGGTGACACTGGCCTCTGACAACGGCCGCGAACTGTCCCACACCACCCAGCTCCTGGCCGTTCTCGCCATCGGCATCGGCCTCGCCGTGAAGACCCCGATGTGGCCCCTGCACAGCTGGCTGCCGGACGCCCACACCGCCGCGCCCACCGTCGGATCCGTCCTGCTGGCCGGCGTCCTGCTCAAGATGGGCACGTACGGCTTCGTCCGCATCCTGCTGCCCATCACCCCCGACGGCATGGCCACCTTCGCCCCCTACCTGGGCGCCTTTGCCGCCGTCGGCATCGTCTACGGATCGCTCGCCTGCCTCGCGCTGGCCCGCAAGGGGAACAAGGGCGACCTCAAGCGCCTCATCGCCTACTCCTCCGTCGGCCACATGGGCTTCGTCCTCCTCGGCATCGCGAGCATGACCCCCACCGGCGTCAACGGCGCGCTCTTCGCCAACATCGCCCACGGCCTGATCACCGGCCTCCTCTTCTTCCTGGTCGGCGCCCTCAAGGACCGCTACGGCACCGCCGACCTCGACACCCTCGCCGGAGCCACCGGCGCCGCCCTCTACGGCCGCGCCCCCCGCTTCGGCGCGCTCCTCGCCTTCGCCGCCGTCGCTTCCCTCGGCCTGCCGGGCCTGGCCGGCTTCTGGGGGGAGATGCTGGCCCTCTTCGGCGCCTTCGACCCCGCCCAGGGCCTCTCCCGCCCCGCGTTCCTCACCTACGTGGCCGTCGGCGCGTTCGGCACCCTGCTCACCGCCGCCTACCTGCTGATCGTCGTACGGCGCGTCTGCATGGGAGACCCGAAAGCCGGTCCCGAGCTCGCCGTCGCGGACGTCCAGCGCTACGAGTTCGCCGCCTGGACCCCGCTCGTCGCCCTCACCGTCCTCGCCGGCCTGTGGCCCGCTGTCCTCCTCGGCCTCACCGACCCGGCCGTCCAGAAGCTCCTCGCAGGAGGCAATTCATGACGGCCATGACGGCCCTGACGGTCCTCTCCGCCGAGGCCCCGAGCCTGGTCCAGTCCGTCGACTGGCTCGCCATCGCACCCGTGGTGATCACCGCCGCCGTCGGCCTGGTCGTCCTCGTCGCCGACCTGTTCCTCGCCGAGCGCCGCAAGCCGGTCCTCGGCTGGATCTCGGTCGCCGGCCTCGCCGCCGCGACCGCCACCCTGCTGCCCCTGCGCGCCGGTGACCGCGCCACCTTCTGCCTCACGGGCGACCCGGCCGCCTGCAGCTACGTCGCCGACCACTTCACCCTCGTCATCCAGTTCCTGGTGCTGGCCGGAGCCCTGGTCACCGCCCTGGTGTCGGTCACCGCCGTCCGCGACGCCCGGATGCCGGCCGGTGAGTACTGGTTCCTGCTGCTCTCCTCCGCCGCCGGCGCGGCCCTGCTGCCCGCCTCCCGCGACCTCGCCACCCTGATCGTCGCGCTCGAAGTCGCCTCGCTGCCCGCCTTCGCCCTCGTCGGCATGCGCCGCGGCGACCGGCTCTCCTCCGAGGCCGCCCTGAAGTTCTTCCTGTCCTCCGTCACCGCCACCGCCGTGTCGCTGATGGGCGTCAGCTTCGTCTACGCCGCCACCGGCTCCCTGCACCTCACCCAGGTCGCCGGCCGCCTCGAAGACGTCCCCGGGCAGCTCGACACGCTCGCCGTGGCCGGTGTCACCCTCACCCTCGTCGGCTTCGCCTTCAAGACCGCGGCCGTCCCCTTCCACTTCTGGGTCCCCGACACCTACGTCGGCGCCCCCCTGCCCATCGCCGGCTACCTCTCGGTGATCGGCAAGGCCGTCGGCTTCACCGGCCTCATCCTCGTCACGGTGATCGCCTTCCCGGCGTACTCCGACATCTGGGGCCCGGCCCTGGCCGTCCTCGCCGCACTCACCATGACCGTGGGCAACGCCGCCGCCCTGCGGCAGTCCCCGGACCGCCCGAACAGTGCCGTCCGGCTGCTCGCCTGGTCCTCGGTCGGCCAGGCCGGCTACCTGTTGGTCCCGATCGCCGCGGCCGCCTACTCCGGGCGCGACCAGATCGGCTCCACCGTCGCCTACGCCCTCATGTACGCCGCCGTGAACCTCGGCGCCTTCGCCGTGGCCGCCCTGGTCGCCCGGAGCAAGCCGCTCCACCGGATCAGCGACTACCGCGGGCTCTACGCCGAGCGCCCGCTGGCCGCCCTCTCCCTGGGCTTCTTCCTGCTCTGCCTGGCGGGCCTGCCCCCGGGCATCATCGGGCTCTTCGCCAAGGTCACCGTCTTCCGGTCCGCGGTCGACGCGGGCCTGGGCTGGCTGGCCGTGGTCATGGCGATCAACGTCGTCATCGCCCTGTACTACTACCTGCGCTGGACGGCCCTGCTCTTCCGCACCCCCGAGGGCGCGCACACCCGTACGCGCGCCCCCTGGCCGGTGGCGGCGGCCATCGTCGTCACCGCGATCACGGCGGTCGTCGTCTCGGCCGCCCCGGAACTCGTCCTGCGCGTCACCTCGGGCAGCCTCTTCGCGCAGTAGCCCGCCCGTGTAGCCCGTACGGAGTAACGCCCGCCGTGGCCGAGCCGCCCCCGGCAAGGGGCGGCGGCGGGCGGCCGCCACGCCACGCCCTGGGAACCTGACGCCCTCACCTCGCGTTGACCAGGAAGGGAGGGTCCACTGGACCGTAGACCCTCAAATCCATGACGGGCTCCCCTGCCGCACCACTTGGAGGGCGTACCGTGCACCGCCGGCACAACGGGCTGAAGACCGCCGTACTCCTCGGCGGGCTGTCCGCACTCATCATCCTCATCGGAAGCTTCTTCGGACGGGGCGGCCTCATCATCGCCGTCCTCGTCGCCCTCGGGACGAACGCCTACGCGTACTGGAACAGCGACAAGCTGGCTCTACGCGCGATGCGCGCCCGCCCCGTGAGCGAGTTCGAGGCTCCACAGCTCTACCGCATGGTGCGCGAGCTCTCCACGTCCGCGCGCCAGCCGATGCCACGCCTGTACATCTCACCCACCGAGGCCCCCAACGCCTTCGCCACCGGCCGCAACCCGCGCAACGCCGCGGTCTGCTGCACCGAGGGCATCCTGCGCATCCTCGACGAGCGCGAGTTGCGCGGGGTCATCGGCCACGAGCTCAGCCACGTCTACAACCGCGACATCCTGATCTCCTCGGTGGCCGGCGCCCTCGCCTCGGTGATCATGTTCCTGGTCAACTTCGCCTGGCTGATCCCGGTCGGCCGGTCGAACGACGACGAGGGCCCCGGCCTCCTCGGCATGCTGCTGATCATGATCCTGGGCCCCCTGGCCGCCTCCGTGATCCAGCTGGCCATCAGCCGCTCGCGCGAGTACGAGGCCGACGCCTCGGGCGCCCAGCTCACCGGGGACCCGCTCGCCCTGGCCAGCGCCCTGCGCAAGCTCGACGCGGGCACCAAACAGCTCCCGCTGCCCCCGGAGCCCCGGCTGGAGGCGGCGAGCCACATGATGATCGCCAACCCGTTCCGTCCGGGTGCGGGCCTTTCTAAGATGTTCTCCACACACCCTCCGATGGCCGAGCGCATCGCCCGGCTCGAACAGATGGCAGGCCGCCGCCAATGAAGACAATCCTCAACATCATTTGGCTCATCCTCAGCGGCATCTGGCTGTTCCTGGGCTACCTCCTCGCGGGTGTGCTGCTCTGCATCACCATCATCGGTATCCCGTTCGGCATCGCCGCCTTCCGCATCGCCGTCTACGCCCTCTGGCCCTTCGGCTACACCACGGTCGAGCGCCACGACGCGGGCGCACCGTCCTGCATCGGCAACGTCCTGTGGCTGGTCCTGGCGGGCTGGTGGCTGGCCCTGGGCCACATCGTCACGGGCATCGCCCTCTGCGTCACGATCATCGGTATCCCGTTCGGCATCGCCAACTTCAAGATGGTCCCGCTCTCCCTGCTCCCGCTCGGCCGCGAGATCGTCCCGACGGACGCGCCGTTCGCCTCGCGCTGACACGGCCGCCGTCGCCGTGGACGCCGGCACACACCCCGCCCGCAAGCCGACCGATCGGCCTGCGGGCGGAGTTGTCCACAGGCCCGGGCGGCTGTCGGTGGGGTGCGTCACCATGAAGGCATGAACGAGACCGAGCAGTTGCTGGAGCAAGTCACGGACCGCGTGCGCAACTCCGCACGCAGGCACGAGCGGCACCGAAGGACCCCGCCGAGGCCGCTGGACACCAGGGAGATCGCCCGCGCCGAAGCCATACTCGGCTTCACCCTGCCGCCCCTGCTCGCCTCGCTCTACACACACGTAGGCGACGGCGGATTCGGCCCCGGTCAGGGGCTGCTGCCGCTGCGTCAGGCAGTGCTCGCGTACGGGGAACGGCGGTCCTCCGGGTGGCGCTGGCCCGAAGGCGTACTGCCCGTGGCCGACTTCGGGTGCGCAATGGACGCCTGCGTGGACTGCCGGTCCGACACCGCCCAGGTCCTGCTGTTCGACCCGAATCCGGGGGAGCCCGAGCTCGCCTGGTACCTCGACGCCCCGAGCCTGGCCGGCTGGCTGAGCGGCTGGCTCGACGGCACCGCCTGGTACTGCGACGAGTCGCCGGCGGGGGAGGAGTACGACCTGGAGCCGACACCCTGGGACGGATTCAGATCCCGGATCTGAGCCGCCCCCGCACCCCGTAGACCAGTACGCCCACCGCCAGCACCGCCGCCCCCCAGGCCACCGAAGCCAGGGGCAGCGCACACGCCAGCACCACACAGCCGGACAGCCCGGCCACTGCCACGGCCCGATCCTTGACAGCTGAATCGAGAGTCCACGCGGAGGCGTTCGCGATCGCGTAGTAGGCGAGCACTCCGAAAGAGGAGAAACCGATCGCGCCCCGCAGATCGGCGGTGGCCGCCAGCACCGCCACGACCGCACCCACTGCCAGCTCCGCATGGTGCGGCACCTGATGCCGGGGATGTACGGCCGCCAGCGCGCGCGGCAGATGGCCGTCCCGGGCCATCGCCAGGACGGTCCGCGAAACCCCGAGCACGAGCGCCAGCAACGAGCCCAGCGCGGCCAGGGCGGCGCCCACCCGGACCACCGGGGCCAGTCCGGGCCGCCCGGCCGCCCGCACCGCGTCGGCCAGCGGGGCCGGCGACTGCGCCAGCCCTTCCGCGCCGAGCACCGACAGCGCCGCCACCGCCACCGCGGCGTACACCAGCAGCGCGATCCCCAGCGCGATCGGCACCGCCCGCGGGATCGTCCGCTGCGGGTCGCGCACCTCCTCACCCAGGGTGGTGATCCGGGCGTAGCCCGCGAAGGCGAAGAACAGCAGACCCGCACCCTGCAGCAGCCCGAAGACACCCCTGCCGGATCCGCCCAGCCGCCCCGGGTCGGCCGCCCCGGAGGACAGGCACACCACGACCACCCCGGCCAGCACCGCCAGCACCGCGGCCACGATCAGCCGCGCGATGCGGGCCGACTTCTGCACACCGCCGTAGCTCGCGGCGGTCAGCGCCACCACCGCCGCGACGGCCACGGCATGCTGCCGCCCCGGCCACAGGTACGCCCCCACCGTGAGGGCCATGGCCGCGCAGGACGCGGTCTTGCCGATCACGAATCCCCAGCCGGCCAGATATCCCCAGAAGGGCCCGAGCCGCTCGCGCCCGTAGACGTACGTGCCGCCGGAGGCCGGATAGCGGGCGGCCAGCCGCGCCGAGGAGTGCGCGTTGCAGTAGGCCACGAGACCCGCCACGCCCAGAGCGGCGAGCAGGGCGCCGCCCGCCGCCTGCGCCGCGGGGGCCAGGGCGGCGAAGATACCGGCGCCCACCATCGCGCCGAGTCCGACGACGACGGCGTCGGACACTCCCAGGGTGCGCTTCAACTGGTCTTCCACGGGCGGAGGGTATCCCCGCTAGATGACGCCCTCCCGGCCGGGCAGTGGCGTCCGCGTGCGCTCCCAGCCCTCCAGAGCGGTCAGACAGGCGTGGTCCAGGTGGCGCAGCCCGCTCAGATCCAGCCGCACCGGCTGCCCGTGCGGCAGCGCGTCCAGGGCGTCGAGCAGCTTGGGCAGCCGCAGGAAACTGGCGTTCCCCAGGACCTGCACGCACAGCTCCTCGTCCTCCCACACCTCCTCGATGTGCACGTGGGAGGTCTCCCAGGCCGCCTTGGCGACGGCGAGCCCCAGCCCGATCAGCACCCCCTCGAAGAGATTGGTGACCACGATCGCCAAGGCCGTGACCACCAGCACCACCACCTCGCCCCGGTGCGTCCGCCACAACGCGGCCACCGCCCTGGCCGGCAGCAGCCTCCAGCCCGCGTGCAGCAGCACCCCGGCCAGCGCGGCCAGCGGCACACTCTCCAGAAGCCGGGGAAACGCCACGGCGAAGAGCAGCAGCCAGCCACCGTGCAGCACCCTGGCCGCGCGGGTCCGCGCCCCGGCCTCCACATTGGCGGCGCTGCGCACGATGACCGCGGTCATCGGCAGCGCGCCGAGCAGCCCGCACACGCTGTTGCCCACGCCCTGGGCGATGAGTTCCTTGTCGTACTCCGTCCTCGGCCCGTCGTGCATGCGGTCCACGGCCGCAGCGCTGAACAGCGTCTCGGCGGAGGCGATCAGCGCCAGCGCGACCACGGTCCCGGCCGCGCCGACCGAGGCCAGGACCCCGAAGCCGCCCCAGCCGGGCGGAGACACGGCTTCCAGCACGCCCGTCACCCGCACCTTCTCGACGGGCAGCCGCAGCAGGACGGCCACGGCGGTGGCGGCGGCCACCCCGACGAGCGCCCCGGGTACGATCCGCAGCCGCGCGGGGACCCGGCGCCAGGCAACCATGGCGGCGATCGTCCCGACCCCGAGCAGCACGGCGGCCAAGTCCGCCTGCGCCCCGAGCTCGTGCACCCCGCGCAGCTTCGCCAGGGTCTGCCCCGGAGCCTCCACGCCACTCAGTGCGTACAGCTGCCCGGAGATCAGCACCAGCCCGATCCCGGCCAGCATCCCGTGCACGACGGCGACGGAGATCGCCCGGAACCACCGCCCGAGCCGCAGCATCCCCATGCCCAGCTGCACCACACCGGCGGCCAGCACCAGCACCCCGAGCGCGGGCAGACCGTAGGCCTGCACCGCCTCGTAGACGAGCACGGTGAGACCGGCCGCAGGCCCGCTCACCTGGAGGGAGCTCCCGCGGAACCACCCGGTGACCAGCCCGCCGACCACCCCGGTGACGATCCCGAGCTCGGCCGGCACTCCGGAGGCGACCGCCACCCCGACGCACAGGGGTAGAGCGACCAGCGCGACGACCAGGGACGCCCCGAAGTCATCACGAAACGTGCCTGCCCCAGGCATGCGAGATCCCCCTGCCACGCGGTGATGTGATGACATCCAGCGTGGTGGGCGCAATCATCACGCCCCAAGTGCCCACAGGAGTCCGCGGTGGCGCGTGCGCCGCACACGCCCCGCACACACCTCCTTCGCGACGGCCGCGGCCCGGCGGTCGGTGAAGACCGCCGGGCCGGCGTGGGGCAGGTCGCGGAGCAGGGTCAGCGGTAGTTCACGAACTGGATCGCGAAGTCCAGGTCCTTGCCCTTGAGCAGCGCCTGGACCTCCTGGAGGTCGTCACGGCTCTTGGAGCTGACGCGCAGCTCCTCGCCCTGGACCTGGGCCTTGACGCCCTTGGGACCCTCGTCCCGGATGATCTTCGCGACCTTCTTGGCGTTCTCCTGGGAGATGCCCTCCTCGATCGTGGCGAAGATCTTGTACTCCTTGCCGGACAGCTGCGGCTCCCCGGCGTCCAGCGCCTTCAGCGAGATCCCGCGCTTGACCAGCTTGGTCTCGAAGACGTCGAGGACGGCCTTCACGCGCTCCTCGGAGTTCGCCTCCATCAGGATCTTCTCGCCGGACCAGGCGATGGTGGCGCCGGTGCCCTTGAAGTCGTAGCGCTGCGAGAGCTCCTTGGCGGCCTGGTTGAGGGCGTTGTCGACCTCCTGCCGCTCGACCTTCGAGACGATGTCGAAACTGGAGTCGGCCATGTGCTGTGGCTCCTTGAAGTCGGTTGTGATCACCCCGGAGGGCGCGGCCGGACATGCCCGGCCCGCTCGGCAAAGCCTAGCCACCGCGCCCACCCCCAGCGCTGATCAATCCGGTGGTGAAGCACCCCCGGTCATCAGGTATCGTTTACGTCGTTGCCAGGGAGCGCCGCCGCAAGGCGGAAAAAATGGCAGCAACTCTTGGCGGTGTGCCCGAGTGGCCAAAGGGAGCAGACTGTAAATCTGCCGGCTCAGCCTACCCAGGTTCGAACCCTGGCGCCGCCACGCGAGTGGAACCCCCGTTCATCTGTGGAATCACAGTGAGCGGGGGTTCTTTCGTTGCCTGGCGACCACGCCTGCGACCGTGGCCCGGACACAAGACGGGACCGCTCCTCGAAATTGCTCCGGTCAGATGAACTACTCACCTGACTGGGCCACAGCCCCGGCCCTGCCAGCGCCACGGCGACGCCGTGGCCAGGTCGGATGGGCGGCGCGTGACGCACGCACCCCTCCCATCGCATCCCGCGGCAGCCCTCGGCGCCGGCGGGTAAGGAAGCCATGAACCTGAACCATCAGTCGGCGACGATTCAACGGCCCCGGGGGCGTTCCCGGGTTCTGCTCGCCTCCATCGCCGC
This sequence comes from Streptomyces sp. NPDC040545, assembly GCF_055595065.1. Taxonomy (NCBI): domain Bacteria; kingdom Bacillati; phylum Actinomycetota; class Actinomycetes; order Kitasatosporales; family Streptomycetaceae; genus Streptomyces; species Streptomyces sp. NPDC040545. The sequence continues at coordinate 154,190 of NZ_JBVIWA010000001.1, forward strand.
TGCCGCGGCCCTCACCGGCCAGTTGATCGCGTTGGCTCCGGCCGCGTCCGCGGACGGGCCCAAGCCGCCGGGCCACCAGAACATGAAGCCCGTCGAAGGCAAGAAGCACGCGCTGTCCGAGCACGACAAGCACAAGAAGCACGCCCCCCTGGTCATCCACGGCCTGCGCCAGTTCACCTCGGACAACACCTTCACCCCGCCGCCGGGCGTCACGTCGGTCTTCGTCCAGGCATGGGGCGCCGGCGGTGGCGGCGGCGGTGGCGGCGGCTCCGCGCGCAACAACGGTGGCGGCGGTGGCAACCCGAACAACCCGAATAACCCGAACAACCCGAACAACGGGGCCGATGGCACCGCCGACGCGGATGCCGCCGCCGCGCGCAACAACACCGGTGGTCACGGCGGTGGCGGCGGTGGCGGCGGCTTCACCTGGTGCGTCATCCCGGTCACCCCCCTGGCCGACTACGGAGTGGACGTCGGCACCGGCGGCGCCAACGGCCTCGGCGGCGCACCGGGTGCCAACGGCACCGCAGGCACCGCGGGCACCACCACGTCGCTGACCGTGGCGTCGAGCAACACCGTGCTCCTCACCGCCACCGGTGGCACCGGCGGCGGTGGCGGCGGCGCGGCGGACCGCGGTCCCGGCGAGCCCGGCGCGCCCGGCGTGGGCGGCAGCGGAACGTGCTCCTCGGGCGGCGTCAACCGCAACGGTGACCCGGGCAACCCCGACGGCACCGGCGGCGGCACCGCGGACGGCATCGTCCAGCTCCCGGACGGCACGGCCGTGGGCGGCGACGGCGGCCGCGGCGGCGGCACCAACCGGGCCATCGGCAACTCCGGCTCCCGCGGCAAGGACGGCGGCGACGGCTACGTAGTCATCTACTGGTAGCCGCACCTCCGTACAGGCGCGCCACAGCACCGACCGGAAGCCCGTCCCGCCCGCCACCACGGACGGGCGGGCTTCCCACCGTCGCCCGACGGCGCACCGCCCACGGCCGCAACGTCGGCGGCTCGTGTTCGTTCACCAGGGGTGAAATGGACATCTGACACGCGCGGGAAGGTCGGCGGCGGGGTGCTCATGGCCCTGCTCGGCGCAGGGATCCCGGCTCTGGTGGGAGCGGCCCTCCACACGGACGTGGGGGAGCCCTACCAGGAGACCCGGCTGTACTTCGGCACCCAGCGGCCCGACGGCCGCGACCCGGTCGAGGAACGCGAGTTCATGCGGTTCCTGGACCTGGAGATCACCCCCGCCTTCCCCGAGGGGCTGACCCTCCACGACGGGTACGGCCAGTGGCGCGGCCAGGACGGCAAGATCGTCCGCGAGACCTCGTACGAGGTGGTCCTGCTCTACCCGGAGAAGGAGGCCGACGAGCGCAGCACGCGCATCGAGCGGATCCGGCAGGCGTACGAGGACCGGTACCAGCAGGACTCCGTCGGCCGGTCCGACGACAAGGTCAGCGCCGGGTTCTGAACGGCCGGGCCGCAGGGCTGCGGGGGGCCGCCGGGCCGTCGTGACGCCGGACTGCCGTGGCGTCGGCCTCAGTTGCCCGCCACGTCCTTCACGGCCACCTGTACCGGCGTCGAACCGGAGACCAGCTCCAGGGTCAGGCCCGCCGTCGCCGGTGTCTCGATCAGCTCGGCCAGCACCGCCGCCACGTCGTCGCGCGGGACGGACCCGCGGCCCGTCCGCGCCTCCAGACGGACCAGGCCCGTCCCGGCGTCGTTGATCAGCGTGCCGGGGCGCAGGATCGTCCACTCCAGGCCCAGCCGGGTCCGTAGGTGGTCGTCGGCCTCGCCCTTGGCCCGCAGATACACGTCGAAGACCTCGTCACCCTCGTGGTGCGCGTCCGCGCCCATCGACGACACCATCAGGAACCGGCGCACACGGGCCCGTTCGGCCGCATCGGAGAACAGCACCGCCGCGCCCCGGTCCACGGTGTCCTTGCGCCTGATGCCGCTGCCGGGCCCCGCGCCGGCCGCGAACACCGCCACGTCCGCGCCCTGCAGGATCCCCGCCACGTGCTCCACCGTGGCCGACTCCAGGTCGCAGAGCACCGGCTCGGCGCCCGCCTCCCTGAGGTCGTCGCCCTGTGCCGGGTCGCGGATGATGCCCGCGACCTCGTACCCGCGCGCGGCGAGCAGGCGCTCCAGCCGCAGCGCGATCTGACCGTGTCCACCCGCGATGACGATGCGCATGACCCGACCGTACGACGAGCCGGGCCCCGACGCCCGCGAGGGGACGCCCGACTTCAGGGCCCCGCCTCCGTACGGCCCTGCCGGGGCAGGTCCAGAGCCACCGCGACGGCCGAGTCGCAGTATTCCCGTACGGCACTCGTACGGGCTACCACGCGCCCGCGATGGATCACGATGCGGCTGTAGGCGAGGGACAGCACGCCCGCGATCCGGTCCCCGCGTACGGCGAGCAGCTCCGCCGGGAAACCGGCCTCCACCCGGACCTCCGGCAGGCCCATGGCCTCGCGGGCGCAGCCGCTGACGGACTCGTACGCCTCGGCCGCCCGGAGCCCTCCCTGGGAGGCCAGCAGGTACGCGGCCTCCAGCGGATCCCCGCGGCCGACGGGGTTCCCCGCGTCCCGCAGCGCCCCGCTGCCGGCCGCGACGCGCACACCGGCGGCCCGCAGCAGCCGGACGGGGGCGGTTCGCAGGCCGCGGCGTTCCAGGGCCGCGCAGTCGCCCTGGGGCAGACAGGTGACCCGTACGCCGGCCGCGGCCAGCTGGTCGGCGGCGCGGGCGGCCGCGTCCATCGGGAGCCGGGACAGGCCGCCGCAGGGTCCGACGGTCACTCCGGGGCGCAGCCCGCCGGCCATCGCCGCGAGCCGGGCGAGGCGGCCCGGGTCGTCACCGTCCGTGTGCAGATCCACGGGGCAGCCGTGCTCTGCGGCGAGTTCCAGGACGGCCTCGAGGAAGCCCGTCGGGTCCGGGTCCAGGTCCGGGCAGCCGCCGATCACGGAGGCGCCCATCTTGACCGCGTCCCGCAGCATGGCCAGCCCGTCCGCGCCGGCCACCCCGGTCAGCAGGCGGGGTACGGCCACGGCGGTCAGGTCGGCGAGCCCGCGCAGGGAGCGGCGGGCCTGGAGCACGGCTTCCATGGGGCCGAGGCCGTGCACGTCGCCGATGCGGACGTGGGAGCGGACCGCGGTGGCGCCGTGGCCGAGCTGGAGCAGGGCGGCCTCGGTGGCCCGGCGCTGGACCTCGTCGGGGGCGTAGGAGACGGGCCCCTCGGCGTCGGCGGTCAGCGCGGTGTCCCCGTGGGCGTGCGGCTCGGCGGGGGCGGGGAGCAGCAGGTAGCCGGTCAGGTCCACCCGGGCCGGCGCGGGGGAGGGGAGGCTGCCCGCGGTCCCGACGGCCTGGATCCGGCCGCCGCCGAGGCGGACGTCGACCGTACGGCCGTCGGTGAGGCGCGCCCCGGCGAGCAGCAGGGTGGTGGCCTCGGCTGCGGCCGCGCTGCGATTTCCGCCGAAGGGCGCTGGGAACGGCTGCTGCGGCTGGCTGTCGGACATCGCGCTCCTGCGGTGGCTCGGGCGGTTCCTGGAGCCGTGGCCCGCGGCCCAAGATCACGCAGCGTGCTCCGAGCCTAGGGCGCGGCGCACCCTGCTTCGCGGAAGAGCGCAATAGTCGTACCGGTGTGGTGCCACGCGCCGGAGCGCACGCGCGTGCGCTACGGGCTCCACGGCTCCCATCGGCGGGCGCCGGACTGTGAGCCCGCCCACAATCCGCCCGAGAAGTGGGGCGGAAGTGATCGGTGGGTTGATCGAGAGTGGCGCGCAAACCCCCTCGGAGCCCTGTCCCCGCAAAGGATTTGGGCGATCGGCAGGCAACCGTGTAATGTCTTCATCGCTCGCCCCAATAGCTCAGTCGGTAGAGCGTCTCCATGGTAAGGAGAAGGTCTGCGGTTCGATTCCGCATTGGGGCTCTGGTGAGAGAGGTTCCCCACCCTCGGGTGGGGAGCTGATCACATCAAAGCGGCGTAGCTCAGTCGGTAGAGCAAGCGGCTCATAATCGCTGTGTCACCGGTTCAAGTCCGGTCGCCGCTACACACAGTAGCCGATTGCGGGGTCGGTCTCCCGGTCGGCTACTCTTGTATGCGTTCATCCGTCCCAATTTCCGTCAAGGAGCACTCACGTGGCTGCCACCGACGTCCGCCCGAAGATCACGCTGGCCTGCGTGGAGTGCAAGGAGCGGAACTACATCACCAAGAAGAACCGGCGTAACAACCCGGACCGTCTTGAGATGAAGAAGCACTGCCCGCGCTGCAACTCGCACACCGCGCACCGCGAGACCCGCTGACCCTAGCGAAGTCTCGAACAACAGGCACCGTCATGAGGTCGTCCCCTTCATCGGGGGGCGGCCTTGTGTCGTTTCCGTGCCCGTTCCTGTCTTTGTTCTTCCGTCATTCGTGTCCCTTCAACAGGAGGTAGTGAGTCATGGCTCTCGACCAGTCCTTCGTGGGGCGGAGCTACCCGCCCACCGATCCGTACGAGGTCGGCCGGGAGAAGATCCGCGAATTCGCGGCTGCGGTGGGTGACACCAATCCCGTCTACAGCGATCCCGAAGCCGCGAAGTCGTACGGCTACCCCGATGTGATCGCTCCGCCGACTTTTGTGTTTGCGATCACTTTTAAGGCCGCCGGCCAGGTCGTCGAAGACCCGCAGCTGGGGCTGGACTACAGCCGCGTCGTGCACGGTGACCAGAAGTTCGCGTACTCCCGCCCGGTGCGTGCCGGTGACCGGCTGTCGGTGGTCTCCACCATCGAGTCCGTGAAGTCGCTCGCGGGCAATGACGTCATCGACATCCGCGGCGAGGTCCACGACGAGACCGGCGAGCACGTGGTGACGGCGTGGACGAAGCTCGTCTCCCGCGCCCCCGAGGAGGCCTGACATGGCAGCGCAGATCCAGTACTCCGACGTCGAGGTCGGCACCGAGCTGCCGGCGGCGTCCTTCCCCGTGACGCGCGCCACGCTCGTCCAGTACGCGGGTGCCTCGGGCGACTTCAACCCGATCCACTGGAACGAGAAGTTCGCCAAGGAGGTCGGACTGCCGGACGTGATCGCGCACGGCATGTTCACCATGGCGGAGGCGATCCGCGTGGTCACCGACTGGACCGGAGACCCGGGCGCGGTCGTCGAGTACGGCGTGCGCTTCACCAGGCCGGTCGTGGTCCCCAACGATGACCAGGGCGGGCTGATCGAGGTCACCGCGAAGGTCGCCGCGAAGCTGGACGACAACCGCGTGCGGGTCGACCTGACGGCCATGAGCGCGGGCCAGAAGGTCCTGGGCATGTCCCGCGCGGTGGTCGAACTGGCCTGAGCCGACAAGGCGAAGCAGGCGGGGCGGGCGGGGGTACCTGGGTGGTGCTCCCGCCCTTTTTGCTGGGCGGGGTGGGGGTGGGTCGGTCGGGCGGGGGCTTCGGGGGGCGGGAGCTGCTCGGGCGGAATCAGGGATGCGTATGGGGTTTCCCGTCAGTCCCATCGTCTCTCCGTGTCGGGCCGGTCCCTCAAGGGCGCTCCTCCTTCGTCGTCGCGTCGCTTCGCGATGGCCTTCGGCCACCCTTGACCGACCGTCCCGCCCCGGACATACGAAGACTGCCGGGAAACCCCCAAAGGAACGGGCCGGGCACTCAAGGATCAGGACGGGGCGGTCAGACACGCGCGAGGAGATCCCGGCCGGCACGACCGACAGACGGGGCCCATGGCAGCCGGCTGCCAATGTCGGGGGAAGCGCGTCCGATCGCTACGCGCTCCCCATCTCCCAGCGTCCGCAGACCGTCCTGGGCTGGGCAGAGGCCGCCTCAGATCGCTACGCGCTTCTCCCTGACCGCGACCGACGGCCGTCAGGGGCTGAATGCTCGCTATTCCGTCGTGGAGCCGGGTCAACGCGAGCATCGCCCCACAAGTCCATGCCCAAACAGGGATAATTGGGGCAAACGCTCGACTTTTCTGCCCACCCACGTGCGCTGACCCGCATCCACGACGAAATAGCCGCAGTTTCGCGCTTCTCCGCCACGGACAGCCGGCAGACGCCTCCCATGAGCAGCGCCCAAGGCTCGTGGGCGGCCTATGTCCAGCCCAGGATGGCCTGTGGTCGCTGAGAGATGAGGAGCGCGTAGCGATTGGACGCGCTTCCCCCGCCCCGGCAGGCCTCTCCTGTGGGCCCCGCCTCCTGCTCGTCCCTGACGCCCGACCCGCCCGAAGGTCTCTGATGTGCCCGTCCCTGGAAGTATCGACCGGCCCGTTCCTTTGGGGGTTTCCCGGCAGTCTTCGTATGTCCGGGGCGGGACGGTCGGTCAAGGGTGGAGCGCAGCGACATCGCGAAGCGACGCGACGGAGGAGCGCCCTTGAGGGACCGGCCCGACACGGAGAGACGATGAGACTGACGGGAAACCCCCATACGCATCCCTGATTCCGATCGAGTGGCTCCCGCTCTCCGCCTCCCCGCCCCGCCCCGCCTCCCCGCCCCGCCTTCACTCCTTGACATAGTTAGTGATTGGCCAATAACTTTGTCTCATGGTCAGGATGAGCGCAGACGAGCGGCGTGAGAGCGTCATTCGCGCGGCGGTGCACGAGTTCGCGCGTGGGGGTTACTACGGGACCTCCACCGAGGCGATCGCCAAGCGGGTGGGTGTCTCGCAGCCGTACCTCTTCCGGCTCTTCCCCAGTAAGCAGGCCATCTTCCTGGCCGCCGCCGAGCGCTGCCTGAGGGAGACGCGCGACCTCTTCGCCGCCGCCGCCGAAGGGCTGCAGGGGGAAGAAGCCACGCAGGCGATGGCGAACGCCTACACCCGGCTGATCGCCGAAGATCCCGACAAGCTGCAGATGCAGCTCCAGATGTACGTCACCGTCGCCGCCGCCGAGGCTGCCGGGGACCACGAGCTCGGCGAGCTCGTGCGCAAGGGCTGGATGGAGCTCTGGGACACGGTCCACGTGCCCTTCGGCGGGGACATCGGCGAGACCACGACCTTCATGGCCTACGGAATGCTGATCAACACCCTCGCCGCCATGGGATTTCCGCCGGAGCACCGGGTCTGGGAAGGGCTCTATCCGACGGCGCGTGCCAAGCGTCGTCTGGAGAAGTGAGGGCGCGCGCGATCCGGTCGCGCGCATTTTCACGATCACGAAAGTTAGTCAGCAATAACTAACAACTCGCAGGGGGAAACCGTGCAGACGCAAGACACCAAGCTCCGGGGGCCCGCCGTCTGGGCCCTCGTCCTCACCGGCGTGGCCAGCTTCATGGCCGCACTCGACAACCTGGTCGTCACCACCGCCCTCCCCGCCATCCGCGCGGACCTCGGCGGCAAGCTGGAGGACCTGGAGTGGACGGTGAACGCGTACACGCTCACCTTCGCCGTCCTCCTCATGTTCGGTGCCGCCCTCGGGGACCGCTTCGGCCGCCGCCGGCTGTTCGTCGTGGGTCTCGCGGTCTTCACCGGCGCCTCCGCCGCGGCCGCTCTCTCGCCCGGCATCGACGCGCTCATCGCCGCCCGCGCCGTGCAGGGCGTCGGCGCGGCGATCATGATGCCGCTCACGCTCACCCTCCTCACCGCCGCCGTTCCGGCCGCCCGCCGCGGCATGGCCCTCGGGATCTACGGAGCCGTCACCGGCCTCGCCGTCGCCAGCGGCCCCCTCATCGGCGGCAGCCTCACCGAGCACATCTCCTGGCAGTGGATCTTCTGGCTCAACGTGCCGATAGGCCTCGCCCTGATCCCGCTCGCCCGCCTGCGCCTCGCCGAGTCCACCGCCCCCGGTGCGCGCCTCGACCTCCCGGGCACCCTGCTCATCAGCGGCGGCCTCTTCGGCATCGTCTACGCCCTGGTCAACGCCAACTCCGAGGGCTGGACCAGCGCCCCCGTCCTGACCGGCCTGATCGTCGGCAGTGCGCTCGTCGGCGGCTTCATCCACCACGGCTTCAACAACGCCAACCCCATGCTGCCCATGCGGCTCTTCCGTGACCGCGGCTTCCTCGGGATCAACCTGGCCAGCCTGCTCATGTTCCTCGGCATGTTCGGCTCGATCTTCCTGCTCAGCCAGTTCCTCCAGGGCGTCGCCGGCTACTCGCCCACCGAGGCCGGTCTGCGCATGCTCCCCTGGACCGGAATGCCGATGATCGTCGCCCCGCTGGCCGGGATCCTCTCCGACCGCATCGGCGGCCGTCCCGTCGTCGCCGCCGGGCTCGCGTTCCAGGCCCTCGGTCTCGGCTGGTTCGCGGCGATCCTGAGCGCGGACGTGTCGTACGCGGCCCAGCTCCCGCCGCTGATCCTCAGCGGCATCGGTATGGCCCTCTACTTCGCCCCCGCGGCCAACGTCCTGATGTCCACCGTCGCCCCGGCCGACCAGGGCAAGGCCTCCGGCACCAACAACGCGCTGCGCGAGGTCGGCGGAGCCCTCGGCGTCGCGGTCCTGGCCTCCGTCTTCTCCTCCCAGGGCGGCTACGAATCCCCGCAGGCCTTCACCGACGGCACCATCCCCGCCCTGTGGATCGGCGCCGGCGCGGTCGCCCTCGCCGCCGCCCTGGCCCTGCTGGTGCCCCGTAAGGCCAAGGCCGCCCCGGTGCCCGCCGGCCGGCCCACCGCCGTCCCGGACAAGGTCCCCGCCGCCGGCTGACCCCGCCCACACCCGACCGAGACCGCCAAGGAGCGCCCGCGATGCCCGACATCCCCTGGTCCACGCCCGCCCAGGCCGCCCCCGACGCCGAGGTCTACGTCATGGCCTCCCGCTTCGAGACCGCCACGCTCGCCGGCGCCGTCAAGTTCTTCCTCAAGGCGCCCGGCATCATCCTCCAGATCCGCAAGGCCCCCGGTGCCCACGGCGTCGCCCTGCGCGCCCGCGTCCTCAGCCGTACCTTCCTCACCCTCTCCGCCTGGGAGGACCGGGACGCGCTCCACCGCTTCGCCCGCAGCGAGCCCCACCGCACCAGCTCCCGCGCAGCCAGCGCGTACATGAAGGAATCGGCCTTCACCTACTGGACCGTGCGGGCCGGTGAGCTCCCCCTCACCTGGGCCGAGGCCGAACGCCGCCTCGCCGAGCAGAAGACGGGCCACTGACCCGGCCGGCAGGGGGGACGAGTGAGTACGGTCCGTGGCCCCGCAGGGATGCGAGGGGCACGGACCGTACTCTTGTCCACGTGCAGGAACTCCACGATGCCCCCCTCGCCCCGCTGACCACCTTCCGTCTCGGTGGTCCCGCCGCCCGCCTGGTCACCGCGACCACCGACGCCGAGGTGGTCGCCACCGTGCGCGCCGCGGACGAGAGCGGCACCCCGCTCCTGATCATCGGCGGCGGCAGCAACCTGGTCATCGGCGACCGGGGCTTCGACGGCACCGCCCTGCGCATCGCGACCACCGGATTCGACCTGGACGGGACGCGGCTGGAGCTCGCCGCGGGCGAGAACTGGAGCGACGCCGTCGCCCGCACCGTCGAGGCCGGCCTCGCCGGCATCGAGTGCCTCGCGGGCATCCCCGGCTCGGCCGGCGCCACCCCGATCCAGAACGTCGGTGCGTACGGCCAGGAGGTCTGCGACACCATCACCGAGGTCGTCGCCTACGACCGCACCAGCGGGGAAACGGTCACCCTGAGCGCCGCCGAGTGCGCCTTCCGGTACCGCAACAGCACCTTCAAGGACCAGCCCGACCGCTACGTCGTCCTGCGCGTGCGCTTCGCCCTGGAGGACGCCGGCGGCCTGTCCGCGCCGATCAAGTACCCCGAGACCGCCCGCGCCCTCGGCGTCGAGGCCGGCGACCGGGTCCCCGCCGCCACCGCCCGCGAGACGGTGCTGCGGCTGCGCGCCGGCAAGGGCATGGTCCTCGACCCCGCCGACCACGACACCTGGTCGGCCGGCTCCTTCTTCCACAACCCGATCCTGACCGACGAGGCCTACGCCGACTTCCTCGCCCGCGCCCAGGACCGCCTCGGCCCCGACACCGCCCCGCCCGCGTACCCCGCCGGCGACGGCCGTACGAAGACCAGCGCGGCCTGGCTGATCGACAAGGCCGGTTTCACCAAGGGCTACGGCACCGGCCCGGCGCGCATCTCCACCAAACACACCCTCGCCCTCACCAACCGCGGCGAGGCCACCACCGAGGACCTCCTCACCCTGGCCCGCGAGGTCGTCGCGGGCGTTCACGCGGCCTTCGGCGTCACCCTGGTCAACGAACCGGTGACGGTCGGCGTCAGCATCTGAGGAGCCCCGGCCGCCCATGCTCTGTCCCCTGCACGGGGCCGGTACGGACCCCACCCGTCTCGTGGGGCGCACGCTCAGCCGAGTCGTCGCGTCCTGGCACATCAGCGACGGCGAACGTTCCGAGGCGCCCCTCGACGTCTGGCTGATCGACAGCATCGGCGACACCATCCGGATCACCACCGGGTCCGACCAGTGCCTCATCGTCGAGTCCGCCACCCCGCACGCGGCGTACGACATGGGGGAGTGGGGCCGCATCGAGGTCGGCGAGGACCTCGGCGACCACCCCTTCCTGCGGCACCTCGGCGAGACCGTCGCCTCGGTCGCCGAGTTCGCCCTGCCCGAGCAGGGCCGCACCCACCTGGAGATCGGCTTCCTGGACGGCGGGCGGGTACGCGCCGACTGCTACGAGGGGGACCTGCGGCTCACCCGGTGAGCCAGTGGTCGATCCCCGCCAGCAGCTTGGCCTGCACCTCTTCGGGAGCCGCGCTGCCGCGCACCGACTGGCGGGCCAGCTCGGCCAGCTCCGCGTCCGTGAAGGCGTGGTGGCGGCGGGCGATCTCGTACTGGGCCGCGAGCCGGGACCCGAAGAGCAGCGGGTCGTCGGCGCCCAGGGCCATGGGGACCCCGGCCTCGAAGAGGGTGCGCAGCGGGACGTCCTCGGGCCGCTCGTAGACCCCGAGGGCGACGTTGGACGCCGGGCAGACCTCGCAGGTGATCTGCCGGTCGGCGAGCCGCTTGAGCAGCCGGGGATCCTCGGCGGCCCGCACGCCGTGCCCGATCCGGGAGGCGCGCAGATCGTCGAGGCAGTCGCGGACGGAGGACGGGCCGGTGAGCTCACCGCCGTGCGGTGCGGCGAGGAGGCCGCCCTCGCGGGCGATGGCGAAGGCCCGGTCGAAGTCGCGGGCCATGCCGCGGCGCTCGTCGTTGGAGAGACCGAAGCCGACGATGCCGCGGTCGGCGTAGCGGACGGCGAGGCGGGCGAGGGTGCGGGCGTCGAGGGGGTGCTTCATGCGGTTGGCGGCGATGAGGACCCGCATGCCGAGGCCGGTCTCGCGGGAGGCCGCGTCGACGGCGTCGAGGATGATCTCGACGGCCGGGATCATCCCGCCGAGCAGGGGGGCGTAGGAGGTGGGATCCACCTGGATCTCCAGCCAGCCGCTGCCGTCCCGTACGTCCTCCTCCGCGGCCTCGCGGACCAGGCGCCGGATGTCGTCGGGCTCGCGCAGGCAGGAGCGCGCGGCGTCGTAGAGGCGCTGGAAGCGGAACCAGCCGCGCTCGTCGGTGGCGCGGAGCTTGGGCGGCTCCCCGGCCGTGAGGGCGTCGGGGAGGCGCACGCCGTACTTGTCGGCGAGCTCCAGCAGGGTCGATGGCCGCATCGACCCGGTGAAGTGCAGGTGGAGGTGGGCCTTGGGCAGAAGCGTGAGATCGCGTGCGTGCTCCATCTGGTGATCCTGCCGTACCGCTGCGCTCAGCGGGAGGGGGTTTTACCGATCGGGGGCTTGCGCGAACGCGTGAGCGGGGGCCGGGGCCGCTGCGCGGGATCCTCCGGGCACTGCCCGGACCCGCGCCTCAAACGCCGGCGGGGCTGAAAGAGCGCCTCAAACGCCGACGGGGCTGGATGTGGTCCGGCGGGGCGGGAAACGCCTGGGCGGCGGCACCCCCAGGGGTGCCGCCGCCCGGTTCGTGCTGCGGGCCGCGCGAGCCCTAGGCCTTGGCCTCCGCCAGGAGCTTCTGGATGCGGGACACGCCCTCCACCAGGTCCTCGTCGCCCAGGGCGTAGGACAGGCGCAGGTAGCCGGGGGTGCCGAAGGCCTCGCCCGGGACGACCGCGACCTCGACCTCGTCCAGGATCAGGGCGGCGAGCTCGACGGAGCTCTGCGGGCGCTTGCCGCGGATCTCCTTGCCGATGAGCTCCTTGACCGACGGGTACGCGTAGAACGCGCCCTCGGGGGTCGGGCAGAAGACGCCGTCGATCTCGTTCAGCATCTTCACCATCGTCTGGCGGCGGCGGTCGAAGGCCTTGCGCATCTCCGCGACCGCGTCGAGGTTGCCCGAGACGGCGGCCAGCGCGGCGACCTGGGCCACGTTGGAGACGTTGGAGGTGGCGTGCGACTGCAGGTTGGTCGCCGCCTTGATGACGTCCTGCGGGGCGATGACCCAGCCCACGCGCCAGCCGGTCATCGCGTACGTCTTGGCGACGCCGTTGACGATGATGCACTTGTCGCGCAGGGCGGGGACCAGCACCGGCAGCGAGGTGAACTTCGCCTCGCCGTAGACGAGGTGCTCGTAGATCTCGTCCGTCAGCACCCACAGGCCGTGCTCGGCGGCCCACTCGCCGATCGCGCGGGCGTCGGCCTCGCTGTAGACCGAGCCGGTCGGGTTGGACGGGGAGACGAACAGGACGACCTTGGTGCGCTCGGTGCGCGCGGCCTCCAGCTGCTCGACGGAGACGCGGTAGCCGGTGGTCTCGTCGGCGACGACCTCGACCGGGACACCGCCGGCGAGACGGATGGACTCCGGGTAGGTGGTCCAGTACGGAGCCGGGACGATGACCTCGTCACCCGGGTCCAGGATGGCCGCGAAGGCCTCGTAGATCGCCTGCTTGCCGCCGTTGGTCACCAGGACCTGCGAGGCGTCCACCTCGTAGCCGGAGTCGCGCAGCGTCTTGGCGGCGATCGCGGCCTTCAGCTCGGGCAGACCGCCGGCAGGCGTGTAGCGGTGGTACTTGGGGTTGCGGCAGGCCTCGACCGCCGCCTCGACGATGTAGTCCGGGGTCGGGAAGTCGGGCTCGCCGGCACCGAAGCCGATCACCGGGCGCCCGGCGGCCTTGAGGGCCTTGGCCTTGGCGTCCACGGCGAGGGTGGCGGACTCGGAAATGGCGCCGATACGGGCGGACACCCGGCGCTCGGAGGAAGGCGTTGCAGAGGTCATGTGGGCAATCGTCCCAGACGGCAAAGAACCGCCGCACACCGTTTCAGTCAACGGACCGGCGCATGTCAGCTCAGGTGCTGTTCGACGTCACGGCCCGGTTCACGTACACTCACCTGTCGTTGGACCTCGCCAGCCGCTGCAAAGCGTGAGCACTCCGTGCACTCGCTCGGATGCGGTAGGTTGGGGGACGCAAAGGGTCGTAGCTCAATTGGTAGAGCACTGGTCTCCAAAACCAGCGGTTGGGGGTTCGAGTCCCTCCGGCCCTGCTCCACACTCCATCTCGGACGTGTGTGCGCAGGTACGTACTTATGCAACGCCGTGCGGCGCAACCGGGCGCGGTACGGCCACGACCCGGATTCAGGTGAGAGACGTGACGGACGCCCTGGGCTCCATCGACATGCCTGACGCCGAGGACGAGACGCGCGAGAAGAAGGCCCGCAAGGGCGGCAAGCGTGGCAAGAAGGGCCCCCTGGGCCGGCTCGCGCTTTTCTACCGCCAGATTGTCGCGGAACTCCGCAAGGTTGTTTGGCCGACTCGCAACCAGCTCACGACGTACACCACCGTGGTGATTGTCTTCGTGATCATCATGATCGGTCTGGTAACCGTGATTGACTTTGGGTTTGAAAAAGCCATCAAGTTCGTCTTCGGCTGATCCCCGCGGAGGGCGGCGCCTTGATGGTGTCGCCCGTTTTCGCATGTTCCACCACCTTTTGTATCCAGGAAGAAGCAGCCACCGTGTCTGACCCGAACCTGAACGCGAGCCACGACTCCGTCGAGTCCGTCGAGGACGAGCTCGACATCGTCGAGGCGGCGGACGCTGTGGAGCCCGACGAGGCCGAGCTCGCCGACGTCGAGGCGGGTGTCGCCGCCGAAGAGGCCGCGATGCACGTCGAGTCCGACGAGGACGAGGACGACGCCGAGGTTGACGCCGAGGTCGAGGTCGACGCCGAGGTCGAAGAGGCTGCTGACGACGCCGAGGCCGACGAGGAAGAGGCCGAAGAGGCCGCGCCGGTCGAGCCCGCCGAGCCCGTCGACCCCATCCAGGCCCTGCGCGAGGAGCTGCGCCTGCTCCCCGGCGAGTGGTACGTGATCCACACCTACGCCGGCTACGAGAAGCGCGTGAAGGCCAACCTGGAGCAGCGCGCCGTCTCGCTGAACGTCGAGGAGTTCATCTACCAGGCCGAGGTGCCCGAGGAAGAGATCGTCCAGATCAAGAACGGCGAGCGCAAGAACGTCCGGCAGAACAAGCTGCCCGGTTACGTTCTCGTCCGTATGGATCTGACGAACGAGTCCTGGGGTGTCGTCCGCAACACGCCTGGCGTCACCGGCTTCGTCGGCAACGCGTACGACCCGTACCCGCTGACCCTGGACGAGATCGTCAAGATGCTCGCCCCGGAGGCGCAGGAGAAGGCCGCCAAGGCCGCCGCGGAAGAGGCCGGTCTGCCCGCGCCCGCCGTCAAGCGCACCATCGAGGTCCTGGACTTCGAGGTCGGCGACTCGGTCACCGTCACCGACGGCCCGTTCGCGACGCTGCAGGCGACCATCAACGAGATCAACCCCGACTCGAAGAAGGTCAAGGGCCTCGTCGAGATCTTCGGCCGCGAGACCCCGGTCGAGCTCAGCTTCGACCAGATCCAGAAGAACTGATCTTCTGAGCGACAGCTTCCGGACAGGTCAGATCGCCCCGTGAAGGGCGGTCTGACCTGCTCGGTTTTTAGCCCCGCACCGATACCCGTTATCGTGGTGCGGTATGCCTCCATCCGGATGACCGGATGGGCGGCTGAAAACTCTCACTAGGACCCGGAGAGAGCAATGCCTCCCAAGAAGAAGAAGGTCACGGGGCTTATCAAGCTCCAGATCAAGGCCGGTGCGGCCAACCCGGCTCCGCCGGTCGGCCCCGCGCTCGGTCAGCACGGCGTCAACATCATGGAGTTCTGCAAGGCCTACAACGCCGCGACCGAGTCGCAGCGTGGCATGGTCGTGCCGGTGGAGATCACGGTCTACGACGACCGCTCCTTCACCTTCATCACCAAGACTCCGCCGGCCGCGCGCCTCATCCTGAAGCACGCGGGCATCGAGAAGGGCTCCGGCGAGCCCCACAAGACCAAGGTCGCCAAGCTCACGGCTGCCCAGGTCAAGGAGATCGCCGAGCTGAAGATGCCCGACCTGAACGCCAACGACATCGACGCCGCCGTCAAGATCATTGCCGGCACCGCGCGTTCGATGGGCGTCACCGTCGAAGGCTGATCCAGCCACCCCCAGCACCATCAGTGGTAGGACCAAGCGCTGGTCCGCACCACGACTCCATGCCTGAAGCCAAAACACAGGAGCAGAAGTGAAGCGCAGCAAGACTCTCCGCGCTGCGGACGCCAAGGTCGACCGGGAGAAGCTGTACGCCCCGCTCGAGGCCGTCCGTCTCGCCAAGGAGACCTCCACGACCAAGTTCGACGGCACCGTCGAGGTCGCCTTCCGCCTGGGTGTCGACCCGCGCAAGGCCGACCAGATGGTCCGCGGCACCGTGAACCTCCCGCACGGCACCGGCAAGACCGCCCGGGTCCTGGTCTTCGCGACCGGTGACCGTGCTGCGGCCGCGGAAGCCGCCGGCGCCGACATTGTCGGCGACGACGAGCTGATCAACGAGATCGCCAAGGGCAACCGCCTGAACGAGTTCGACGCCGTTGTGGCCACCCCGGACCTCATGGGCAAGGTCGGCCGCCTCGGCCGCGTGCTCGGTCCCCGTGGCCTGATGCCGAACCCGAAGACCGGCACCGTCACGATGGACGTCGCGAAGGCTGTCACCGAGATCAAGGGTGGCAAGATCGAGTTCCGCGTCGACAAGCACTCGAACCTGCACTTCATCATCGGCAAGGTCTCCTTCTCCGATGACAAGCTGGTCGAGAACTACGGCGCGGCCCTGGACGAGATCCTTCGTCTGAAGCCGTCCGCCGCGAAGGGCCGCTACATCAAGAAGGCCGCCCTCAGCACCACCATGGGCCCCGGCATCCAGCTGGACCCGAACCGCACCCGGAACCTCCTCGTCGAGGAAGACCCGGCTGCTGTCTGAGCCTGACGGCTCACCGAGTGGCTCAGCGGGCCCCTCGCCCCCTTCACAGGGTGGTGGGGGGCCCGCTTCCGTGTTCAGGGCCACATATCCCTTGACCGGGGGTTAATGGGGGCGCGATCCGGCACCACGTAAACGTAGGGTCGGATCGAACAAGCGATTGCTCACAGGGGTGGGGATGCGCGTGTCCGCGTACCGGAAGAAGACCATCGGCGCAGCGCTGGCCGCCGTACTGCTCGTCGGCGGTGCCACGGCCTGCGAGAGCGGCAAGAAGGACGACGCCGGCAAGGCTGCCGTCGGGGGCTCCGCGGCGCCGGACCGGCCCGTGGTGGGCGGTGCCGCCACCGAGGCGCTCACGGCGGCGTACAAGAAGACCTCCGCGGCCAAGTCGGCCAAGTTCCGCATGACCATGTCCATGCCCGCGTCGCTGGGCGCGGGCGGCACCGTGGAGATGACCGGTGTCCAGGGCTGGGACCCGCAGGTCATGGACGTCACCATGAAGGGCGCGCCCGCCCCGGGATCGGGCACCGAGTCCATGCGCATGGTCATGTCGAACAACGTCATGTTCATGGAGGTGCCGAAGGGCTCCCCGATGACCGGGAGCATGGAGGGCAAGCGCTGGATGAAGCTGGACCTCAATGCCGCGGCGCAGGCCGCCGACGCCGAGGCGCTCAAGAAGCTCAGCGGCATGAACGGCATGGACCAGAACCAGGATCCGGCCAAGCAGCTCGCCCTCCTGCTCAGCTCGCCGAACGTGAAGCATCTCGGGGCCGAGAAGGTCGAGGGCGCGGACACCGAGCACTACAAGGGCACCCTGACCTTCGAGGAGATGCTGGCGGCCGACGAGTCCGCCAAGGCGCTCTCCGACACCGAGCGCACCCAGCTGATCGAGGCCACGAAGAAGGCCGGCATCAAGGGCTACGACACGGACGTCTGGCTGAACAAGGACGGCTACCCGGTCCACATGAAGGTCGGCATCGGGACGCCGCAGGGGACCATGAACATGGACGCCTCCTACTCGGACTACGGCTCCGCCGCCACGGTCACGACGCCGCCGGAGAACGAGACCTTCGACCTCTTCGCGATGCTCAAGGAACTGGGCGAGCGCGGCGCGGGTGCCTGACCGGACGGCCCGGACCTCGGCTCCTGAGGCGATTTGCCTCGGCTGCACCCCTTCACGTAGTCTTCCCCAGAAGCCAAAGACCGCTGGTCGTTGCCGTGCCCGCAAGGGTTCGGTGGCCGAAGGATCCGTTGAATACGGACGACCCGCGTAGGTGACTGTGGAAGGTTCCCGGAATTCGTTCCGGTCGAGCCACGCCCTGGCGCCTGCGCCGGGGCGTTTCTTATTTCAGCCCCTTCTGAGCGGTCCTCATCACCCGGAAGGAGGCGAACGCACCATGCCGACGCCCAACAAGGCTGCATCGGTAGCCGAGCTCAAGGACGCGTTCCAGAGCTCGAACGCCGCCGTGCTGACCGAGTACCGGGGTCTCACCGTCGCGCAGCTCAAGACGCTGCGTCGCTCCCTCGGTGAGAACGCCCAGTACGCCGTGGTGAAGAACACGCTGACCAAGATTGCGGCCAACCAGGCCGGGATCACCGCGCTGGACGAGCACTTCGCTGGTCCGACCGCGGTCGCCTTCATCACCGGTGACCCGGTGGAGTCGGCGAAGAGCCTGCGTGACTTCGCCAAGGACAACCCGAACCTCATCATCAAGGCGGGTGTCCTTGATGGTAAGGCGCTCACCGCCGATGAGATCAAGAAGCTTGCGGACCTCGAGTCCCGCGAGGTTCTGCTCAGCAAGCTGGCCGGCGCGTTCAAGGGCAAGCAGTCTCAGGCTGCCTCGCTCTTCCAGGCGCTGCCGTCGAAGTTCGTCCGCACCGCGGAAGCGCTTCGCGTCAAGCTCGCCGAGCAGGGCGGTGCCGAGTAATTCGGCTCGCGCACTGATCCACGCCGCCTAGTGCGTGGGTCGTAGCGGGCCGTTACGCCCGCCTCTATATACATCCGGCACCTGCCGATTTAGTGGAAGGATCGCCCATCATGGCGAAGCTCTCTCAGGACGACCTCCTCGCCCAGTTCGAGGAGATGACCCTCATCGAGCTCTCCGAGTTCGTTAAGGCCTTCGAGGAGAAGTTCGACGTCACCGCCGCCGCGGCCGTCGCCGTTGCCGGCCCCGCCGGTGTCGGTGCCGCCCCCGAGGCCGCTGAGGAGCAGGACGAGTTCGACGTCATCCTCACCGGTGCCGGCGACAAGAAGATCCAGGTCATCAAGGTCGTGCGTGAGCTGACCTCCCTGGGTCTGAAGGAGGCCAAGGACCTCGTGGACGGCGCTCCGAAGCCGGTCCTCGAGAAGGTCGCCAAGGAGGCCGCTGACAAGGCCGCCGAGTCCCTCAAGGCTGCCGGCGCGGCTGTCGAGGTCAAGTAACACCTCTGGGGCCCTCTGAGGCCCCAACCAAGGGCGATCACCCGTAAGGGTGGTCGCCCTTTGGCGTACCCGCGGTGCCTGACTTGCCCTGGTCTCGTTGGGGAGTAGGGTGATCATCGTTGCTCCGACGCAGGGTCCGAAGATGATCCGCTCGGAGCAGGGGGCCTTGACGAACGGGACGCGGCGCGCAATTCTCAGTCCCGTCGAGAGGTCGACCACCTGGATCCGAGATCCGAGGCATGGATCGACTACGAAGAGGGCAGTACTGATACGCGCTCTGTGCACGAGTACGGGCGCCGCAGCGTTGGACACAGTGTTGGTTGAACGACATGGGGAAGGCCTGTTGCCGGTTTCCGGAAACCTGGTCTGGACATCAGTGAGCCGAGTGGCTACACTGACCCTTTGCGCTGCCTGTTAGCTGTCCCCTGCCCGTCGCCAGGGACATGCCCACGCTTGAGCACACTTGATTGATCACCCTGACCTGGCCTTTCGGTTGGATTCGGGGGGCTTGTCTTCTGTGTCTGCTGGGACCGGTACGCGCGTAGTGAGTCCGAGCCCTCGGAAGGACCCCCTCTTGGCCGCCTCGCGCAACGCCTCGACCAATACGAACAACGGTGCCAGCACCGCCCCGCTGCGCATCTCCTTTGCAAAGATCAAGGAGCCCCTCGAGGTTCCGAACCTCCTGGCGCTGCAGACCGAGAGCTTTGACTGGCTTCTCGGCAATGCCGCCTGGAAGTCTCGCGTCGAGTCGGCGCTTGAGAGTGGACAGGACGTCCCCACAAAGTCCGGTCTGGAAGAGATCTTCGAGGAGATCTCGCCGATCGAGGACTTCTCCGGGTCGATGTCGCTGACCTTCCGCGACCACCGTTTCGAGCCGGCGAAGAACTCTGTCGACGAGTGCAAGGAGCGCGACTTCACGTACGCGGCTCCGCTGTTCGTCACTGCCGAGTTCACGAACAACGAGACCGGAGAGATCAAGTCTCAGACGGTCTTCATGGGCGATTTCCCGCTCATGACCAACAAGGGCACCTTCGTCATCAACGGCACCGAGCGTGTCGTCGTGTCGCAGCTTGTCCGCTCCCCTGGTGTCTACTTCGACTCCTCCATCGACAAGACGTCCGACAAGGACATCTTCTCCGCCAAGATCATCCCGTCCCGGGGTGCCTGGCTGGAGATGGAGATCGACAAGCGCGACATGGTCGGTGTCCGCATCGACCGCAAGCGCAAGCAGTCCGTCACCGTTCTCCTGAAGGCTCTCGGCTGGACCACCGAGCAGATCCTCGAGGAGTTCGGCGAGTACGAGTCCATGCGCGCCACCCTGGAGAAGGACCACACCCAGGGTCAGGACGACGCGCTGCTCGACATCTACCGCAAGCTGCGTCCGGGCGAACCGCCGACCCGTGAGGCCGCTCAGACGCTGCTCGAGAACCTCTACTTCAACCCGAAGCGCTACGACCTCGCCAAGGTCGGCCGCTACAAGGTGAACAAGAAGCTCGGCGCCGACGAGCCGCTCGACGCCGGTGTGCTCACCACCGACGACGTCATCGCGACGATCAAGTACCTGGTCAAGCTGCACGCCGGCGAGACCGAGACGACCGGCGAGTCCGGCCGTTCGATCGTGGTCGAGACCGATGACATCGACCACTTCGGCAACCGTCGTCTGCGCAACGTCGGCGAGCTCATCCAGAACCAGGTCCGCACGGGTCTGGCTCGTATGGAGCGCGTCGTCCGCGAGCGCATGACCACGCAGGACGTCGAGGCCATCACGCCGCAGACCCTGATCAACATCCGGCCGGTCGTCGCCTCCATCAAGGAGTTCTTCGGCACCAGCCAGCTGTCGCAGTTCATGGACCAGAACAACCCGCTCTCGGGCCTGACCCACAAGCGCCGCCTGTCGGCGCTGGGCCCCGGCGGTCTGTCCCGTGAGCGGGCCGGCTTCGAGGTCCGTGACGTCCACCCGTCGCACTACGGCCGCATGTGCCCGATCGAGACCCCTGAAGGCCCGAACATCGGTCTGATCGGCTCGCTCGCGTCCTACGGTCGCGTCAACGCGTTCGGTTTCGTCGAGACCCCGTACCGCAAGGTCATCGACGGTGTCGTCACCGACGAGGTCGACTACCTGACGGCCGACGAGGAAGACCGCTTCGTCATCGCCCAGGCCAACGCCGGCCTGTCCGAGGACATGCGCTTCACCGAGAACCGCGTGCTGGTGCGCCGTCGTGGCGGCGAGATCGACTACATCGCCGGCGACGACGTCGACTACATGGACGTCTCCCCGCGCCAGATGGTGTCCGTCGCGACCGCGATGATCCCCTTCCTGGAGCACGACGACGCCAACCGTGCCCTCATGGGCGCGAACATGATGCGCCAGGCCGTTCCGCTCATCAAGGCGGAGGCCCCGCTGGTGGGCACCGGCATGGAGTACCGCTGTGCGGTCGACGCCGGTGACTCGATCCGCGCGGAGAAGGACGGTGTCGTCCAGGAGGTCTCGGCCGACTACATCACCGTCGCCAACGACGACGGCACGTACACCACGTACCGCGTCGCCAAGTTCTCCCGCTCGAACCAGGGCACCTCGGTCAACCAGAAGGTCATCGTCAACGAGGGCGACCGGATCATCGAGTCCCAGGTCCTCGCCGACGGTCCCGCGACCGAAGAGGGCGAAATGGCCCTCGGCAAGAACCTGCTCGTCGCGTTCATGCCCTGGGAAGGTCACAACTACGAGGACGCGATCATCCTGTCGCAGCGCCTCGTGCAGGACGACGTCCTCTCCTCGATCCACATCGAGGAGCACGAGGTCGACGCCCGTGACACCAAGCTGGGCCCCGAGGAGATCACCCGGGACATCCCGAACGTCTCCGAGGAGGTCCTCGCCGACCTCGACGAGCGCGGCATCATCCGCATCGGTGCGGACGTCGTCGCCGGCGACATCCTGGTCGGCAAGGTCACGCCCAAGGGTGAGACCGAGCTGACCCCGGAGGAGCGCCTGCTCCGCGCGATCTTCGGTGAGAAGGCCCGCGAGGTGCGTGACACCTCGCTCAAGGTCCCTCACGGTGAGATCGGCAAGGTCATCGGTGTCCGCGTCTTCGACCGCGAGGAGGGCGACGAGCTTCCTCCGGGCGTGAACCAGCTGGTCCGCGTCTACGTCGCCCAGAAGCGCAAGATCACCGACGGTGACAAGCTCGCCGGCCGCCACGGCAACAAGGGTGTCATCTCCAAGATCCTTCCGATCGAGGACATGCCCTTCCTTGAGGACGGCACGCCGGTCGACATCATCCTGAACCCGCTGGGTGTCCCGTCCCGAATGAACCCGGGACAGGTCCTGGAGATCCACCTCGGCTGGCTCGCCAGCCGCGGCTGGGACGTCTCCGGGCTCGGCGAGGAGTGGGCCGAGCGTCTGAAGGTCATCGGGGCCGACCGTGTCGAGCCCGGTACCAACGTCGCCACCCCCGTGTTCGACGGTGCCCGCGAGGATGAGCTCGCCGGCCTCTTCGAGCACACCATCCCGAACCGCGACGGTGACCGCCTGGTCCTCCCGTCCGGTAAGGCGCGCCTGTTCGACGGCCGCTCCGGCGAGCCGTTCCCGGACCCGATCTCGATCGGGTACATGTACATCCTCAAGCTCCACCACCTGGTCGACGACAAGCTCCACGCTCGGTCGACCGGTCCGTACTCGATGATCACGCAGCAGCCGCTGGGTGGTAAGGCGCAGTTCGGTGGCCAGCGCTTCGGTGAGATGGAGGTGTGGGCGCTCGAGGCTTATGGCGCCGCTTACGCCCTCCAGGAGCTGCTGACCATCAAGTCCGACGACGTCACCGGCCGCGTGAAGGTCTACGAGGCCATCGTCAAGGGCGAGAACATCCCCGAGCCGGGCATTCCCGAGTCCTTCAAGGTGCTCATCAAGGAAATGCAGTCGCTCTGCCTCAACGTGGAGGTGCTGTCCTCGGACGGCATGTCCATCGAGATGCGCGACACCGACGAGGACGTCTTCCGCGCGGCGGAGGAGCTCGGTATCGACCTGTCCCGGCGCGAGCCGAGCAGCGTCGAAGAGGTCTGACGGGCCTGACGGGGGGCTCGCTCAAGAGCCCCCCGTCATCCCCGGGACCGTTCAGACCATGATTGAGACTCGACCCCGAAAGAGGGATTGACGCACAGTGCTCGACGTCAACTTCTTCGACGAGCTGCGGATCGGCCTTGCCACCGCGGACGACATCCGAACCTGGTCGCACGGCGAGGTCAAGAAGCCGGAGACCATCAACTACCGCACCCTCAAGCCCGAGAAGGACGGACTCTTCTGCGAGAAGATCTTCGGTCCTACCCGGGACTGGGAGTGCTACTGCGGCAAGTACAAGCGTGTCCGCTTCAAGGGCATCATCTGTGAGCGTTGTGGCGTCGAGGTCACGCGCGCCAAGGTGCGCCGTGAGCGGATGGGCCACATCGAGCTTGCCGCTCCCGTCACCCACATCTGGTACTTCAAGGGCGTCCCGTCGCGCCTCGGATACCTGCTGGACCTCGCGCCGAAGGACCTCGAGAAGGTCATCTACTTCGCCGCGTACATGATCACGTTCGTCGACGACGAGCGTCGCACCCGCGACCTCCCGTCGCTGGAGGCGCACGTCTCCGTCGAGCGCCAGCAGATCGAGAACCGCCGTGACGCGGACCTCGAAGGCCGGGCCAAGAAGCTCGAGACCGACCTCGGCGAGCTCGAGGCCGAGGGCGCGAAGGCCGACGTACGCCGCAAGGTGCGCGAAGGTGCCGAGCGCGAGATGAAGCAGCTCCGTGACCGCGCCCAGCGCGAGATCGACCGCCTCGACGAGGTGTGGGCCCGCTTCAAGAACCTCAAGGTCCAGGACCTGGAGGGCGACGAGCTCCTGTACCGCGAGCTGCGTGACCGCTTCGGCACGTACTTCGACGGCTGCATGGGCGCCGCCGCGCTGCAGAAGCGCCTGGAGTCCTTCGACCTCGAGGAGGAGGCCGAGCGCCTCCGCGAGATCATCCGTACCGGCAAGGGCCAGAAGAAGACCCGTGCGCTCAAGCGCCTCAAGGTCGTCTCCGCGTTCCTGCAGACCAGCAACAAGCCCAAGGGCATGGTTCTGGACTGCGTGCCGGTGATCCCGCCGGACCTGCGTCCGATGGTGCAGCTGGACGGTGGCCGCTTCGCGACCTCCGACCTGAACGACCTGTACCGCCGCGTGATCAACCGCAACAACCGTCTGAAGCGTCTCCTCGACCTCGGTGCCCCCGAGATCATCGTGAACAACGAGAAGCGCATGCTTCAGGAGGCCGTGGACGCCCTCTTCGACAACGGTCGTCGTGGTCGTCCGGTGACCGGTCCCGGTAACCGTCCCCTGAAGTCCCTCAGCGACATGCTGAAGGGCAAGCAGGGTCGATTCCGTCAGAACCTTCTCGGTAAGCGTGTGGACTACTCCGCGCGTTCCGTGATCGTCGTCGGTCCGCAGCTGAAGCTGCACCAGTGCGGTCTGCCCAAGGCCATGGCGCTGGAGCTCTTCAAGCCGTTCGTGATGAAGCGCCTGGTCGACCTGAACCACGCGCAGAACATCAAGAGCGCCAAGCGGATGGTCGAGCGCGGCCGCACGGTCGTCTACGACGTCCTCGAAGAGGTCATCGCCGAGCACCCGGTCCTGCTGAACCGTGCGCCCACGCTGCACCGCCTCGGCATCCAGGCCTTCGAGCCCCAGCTGGTCGAAGGCAAGGCCATCCAGATCCACCCGCTCGTCTGCACCGCGTTCAACGCGGACTTCGACGGTGACCAGATGGCCGTGCACCTGCCGCTCTCCGCGGAGGCGCAGGCCGAGGCCCGCATCCTGATGCTGTCCTCGAACAACATCCTCAAGCCGGCCGACGGCCGTCCGGTCACGATGCCGACCCAGGACATGGTCCTCGGTCTGTTCTTCCTGACCACCGACGGTGAGCTCCGTGACACCAAGGGCGAGGGCCGCGCGTTCGGCTCCACGGCCGAGGCGACCATGGCGTTCGACAACGGCGAGCTCGCGCTGCAGTCGTCCGTCGACATCCGCTTCCCGGTGGGCACCATCCCGCCGCGTGGCTGGGTGCCGCCGGTCGCCGAAGAGGGCGAGCAGGAGTTCCAGCCGGGCGACAGCTTCCGTCTGCGCACCACCCTGGGCCGCGCGCTCTTCAACGAGCTGCTGCCCGAGGACTACCCGTTCGTCGACTACTCGGTGGGCAAGAAGCAGCTCTCCGAGATCGTCAACGACCTGGCGGAGCGCTACCCCAAGGTCATCGTGGCGGCGACGCTCGACAACCTGAAGGCGGCCGGCTTCCACTGGGCGACCCGTTCGGGCGTCACCGTGGCCATCTCCGACGTCGTCGTGCCCGAGGCCAAGAAGGCCATCGTCGCGGGCTACGAGGCGATGGACGAGAAGGTCCAGAAGCAGTACGAGCGCGGTCTGATCACCAAGGACGAGCGCACGCAGGAGCTCATCGCGATCTGGACCAAGGCGACCAACGAGGTTGCCGAGGCGATGAACGCGAACTTCCCCAAGACGAACCCCATCTTCATGATGGTTGACTCGGGTGCCCGAGGAAACATGATGCAGATGCGACAGATCGCCGGTATGCGTGGTCTGGTGTCGAACGCGAAGAACGAGACCATCCCGCGTCCGATCAAGGCGTCCTTCCGTGAGGGCCTCACCGTTCTGGAGTACTTCATCTCCACGCACGGTGCCCGTAAGGGTCTGGCGGACACCGCCCTGCGTACCGCCGACTCGGGTTACCTGACCCGTCGTCTGGTGGACGTCTCGCAGGACGTGATCATCCGCGAGGAGGACTGTGGCACCGAGCGCGGTCTGAAGCTGAAGATCGCCGTTCGCGGCGAGGACGGCGTGCTGCGCAAGGCCGACGACGTCGAGACCTCGATCTACGCCCGCATGCTGGCCGAGGACGTCGTCATCGACGGCAAGGTCATCGCGCCGGCCAACGTCGACCTCGGTGACGTGCTCATCGACGCCCTGGTCGCCAACGGCGTCGAGGAGGTCAAGACCCGCTCGGTCCTGACCTGTGAGTCCGCGGTCGGCACCTGTGCCTTCTGCTACGGACGCTCGCTCGCCACCGGCAAGCTGGTCGACATCGGTGAGGCGGTCGGCATCATCGCCGCCCAGTCCATCGGTGAGCCCGGTACCCAGCTGACGATGCGTACCTTCCACACCGGTGGTGTGGCCGGTGACGACATCACGCAGGGTCTGCCGCGTGTCGTCGAGCTCTTCGAGGCCCGTACCCCGAAGGGTGTCGCCCCGATCTCCGAGGCCGCCGGCCGCGTGCGGATCGAGGAGACCGAGAAGACGAAGAAGATCGTCATCACGCCCGACGACGGCAGCGACGAGACGGCGTTCCCGATCTCGAAGCGCGCCAAGGTCATCGTGCACGAGGGCGACCACGTCGAGGTGGGCCAGAAGCTCACCATGGGTGCCACCAACCCGCACGACGTGCTGCGCATCCTCGGTCAGCGTGCCGTCCAGGTCCACCTGGTCGGCGAAGTCCAGAAGGTCTACAACTCGCAGGGCGTGTCGATCCACGACAAGCACATCGAGATCATCATCCGGCAGATGCTGCGCCGCGTGACGATCATCGAGTCCGGCGACGCGGAGCTCCTGCCGGGCGAGCTGGTCGAGCGGTCGAAGTTCGAGACCGAGAACCGTCGTGTGGTCACCGAGGGCGGTCACCCCGCCTCCGGCCGTCCGCAGCTGATGGGTATCACCAAGGCCTCGCTGGCGACGGAATCCTGGCTGTCGGCCGCCTCCTTCCAGGAGACGACCCGAGTCCTGACGGATGCGGCGATCAACGCCAAGTCCGACAGCCTCATCGGCCTCAAGGAGAACGTCATCATCGGTAAGCTCATCCCGGCCGGTACGGGCCTCGCCCGCTACCGCAACATCCGGGTGGAGCCCACCGAAGAGGCCAAGGCCGCGATGTACTCGGCCGTCGGTTACGACGACATCGACTACTCGCCCTTCGGCTCCGGCTCCGGCCAGGCTGTCCCGCTGGAGGACTACGACTACGGCCCGTACAACGGCTAAGAGCTCGTAAGAAGAAGCCCCCCGCTGCTCCGAGAGGAGCGGCGGGGGGCTTCTTCGTTGCCCGTGGGGGCCGCGGGGACACCGCCGGCCGCCCCCGGTGTCGGGGCGGTCAGCGGCGCCGGCGGCGCAGGGTGGTGACCTGGACCGCCGTGAGGGCCAGCAGGGCCAGGGCGGCGCCCGCGAGGCCCGGGGCGAGGCCCTTCGGGGTGAAGGTGCAGGAGACGTCGGTCGTGCCCGGCGGGAGGTCCACGGCCAGCAGGCCGTGGAAGGGCTTCAGGGGGGCCGAGCACTGCCAGCCCGGGACGGCCGTCGTGGCGATGACGGCCGTGCCGCCGGCGGCTGCGGGCGCGGGGAGGGTGGCCCCGATGGTGTGGCCGCCCGGGCGGACCGTGGTGGCGCCGGTGGCGGTGAGGTGCCGGACGGCCGCGTCGAGCGCCGCGCGGTCCAGGCAGCCGAGCGGGTACGCGCCCGCGTCCGCGTCCTGCGTACGGGTCTGCAGGATGACGTCGACCTGGCCCGAGGCGGGCACGGTGCCCAGCGGGGTCACGCCCGTCATCCGGTCCTCCAGGAGCCGCTGGGGGCCGCCGCCGGCGCGGACCGTGCCGTAGGGGGCGGGGGAGTACCAGTAGGCCTCGGAGCCGGGGGTGCACCGGGCGGTGTACGTCTGCTCGGTGGCGTTCCCGCCGCGGGTGACCGGCGGGACCTGGTAGACAGTGGCGCCCAGGACGTTCTCCTGGCGGGCGTAGACGCTGTCCGCCGGGTTGGGGGAGGTGTACGGCACCGTGCGGAGGGTGACCAGCGGGGGTGCGGGGAACTTCGAGGCCGTCCAGCTGTCGGGGGCGGTTCCCGGGCGGACCCGCGCGCCGATCGAGAAGATCGCGTCGAGGACCGGGTTGTCGGCGCCGAAGAAGGTCCGGCCGTCGTTCTTGAAGCCGTAGCCCAGGGGCTCCAGGGCCTTGTAGGTGGCCTCGGGGAGGTAGCTGCTGTAGTACTGCGGACCCTCCGCCCGCAGCGCCAGGGCGTCGTTGTACGCGCTCTGGGGCGCGCCCGAGTCGGTCCGGTAGGCGGGCCAGCCCGCCGCACCGCGGACGGCTTCGAAGTGGTTGCCGATCGACCGGTTCGAGGTGACGACCGGCTTGGCCCAGCGCTCGCGGGCCCGGCGGGCGTCCGCATTGGCCGCGGCCACCGTGGACTCGGCGAACACGACGCCGATCATCAGGGCGGCGGCCACCGGGATCAGGAACCGGCGCTTCTCGCCGAGCCGCAGCAGGACCAGGGCCAGCAGGGAGACCGCACCGCCGCCCAGCACGGCCGGCCAGGTCCAGCCGCCGAAGTCGTCGGTGCGCCGCAGTACGTAGGTGGCCGCCACCAGGAGGGCCGCCACCAGGGCCAGGTGCAGCGGGCGCGGCCGGTTGGCCAGCGCCAGCCAGGCCACGACCACGACCATCCCGCTGAAGACGAAGGCCTCGCGGTACGGGTTGCCGTTCGGCACGGCGAGCCCGTGCCACAGGTACTGCGTGGGCGGGAACTGGAAGGAGGCGACCACGAGCAGGGTCGCCGCCGCCCACACCAGGCGGGTCCGCCGGGCGACGGCGCGGTTGAGGACGAAGGCGCCGGCGAGGATCAGCCCGAGCGAGGCGACGTAGAGCCGTGGGCGGCCGCCCCACAGGTGCGTGGCCGGGAGCATGCCCGAGAGGAAGAGCTCGATCCGGACGGGGGAGAAGGCGGCCGCCCCGGTGGGCTGCGCGGCCCCGCTGGACAGGAACGACGGCAGGAGCAGCGGCAGGGTCAGCAGGATGCCGGTCCCGGTGGCCGTCGCGGCCCGCCACAGCGCGCGCAGCCGCTGCCGGCCCGTCATGTCGCGGGTGATCATGCGGATGGCCAGCAGGACGCAGGCGGCCATCGTGGCCATCATCGCGGTGTAGAAGTTCCCGAACCAGGCGAGCGCGACCAGCAGGGCCACGCCCGGCCAGCGGCGCTCCTCCAGGCACCACTCGACGGCGATGCCGAGCATCGGCAGCGCGACCAGGCCCCAGAGCCACATGGGGATGTACGAGGCGTCGCTCAGCGCCCAGCCGCACAGGCCGTACACCGCTCCGAGCACGCCCCGCTGCCACCACGGGCCGGGGTGCAGCTTGCCGAGGTACACCGTCATCACGGCGGCGGCGGTGCCCATCGTGATCGGGGTGACCGCGAAGACGGCGAGGTCGACGTGGGCGCGGGGGACGAGGACGGCCAGCCAGGAGAAGGGGTTGCCGAGGTAGGTGTGGTAGTCGGCGAGGAACTGCTGTCCGAAGCCGCCGCGCCAGGTGAAGAGGAAGTCGCCGGCGGCCTGCCCGTGGACCAGGTCCCACAGCGCCCGGTGGAAGGGCACGTACTGGTTGGCCTGGTCGTTCAGGGCCCGGCCGGTGTTCCCGAAGGGGTAGGTGCCGCGCGCGACCCAAGCGGCGCAGAAGGCGCCCGAGGTGATCAGGAAGGCCAGCAGGGGGCTGCGGAGACGGGTGATCCGGCGGACGGCCGGTCTGCGCGTGGCGGGTCTGCGGGGGGTTGTGGGACGGGCGTCGACTGTGGTCGGCTCGGGTGCCACGGTCCCCAATGTCCTGCTCCCTGCTGATCGACTCGCCGGCGTTCCGCGCCCGGTCAAGCGGACAGTTTAGGGCGCGGGGGCGGGCCGACGGCCGATCGGGCCGCTCCCCGCTTGCGCGCGGCGGGTTTTCGTGCTGGGCATTTGTTTTGACCTACCTCTGTGAGGTAGGTACGCTCTGACCTTGTGCCTGGGGTGTGCCCTGGCCCCCGCGTGTGCGTAAGACCCCGCGGAGAGCCGAGAAGAACACACCGCAATCTGCGCCCGACTCACTTCGGTGAAAGCGTGCAGTGTTCGACACACCCGACCGCGTGGGTCGGGGAAGTTCCAGGTTAGTTTCACTACACGGCACACAGAAACCGGAGAAGTAGTGCCTACGATCCAGCAGCTGGTCCGTAAGGGCCGGCAGGACAAGGTCGAGAAGACAAAGACCCCCGCGCTTGAGGCTTCGCCCCAGCGTCGCGGCGTCTGCACGCGTGTGTTCACGACCACCCCGAAGAAGCCGAACTCGGCGCTCCGTAAGGTCGCGCGTGTGCGTCTGACCTCCGGCATCGAGGTCACCGCTTACATTCCGGGTGAGGGACACAACCTGCAGGAGCACTCGATCGTGCTCGTGCGTGGTGGCCGTGTGAAGGACCTGCCGGGTGTTCGTTACAAGATCATCCGCGGTGCGCTTGACACCCAGGCTGTCAAGAACCGCAAGCAGGCCCGCAGCCGCTACGGCGCCAAGAAGGAGAAGTAAGAATGCCTCGTAAGGGCCCCGCCCCGAAGCGCCCGGTCATCATCGACCCGGTCTACGCATCTCCTCTGGTGACGTCGCTCATCAACAAGATCCTCCTGAACGGCAAGCGCTCCACCGCCGAGCGCATCGTTTACGGCGCCATGGAAGGCCTCCGCGAGAAGACCGGCAACGACCCGGTCATCACGCTGAAGCGCGCGCTGGAGAACGTCAAGCCGTCCCTCGAGGTCAAGTCCCGCCGTGTCGGTGGCGCGACCTACCAGGTCCCCGTCGAGGTCAAGCCGGGTCGCCAGTCGACCCTGGCCCTCCGCTGGCTCGTGGGTTACTCCCGCGCCCGTCGTGAGAAGACCATGACCGAGCGCCTCATGAACGAGCTGCTCGACGCCTCCAACGGTCTTGGCGCTGCCGTCAAGAAGCGCGAGGACACGCACAAGATGGCCGAGTCCAACAAGGCCTTCGCGCACTACCGCTGGTAGTCCCACCCCACATCGAGACCGAGAGAAGACCGAAGCCTTATGGCTACCACTTCGCTTGACCTGGCCAAGGTCCGCAACATCGGGATCATGGCCCACATCGACGCGGGCAAGACGACCACCACCGAGCGCATCCTGTTCTACACCGGTGTGTCGTACAAGATCGGTGAGGTCCACGACGGCGCCGCCACGATGGACTGGATGGAGCAGGAGCAGGAGCGTGGTATCACCATCACGTCTGCCGCGACGACCTGCCACTGGCCCCTCGAAGACGTTGACCACACGATCAACATCATCGACACCCCGGGTCACGTCGACTTCACCGTCGAGGTGGAGCGTTCGCTCCGCGTCCTCGACGGCGCCGTCACCGTCTTCGACGGTGTGGCCGGCGTCGAGCCGCAGTCCGAGACCGTTTGGCGTCAGGCGGACCGCTACGGCGTGCCGCGTATCTGCTTCGTCAACAAGCTCGACCGCACCGGCGCCGAGTTCCACCGCTGCGTCGACATGATCAAGGACCGCCTCGGTGCGGTTCCGATCGTCATGCAGCTCCCCATCGGTGCCGAAGCCGACTTCCAGGGCGTCGTCGACCTCGTCACGATGAAGGCGTTCGTCTGGTCCGCCGAGGCGACCAAGGGCGAGATGTACGACATCGTCGACATCCCGGCCACGCACACCGAGGCTGCTGAAGAGTGGCGCGGCAAGCTGGTCGAGACCGTCGCCGAGAACGACGACGAGATCATGGAGCTGTTCCTGGAGGGCAACGAGCCCACCGTCGAGCAGCTGCACGCCGCCGTCCGCCGGATCATCCTGAACTCCGGCAAGGGCAAGGGCGAGCCCACGATCACCGCGGTGTTCTGTGGCACGGCGTTCAAGAACAAGGGCGTTCAGCCCCTGCTCGACGCCGTCGTCCGCTACCTGCCGTCGCCGCTGGACATCGAGGCCATCGAGGGCCACGACGTCCGCGACGCCGAGGTCGTCGTGAAGCGCAAGCCGTCCGACGAGGAGCCCCTCGCCGCGCTCGCGTTCAAGATCATGAGCGACCCGCACCTCGGTAAGCTCACCTTCGTCCGGGTTTACTCGGGCCGCCTGGAGGCCGGCACTGCGGTGCTGAACTCCGTCAAGGGCAAGAAGGAGCGCATCGGCAAGATCTACCGCATGCACGCCAACAAGCGTGAAGAGATCGATGCGGTGGGCGCCGGCGACATCGTCGCCGTCATGGGCCTGAAGCAGACCACCACCGGTGAGACGCTGTGTGACGACAAGAGCCCGGTGATCCTGGAGTCCATGGACTTCCCGGCGCCGGTCATCCAGGTCGCCATCGAGCCCAAGTCCAAGGGTGACCAGGAGAAGCTGGGTGTCGCCATCCAGCGTCTCGCGGAGGAGGACCCCTCCTTCCACGTTCACTCGGACGAGGAGACGGGCCAGACCATCCTCGGCGGTATGGGCGAGCTGCACCTCGAGGTGCTGGTCGACCGTATGAAGCGCGAGTTCAAGGTCGAGGCCAACGTCGGCAAGCCGCAGGTCGCGTACCGCGAGACGATCCGCAAGGCCGTCGAGCGTCACGACTACACGCACAAGAAGCAGACCGGTGGTACCGGTCAGTTCGCCAAGGTGCAGATCGCGATCGAGCCCATCACCGAGACCGACGGTCCGGCGTACGAGTTCGTGAACAAGGTCACCGGTGGACGCGTCCCGAAGGAGTACATCCCTTCGGTCGACGCCGGTGCGCAGGAGGCCATGCAGTTCGGCATCCTGGCCGGCTACGAGATGACTGGCGTTCGCGTCACGCTTCTCGACGGTGGCTACCACGAGGTCGACTCCTCGGAGCTCGCCTTCAAGATCGCCGGTTCGCAGGCCTTCAAGGAGGCCGCGCGCAAGGCTTCTCCCGTGCTCCTCGAGCCGATGATGGCCGTAGAGGTCACCACGCCTGAGGACTACATGGGTGACGTCATCGGTGACATCAACTCCCGCCGTGGCCAGATCCAGGCCATGGAGGAGCGTCACGGTGCTCGCGTCGTGAAGGGCCTCGTGCCCCTTTCGGAGATGTTCGGCTACGTCGGAGACCTCCGCAGCAAGACCTCGGGTCGCGCCAGCTACTCGATGCAGTTCGACTCCTACGCCGAGGTTCCCCGGAACGTCGCTGAGGAGATCATCGCGAAGGCCAAGGGCGAGTAACTCTTCCGAGTACACGCTTTAGGCTTGTCACCGGAGCCTCTGGGGCAACAGGAGCAACCCTCCCTTGCCCCGGGGGGACCGGCTTTCCAGCAAAGATCACCTGGCGCCGATGAGTAAGGCGTACAGAACCACTCTCCAGGAGGACCCCGTGGCGAAGGCGAAGTTCGAGCGGACTAAGCCGCACGTCAACATCGGCACCATCGGTCACATTGACCACGGTAAGACGACCCTCACGGCCGCCATTACCAAGGTGCTGCACGACGCGTACCCGGACCTGAACGAGGCCTCGGCCTTCGACCAGATCGACAAGGCTCCTGAGGAGCGCCAGCGCGGTATCACCATCTCGATCGCGCACGTCGAGTACCAGACCGAGGCGCGTCACTACGCCCACGTCGACTGCCCGGGTCACGCCGACTACATCAAGAACATGATCACCGGTGCCGCGCAGATGGACGGCGCGATCCTCGTGGTCGCCGCCACCGACGGCCCGATGCCGCAGACCAAGGAGCACGTGCTCCTGGCCCGCCAGGTCGGCGTCCCCTACATCGTCGTCGCCCTGAACAAGGCCGACATGGTGGACGACGAGGAGATCCTGGAGCTCGTCGAGCTCGAGGTCCGTGAGCTCCTCTCCGAGTACGAGTTCCCGGGCGACGACCTGCCGGTCGTCCGCGTCTCCGCGCTGAAGGCGCTCGAGGGCGACAAGGAGTGGGGCGAGAAGCTCCTCGGCCTCATGTCCGCCGTCGACGAGGCCATCCCGACCCCGCCGCGTGACACCGAGAAGCCGTTCCTCATGCCCGTCGAGGACGTCTTCACGATCACCGGTCGCGGTACCGTCGTCACCGGCCGTATCGAGCGTGGTGTCCTGAAGGTCAACGAGACCGTCGACATCATCGGTATCAAGGAGACCAAGACCACCACCACGGTCACCGGTATCGAGATGTTCCGCAAGCTCCTCGACGAGGGCCAGGCCGGTGAGAACGTCGGTCTGCTCCTCCGTGGCATCAAGCGCGAGGACGTCGAGCGCGGCCAGGTCATCATCAAGCCCGGTTCGGTCACCCCGCACACCGAGTTCGAGGCCCAGGCCTACATCCTGTCGAAGGACGAGGGTGGCCGTCACACCCCGTTCTTCAACAACTACCGTCCGCAGTTCTACTTCCGTACCACGGACGTCACGGGTGTCGTCACCCTGCCGGCCGGCACGGAGATGGTCATGCCGGGCGACAACACCGAGATGACGGTCGCGCTGATCCAGCCGGTCGCCATGGAGGAGGGCCTGAAGTTCGCCATCCGTGAGGGTGGTCGTACCGTGGGCGCCGGCCAGGTCACCAAGATCACGAAGTAATTTCGTGCTCTGACCTGGTAGCCCGTCCATCGGGCACCAAGTTGCACTGAAGGGCCCCGGCCCATCGCCTCGGCGGTGGGCCGGGGCCCTTCGGCATGTCCGGTCCGCCCCGCGTGGGCAGGGCGGCGGATATGCGTGAGGGCCGCACCCCGGACGGGGTACGGCCCTCGGCCGCGTACGGCGGTGGGTCAGTTCACGCGCAGGGACTCGGTGAACTCGACGCAGGCGGCGTGGTCGGGCAGCAGACCGGTCGCGAGCGCGTCGGCCAGCGAGGGGGCGGCCTCGTCGCGGGCGGACAGCAGCGGGACGTCGGCCGGCCACTCGATGCCCAGGTCGGGGTCGAGCGGGTGCACCGAGTGCTCGCCGGTCGGGTTGTACGTCTCCGAGCAGAGGTACGACAGCGTCGCGTCGTCACTCAGCGCGCAGAAGCCGTGTCCGAGGCCCTCGGGGATGTAGACCGCGCGGCGGTCCACGTCGTCGAGGCGGACACCCTCCCACCGGCCGAAGGTGGGGGAGCCGACCCGCAGGTCGACGATGACGTCGAGCACGGCGCCGCGTACGCAGGTCACGTACTTGGCCTGGCCGCGCGGTACGTCGGCGAAGTGGATGCCGCGGACCACACCCGCGGAGGAGACCGAGAGGTTCGCCTGCGCCAGGTTCAGCGGGTGCCCGACGACCTCGGCCAGCCGGTCGAAGCGGTACCACTCGGTGAACAGGCCGCGCGGGTCGCCGTGCAGCTGCGGGGTGACCTCGAAGGCGCCCGATATGGAGAGTTCGCGGAACTTCATCGGGCGTCCTCCTCGGCGAGCAGCATCAGCAGGTAGTCGCCGTAGCCGCTCTTGGTCAGCGGCTCGGCGAGCGCGCGCAGCTGCGCGGAGTCGATCAGGCCGGCCCGCCAGGCCGCCTCCTCGATGCAGCCGATCTTGAAGCCCTGGCGCTCCTCTATGACGCGGACGAACTCGGAGGCCTGCACCATCGAGACGAAGGTGCCGGTGTCCAGCCACGCCGTACCGCGGTCGAGGATGGTGACGTTGAGCTCGCCGGCCTGGAGGTACGCGTCGTTGACGGCGGTGATCTCCAGCTCGCCGCGGGCGCTGGGCTTCAGGCCGCGGGCTATCCCGACGACCTGGTTGTCGTAGAAGTACAGACCCGGCACCGCGTAGCGGGACTTCGGCTTCTCCGGCTTCTCCTCGATGGAGATGGCCTGGCCGTTCTCGTCGAACTCGACCACGCCGTAGGCGGTGGGGTCCGCGACCGGGTACGCGAACACGCGGCCGCCCTTGGCGTCCGTGTGCTGGGCGAGACGGGTGCCCAGGCCGCTGCCGTGGAAGATGTTGTCGCCGAGGATCAGGGCGACGGACTCGTCACCGATGAAGTCGGCGCCGAGGACGAACGCCTGGGCGATGCCCTCCGGGCGCTCCTGGACGGCGTACTCCAGCCGCAGGCCGAACTGCGAACCGTCGCCGAGCAGTCGCTCGAACTGTTCGCGGTCGTCCGGGGTGGTGATGATCAGGATCTCGCTGATGCCCGCCATCACGAGGGTGGAGAGGGGGTAGTAGATCATCGGCTTGTCGAAGACGGGCAGCAGCTGCTTCGAGACTGCCCGGGTCAGCGGCCAGAGTCGCGATCCGGTGCCACCGGCCAAGAGGATTCCACGCATGGGAAGAACCCTATGCGAGAGGGCCTGGGGGAGCAGAGTTCCGCAGATGTGACGTTGGGCGGACCGCTAGACTCTTCGTATTATGCGCATCCTCGTGACCGGCGGCGCCGGCTTCATCGGTTCAGAATTCGTCCGTCAGCAGCTCGCTGCAGATGCCACGGCGCAGATCACTGTCTTCGACAAGCTGACGTACTCGGGCGTCGAGGCCAACCTCGCCCCGGTCGCCGGCCACCCCGGATACGCCTTCGTCAAGGGCGACATCTGCGACGCGGACGCCGTCGACCAGGTCATGCCCGGCCACGATGTCGTCGTGCACTTCGCGGCCGAGTCCCACGTGGACCGCTCGATCGCCGGCGCGGGCCCGTTCGTGATGACCAACGTCGTCGGCACCCAGGTGCTGCTCGACTCCGCGCGCAAGCACGGCGTCGGCCGCTTCGTCCACATCTCCACCGACGAGGTCTACGGCTCGATCACCGAAGGCTCCTGGACGGAGGAGTGGCCGCTCGTGCCCAACTCCCCGTACTCCGCCTCGAAGGCCTCCTCCGACCTGCTCGCGCTGGCCTACGCCCGCACGCACGGCATGGACGTCGTCGTCACGCGCTGCTCCAACAACTACGGGCACTACCAGTTCCCGGAGAAGGTCATCCCGCTGTTCGTCTCGAACCTGATGGACGGCAAGAGGGTCCCGCTGTACGGCAACGGCGGCAACGTCCGCGACTGGCTGCACGTCTCCGACCACTGCCGCGGCATCGACCTGGCCATGCGCAAGGGGCGGGCCGGCGAGGTCTACAACATCGGCGGCGGCACCGAGCTCACCAACAAGGAGCTCACCGGCGTCCTGCTGGAGGCCGCCGGCCTCGGCTGGGACATGGTCGAGCACGTCGAGGACCGCAAGGGCCACGACCTGCGCTACTCCATCGACATCAGCAAGATCGGCGCCGAGCTGGGCTACGCCCCGCAGGTCACCTTCGAGGACGGCATCAAGGCCACCATCGAGTGGTACCGGGAGAACCGTGCCTGGTGGGAGCCGCTGAAGGCGAAGGCGGCGCTGCAGAAGTGACCGCGACCCCGGGAGCCGGCCGCTGGCTCGTCACCGGCGCCGCCGGAATGCTCGGCCAGGACGTCCTCGCCGTCCTGAAGGACGCCGGCATCGAAGCCGTGGGCGCGGGCCGTGCCGACCTCGACATCACCGACCCGGCAGCCGTGCGGGCCGCCGTCGAGGGTGCCGCGGTCGTCGTCAACTGCGCGGCCTGGACCGACGTGGACGGCGCCGAGACCGCCGAGGAAGCCGCCACCGCCGTCAACGGCACCGGCGTACGCGTCCTCGCGGCGGCCTGCGCCGGCGCCGGTGCGCGCCTGCTGCACGTCTCCACCGACTACGTACTGCCCGGCAACGCCACGCAGCCGTACCGCGAGGACGCCGAGACCGGTCCGGTCAACGCCTACGGGCGCTCCAAGCTGGTCGGCGAACAGGCCGTCGCCGAGCTGCTCCCGCAGGACGGCTACATCGTGCGGACCGCGTGGCTGTACGGCGAGCACGGGGCGAACTTCGTCGCCACCATGCTGAAGCTGGCCGCCCAGCGGGACACCCTCGACGTGGTCGACGACCAGCACGGCCAGCCCACTTGGTCCTACGCGCTGGCCCGCCGCCTGGCCGACCTCGGCCTTGCCGCGCTGGCGGGCAAGGCCCCGGGCGGGGTCTACCACGGCACCGCGAGCGGCCGTACGACCTGGATGGGGCTGGCGCGCGAGGCGTACCGGCTGAGCGGGCTCGACCCCGAGCGGATCCGGCCGACGACCTCCGAGGCGTTCGTACGCCCCGCCGTGCGCCCGGCCTTCAGTGTCCTTGCTCACGACGGCTGGTCGGCCGCCGGGCTGGAACCGCTGCCCGACTGGCAGGCGCAGCTCGCCGAGGCGATCACCCGCCCGGCCTTCGCCGATCTGCTGAAACCGCCCTCCGCGAAGTGATCCGGAGAGGCTGATCCCCTCCATACGCGCGTCGTCCACGGGCCCCGGGGTGCAACCTCCCGGGCCCCGTTCGCGTCATATGCCGTGCCATATGCTTCTCCTATAAAGACGTTGGCCCCTTCGCGCGAAAGGCGCCGCCCGCTGTGCGACTCTCCGTTCTGACCTCCATCACCGGTCTTCTGGTGCTGGGGTACATCCTCGAGCTGCTGCGCCGCCAGCAACTGCGGGAGAAGTACGCGGCGATATGGCTCGCCATCGGATTGCTGGCCGCCCCGCTCGGGTTCGTCCCCGACCTGCTGGACCCGGTGGCCAGGAGCCTCGGCGTGGCATCCGGCGTGAGTCTGGTGTTCTTCATCGGGTTCGTCCTGGTCCTGCTGGTGAGCCTGCACCTCAGCTGGGAGACCAGTCGGCTGGAGGCGGAGACCCGCACCCTGGCGGAGGACGTCGCGCTGATCCGCGCGCACCTCGTCCAGCAGGGCGGTTACCCCAGCACGTCGCCGCGCGCGGAGGATTCCGGCGCCATCGAGGCACAGGTGAAGTCGTGAACGACGGTCGTCGCGTCCTGATCATTCTTCCCGCCTGGAACGAGCAGGACGGTCTGCCCTCCGTCCTGCGCGAGATCCAGCAGCAACTGCCCTACGTGGACACCCTCGTGGTCGACGACGGTTCGGCGGACAACACCGCCGAGGTGGCCCGGGCGGCCGGCTCGGCCGTCGCCCAGCTGCCCTTCAACCTCGGTGTCGGCGGCGCGATGCGGCTCGGCTACCGCTACGCGCAGCAGCACGACTACGACGTGGCGATCCAGGTGGACGCCGACGGCCAGCACGACCCGGCGTACGTGCCGGCGCTGCTGGAGCGCCTCGCCGTCGGCGACGCCGACCTGGTCATAGGCGCCCGGTTCGCCGGCGACGGCGACTACACGGTGCGCGGCCCGCGCAAGTGGGCGATGTCGCTGCTGTCCGTGGTGCTGTCGCGCATCACCCGGACCAAGCTCACCGACACCACCTCGGGCTTCCGCGCCTGCAACCGGCCGCTCATAGAGTTCTTCGCCCGCTGGTACCCCGTGGAGTACCTCGGGGACACCATCGAGTCCATGGTGGGCGCGGCCCGCTCCGGCTTCACCGTGCGCCAGATCCCCGTGGCGATGCGCGAACGGACCACCGGCCGGCCGAGCGCCTCGCCGTTCCGGGCGATGGTCTACCTCACCCGCGCCGGCCTCGTGCTGCTGCTCGCGATGATCCGCCGGATGCCCGGCGAGCTCAAGGCGTTCACGCCCGGCACCCCGGCGTACACCGCCTTCCAGCAGCGCACCGCCGAGCTGGTCGCCCGCGAGCTGACCAAGGCCTAGGCGGAGAACATGTCGCGTTTCGAAATCCTTCTGCCGTACTACGGCGACGTCGCGCTGATGCAGGATGCCGTCCGCAGCGTCCTGGCCCAGGACGGCGACGACTGGCGCCTCACCGTCGTCGACGACGGGCGCGAGCCGGGCGTCCCCGAGTGGTTCGAGGGGCTGTCGGACCCCCGCGTCCGCTACTTCCGCAACGAGCGCAACCTCGGGGTGACCGGCAACTTCAACCGCTGCGTCGAGCTCGCCGAGTACGAGTACCTGGTGCTCATGGGCTGCGACGACCTCATGCACCCGAACTACCTGCAGGTGGTGCGGGCCGCGGCCGACCGAGAGCCGGCCGCCGCGATGATCCAGCCGGGCGTCCTCGTGATCGGCACCGACGGCCGGGAGTACGACACCCTGGTCGACCGGACCAAGCGCAAGCTGTACTCCCCGAAGGGCCCGGGCCAGGCCCTGCTCGGCGGCGAGGAGCTGGCCATCAGCCTGCTGCGCGGTAACTGGCTGTACTTCCCGTCGATCTGCTGGCGCACGGAGGCGGTCAAGCGCTTCGGCTTCCGCACCGACCTGGGCGTGATCCAGGACCTCGCCCTGGTCGTCGACCTGCTGGTGGCGGGGGAGACCCTGGCCACCACGCCGCAGGTCTGCTTCAGCTACCGCCGGCACGCCGGGAGCGAGTCCTCCGCCAAGGCCTACACCGGCCACCGCTTCGAGGAGGCCAAGCGCTTCTTCGTGGAGACCGCCGACCGCCTGGACCGGCACGGCTGGCCGCGCGCCGCCAAGGTCTCCCGCCTGCACCTCTCCTCCCGGCTGCACGCGATCACCCTGCTGCCCGGCGCTGTGAAGCACGCCGGCCGGCCCGGTGTCAGCGCCATGCTCCGCCACGCCACGCGCTGAGCGTGCGGCCGATGAAAGCTACGGGATGAACCCGATCGCGAAACTGCTCAAAGCCCTGCCCCCCGGGACCGCCATGGTCGCGGGGGGCACCGCCGTACTCGGCGCCGCCTCCTACATCCACCTCGCGGTGGCCGGGCACAGCCTCTCCGAGGCCGAGAAGGCCGGCGTCTCGGTGCTGTGGACCCTCGTGATGTCCGTCGGGATCGGCCTGTTCTTCCCGATCGAGCAGGAGCTCACCCGGATCGTCGCCGCCCGCGTGGTGCGCGGTGAGGGCGCCGCGCCGGTGCTCCGGAAGGCGGGACTGCTGACCGGGGGCGTCCTCGGCGCGGTCCTCGGCGCGCTCGCCGTCTTCGCCCGGCCGATCGCCGACCGGCTGTTCCACGGCGACCTCCAGATGGTCGCCGTGCTCGGGGGTGCCTTCGCCGGGATGGCCCTGTGCTACCTCACGCGGGGCGTCCTCGCAGGCACCGGCCGGTTCACCGCGTACGGCTCCCAGCTCGCGGTCGACGGCGGCCTGCGGATCGTGCTGGCCTTCGCCTGCGCCGCCGCCGGGCTGCACTCGGCGCTCGCCTTCAGCCTGATCCTCGTCGTGGCGCCGTTCGTCGCCCTGCTGGTCACGCTGGCCCCGACGCTGCGCGCGGCGCGGCCCGGCGGCGCGTTCCCCACCCGGGAGCTGGTCCGCGGCCTCGGGCCGCTGACCGCCTCCACCCTGCTGGCGCAGGTGGTGGTCAACGCGGCGGTGATGAGCACCCAGCTGCTGGAGCCGACCCGCATCGCCCTGATCTCGGCCCTGCTCAGCGCCCTGGTGCTGGCCCGGGTGCCGCTGTTCGTCTTCGGCTCGCTGCAGGCCTCGCTGCTCTCCGGCCTGTCCACCGTGGTGGCCGCCGGCGACCACCAGGGCTTCGCCCGGATGCTCCGCAAGGCCTGCCTGGTGGTGCTCGGCCTCGGCGCGATCGGCGGCGTGCCCGCCGTGCTGCTCGGACCCTGGCTGATCGAGGTCCTGTTCCGCGCCCAGCCGGGCCAGCTCGGCCACCTCGACTTCCTCTGGTTCGCCGTCGGGACGACCTGCTACATGCTGGCGATGGTGCTCGGCCAGGCGCAGATGGTGCTGCACAAGCACCGCGCCCAGCTGGTCTGCTGGGTGTT
Organism: Streptomyces sp. NPDC040545; assembly: GCF_055595065.1. NCBI lineage: Bacteria > Bacillati > Actinomycetota > Actinomycetes > Kitasatosporales > Streptomycetaceae > Streptomyces > Streptomyces sp. NPDC040545. The sequence goes on from NZ_JBVIWA010000001.1 coordinate 195,175, forward strand.
CGGCACCGCGGTCCTGCTCGGGATCACCCTGCTCCCCGGTGACATCGCGCTGCGCGTGGGCCTCGCCTACGCGGTCGGCTCGCTCGCCACCGCCGCCGCGATGCTGCTGACCCTGCGCGGCGCCGTGCCGCGCCGTAGCGCCGCGGCCGTCCCCGGCGGGCAGCTCGCCGAGGTCTGAGGCCCGCCGGCGACCGGCACCTCCCTCAGTACGATTTCATGATCCGGCGGCGTGACCAGTCGCCCGATCGGCGGCCGAGAGGCCCCGCACGGTGCGGGGCCTCTCGGCCGTGGCGGACACATACGGATGCACACGGGGTGGGGCATGGGCAGGAACGACGGGGACGCGCGCAGCGGGGGCATATCCGACGAGGAGCTGGCGGCGTTCCTGGAACAGGCCTCCTCGGGCCCCGGGGAGGCACCGCGGGAGCCCTCGGCGCGGGCCCGGATGGTGACCGAGCGGCTGCGCGACCAGCAGGATCCGCCGGGCTGGCGCACCGGCCCGGCCTCGCCGGGGATACGGGGCGGGCGGGGCCGGGCCGGGCGGCGGATCAAGGCCACCCTGGCCGTCGTCTTCATCGCCGGGCTCGCGCTGGTCGCGCTACGGCCCGAGCTGCTGATCGACCGGATCACGGGCAAGACCGAGGCCCGCCAGGAGGCCCGGAACGCCGCTCCGCTGCCCGGGGAGTCCGGACGTCCGACCGCCCCACCGCCGTCGACGGCGCCCGACCGGCCGACCCCGCAGGAACCTTTCCGTGGCTCCCCGGCCCTCCAGTGGGCCGACGGCGCCGCCGGCATCGAGGTCCCCGCGGCCGCGGCCGTCGGCGGGATGTCCCAGCAGCAGGTCGCGGACGCGCTGGAGGAGGCCAGGCAGTTCCTGATCGCGGCCAATCTCGACCCGGCCACCCTGCGCGGCGAGCGGCCGGCCGCCGCCCTGGCGGTCCTGGACCCCAAGCAGCCGGAGGTCCCGCAGCGGCTGGAGCAGTCCCTGACCAAGCCCACCGCGGAGAACACCCCGGTGATGCTCTTCACCCGCTTCGACCCTACAAAGGTCAAGCCGGTCGGCGACGTGGTCAAGGTGCGCGGCAGCATGCGGGCGGAGGCGGGGGAGCCCGGGGAACTGCTCGTGGTGACGGACTACACCTTCGTCCACCCCATGACGAACGGCGGCACGAGCGTGCAGCGCACCATCGTGCGCCGCCAGGTCACCCTGAGCCTGCTCGACCCGGCGCGCTGGGAGACCACCCGGGGCCGGCTCCAGCTGCGCAAGTACGTCTCGGAGTGGTCGAACGTCGCCTGCGAGACGGCCGACGGCTTCCTGCACCCGGACTTCCCGCAGGACGCTCCGGCCGGGCCGGCGCCCACCGGTCCCGCCGTGGATCCGTACGACCGCAGCAGGGACATCGAGGGCGAAGGGTGCGGGACGGTCACGCGCTCCTGACCGGGGGAGGAGCCCCGCCGGGCGATGCGCGTGGTGCGGTTTGACCACTCAGCGTGGCGGGGTATTCTCTTCGGCCCGATTGGCCAGGTACGTGCCTCGTATGGCAGACTACTCAAGTTGCTCGGCTGAGTGCCGATGCTGCGCGCCTCCCGCCGGGAGGACCGGAAGCGAGTCCCACAGTACTCGTCGTCCTTAATCTGCCTTTCGGGGCAGCAATGGGGGCGGACGTACGGGAATCTTCTGGGAAGTGTCAGCACGGTGCCCACCAGGCACTCGGTGGGTGTTTCTCCCCCGAATCGCGGTCATCGGGACCGTACCCCCTTGGACGAGGGAATTTCCGTATGGGAATTTTCTGTAGAGGGAGTGCGACACGCCCGACCGCGTGGGTCGGAGGAGAGGCCGCGGGATCCGTCCCGCAGCCGACCGGGAGCCAGAGCGTTTCCACATAGAGACAGGACTACGGAGTAGCCATGGCGGGACAGAAGATCCGCATCCGGCTCAAGGCCTACGACCACGAGGTCATCGATTCCTCGGCGAAGAAGATCGTCGAGACGGTGACGCGCACTGGTGCGTCGGTCGCGGGCCCGGTGCCGCTGCCCACTGAGAAGAACGTGTACTGCGTCATCAAGTCGCCGCACAAGTACAAGGACTCGCGCGAGCACTTCGAGATGCGCACGCACAAGCGCCTGATCGACATCCTCGACCCGACCCCCAAGACCGTTGACTCGCTGATGCGCCTGGACCTTCCGGCCGGCGTTGACATCGAGATCAAGCTCTGAGAGGCGTCGAGAAGATGGCAAAGCAGATCAAGGGCGTCCTGGGCGAGAAGCTCGGCATGACCCAGGTCTGGGACGAGAACAACCGTGTCGTCCCGGTGACCGTGGTCAAGGCCGGACCCTGCGTCGTTACCCAGGTCCGTACGAACGACATCGACGGCTACGAGTCGGTCCAGATCGCCTTCGGCGAGATCGACCCGCGCAAGGTGAACAAGCCCCTCAAGGGCCACTTCGCCAAGGCCGACGTGACCCCCCGCCGCCACCTGGTGGAGCTCCGCACCTCCGACGCCAGCGAGTACACGCTCGGCCAGGAGATCACTGCTGAGGTGTTCGAGTCCGGCGTCAAGGTTGACGTCACGGGCAACAGCAAGGGCAAGGGCTTCGCCGGTGTCATGAAGCGGCACAACTTCCGGGGCCTCGGCGCCGGTCACGGTGTGCAGCGCAAGCACCGCTCCCCCGGTTCGATCGGTGGCTGCGCCACCCCTGGGCGTGTCTTTAAGGGCATGCGCATGGCCGGTCGTATGGGTAACGAGCGCGTCACCACCCAGAACCTGACCATCCACGCGGTTGACGCGGAGAAGGGTCTGCTGCTCATCAAGGGCGCGGTCCCCGGTCCGAACGGCGGCCTCGTCCTGGTCCGTACCGCGGCCAAGGGGGCTTGAGGTAATGAGCACCATTGACATCCTTTCGCCGGCAGGCGACAAGGCCGGTACCGTCGAGCTCCCCGCGGAGATCTTCGACGCGAAGACCAGCGTTCCGCTGATCCACCAGGTCGTTGTCGCTCAGCTGGCTGCTGCCCGTCAGGGCACGCACAAGACCAAGCGTCGTGGCGAAGTCCGTGGTGGTGGCCGCAAGCCGTACCGCCAGAAGGGCACCGGCCGCGCTCGCCAGGGTTCCACCCGCGCTCCGCAGTTCGTCGGCGGTGGCGTTGTCCACGGCCCGCAGCCGCGTGACTACTCGCAGCGGACCCCGAAGAAGATGAAGGCCGCCGCCCTCCGCGGTGCCCTCTCGGACCGTGCGCGTCACTCCCGCATCCACGTCGTCACCGGCGTGGTCGAGGGTGCCGCCTCCACGAAGGCCGCCAAGACGCTGTTCGGCAAGATCTCGGAGCGCAAGAACCTGCTCCTGGTCGTCGACCGCGCCGAAGAGGCCGCGTGGCTGTCCGCCCGCAACCTGCCCCAGGTTCACATCCTGGAGCCGGGCCAGCTGAACACGTACGACGTGATCGTCTCTGACGACGTGGTCTTCACTCAGGCCGCTTTCGAGTCCTTCGTGTCTGGCCCCAAGGCCGATGAGACCGAAGGGAGCGACGCCTGATGTCTGAGGCGACCGTTACCAGCAAGACCTTCACTGACCCGCGCGACCTGCTGATCAAGCCGGTTGTCTCGGAGAAGAGCTACGCGCTGCTGGACGAGAACAAGTACACGTTCATCGTCGCGCCCGGCGCCAACAAGACCCAGATCAAGCAGGCCGTGGAAGCGGTCTTCTCGGTCAAGGTCACCGGGGTCAACACGATCAACCGTCAGGGTAAGCGCAAGCGCACCAAGACCGGTTTCGGCAAGCGTGCGAACACCAAGCGCGCCATCGTGACCCTTGCCGAGGGCAACCGTATCGACATCTTCGGCGGCCAGGCCTCCTAACGGAGGTCTAGTCGTCCGGAATCGGACGAGGACTGAGAAATGGGTATCCGCAAGTACAAGCCGACGACCCCGGGCCGTCGTGGCTCCAGCGTCGCCGACTTTGTCGAGATCACGCGGTCCACGCCGGAGAAGTCGCTGGTTCGCCCCCTGCACAGCAAGGGCGGCCGTAACAACACCGGTCGGATCACCGTTCGCCACCAGGGTGGTGGACACAAGCGCGCCTACCGCGTGATCGACTTCCGTCGTCACGACAAGGACGGCGTGCCGGCCAAGGTCGCGCACATCGAGTACGACCCCAACCGCACCGCGCGCATCGCGCTCCTGCACTACGCGGACGGCGAGAAGCGCTACATCATCGCGCCGAAGGCTCTGAAGCAGGGCGACCGGATTGAGAACGGCCCCACGGCCGACATCAAGCCCGGTAACAACCTGGCCCTCCGCAACATCCCGGTCGGTACCACGATCCACGCGATCGAGCTCCGTCCCGGTGGCGGCGCCAAGTTCGCGCGCTCCGCTGGTGCCTCCGTGCAGCTGCTGGCGAAGGAGGGCACCATGGCCCACCTTCGTATGCCGTCCGGTGAGATCCGTCTCGTCGACGCGCGCTGCCGCGCCACGGTCGGCGAGGTCGGCAACGCCGAGCAGTCGAACATCAACTGGGGCAAGGCCGGCCGCATGCGCTGGAAGGGCGTTCGCCCGTCCGTCCGCGGTGTCGCGATGAACCCGGTTGACCACCCGCACGGTGGTGGTGAGGGCAAGACCAGTGGTGGTCGCCACCCGGTCTCCCCGTGGGGTCAGAAGGAGGGTCGTACTCGCTCGCCGAAGAAGGCTTCGAGCAAGTACATCGTCCGCCGCCGCAAGACGAACAAGAAGCGCTAGGAGCGGGTTTAGATGCCGCGCAGTCTCAAGAAGGGGCCCTTCGTCGACGACCACCTCGTAAAGAAGGTGGACGTCCAGAACGAAGCCGGCACCAAGAACGTCATCAAGACCTGGTCCCGTCGCTCGATGATCATCCCCAGCATGCTGGGTCACACCATCGCGGTGCACAACGGCAAGACCCACGTCCCGGTGTTCGTCACCGAGTCGATGGTCGGCCACAAGCTCGGCGAGTTCTCGCCGACTCGCACCTTCCGCGGCCACGTCAAGGACGACCGGAAGTCGAAGCGCCGCTAAAGGCGGGGTGGTTATGACTATGACTTACACCGAAGGGACAACCATGGAAGCCAGGGCCCAGGCGCGGTACATCCGCGTCACGCCCATGAAGGCCCGCCGAGTGGTGGACCTTATCCGTGGCATGGATGCCACGGAGGCTCAGGCGGTCCTGCGTTTCGCCCCGCAGGCCGCGAGCGTGCCGGTTGGCAAGGTGCTTGACAGCGCCATCGCCAACGCCGCACACAACTACAACCACCCGGACGCCTCCACGCTGGTCATCAGCGAGGCGTACGTGGACGAGGGCCCGACCCTGAAGCGGTTCCGTCCGCGTGCGCAGGGCCGTGCCTACCGGATCCGCAAGCGGACCAGCCACATCACCGTGGTCGTCAGCAGCAAGGAAGGTTCCCGGTAATGGGCCAGAAGGTAAACCCGCACGGGTTCCGGCTCGGCATCACCACCGACTTCAAGTCGCGTTGGTACGCCGACAAGCTGTACAAGGACTACGTCAAGGAAGACGTCGCCATCCGTCGGATGATGACGTCCGGCATGGAGCGCGCCGGCATCTCGAAGGTTGAGATCGAGCGCACCCGTGACCGCGTGCGTGTGGACATCCACACCGCTCGTCCGGGCATCGTCATCGGCCGCCGTGGCGCCGAGGCCGACCGCATCCGCGGTGACCTCGAGAAGCTCACGGGCAAGCAGGTCCAGCTGAACATCCTCGAGGTCAAGAACCCCGAGCTCGACGCTCAGCTGGTTGCCCAGGCCGTTGCCGAGCAGCTCTCCTCCCGCGTCTCCTTCCGTCGCGCCATGCGTAAGAGCATGCAGGGCACGATGAAGGCCGGCGCCAAGGGCATCAAGATCCAGTGTGGCGGTCGTCTCGGCGGCGCCGAGATGTCCCGCTCCGAGTTCTACCGCGAAGGCCGTGTGCCGCTGCACACCCTCCGCGCGAACGTGGACTACGGCTTCTTCGAGGCCAAGACCACCTTCGGCCGTATCGGTGTGAAGGTCTGGATCTACAAGGGCGACGTCAAGAACATCGCCGAGGTTCGCGCCGAGAACGCTGCGGCCCGTGCGGGTAACCGCCCGGCCCGTGGCGCGCAGGGCGCTGGCGACCGTCCCGCCGGCCGTGGTGGCCGTGGTGGCGAGCGCGGCGGCCGTGGTGGCCGCAAGCCGCAGCAGGCTGCTGGTGTCGAGGCCCCCAAGGCCGACGCTCCCGCCGCCGCTCCGGCCGAGAGCACCGGAACGGAGGCCTGACCGACATGCTGATCCCTCGTAGGGTCAAGCACCGCAAGCAGCACCACCCGAAGCGCAGCGGTATGGCCAAGGGCGGTACTGAGGTCACGTTCGGCGAGTACGGCATCCAGGCGCTGACCCCGGCTTACGTGACGAACCGCCAGATCGAGGCGGCTCGTATTGCGATGACCCGCCACATCAAGCGTGGCGGCAAGGTCTGGATCAACATCTACCCGGACCGCCCGCTGACGAAGAAGCCGGCCGAAACCCGCATGGGTTCCGGTAAGGGTTCTCCCGAGTGGTGGATCGCCAACGTGCACCCGGGTCGGGTCATGTTCGAGCTGTCCTACCCGAACGAGAAGATTGCTCGTGAGGCGCTCACCCGCGCTGCTCACAAGCTTCCGATGAAGTGCCGGATTGTTCGGCGCGAGGCAGGTGAGTCGTGATGGCGACGGGAACCAAGGCGTCCGAGCTGCGTGAGCTCGGCAACGAGGAGCTCGTTGGCAAGCTGCGCGAGGCCAAGGAGGAGCTGTTCAAGCTCCGCTTCCAGGCGGCCACGGGTCAGCTGGAGAACAACGGCCGGCTCAAGTCCGTCCGTAAGGACATCGCTCGCATCTACACCCTGATGCACGAGCGTGAGCTCGGTATCGAGACGGTGGAGAGCGCCTGATGAGCGAGAACAACGTGACTGAGAAGACCGAGCGCGGCTTCCGCAAGACCCGTGAGGGTCTGGTCGTCAGCGACAAGATGGACAAGACCGTCGTCGTCGCCGTCGAGGACCGCGTCAAGCACGCCCTGTACGGCAAGGTCATCCGCCGTACGAACAAGCTCAAGGCGCACGACGAGCAGAACGCTGCCGGCGTCGGCGACCGCGTCCTCATCATGGAGACGCGTCCGCTGTCGGCGAGCAAGCGCTGGCGCATCGTCGAGATCCTCGAGAAGGCCAAGTAAGGCAATTCGCGCAAGCGAATTCCAAACAGACACAGTCTGAGGGGTTTCCCTCAGATTCGTTCCGCCAGGCTCGGTGGGGGCGACGCTCTCCGGAGTGAAGCCCCCGCCGGGAACCGGCAGACAAACAGGAGATACACGTGATCCAGCAGGAGTCGCGACTGCGTATCGCCGACAACACTGGTGCAAAGGAAATCCTTTGCATCCGTGTTCTCGGTGGTTCCGGTCGCCGCTACGCGGGCATCGGTGACGTCATCGTCGCCACCGTCAAGGACGCGATCCCCGGTGGCAACGTGAAGAAGGGTGACGTCGTCAAGGCGGTCATCGTTCGCACCGTCAAGGAGCGTCGCCGCCAGGACGGCTCGTACATCCGCTTCGACGAGAACGCCGCCGTCATTCTGAAGAACGACGGCGACCCTCGCGGCACCCGTATCTTCGGCCCCGTGGGCCGTGAGCTGCGCGAGAAGAAGTTCATGAAGATCATCTCGCTCGCGCCGGAGGTGCTGTAAGCATGAAGATCAAGAAGGGCGACCTGGTTCAGGTCATCACCGGTAAGGACAAGGGCAAGCAGGGCAAGGTCATCGTCGCCTTCCCCGCCGACAACCGCGTCCTCGTCGAGGGTGTCAACCGGGTCAAGAAGCACACCAAGGCTGCGCAGAACCAGGCCGGTGGCATTGTGATCACCGAGGCCCCGGTCCACGTCAGCAACGTTCAGCTGGTTGTGGAGAAGGACGGCAAGAAGGTCGTCACCCGCGTCGGCTACCGCTTCGACGACGAGGGCAACAAGATCCGCGTTGCCAAGCGGACGGGTGAGGACATCTGATGGCTACCACTCCGCGTCTCAAGACGAAGTACCGCGAGGACATCACCGGCAAGCTGCGTGAGGAGTTCTCCTACGAGAACGTCATGCAGATCCCCGGCCTCGTGAAGATCGTGGTCAACATGGGTGTGGGCGACGCCGCCCGCGACTCCAAGCTGATCGACGGCGCCATCAAGGACCTGACGACGATCACCGGTCAGAAGCCGGCCGTCACCAAGGCCCGCAAGTCCATCGCGCAGTTCAAGCTGCGCGAGGGTCAGCCGATCGGCTGCCACGTCACCCTCCGTGGTGACCGCATGTGGGAGTTCCTGGACCGTACGCTGTCGCTCGCGCTGCCGCGTATCCGTGACTTCCGTGGTCTGTCGCCGAAGCAGTTCGACGGCCGTGGTAACTACACCTTCGGTCTCACGGAGCAGGTCATGTTCCACGAGATCGACCAGGACAAGATCGACCGTACCCGGGGTATGGACATCACCGTGGTCACCACGGCGACCAACGACGACGAGGGCCGTGCCCTCCTTCGTCACCTCGGCTTCCCCTTCAAGGAGGCGTAAGCGAGATGGCGAAGAAGGCTCTCATCGCGAAGGCTGCCCGTAAGCCCAAGTTCGGTGTGCGTGCGTACACCCGCTGCCAGCGCTGCGGTCGCCCCCACTCCGTGTACCGCAAGTTCGGCCTGTGCCGCGTGTGCCTTCGTGAGATGGCTCACCGTGGCGAGCTGCCGGGCGTGACCAAGAGCTCCTGGTAATTCCCTTCCGTCCGTAAGGACTTGGGAAGTACCAGAGACTCTCGGTAAGCATCTGGTCGGTGGGTGCCCAGCTCCGCATGCCGTAGGCTTGTGGGGTTGGGCGTCCGCCGCCCTATCGACTTACTACGCCGTAGGTCCCCGCACCGCACCCGTCCCGCCACTGAGTGGGGAGAGGGATGGCGCATACAGGAAACCCCGGCGAGAGAGGCCGAAGGCCACTTCATGACCATGACTGACCCGATCGCAGACATGCTGACCCGTCTGCGTAACGCTAACTCGGCGTACCACGACACCGTCGTGATGCCGCACAGCAAGATCAAGTCGCACATCGCAGAGATCCTCAAGCAGGAGGGTTTCATCACCGGCTGGAAGGTCGAGGACGCCGAGGTCGGCAAGAACCTCGTCCTCGAGCTGAAGTTCGGGCCGAACCGTGAGCGCTCCATCGCGGGCATCAAGCGGATCTCGAAGCCCGGTCTGCGCGTGTACGCGAAGTCCACCAACCTGCCGAAGGTGCTCGGCGGCCTGGGCGTGGCGATCATCTCCACGTCGCACGGTCTGCTCACCGGCCAGCAGGCAGGCAAGAAGGGCGTAGGTGGGGAAGTCCTCGCCTACGTCTGGTAGTCGGGAACGGAGGAAAAGCAATGTCGCGAATCGGCAAGCTCCCCATCCAGGTTCCCGCCGGTGTGGACGTCACCATCGATGGCAGCACGGTCGCGGTGAAGGGCCCCAAGGGTTCCCTCTCCCACACCGTTAAGGCTCCCATCGCCGTCGTGAAGGGCGAGGACGGCGTTCTGAACGTCACCCGTCCGAACGACGAGCGTCAGAACAAGGCCCTGCACGGCCTGTCCCGCACGCTGGTGGCGAACATGATCACCGGTGTGACCACGGGATACGTCAAGGCTCTCGAGATCAGCGGTGTCGGTTACCGTGTCCTGGCGAAGGGCTCCAACCTGGAGTTCCAGCTGGGTTACAGCCACCCGATCCTGGTGGAGGCGCCCGAGGGCATCTCCTTCAAGGTCGAGTCGCCGACCAAGTTCACGGTCGAGGGCATCGACAAGCAGAAGGTCGGCGAGGTCGCCGCCAACATCCGCAAGCTGCGGAAGCCCGACCCGTACAAGGCCAAGGGTGTCAAGTACGCCGGCGAAGTCATCCGCCGCAAGGTCGGAAAGGCTGGTAAGTAGCCATGGCATACGGTGTGAAGATCGCCAAGGGCGACGCGTACAAGCGCGCTGCCAAGGCTCGCCGCCACATCCGCATCCGCAAGAACGTCTCGGGTACGGCGGAGCGTCCGCGCCTCGTCGTGACGCGTTCGAACCGCAACATCGTTGCTCAGGTCATCGACGACCTCCAGGGTCACACCCTGGCGTCGGCGTCGACCCTGGACGCTTCGATCCGTGGTGGCGAAGGCGACAAGAGCTCGCAGGCCCAGGCTGTCGGCGCGCTCGTCGCCGAGCGTGCCAAGGCTGCGGGTGTCGAGACCGTCGTGTTCGACCGCGGTGGCAACCGATACGCCGGGCGCATTGCCGCTCTGGCTGACGCCGCCCGCGAAGCCGGGCTGAAGTTCTAAGCCCCGGTTCCGGGACTCACGGACGTAACAGAGAGAGGTAATCCAATGGCTGGACCCCAGCGCCGCGGAAGCGGTGCCGGTGGCGGCGAGCGGCGGGACCGGAAGGGTCGCGACGGTGGCCCTGCCGCCGAGAAGACCGCTTACGTTGAGCGCGTTGTCGCGATCAACCGCGTCGCCAAGGTTGTCAAGGGTGGTCGCCGCTTCAGCTTCACCGCGCTGGTCGTGGTGGGCGACGGTGACGGCACTGTAGGTGTCGGTTACGGCAAGGCCAAGGAAGTTCCCGCGGCCATCGCCAAGGGTGTCGAGGAAGCCAAGAAGAACTTCTTCAAGGTTCCGCGCATCCAGGGCACCATCCCTCACCCGATCCAGGGCGAGAAGGCTGCGGGCGTCGTCCTGCTGAAGCCTGCTTCCCCCGGTACCGGTGTTATCGCCGGTGGCCCGGTGCGCGCCGTTCTGGAGTGCGCCGGCGTTCACGACATCCTGTCGAAGTCCCTGGGCTCCGACAACGCGATCAACATCGTGCACGCGACCGTGGCGGCCCTCCAGGGCCTGCAGCGTCCCGAGGAGATCGCGGCTCGCCGTGGTCTGCCCCTCGAGGACGTCGCCCCCGCGGCTCTGCTTCGTGCACGTGCTGGGGCGGGTGCGTAATGGCTCGCCTCAAGATCACGCAGACGAAGTCGTACATCGGCAGCAAGCAGAACCACCGCGACACTCTGCGTTCGCTCGGGCTCAAGCGCCTGAACGACGTGGTCGTCAAGGAGGACCGCCCCGAGTTCCGCGGAATGGTGCACACCGTCCGCCACCTCGTGACGGTTGAGGAGGTTGACTAACATGGCTGAGAACAGCCCGCTGAAGGCCCACAACCTCCGTCCCGCCCCCGGCGCCAAGACCGCGAAGACCCGTGTCGGTCGTGGTGAGGCGTCGAAGGGTAAGACGGCCGGTCGTGGTACGAAGGGCCAGAAGGCCCGCTACCAGATCCCGCAGCGCTTCGAGGGTGGGCAGATGCCCCTCCACATGCGCCTGCCGAAGCTCAAGGGCTTCAAGAACCCGTTCCGCACCGAGTTCCAGGTCGTCAACCTGGACAAGCTCGGCGCTCTCTACCCCGAGGGTGGAGAAGTCACGGTGGCCGACCTGGTCGCCAAGGGCGCGGTTCGCAAGAACAGCCTCGTCAAGGTCCTGGGCCAGGGCGAGATCTCCGTGGCGCTGCAGGTTTCGGTTGACGCCGTCTCCGCCTCCGCCAAGGAGAAGATTGCCGCTGCCGGCGGCACCGTCACCGAGCTCGTCTAAGACGATTTCAGTGGCTGAATAGCTCGAAACCCGACCGGGGATGCCTCACATATGGGGCATCCCCGGTCGGTCGTTCCACGGAAGGCACACTCGCCGGTAAGGTGGCGTGCACCTTTGCTTTGTCGTATTCGTCGATCCCTCAGACCGTCACCTCTGACGCAGTAGCGCGGGGGTCGCAGGAGGCACCGTGCTCACCGCGTTCGCCCGGGCGTTCAAGACGCCCGACCTGCGCAAGAAGCTGCTCTTCACGCTCGGCATCATCGTGCTGTTCCGGCTCGGGTCCCACGTCCCGGTACCCGGCGTGAGCTACAAGAACGTTCAGATCTGTGTGGAGCAGGCAGGCAGCAGCAATGGGCTGTTCGGCCTGGTCAACATGTTCAGCGGCGGTGCGCTGCTGCAGATCACGATCTTCGCGCTCGGCATCATGCCCTACATCACGGCGAGCATCATTCTGCAGCTGCTGACCGTGGTCATCCCGAAGCTGGAGACCCTCAAAAAAGAGGGACAGTCCGGCACGGCGAAGATCACTCAGTACACGCGCTATCTGACGGTCGCGCTCGCGATCCTGCAGGGCACGGGCCTCGTCGCCACGGCCCGCACCGGTGCCCTGTTCCAGGGCTGCCAGGCCGCCAGCGAGATCGTTCCCGACCGCTCGATCTTCACCACGGTCGTCATGGTCGTCACCATGACCGCCGGTACCTGCGTCGTCATGTGGCTCGGTGAGCTCATCACCGACCGCGGTATCGGCAACGGTATGTCGATCCTCATGTTCATCTCGATCGCCGCCGGCTTCATCGGCGCCCTCTGGCAGATCAAGCTCCAGGGCAAGATCGCGGACGGCTGGGTCGAGTTCGGCGTGGTCATCCTGGTCGGCCTCGCGATGGTGTGCCTCGTGGTCTTCGTCGAGCAGGCGCAGCGCCGGATCCCGGTCCAGTACGCGAAGCGCATGATCGGCCGCCGCGCGTACGGCGGTACCTCGACCTATATCCCGCTCAAGGTGAACCAGGCGGGCATCATCCCCGTCATCTTCGCCTCGTCGCTGCTCTACATCCCGGCGCTTGTCGTGCAGTTCAGCGGGTCCCAGGCGGGCTGGGCCACCTGGATCCAGAAGCACTTCGTCAAGGGCGACCACCCGTACTACATCGCGGCCTACTTCCTCCTGATCGTTTTCTTCGCGTTCTTCTACGTGGCGATCTCGTTCAACCCCGAGGAAGTTGCAGACAACATGAAGAAGTATGGTGGGTTCATCCCGGGCATCCGCGCCGGTCGGCCCACCGCCGAGTACCTCAGCTACGTACTCAACCGGATCACCTGGCCGGGGTCGCTGTACCTGGGTCTCATCGCTCTTGTGCCGACGATGGCGTTGGCCGGCTTCGGAGCGAACCAGAACTTCCCGTTCGGCGGGACGAGCATCCTGATCATCGTGGGTGTGGGTCTGGAAACCGTGAAGCAGATCGAGAGCCAGCTCCAGCAGCGTAATTACGAAGGGTTCCTCCGCTGATGCGAATCGTCCTCGTTGGACCGCCCGGTGCGGGCAAGGGAACGCAGGCCGCGTTCCTTGCCAAGAACCTGTCGATTCCGCACATCTCCACGGGCGACCTGTTCCGGGCCAACATCAGCCAGGGCACCGAACTCGGCAAGCAGGCCAAGGCGTACATGGACGCCGGCGACCTGGTGCCCGACGAGGTGACCATCGGCATGGCGAAGGACCGTATGGAGCAGCCGGACGCCGTGAACGGCTTCCTGCTCGACGGATTCCCGCGCAACGTCTCGCAGGCCGAGGCGCTCGACGCGATGCTCCAGGCCGAGGGCATGAAGCTCGACGCCGTCCTCGACCTGGAGGTCGAGGAGGACGAGGTCGTCAAGCGGATCGCCGGCCGGCGGATCTGCCGCAACGACTCCTCGCACGTCTTCCACGTGACGTACGCCCCGCCGAAGGTCGAGGGTGTCTGTGACACCTGCGGCGGCGAGCTGTACCAGCGAGGCGACGACTCCGAGGCCACGGTCCGTAACCGGCTGGAGGTCTACCACACGCAGACCGAGCCGATCATCGACTACTACAAGGCCCAGGGCCTGCTGGTGACCATCCCGGCCCTCGGTGAGGTCGCGGACGTCACGAAGCGCGCGATGGACGCCCTCAAGAAGTAGTAACCCTTTGTGCGCAGGTACGGCCGCGGTGTCCCCAGGACATCGCGGCCGTACTGTTGAGAAGACCTGAACAACGCAGATCCGAAGGTGGAAGGCATTTCCCATGGTCCAGATCAAGACCCCCGAGCAGATCGCGAAGATGCGCGAGGCAGGGCTGGTCGTCGCGGCGATCCACGCTGCGACCCGTGAGGCGGCCGTACCCGGCGCCACGACGCGGGATCTGGACATGGTGGCCCGCAAGGTCATCGAGGACGCCGGGGCCAAGTCGAACTTCCTCGGCTACGGCGGCTTCCCCGCGACCATCTGCACCTCGGTGAACGAGGTCGTCGTCCACGGCATCCCAGACGACAAGACCGTCCTCAAGGACGGGGACATCATCTCCATCGACGCGGGTGCGATCGTGGACGGCTGGCACGGCGACGCCGCGTACACCGCCTTCGTGGGCACCGGGCACGCTCCTGAGCTCGTGGAGCTGTCCCGGGTGACCGAGGAGTCCATGTGGGCCGGCATCGCCGCCATGAAGCTCGGCAACCGCCTCGTCGACATCTCCAAGGCGATCGAGACGTACATCAAGCGCCAGCCCCGCCCCTCCACCGGTGAGCACAGCCTCGGCAAGTTCGGGATCATCGAGGACTACGGCGGCCACGGCATCGGGTCCGAGATGCACATGGACCCCCACCTGCTGAACTACGTCTCGCGCAAGCGGGGCAAGGGGATCAAGCTGGTTCCGGGCCTCTGCCTGGCGATCGAGCCCATGGTCTCCCTGGGCACCGCCCAGACGGAGGTCCTTTCGGACGACTGGACGGTCATCACGACGGACGGCACCTGGTCCTCGCACTGGGAGCACTCCATCGCGCTGACGGAGGCCGGGCCCATCGTCCTGACCAGCCCGGACTGTGGAAAGGCGAAGCTGGCGGAGTACGGAGTCACCACGGCTCCGGACCCCCTCGGTTAATGATCTAGACTCTGGGGCAAACTTTCCGGATTCGTCTTTCTGGGTGCCCTGACGTAGACTGACTCGTCGGCTCTCGTGCACTTCCATGCCTGCATGGCGCACGGAGCTGATCAAGGTAGCCGATTCGAAAGGCGAAGCGTGGCCAAGAAGCAAGGTGCCATCGAAATCGAGGGCACCGTGATCGAGTCCCTCCCGAACGCGATGTTCAAGGTGGAACTCCAGAACGGTCACAAGGTCCTCGCGCACATCAGCGGCAAGATGCGCATGCACTACATCCGCATCCTCCCCGATGACCGGGTCGTTGTGGAGCTGTCTCCGTACGACCTGACGCGTGGCCGGATCGTCTACCGATACAAGTAGATCTTGCTCTCACTCCTGCCTGGGCATCCGTCCCGGTGCGGGTGGTGGCACTGACCCGGAGAACCTCACCAACATGAAGGTCAAGCCGAGCGTCAAGAAGATCTGCGACAAGTGCAAGGTGATCCGCCGTCACGGCCGGGTCATGGTCATCTGCGACAACCTGCGCCACAAGCAGCGCCAGGGCTGACGCACGCCGACCGACCTGCCTTCCGCAGTTCTTCGCGCGACGTAAGAAAACGTACATACGCAGAACCCGCCCAGCCCTGTACGGGGCCGGCGGTACCTCCGGCGGGGGCCGGGGACCCGGGCGTACCATCACCCCACTTCGGGGTGGTCGGCGGTCGGGGTCGGTTCTGCTGAAGACCCCCGAACACACAGGAGCCATTGAATGGCACGCGTTTCCGGTGTTGACATCCCGCGCGAAAAGCGCGTGGAGATCGCACTCACCTACGTCTTCGGTATCGGGCGCACCCGGTCCAAGGAGATCCTCGCCTCCACCGGCGTGAACCCGAACACCCGCGTTCGTGACCTGGCCGAAGAGGACCTCGTCAAGATCCGCGAGTACGTGGACGCCAACCTCCGTACCGAGGGTGACCTCCGCCGCGAGATCCAGGGCGACATCCGCCGCAAGATCGAGATCCAGTGCTACCAGGGTATCCGCCACCGTCGCGGCCTCCCGGTGCACGGTCAGCGCACCAGCACCAACGCGCGTACCCGCAAGGGCCCGCGTCGCGCGATCGCCGGTAAGAAGAAGCCGGGCAAGAAGTAGTCCTGTTCAGCGGTCTTGCGCTGTAGGACCGACCACCTCCCGTAGGAGATTTAGATGCCCCCCAAGGGTCGTCAGGGCGCTGCCAAGAAGGTGCGCCGCAAGGAAAAGAAGAACGTCGCTCACGGGCACGCCCACATCAAGAGCACGTTCAACAACACCATCGTTTCGATCACCGACCCCTCGGGCAACGTGATCTCCTGGGCCTCCGCCGGCCACGTCGGCTTCAAGGGCTCGCGCAAGTCCACCCCCTTCGCCGCGCAGATGGCCGCCGAGTCGGCCGCCCGCCGCGCGCAGGAGCACGGCATGCGCAAGGTTGACGTCTTCGTCAAGGGTCCGGGCTCCGGCCGCGAGACCGCGATCCGCTCCCTCCAGGCCACCGGCCTCGAGGTCGGCTCGATCCAGGACGTCACCCCCACCCCGCACAACGGCTGCCGCCCGCCGAAGCGCCGCCGCGTCTGACGCAGCGGACGCACCTGTGCGTTCTTGAGTGTCCGGGCGGTACGACCCCTTCGGGGGACGTACCGCCCGTACCCTTGCAGTAGCCGTACTTCCGGTACGGCATCCCGTCGGGCGTCAAATAGTGGGCGTCCACGAATGAAGGAACACAGACATGCTTATCGCTCAGCGTCCTTCGCTGACCGAAGAGGTCGTCGACGAGTACCGCTCGCGGTTCGTGATCGAGCCGCTGGAGCCGGGCTTCGGCTACACCCTCGGCAACTCCCTGCGCCGTACCCTCCTGTCCTCCATCCCGGGTGCCGCTGTCACCAGCATCCGCGTGGACGGCGTCCTGCACGAGTTCACCACCGTGCCGGGCGTCAAGGAAGACGTCACCGACATCATCCTCAACATCAAGCAGCTGGTCGTCTCCTCGGAGCACGACGAGCCGGTCGTGATGTACCTGCGCAAGCAGGGTCCCGGCCTGGTCACCGCTGCTGACATCGCGCCCCCGGCCGGTGTCGAGGTGCACAACCCGGACCTGGTCCTCGCCACGCTCAACGGCAAGGGCAAGCTGGAGATGGAGCTGACCGTCGAGCGCGGTCGCGGCTACGTCTCCGCCGTCCAGAACAAGCAGCTGGGCCAGGAGATCGGCCGTATCCCGGTCGACTCCATCTACAGCCCGGTCCTCAAGGTCACCTACAAGGTCGAGGCGACCCGAGTCGAGCAGCGCACCGACTTCGACAAGCTGATCGTCGACGTCGAGACCAAGCAGGCCATGCGCCCGCGTGACGCCATGGCGTCCGCCGGTAAGACCCTGGTCGAGCTGTTCGGTCTGGCGCGTGAGCTCAACATCGACGCCGAGGGCATCGACATGGGCCCCTCGCCGACGGACGCGGCCCTGGCCGCCGACCTGGCGCTGCCGATCGAGGAGCTCGAGCTCACGGTCCGCTCGTACAACTGCCTCAAGCGCGAGGGCATCCACTCCGTGGGTGAGCTCGTCGCCCGCTCCGAGGCCGACCTGCTCGACATCCGCAACTTCGGTGCGAAGTCGATCGACGAGGTCAAGGCGAAGCTGGCCGGCATGGGCCTGGCCCTCAAGGACAGCCCGCCCGGATTCGACCCGACCGCCGCCGCCGACGCCTTCGGCGCCGACGACGACGCGGACGCCGGTTTCGTCGAGACCGAGCAGTACTGATTCACCCCCGCCGCCGGCGGCTGAGGCCTTTGGCCTGGGTCGCCGGCCGGGTTTGAACCGAAAACTTTCCCGCGGCATCCGCCTCGGGGGAACTGACACCGGTACCTGACACGGCCGGTGCAGATATGAAGGAGTTACACCATGCCGCGTCCCGCAAAGGGTGCCCGTCTGGGCGGTTCCGCCGCGCACGAGAAGCACCTCCTCGCGAACCTCGCGAAGTCGCTCTTCGAGCACGGCCGCATCACCACCACCGAGGCCAAGGCCCGCCGCCTGCGTCCCTACGCCGAGCGTCTGGTCACCAAGGCCAAGAAGGGCGACATCCACAACCGTCGCCTGGTGCTGCAGACGATCACGGACAAGAGCATCGTGCACACGCTGTTCACCGAGATCGCCCCGCGCTACGAGAACCGCCCCGGTGGTTACACGCGCATCACCAAGATCGGCAACCGTCGTGGCGACAACGCCCCGATGGCCGTGATCGAGCTGGTCGAGGCCCTCACGGTCGCCCAGCAGGCCACCGGTGAGGCCGAGGCCGCCACCAAGCGCGCGGTCAAGGAGGCGGAGGCTGTCGAGACCCCCGCCGAGGAGACCAAGGAGGCCTGATCCCCCGGGATCACGCTTGCTTGAACGGCTCTGAACGGGCCCGCCCCCTTCCGGGGCGGGCCCGTTCTGCTTTTGCCTGGCGGTATCGGCTTTCTGAGAGGATCGGTCACGTGAGTGACGAGGTGGAGCCCGGGCACGTCCGGGTGCGGCTGGACCTGAGCTACGACGGCAAGGACTTCTCCGGCTGGGCGAAGCAGCGCGTGCTGCGGACCGTCCAGGGCGAGCTGGAGTCGGCCCTGCAGACCGTGATGCGGCTGCCGGGCCCGGTCGAGCTGACCGTGGCCGGGCGGACCGACGCGGGCGTGCACGCCCGCGGGCAGGTCGCCCAGTTCGACCTCGCCGAGGAGGTGTGGGCCGAGCACCACGACAAGCTGCTGCGCCGCCTCGCGGGCCGGCTGCCGCACGACGTACGGGTGTGGAAGGTGGCCGAGGCCCCCGAGGGCTTCAACGCGCGTTTCTCGGCCATCTGGCGCCGCTACGCCTACCGCGTCGGCGACCACCAGGGCGGCGTCGACCCGCTGCGCCGCGGGCACGTGCTCTGGCACCAGTGGCCGCTCGACGTGGACGCCATGAACGAGGCCGCCGCCCCGTTGCTCGGCGAGCACGACTTCGCCGCGTACTGCAAGAAGCGCGAGGGTGCCACGACCATCCGTACCCTCCAGCAGCTCAGCTGGGAGCGCGCCGAGGACGGGATCGTCACCGCGACCGTCCGCGCCGACGCCTTCTGCCACAACATGGTCCGCTCGCTGGTGGGAGCCCTCCTGCACGTCGGCGACGGGCACCGGCCCACCGACTGGCCCGGCAAGGTGCTGGCGGCCGCCGTACGGGACTCCTCGGTGCACGTGGTCAAGCCGCACGGCCTGACCCTGGAGGAGGTCGGTTACCCGGCGGACGAGCTGCTGGCCGCGCGCAGCAAGGAAGCGCGCAACATGCGGACCCTGCCGGGCGCCGGCTGCTGCTGAAAGCCCCCGCAGGTGTGCGGCTAATCCGTTTGGGCGGATCGGCGCCGGACCGGGACAATGCCCGGCATGGGACATCTCGAAGCCAGCCACCTGGAGTACTACCTTCCCGACGGGCGGGTACTGCTCCCTGACGTCTCCTTCCGCGTGGGGGAGGGGTCGGTCGCCGCGCTCGTCGGGGCGAACGGGGCCGGCAAGACCACCCTGCTGAAGATGATCTCGGGTGAGCTCCAGCCGCACGGCGGCGGGATCACCGTCTCCGGCGGCCTCGGCGTGATGTCGCAGTTCGTGGGCTCGGTGCGGGACGAGACGACCGTACGGGACCTGCTGGTCTCGGTGGCCCAGCCGCGCATCCGGGAGGCCGCCAAGGCGGTGGACCGCGCCGAGCAGCTGATCCTGACGGTGGACGACGAGGCCGCCCAGATGGCCTACGCGCAGGCGCTGAGCGACTGGGCGGACGTCCAGGGGTACGAGGCGGAGACGCTGTGGGACGTCTGCACCATGGCCGCGCTGGCGATTCCGTACGACAGCGCGCAGTTCCGCGAGGTGCGCACGCTCTCGGGCGGTGAGCAGAAGCGCCTCGTGCTGGAGGCGCTGCTGCGCGGGCCCGACGAGGTGCTGCTCCTCGACGAGCCGGACAACTATCTGGACGTCCCCGGCAAGCGCTGGCTGGAGGAGCAGCTGAAGGCCACCCGCAAGACGGTGCTCTTCGTCTCCCACGACCGGGAGCTGCTGACCCAGGCCGCCGAGAAGATCATCAGCCTGGAGGCGAGCCCGACGGGCTCCGACGTCTGGGTGCACGGCGCCGGCTTCGCCACGTACCACGACGCCCGCAAGGAGCGCTTCGCGCGCTTCGAGGAGCTCAAGCGGCGCTGGGACGAGGAGCACGCGCGGCTGAAGGCGCTGGTGCTGCGGCTGCGCAACCAGGCCGCGAGCAGCCCCGACATGGCCTCGCGGTACCGGGCGATGCAGACCCGCTTCCAGAAGTTCGAGGAGGCCGGTCCGCCGCCGGAGCCGCCGCGGGAGCAGGACATCCGGATGCGGCTCAAGGGCGGGCGTACGGGCGTGCGCGCCCTGACCGTGGAGGACCTGGAGCTGACCGGCCTGATGAAGCCCTTCTCCCTGGAGGTCTTCTACGGGGAGCGGGTCGCGGTCCTCGGCTCGAACGGCTCGGGCAAGTCGCACTTCCTGCGCCTGCTGGCGGGCGAGGACGTCAAGCACACGGGCACGTGGAAGCTGGGCGCGCGGGTGGTTCCCGGCCACTTCGCACAGACCCACGCCCACCCGGAGCTCTTCGGGCGGACCCTCGTCGACATCCTGTGGACGGAGGCGGCGAAGCCCCTGGGACAGGCGATGGGCGCCCTGCGCCGGTACGAGCTGGAGCGCCAGGGCGACCAGCCGTTCGAGAAGCTCTCGGGCGGGCAGCAGGCGCGCTTCCAGATCCTGCTGCTGGAGCTGGCGGGCACCACGGCGCTGCTGCTGGACGAGCCGACGGACAACCTGGACCTGGAGTCGGCGGAGGCCCTGCAGGACGGACTGGAGGCGTATGACGGCACTGTGCTGTGCGTCACGCACGACCGGTGGTTCGCGCGCACATTTGACCGTTACCTGGTCTTCGGTTCGGACGGTGTTGTGCGGGAGACTCAGGAACCCGTCTGGGACGAACGTAGAGTCGAACGCAAGCGCTAGGGGGAGCCCGTGGCCCCCTCGGTCGAGTGAGGGGCAGGCGTCGTGGGGCTGCGGCCTAGCATCTGGCTGATGAAGTGGGAGAACCAGGGCGTCAGGACCCGGGGTGCCGGGGACGGGGGCGCGGGGGACGGGGAAGCGGCGGGCGGGGGAACCGGCAACAGGCTGATCGACTGGCTGCTGCAGCCGGCCGCCCGGTCCTGGCAGCTGGTCTCCCTCGCGGTGCTCCTCGGGATCGCCGTCTCCACGAGCCTGCGGGCGAACTGGGGCTCCGACAACGCGTTCGTGGTCAAGGCCGCTCAGACGCTTCTGGCGGGCGGCTCCCCGTACGAGGACAAGCGCTTCCTCTACCTGCCCAGTGCCGTGATCATGGCGGTTCCCGAGGCGCTGCTGCCGCGTGAGGTGCTGCGGTGGCTGCTGCCGGTCGGGATGTCGGGGCTGCTGGGCGCCGGCTGGCTGGCCGCGCTGCGGATATTCGCGGTGCCACTGCGCTCGCGCTTCGCGGTCGGCGGCTTCGCGGTGTTCGCCCTCGTCTACAAGCCGTACATCAACCTCGTGCTGATCGGTAACTGGACCGCCATCTCGGCGGCCGCCCTGCCGGTGGCGCTGCTGCTCGCGCAGCGGCGCTCGTGGGGGTCGGCCGGGCTGGTGGTGGGGCTGGCGATCGCGTGCAAGCCGATGCTCGTGCCCCTCGGGCTGCTCTTCCTGGTCGCCCGGCGGTGGCGGGGGCTGGCCGCGGCCGTGCTGGTGCCGCTGGGGTTCTCGCTGGCCGGTGCGCTGATGATGCCGAGCCCGTCGCTGTTCTTCACCAAGACCCTGCCCTTCCTGCTCCAGGGACAGGACTCGTACGCGCTGCCGTGGGACGCCTCGCCGATCGCCGTGCTGCCGCGGCTGGGGGTGCCGGTGCCGCTGGCGGTGCTGGTGGCCTTCGCGGGGGCCGGTGCGGGCCTGTGGGCGGCCTGGGCGCGGTGGCGGCGGGAGGACACCGACGGGGGCGAGCTGCGCCTGGTGGAGACGGCCTGCATGGTGATGCTCGCCGCATTTCTGGTGTCGCGGCCGTCCTTCGACCACTACCTGCTGGTGGTCCTGCCGCTGCTGATGGCGTCGGTGGTGCGGACGGACGCGGCGGCGCGTTCGCCCTGGTTCTGGGCGGCACTGGGGCCCCAGGTGGCGGGCATTCCGTGGCCGTCCGAGCTGGAGGCCAAACGGCGGGCCTTCAAGGACTGCGCCACCCTGTGCGGAGTCGCGATCGTGCTGGCGCGTCGTGCACTGCGCTCCGGGCGGGTTACTCTGGAGCCCGTAACAACTGCGGGGTCCCCACCCAGGACCGAACCGGAGTGCGCCGCGACGTCAGCAGAATCGGCATCGCGGACCGCGTTTTGACCCGTAAGGGTCTGCTTGGGTATCCTGCTGGTTTGTTATGCGTATTGGCTTTCTCATTCTCACGTGAAAGGGCCTTGCGCCGGTCCACCGGACCGATGACCAGCAGTTCACGCGGGTTGCGTCCCCGTTGTGAACGAGGGCTGTCGTGATCGTCCGTGGTGACCCTGTCAGGACCTTCCCGTGGGGCTTGCGCCCTTGGGATACCACCACTGAAGAAGCGAAGGCATACGCGTGCGTACGTTCAGCCCCAAGCCCGGCGACATCTCGCGCCAGTGGCTCGTCATCGACGCCCAGGACGTTGTCCTCGGCCGTCTGGCGACCCAGGCCGCTGCCCTCCTGCGGGGTAAGCACAAGCCGACCTACGCCCCCCACATGGACATGGGCGACTTCGTCATCATCGTCAACGCCGACAAGGTTCACCTGTCCGGCAACAAGGCGTCGCAGAAGATGGCTTACCGCCACTCCGGCTACCCGGGTGGTCTCCGCTCGGTGCGCTACGACGACCTCCTGGCGAACAACCCGGAGAAGGCCGTCGAGAAGGCCATCAAGGGCATGCTCCCCAAGAACACCCTGGGCCGTCAGATGCTCTCGAAGCTGAAGGTCTACTCGGGCGACCAGCACCCCCACGCTGCCCAGCAGCCGGTGCCGTTCGAGATCACCCAGGTCGCGCAGTAGTTCCGGCCACCCCCTAAGACGTAGAAAATTCTGAGGAGCATCGTGGCCGAGACCACCGCCGAGACGACCCCCGTCGACGAGTTCGAGGGCAACGTCGAGGAGTACACCAGCGAGTCTGAGGTCGTCGTCGAGGGCGACTACACCTCCGAGTCCCTTGCCGGTCGCTTCGGCGACCCCCAGCCGGCCGCCGGCCTGGGCCGTCGCAAGAACGCCATCGCCCGCGTCCGGATCGTTCCGGGCACCGGCAAGTGGAAGATCAACGGTCGCACCCTTGAGGACTACTTCCCCAACAAGGTGCACCAGCAGGAAGTCAACGAGCCCTTCAAGCTCCTCGAGCTTGACGGCCGCTACGACGTCATCGCCCGCATCTCGGGTGGCGGCGTCTCCGGCCAGGCCGGCGCCCTGCGCCTCGGTGTGGCCCGCGCGCTGAACGAGGCGGACGTGGACAACAACCGCCCGGCGCTGAAGAAGGCCGGCTTCCTTTCCCGCGACGACCGTGCGGTCGAGCGCAAGAAGGCTGGTCTCAAGAAGGCCCGTAAGGCTCCGCAGTACAGCAAGCGTTAATCTGCGCCTGCTGTTCTGCAACGAAACCGCCCCGGCAGCACTCTCTGTGCTGCCGGGGCGGTTCGTTTACCGCCACAAGCGGCAAATACCTGTCACAAGCGGTCATACGCGAAGCGGAAACTCGGGAGGACAACAGTGGGACGACTCTTCGGGACGGACGGTGTACGCGGCGTTGCCAACGCGGATCTGACGGCGGAGCTCGCGCTCGGCCTCTCCGTGGCGGCTGCCCACGTACTGGCCGAGGCGGGCACCTTCGAGGGCCACCGGGCGACCGCCGTGGTCGGCCGTGACCCCCGCGCCTCGGGCGAATTCCTGGAGGCCGCGGTCGTAGCCGGCCTCGCGAGCGCGGGCGTGGACGTCCTGCGCGTCGGTGTGCTGCCCACCCCGGCGGTGGCGTATCTCACCGGTGCGCTGGGCGCCGACCTCGGCGTGATGCTCTCCGCCAGCCACAACGCCATGCCCGACAACGGCATCAAGTTCTTCGCGCGCGGCGGCCACAAGCTCGCCGACGAGCTGGAGGGCCGCATCGAGTCGACCTACGAGCAGCACCGCACCGGCGCTCCCTGGGACCGGCCCACCGGCTCCGGCGTCGGCCGCGTCTCCGACTACACCGAGGGCTTCGACCGGTACGTCGCCCACCTCATCGGGGTCCTCCCCAACCGCCTCGACGGCCTGAAGGTCGTCCTCGACGAGGCCCACGGCGCGGCCGCGTACGTCTCGCCCGAGGCGTTCACCCGGGCCGGCGCGGAGATCGTCACGATCGGCGCCGAGCCCAACGGCCTCAACATCAACGACGGCTGCGGCTCCACCCACCTCGGCCTGCTCAAGGCGGCTGTGGTCGAGCACGGAGCCGACTTCGGCATCGCGCACGACGGTGACGCCGACCGCTGCCTGGCCGTGGACGGCTCCGGCGAGGAGATCGACGGCGACCAGATCCTCGCCGTGCTGGCCCTGGCCATGCGCGAGGCCGGCCAGCTCCGCGAGAACACCGTGGTCGGCACCGTGATGTCCAACCTGGGCTTCAAGCTGGCCATGGAGGCCGAGGGCATCCAGGTCGTGCAGACCGGCGTCGGCGACCGCTACGTGCTGGAGTCGATGAAAGAGCACGGCTACGCGCTCGGCGGCGAGCAGTCCGGCCACGTGATCATCCTCGACCACGCGACGACCGGCGACGGCACGCTGACCGGCCTGCTGCTGGCGGCGCGCGTCGCGGCCACCGGCAAGTCCCTCGCCGAGCTGGCGGGCGTCATGCAGCGGCTGCCGCAGGTGCTCGTCAACGTTCCCGACGTGGACAAGTCCCGCGTCACCACCTCCGCCGAGCTGGCCGCCGCGGTCACCGACGCCGAGCGCGAGCTGGGCACCACCGGGCGGGTGCTGCTGCGTCCCTCCGGTACGGAGCCGCTCGTACGGGTGATGGTCGAGGCCGCCGACATCGAGCAGGCCCGCTCGGTCGCCGGCCGCCTCGCGGACGTCGTGAAGTCCGCGCTGGGCTAGAGATCCGGACGGGCTCCGCCCGGCCCGCGTGGCGCACCCGGCTTCCGGACCATCCGGCCCTGCTGGGTGCGCCACAGCAGTTTCCAGCAGATGAGGGTGACCGTTCCGGCGAG
Source organism: Streptomyces sp. NPDC040545 (assembly GCF_055595065.1). Classification (NCBI taxonomy): domain Bacteria; kingdom Bacillati; phylum Actinomycetota; class Actinomycetes; order Kitasatosporales; family Streptomycetaceae; genus Streptomyces; species Streptomyces sp. NPDC040545. The sequence goes on from NZ_JBVIWA010000001.1 coordinate 220,120, forward strand.
GATGATGCCGCCCAGGTTCACCGCCAGCTGCGCGGCCGAGCCCCACATCTGGGAGAAGTCGCCGTAGCTGAGGGCCACCGCCGCGTTCGCTCCGGCCGGGACGGTGGTGACGGAGATCGCCACGCCCACCAGCGCACCGGCCTTCGCCGAGGTCAGCGACAGCATGCCGGCCACACCGGCGAGCAGCGCCACGACGAAGGAGAACGGGTCGGGCTGCCAGATGAAGCTGGTGTTCGGCCGGGGGTTCTCCAGCATGCTCTCCTGGAACAGGCCGAGCGCGGTCATCCCCAGACTGAAGACCGTCGTCGCCACGATCGCCGCCGTGAAGCCGACGAACAGCGCGAGGAGCGAGCGCCCGGCGAGCCGGCGCTCGCGCCGGACCAGGCCCGTGCAGATCCCGGCGAGCGGGCCGAACTCCGGGCCGACCGCCATGGCGCCCACGATCAGGATCGCGTTGTCCAGGACCACACCGCAGGCCGCGATCATCGTCGCCACGATCATGAAGGCGCAGTAGGTGATGGTGAGGGTGGACTCCTCGTGCGTCGACCCGGCGAGCTGCTCCCAGATCACCGCGTCGGCCGCCTCGCCCGGCGCCTCCTCCTCGGCCTCGTCGGCGCGTCTGGAGATCGACAGGTCGATGTGCTCGACGGCGATCGAACCGCTATCGCCGATGCCGAGCGAGCGCATCTCCTGCAGCAGTTCGTCGGCCGACTCGCGGGCGACGTCGCACAGGACGAGATCGCCCTCGGGGTCGCGGGCGGCGCCGGTCAGCACGACCAGATGGGTGGTCCCGACCGTCCGGTCGATCAGCGCCACCACCCGTTCGGTGAGGTGATGCGGGGTGATCATCCGCAAATGCAGCATTTCCGCACCCTAGCGACTAGAGCTTGCGGAGGCTCAGCTTCTGCACCTTGTGGTCGGGTCCCTTGCGGACGACGAGGGTGGCCCGGCCTCGGGTGGGCGCCACGTTCTCCAGCAGGTTGGGCCGGTTGATCGTCCGCCACATCGTCTGCGCGTACTCCATGGCCTCCTCCTCGGAGACCTGGGTGTACTTGCGGAAGTAGGAGAAGGGATTCTGGAACGCGGTCGCGCGCAGCTTCCGGAAGCGGTTCAGGTACCAGCGCTCGATGTCCTCGGGCCGCGCGTCCACGTACACGCTGAAGTCGAAGTAGTCGGCGAGGGCGACGCGGGTACGGCCGTCCGTGCCGGGGAGGGCCGGCTGGAGCACGTTGAGGCCCTCGACGATCAGGATGTCCGGGCGGCGGACGACGAGTTCCTCGCCGGGGACGATGTCGTAGATCAGGTGCGAGTAGACCGGGGCCCGCACCTCGTCCTTGCCGGCCTTGATGTCGGCGACGAAGCGGGTGAGCGCGCGGCGGTCGTAGGACTCCGGGAATCCCTTGCGGGAGGTCAGCCCACGCCGCTGGAGCTCCTTCATCGGGTACAGGAAGCCGTCGGTGGTGACCAGCTCCACGCGCGGGTGCTCGGGCCAGCGGGCCAGCAGCGCCTGCAGCAGGCGCGCCACGGTGGACTTGCCGACGGCGACCGAACCGGCGACACCTATGACGAACGGGGTGCCCTGCTGGGCGCCGTGCCCGTTGCCCGCGTCGCCGAGGAAGGTGTTGAGGGTGCCCCGCAGGTTGCTGGTGGCGCCGACGTAGAGGTTGAGGAGCCGGGACAGCGGCAGGTAGACGTCACGGACCTCGTCGAGGTCGATGACGTCACCGAGGCCGCGCAGCCGCTCCACCTCGTCGGCGGTCAGCGGCAGCGGGGTCCGCTCCCGCAGGGCGCTCCACTCGGCGCGGGTGAGGTCGACGTAGGGCGAGACATCGGGGCCCCGGCGGTGTGCGGGGCGGGTGGGGTGCCCGTCCCGGCCGGTGCGCTCCGTTGCGTTGTCCGGCGTGTTGCTTCGTGGCGGCGAAGTGATCACACCGCCATTGTCGGGGCTCCGGGGCGGTTGTGGGTGGTGTGGTCGGTCACGTGTGCAACGGGAGGGGCCGGTACCGGACAGGGCCTGGCCGGTGCGGCCCCGGTTGTACGCCGGGTGGTTTCGATTGGAAATGCCTGGGGTCTCGCTGGGGTCACGATTGGCCTTGATCCCGGCCTGCGGCAACGGTCCGATCCCCGGCCCCGTACATTGTTGATCACCGCAGTCATCTCCACGTCCCGTTTCCGGGGCGCGGTTCGGGCTGCCCTGTCTCAGCCGCATTCATGGGGGAGTTTTCTCGTGCGCAACGCTCTTGTCCGCCGTACCGTCCTGGCCGCGTCCGCGGTGTCCCTGACCCTGCTCGTCACCGCCTGCGGCGGCCAGAAGGCCGACACCAAGGCCGACGCCAAGCCGTCCGAGGCGGCGACGTCGGCCGCCCCGGCCGCCAAGGCGAAGACCACCGCCGAGCTGGCGGGCCTGCTCGTGGTCCAGGCCGACCTGCCCAACCACGTGGTCAAGGCGGCCACCCCGGCCGAGCTCGCCGCCGCGTCCGCCACCAAGAGCGACAAGCCGGAGTGCCAGCCGCTGGTCTCCGCGCAGTCGATGGCCCCGATCGGCACCGCCGCGGGCACGGCCGGGACGAAGGCCGTCGCCAAGGGCAAGGAGCCGGCCGCCGACGCCAGCCCCGAGGACAAGCTCAAGGCCGGTCTGGACGCCCTGGGCGCCACCGCCACCTCGGTCTCCCTCCACTCGTACGAGGGCAAGGGCGCCGCCGAGGCCTTCGCCACCATCAAGAAGGCGGGCACGACCTGCGCCGGCGGTTACACGGGCGGCCAGGGCGGCGACTCGCTGAAGATCACGAAGGTGGCCCCGGGTGCCGCCGTCACCGCGGGCGACGAGGCCCTCGCGTACACCGTGACGGGTGACGCGGACGGCGAGGCGATGAGCATGGAGCTCGTGGTCGTCCGCAAGGGCAGCACCCTGGCGACCTTCTCGGCCGTGAGCCTGGCCGGCGCCGCCGAGCAGCCGAAGGCCGTCGTCGACGCCCAGGTGAAGAAGCTCGGCTGACGCCTGCTGACGACACGTCAACCCGCTCCGGCGCACGCGCCGGGGCGGGGTTTTCGTCTTGTTCGGCTACGGGGCGGACGGCCAACTACGGCGTACGCTGCGGCCTATGTGCGGAATTGTGGGTTACGTGGGAGCGCAGTCGGCGCTCGATGTGGTCATCGCCGGACTCAAGCGGCTGGAGTACCGCGGCTACGACTCGGCCGGGGTCGCCGTGCTCGCGGACGGCAGCCTGGCGGCCGTCAAGAAGGCTGGCAAGCTCGTCAATCTGGAGAAGGAGCTGGTCGGGCACCCGCTGCCGACCGGTTCCACGGGGCTCGGGCACACCCGGTGGGCGACCCACGGCGGGCCCACCGACGCCAACGCCCACCCGCACCTCGACAACTCGGGGCGCGTGGCCGTCGTGCACAACGGCATCATCGAGAACTTCGCCGCGCTCCGGGCCGAGCTGGCCGAGCGCGGACACCGGCTGGAGTCCGAGACGGACACCGAGGTCGTGGCGCACCTGCTGGCGGAGCAGTTCTCGGCCACCGGCGATCTCGCGGAAGCCATGCGGCAGGTGTGCCGGCGCCTGGAAGGCGCCTTCACCCTGGTCGCCGTGCACGCCGACGAGCCGGACGTGGTGGTCGGCGCGCGCCGCAACTCGCCCCTGGTGGTGGGTGTCGGAGAGGGGGAGAACTTCCTCGCCTCGGACGTGGCCGCGTTCATCGCCCACACGCGGTCCGCGATCGAGCTGGGGCAGGACCAGGTCGTCGAGCTCCGCCGCGAGGGCGTCACGGTGACCAACTTCGACGGTTCGGCCGCGACCGTACGGGCGTACCACGTCGACTGGGACGCCTCGGCGGCCGAGAAGGGGGGCTACGACTACTTCATGCTCAAGGAGATCGCCGAGCAGCCGAAGGCCGTCGCCGACACCCTCCTGGGCCGGATCGACGCGAGCGGCTCGCTGACCCTGGACGAGGTGCGCATCCCCGTCTCGGTGCTCAGGGAGGTCGACAAGGTCGTGATCGTGGCGTGCGGTACGGCGTACCACGCGGGCATGATCGCGAAGCTGGCCATCGAGCACTGGACCCGCATCCCGTGCGAGACGGAGCTGGCGAGCGAGTTCCGCTACCGCGACCCGATCCTCGACCAGCGGACGCTGGTGGTCGCGATCTCGCAGTCCGGCGAGACCATGGACACCCTGATGGCGCTGCGGCACGCGCGCGAGCAGGGGGCCAGGGTGCTGGCCATCTGCAACACGAACGGGTCGACGATCCCGCGCGAATCGGATGCGGTCCTCTACACGCACGCCGGTCCCGAGGTGGCCGTCGCCTCGACCAAGGCCTTCCTGACGCAGCTGGTGGCCTGCTACCTGGTCGCGCTCTACCTCGGACAGGTCCGGGGCACGAAGTGGGGCGACGAGATCGAGGCCGTGATCCGGGAGCTGTCGGACATCGCCGCGGCGGTGGACACCGTCCTGGAGACCATGGAGCCGGTACGGGAGCTCGCGCGCTCGCTCGCCGACAAGGACACCGTGCTGTTCCTGGGACGGCACGTCGGCTACCCGGTGGCGCTGGAGGGCGCGCTCAAGCTCAAGGAGCTGGCGTACATGCACGCCGAGGGCTTCGCGGCGGGCGAGCTCAAGCACGGGCCGATCGCGCTGATCGAGAAGGACCTGCCGGTGGTGGTCGTCGTCCCGTCGCCGCGCGGCCGGTCGGTGCTCCACGACAAGATCGTGTCGAACATCCAGGAGATCCGGGCGCGCGGGGCGCGGACCATCGTGATCGCGGAGGAGGGCGACGAGGCGGTCGTCCCGTACGCCGACCACCTGATCCGGATCCCCGCGACGCCGACGCTGCTCCAGCCGCTGGTGGCGACGGTCCCGCTGCAGGTGTTCGCGTGCGAGCTGGCGACGGCGCGCGGCAACGAGGTGGACCAGCCGCGTAACCTCGCCAAGTCGGTGACCGTGGAGTAGTGGTCGCCCAGGCCAGTGGAGTTGTCGTTGTGATTATCGGCGTCGGGATCGACGTAGCGGAGATCGAGCGGTTCGGAGCGGCGCTGGAGCGCACCCCGAACCTGGCCGGACGGCTGTTCGTCGACGCCGAGTTGACGCTGCCGAGCGGCGAGCGGCGCGGGATCGCCTCGCTCGCCGCCCGGTTCGCGGCCAAGGAAGCCCTCGCCAAGGCCCTCGGCGCGCCCGCCGGGCTGCTGTGGACCGACGCCGAGGTGTACGTCGAGGACAGCGGGCAGCCCCGGCTGCGCGTGTCCGGGACGGTCGAGGCGCGGGCGCTGGCGCTCGGCGTGAAGTCCTGGCACATCTCGCTCAGCCACGACGCCGGTATCGCCTCCGCCGTGGTGATCGCAGAAGGGTAGGGGGCAGTCCGTGCGCACTGCTTACAGCGTGGAGACCGTACGGGCCGCCGAGCGGGAGCTGATGGCCCGGCTCCCGGAGGGCGCCCTGATGCAGCGGGCGGCGGCCGGCCTGGCCGCCGCGTGCGCCGGGCTGCTGCGGCGGGCCCGCGGCGGGGTGTACGGCGCCCGGGTCGTCCTGCTCGTCGGCCCCGGGGACAACGGCGGCGACGCGCTCTACGCGGGCGCCCGGCTGGCCCGCCGCGGGGCCGGGGTGACGGCCGTGCCGATGGACCCCGAGCGGATGCACCCGGGCGGGCTGGCCGCGCTGCGGGCCGCCGGGGGACACCTTTCGCGGTCGGTCCCGCAGCGGGCGGACCTCGTCCTGGACGGGCTGCTCGGGATCGGCGGGCGCGGCGGGCTGCGCCCGGCGGCCGCGGCCCTGGTGGAGCGGATCCCGCCGGGGGTCCCCGTGGTCGCCGTGGACCTGCCGAGCGGGGTGGACGCGGACACCGGGGAGGTGGCGGGTCCGGCCGTGACGGCCGATGTGACGGTGACCTTCGGGGCGTACAAGCCCGGCCTGCTGATCGACCCCGGGGCCTCGCGGGCGGGTGCGGTGCACCTCGTCGGCATCGGGCTGGAACTGCCGTCGCCGGAGGTGGAGGCCCTGCAGCACGCGGATGTGGCGGGGCTGCTGCCGGAGCCGACGGCGACGAGCGACAAGTACCGGCGGGGCGTGGTCGGGATCGTCGCCGGGTCCGCGCAGTACCCGGGCGCGGCGGTGCTGGCCGTGGCGGGGGCGCTGCGGGGCGGCGCGGGCGCGGTGCGGTACGTGGGTCCGGCGGCGGAGGCGGTGCTCGCCCGCTACCCCGAGACGCTGATCGGGCCCGGCCGGGTGCAGGCGTGGGTGGTCGGCCCGGGGCTGGGGGAGGGGCGCGCCGGGGAGGTCGCGGAACTCCTGGCGGGGGACACAGCGGTGCTGGTCGACGCGGACGGGCTGCGCGGGCTGGACGCGGCGGCGCTGCGGGCCCGCAGCGCCCCCACCCTGCTGACCCCGCACGCGGGGGAGGCGGCGGCGCTGCTCGGCGTGTCGCGGGAGTCGGTGGAGGCGGGCCGGCTGGACGCCGTACGGATGCTGGCGCAGCGGTACGGGGCGGCGGTGCTGCTGAAGGGCTCGACGACGCTGGTCGCCTCGGGCGGCGGAGCCGTTCGGGTGAATCCGACGGGCACCCCCTGGCTGGCCACCGCCGGCAGCGGGGACGTGCTGTCGGGGTTGGCGGGGTCGTTGCTGGCGGCGGGCCTGTCGGGGGCGGACGCGGGTGCGGTGGCGGCGTACCTCCACGGCCTGGCCGCCAGACTCACCGGCGGCCCGCTGCTGGCTCACCAAGTGGCCGAGGCCCTCCCCACCGCGTGGCGCAACGCCGCCCACCCGTGACCCCGCCTGGATCTTTCAGCCCGCCCGGGGTTTGAGGACCGGGTCCGGGCAGAGCCCGGGGAACGGTGGAAGGGCAGGGCGGGGAGGACGCTCCGCGCAGCGGCGCCGTGGCCGGGGCCAGCCCCCGGACCCCCGCGCCTCAAACGCCGGCGGGGCTGGAGTGGCGCGGCGGACCTGCATGGGCGCGGCGGGGCCGAAAGGCCCAGCCCCCGCAGGGCCCGGCGGGGATTCTGAGAGACTGGGGGCAATGAACGAGACAGCGACGCGCGTGTACGCCGAGATCGATCTTGACGCCGTACGGGAGAACGTGCGCGCACTGCGCGAGCGGGCGCCCAGGGCCGAGTTGATGGCCGTGGTCAAGGCGAATGCCTACGGGCACGGCGCCCTGGAGTGCGCCAGGGCCGCCCAGGAAGCCGGTGCCACCTGGCTCGGGACCGCCACGCCCGACGAGGCCCTCGCGCTCCGCGCCGCCGGGATCCAGGGGCGCCTCATGTGCTGGCTCTGGACGCCGGGCGGGCCCTGGCGGGAGGCCGTCGAGGCCGATATCGACGTCTCCGTCAGCGGCATGTGGGCCCTCGACGAGGTCCGCGAGGCCGCCCGCGCGGCGGGCCGCACCGCCCGCATCCAGCTCAAGGCCGACACCGGCCTCGGCCGCAACGGCTGCCAGCCCGCCGACTGGGAGGCCTTGGTCGCAGCGGCCGTCGCCGCCCAGGCCGAGGGGACCGTCCAGGTCACCGGCGTCTGGTCGCACTTCGCCTGCGCCGACGAGCCCGGTCACCCCTCGATCCAGCTCCAGCTGGCCGCCTTCCGCGACATGCTCGCGTACGCCGAGAAGGAGGGCGTGGAGCCCGAGGTCCGGCACATCGCCAATTCGCCGGCCACCCTGACCCTGCCCGAGTCCCACTTCGACCTGGTGCGCTGCGGGCTGGCCGTCTACGGGGTCTCGCCCGCCCCCGAGCTCGGCACCCCGGCCCAGCTGGGCCTGCGGCCCGCGATGACCCTCAAGGCCTCCCTCGCGCTGGTCAAGACGGTCCCCGCCGGGCACGGGGTGAGCTACGGCCACCACTACGTCACCGATGCCGAGACGACCCTCGCGCTGGTCCCGGCCGGATACGCCGACGGCATCCCCCGGCAGGCCTCGGGCCTCGGCCCGGTGCTCGTCGCCGGCAAGGTCCGCCAGGTCGCCGGGCGCGTCGCGATGGACCAGTTCGTGGTCGACTTGGAGGGAGACCACGCCCGCGCGGGTGACGAGGCCGTCATCTTCGGGGACGCGGAGCGCGGTGAACCCACCGCCGAGGACTGGGCACGAGCGGCGCACACGATCGCGTATGAGATCGTCACCCGTATCGGTGCACGTGTGCCCCGGGTGTACCTCGGCGGCTGAGCGGAGTGAGGGCGGCGGCGTGAGCGAGAACTGGCGCAAGGCCGGCTGGGCCGGCGCCGCCATCGGCGTGATAGCCGCGGGCGCGGCGGCCGGTGTCGCGGTCGAACGGATCACCGTCGGGCGCGGCATGCGGATGAAAGCACGCCTGGCACTCGACGCGGCCGGGGACTACGGGTCCCTGCGCGGCACCGAGGGAATCTGCCGGGCCGAGGACGCCACCGAGCTCTACTACGAGGTCGACGAGCTCCCCGACGACGGCAAGCGGCGACGGCTGCGGCGCAAGGCCGAGCCCCAGGCCACCGTGGTCTTCTGCCACGGCTACTGCCTCGGCCAGGACTCCTGGCACTTCCAGCGCGCCGCCCTGCGCGGTGTGGTCCGCGCGGTCTACTGGGACCAGCGCAGCCACGGCCGCAGCGCGCGCGGCCTCGCCCAGGCGGACGGCGAGCCGGTGAGCATCGACCAGCTCGGCCGGGACCTGAAGGCCGTCATCGACGCGACCGCCCCCGAGGGGCCGCTGATCCTGGTGGGTCACTCGATGGGCGGAATGACCATCATGGGATTCGCCGAGCAGTACCCCGAGATCGTCCGCGACCGCGTCGTCGGCGTGGCCCTCGTCGGCACCTCCAGCGGCCGCCTCGACGAGGTGACGTACGGGCTTCCGGCCGTCGGCATGGGAGCCGTGCGCAGGCTCCTGCCGGGCGTGCTCAAGGCGCTCGGCTCGCAGGTGGAGCTGGTGGAGAAGGGCCGCCGGGCCACCGCGGACCTCTTCGCCGGAATGATCAAGATGTACTCGTTCGGCTCCCGGGACGTGGATCCGGGCGTCGCGCGGTTCGCGGAGCGGCTGATCGAGGCCACGCCCATCGACGTGGTCGCCGAGTTCTACCCGGCCTTCCAGACCCACGACAAGACCTCCGCGCTCCAGCTGTTCGCGGACCTGCCGGTGACGGTCATAGCCGGGGACAAGGACATGATCACCCCGTCCGCGCACAGCGTCGCCATCAAGGAGGCGCTCCCCGGCGCCGACCTCGTGGTCCTGGAGTCCACCGGGCACCTCATGATGCTGGAACGCCCGGAGACCGTGACGCGGCTGCTCACCGAGCTGCTGGCGCGCACCGGGGCGGCGGCCGTCCCCGCAGCGACTAACGTTGGCGGGCATGGAAGAAGTACCGCTGGAAGCACAGCGCAGCCAGGCGCCGGCACCTGAGGCCGGGGCCGGCGCGGAGACCCGGATCACCATCGACTCCCCGGACGCGATGCAGGAACTGGGCCGCAGGATCGCCGGCCTGCTGCGCCCGGGCGACCTCGTCCTGCTGACCGGCGAGCTGGGCGCGGGCAAGACCACGCTCACCCGCGGCCTCGGCGAGGGCCTGGGCGTGCGCGGGGCCGTGACCTCGCCGACCTTCGTGATCGCCCGGGTGCACCCCTCGCTGACCGGCGGACCGGCGCTGGTGCACGTGGACGCGTACCGCCTGGGCGGCGGGCTGGACGAGATGGAGGACCTGGACCTCGACGTCTCGCTGCCCGAGTCCGTGGTCGTCGTGGAGTGGGGCGACGGCAAGGTGGAGGAGCTCTCCGACGACCGGCTGCACGTGGTGATCGCGCGGGCGGTCGGCCACGAGGAGGTCCTGGACGACGTACGGGAGGTCCTCGTGCGCGGGGTCGGGGCGCGCTGGAGTGCCGGGGCCGGGCTGGACGCCCTGGCGGGCGCCCTCTCGGAGTAAACGTACCGACAACTCGTCGGCAAGATATTGCGCTGTCGGCGGCCCTCGTGGTGACATGGTACCGAGAGTTTCTTAGGTATGCCTAAGTACGGTGTCCCGGGTCCAGGAGGCAGCCATGTCGGCACCAGCAGGAGCACATCGCGAACCCCGCCCGTCCACCGTCTCCATGTGGACGCTCCTCGCCGCCGGCATGGCCGCCACCGCCGTCTCGACGCCGCCCGCGCGCGAGTACGCCACCACCCCGGGCGGGCCGGCCGACACCGCACACGAAGAGGCCGCTCCGGAATCCGAAGCGGCCTAGGCGTGGCGCGCCGTCACCCGGTCGGGTGAAAGCGAGGGCGATCCGTCAGGGAACGACGACGACCTTCGAAGCGATCGTCGCGAAGGCCCACATCGCGTCGCCGTCGGCACGGGTCATGCGGATGCCGCCGGTCTTCTTGTTCGGGTCGGGCTCCGGCAGCGCGCCGTCCGAACGGGCGCTGAAACCGACCGCCACACCCTCCGTGCTGGCGAACCGCACGACGTGCTCGATCGGCACGCCGTCCGAGCCGGTGACCGAACCAGAGCGCGACCCCACCGTGTACGTGCCCGGCTTCGGGTGCACCGTGCTCGGCATCACCGTGAACGACTTCGGCGGCTGCGCGGGGTCGCCGACCAGCCACACCCGCTTCTGGCCCACCGAATACACGACGCGCACCCCGGTGCCGGAACCCTCGGGCACGGCCACCGGCTTCGCCGGGTCCTGCTTGGCGGCCGGGCTCGGGGCGGGGGCCGGTTCCTGGGCGGCGGCCTTCGCGGGACGCGCGGGCGCCGTGGCGGAGGCCTGGTAGCCGAGGAAACCGACGACGGCCACCGCCGCGGCGGTGAGCCCGGCCACGATTCCCGAGCTGCTGCGTGCCACCTTGCTCCACCTCTCCGCGCGACCGATACCACGTCAGGTACCCCGTCGAAAGGTAGCAGCCGCCCTGCTCCGGGACCGGCCGCAAGGGGTGCGGCCGCCGGAGTCGTAGGCTGTTCGCGTGCTCTTGCTCGCCGTAGATACCGCCACGCCCGCCGTCACCGTCGCCCTGCACGACGGTGAGTCCGTCGTCGCCGAGTCGAACCAGGTCGACGCCCGCCGCCACGGGGAGCTCCTGCTGCCCTCCGTGGACAAGGTCCTCGCCGAGGCCGGGGTCACGCTCGACGCCGTCACAGACATCGTCGTCGGCGTCGGACCCGGCCCCTACACCGGGCTGCGCGTCGGCCTCGTCACCGCATCCACCTTCGCCGCCGTGCTGGGCGTGCCCGTGCACGGCCTGTGCACGCTCGACGGCCTCGCGTACGCCGCCGGGACCGCCGGCATCGAGGGCCCCTTCATCGTCGCCACCGACGCGCGGCGCAAGGAGGTCTACTGGGCCCGGTACGAGGACCCGCGCACGCGCGTCGGCGAGCCCGCCGTGGACCGCCCGGCCGACATCGCCGAACAGGTCGCCGGCCTGCCCGCGGTCGGCCAGGGCGCACTCCTGTACCCCGAGGTGTTCCAGGACGCCCGGGGCCCCGAGCACCAGTCGGCCGCCGCGCTGGCCTCGCTGGCCGCGGAACGACTGGCCGCGGGCCTGGCGTTCGAAAATAGTGGGGGCCTGCCTCCGACCCCGCTCTACCTGCGCCGGCCCGACGCCCAGGTGCCCAAGAACTACAAGGTGGTCACGCCGCAGTGACCCCCCACACGCTGCGCGAGATGCGCTGGTGGGACATCGGGCCCGTGCTGGAACTGGAGCACGAGCTGTTCCCCGAGGACGCCTGGTCCGCCGGGATGTTCTGGTCCGAACTCGCCCACGCACGCGGCCCGCAGGCCACGCGCCGCTACATCGTCGCCGAGGACGCGGCGGGCCGGCTGGTCGGCTACGCCGGACTGGCCGCCGCCGGCGACCTGGCCGACGTACAGACCATCGCGGCCGCGCGCGACCAGTGGGGGACCGGGCTCGGCGCCCGGCTCCTGACCGACCTGCTGCGCGCCGCCACCGCGTTCGAGTGCGCCGAGGTGCTGCTGGAGGTACGGGTGGACAACACCCGCGCCCAGAAGCTCTACGAGCGCTTCGGCTTCGAGCCCATCGGCTTCCGCCGCGGCTACTACCAGCCCGGCAACGTCGACGCGCTCGTCATGCGACTGACCGACCCCGCACAAGCACGAACTGAGAGCAGTGAGAGCAATGGCTGACGAACCGCTCGTCCTCGGCATCGAGACCTCCTGCGACGAGACCGGCGTCGGCGTCGTCCGCGGCACCACCCTGCTCGCGGACGCGATCGCGTCGAGCGTCGACGAGCACGCCCGCTTCGGCGGCGTCGTGCCGGAGGTGGCCTCGCGGGCCCACCTGGAGGCGATGGTCCCCACCATCGACCGCGCCCTGAAGGAGGCCGGGGTCAGCGCCCGCGACCTCGACGGCATCGCCGTCACCGCGGGACCCGGCCTCGCCGGTGCGCTGCTCGTGGGCGTCTCGGCGGCCAAGGCCTACGCGTACGCGCTGGGCAAGCCGCTGTACGGGGTGAACCACCTGGCCTCCCACATCTGCGTGGACCAGCTGGAGCACGGGCCGCTGCCGGAGCCGACCATGGCGCTGCTGGTGTCCGGCGGGCACTCCTCGCTGCTGCTGGCCCCGGACATCACCTCCGACGTACGGCCGCTCGGCGCGACCATCGACGACGCGGCGGGCGAGGCCTTCGACAAGATCGCGCGCGTGCTCCAGCTGGGCTTCCCGGGCGGTCCGGTCATCGACCGGCTCGCACGCGAGGGCGACCCGAAGGCGATCAACTTCCCGCGCGGGCTGACGGGGCCGCGCGACGCCGCGTACGACTTCTCCTTCTCCGGGCTCAAGACGGCCGTCGCCCGCTGGATCGAGGCGAAGCGCAACGCGGGCGAGGACGTACCGGTGCGCGATGTGGCGGCGTCCTTCCAGGAGGCCGTGGTGGACGTGCTGACGCGCAAGGCGATCCGGGCGTGCAAGGACGAGGGCGTCGACCACCTGATGATCGGCGGCGGCGTCGCGGCCAATTCCCGGCTGCGCTCGCTGGCGCAGGAGCGGTGCGACGCCGCGGGGATCGTGCTGCGCGTACCGCGGCCGAAGCTGTGCACGGACAACGGCGCGATGGTTGCGGCGCTGGGCGCGGAGATGGTCAAGCGGAACCGGCCCGCATCGGACTGGGACCTGTCGGCGGACTCCTCGCTGCCGGTGACGGACCCGCACGTGCCGGGTACCGCGCACACGCACGATCACGGCCACGGCCACGGCCACGGCCACGGTCACGGCCACACGCACGATCACGACCACGTGCACGAACTGAGCAAGGACAACCTGTACTCGTGAGCACCGTCGCGCTGATGTGGGAGGCCCGGGCCGCGGACGGCCGGGGCAACGAGCTGCTGGAGTGGGCCCGCGCCCAGGTCCTCGCCCGGGAGCCGGTGCGCCGCGAGGTGTTCCGCGCCCCGCAGGACCGGGTCCTCGTGATCACCTGGTGGGAGGCCGCCGAAGGCGTCGCGGCCGACCTCCCCGAGCTGCCCGAACCGGCGGCCGACCTGATCACGCGGGCGGTGCACCGCTGGCGGTTCGAGTCGGTGGAGGTCGACGGAGGCTGACCGGGGCGGGGGCCAGGGGTCAGGCCAGAGGCCAGGGGGTGTCGGCGGGGGCCGGCACAGGGGCGCCGATGAGCATCGAGGGAGCTCCCGCCACCCGGGTCAGGAAGACGGTCGCGGAGTTCGGCCCCTGCGGTTTCACCTTCCTGCGCAGCTCCTCGGGCTCGATCGCCGAGCCGCGCTTCTTCACGGTCAGGATCCCGACCCCGCGCTCGCGCAGCAGCGCCTTGAGCTTCTTCAGGCCGAAGGGCAGCACGTCGGTGATCTCGTACGCCGTCGCGTACGGCGTCGCGCGCAGCTCGTCGGCGGTGATGTAGGCGATGGTCGGGTCGATCAGCCGGCCGTCCAGCTGCGCGGCGACCTCGGCGACCAGATGGGCGCGGATGACGGCCCCGTCCGGCTCGTAGAGCCAGCGGCCGACCGGCCCGGCCGCCGGATCGGGCAGCGGATCGGCCGTGTGCAGCCCGCGCGGTCCGGGGAGCAGGGTGGCGCGTACGGTCCCCGGCGCGGTCCCGAACCAGAGCACGGCCTCCTTGACGTCCCCCTGGTCGGAGATCCACTCGGCCTCGGCCTCCGCGGGCACGGCCTCGTGCGGGATCCCGGGGGCGATCTTGATGGCGGCGTACTTCGCCGCACGGGCCGTCTCCACCGCCCACGACAGCGGCGGCGAGTACGACTCCGGGTCGAAGATCCGGCCGCGCCCCCCGCGCCGGGCCGGGTCGATGAAGACGGCGTCGTATCCGGCGGTGTCCACCTCCGTCACATCCGCCTCCCGGACCTCGATCAGGTCCGCCAGCCCCAGCGCCTCGGCGTTGGCCCGCGCGACGGCGACCGTGAGCGGGTCGTGGTCCACCGCGAGCACCCGGATGCCGAGCCGGGCCAGGGCCAGGGCGTCGCCGCCGATGCCGCAGCACAGGTCCGCGAGGCTGCGTACGCCGAGGGCGGCGAGCCGCTCGGCCCGGTACGAGGCCACGGACGCGCGGGTGGCCATCTCGCCGCCGCCGGGCGTGAAGTACATCCGGAAGGCGTCCTCGGCGCCGAACTTCGCCACCGCGCGCTGCCGCAGCCGGGCCTGCCCGAGCGCGGCGGAGACCAGGGCGGCGGGGTGCTCGCGGCGCAGCCGCGTGGCGACGGCCAGCTCCTGGGAGGGGTCGTAGTCGCGGAGCGAGTCCAGGAGGGCGCGGCCCTCGGGGGTGAGGAGGGCGGCGAAGTCTTCGGGGGTCACGGGTCCATTGTCGGCGACGGGCCGGCCCGGGGGCGGCGCGGGCGGGCGCCCCGGACCGGACGGTGTGGGCCAGTCGAAGGAAGGTGGGACCGCGTTCGCGGTGTCTTCCGGGGAGCCCGTGTGTCGGATGCCAGGATGCGCTGCTATGCAGCTAGTACGACAAAAAGGAAATAAGTCGCAACAAGGTCACCGGTACGCGGCAGGTCCGCGCGGCCGGTTCGGGGTGGCCGTCGCGGCCCTGCTCGTCGCCGCCGTCGGGACGGCGTGCGGCTCCGGGGACTCCGGGCCGGACAAGGCCGCGAAGGCGAAGGCCGCGGAGGCGGGCGCGGCGGGCGCGCTCAGCGCCGCCGAGAAGGCCAAGGAGGCCCAGCAGGCGCGCGTCGTCGCGGCGAAGAAGTGGGGCCTGCGCAAGACCCCGCTCGCCGCCCCGCCGGCGCCGAAGGTGAAGCCCGAGATCACCACGCGCGAAGGCTTCGAGGTGGAGGACCAGGAGGAGTACCCGAACGTCTTCACCACGGTCCCCACCGAGGACAAGGTCGTCTTCCTGACGATCGACGACGGCTCGGAGAAGGACCCCGAGTTCCTGAAGATGATGCAGGAGCTCAAGATCCCGTACACGGCCTTCCTCAGCGACTACGTTGTACGGGACAACTATCCGTACTTCAAGCAGATGCAGGCCGCGGGCGTCACCCTGAACAACCACACGCTCAACCACCGCTACATGCCCGGCCTGTCGTACGAGCAGCAGCGCGAGGAGATCTGCGGCCAGCAGGACACGATCCAGAAGCAGTTCGGCAAGCGGCCGACCCTCTTCCGCCCGCCGTACGGCAACTACAACCAGGACACGCTGCGCGCGGCGAAGTCCTGCGGCATCAAGGCGGTCCCGCTGTGGAACGCGGAGGCGTTCACCAACCGGATGGACTACCGGGAATGGGACCGCGATCTGCACCCCGGTGACATCATCCTCACTCACTTCCGGGGCAAGGACGACTGGAAGGGCACGATGCCTGACATGATCCGTCATGTCATGAAGACCGTCACGGACAAGGGATACGCCGTGGCTCGCCTGGAGGACTATCTGTGAAGCACGCGCGCCGGTTGGTAGCCGGAACGCTGGCGGCCGGCGCGCTCGCGCTGTCCCTGACGGGGTGCGGGGACAGCGCGGCACCCACCGAACGACTGGCCGCCAAGACGGCGCAGCCGACACCGGAGGCCGGCAGCGCCGCGCCGTCGACGGCTTCGCCGGCACCGGGGGGCGCCTCCGACGAGGCGTACAAGAAGTGGGGCCTGACGGCCCCCCTCCAGTACGCGCCCAAGCCGGCCCAGAAGCCGCAGATCCCCAAGCCGGGCGCGGGCAAGGTCCCGGTGATAAACCGAATACCCGTCCCGGCGGACGACAAGGTCGTCTTCCTGACCTTCGACGACGGCGCGGAGAAGGACCCCGAGTTCCTGAAGATGGCGGCCGACCTCAAGCTGCCGATCAGCATGTTCCTCACGGACAACGTGGCTTCGTCGGACTACGGGCACTTCGAGAAGATCCGCGACAACGGCTCGGCGAGCACGATAAACAACCACACGCTGACGCACCCGAATCTGCGGACCCTCTCCTTCGAGGCGCAGAAGAAGGAGATATGCGGCCAGCAGGAACGCCTGGAGAAGCGCTTCGGCAAGCGCCCGCCGCTTTTCCGCCCGCCCTTCGGCAACTACAACGACGACACCCTCCGGGCCGCCTCGGAGTGCGGAGTCTCGTCCCTGGTGCTGTGGCGGGTCTCGATGCAGATCAACAACTTCCAGTACGCCGAGGGCTCCGCCCTCAAGCCGGGCGACATCATCCTCGCCCACTTCCGCGGCCCGGGTGAGCTCAAGGGCGCGACGGAAACCCAGATGACGACGCGCATGCTCCAGCGCATCCAGGAACAGGGCTACCGCATAGGCCTCCTGGAGGACTACCTGTAGGGCGGGGACGGGGCCCGGGGCGGGAGCCACTCGGGCGGCGTCGGGGGTGTGTATGGGGGTTTCCCGTCAGTCTCATCGTCTCTCCGGTTCGGGCCGGTCCCTCAAGGGCGCTCCTACGTCGCGTCGCTTCGCGATGTCGCTGCGCTCCACCCTTGACCGACCGCCCCGCCCCGGACATACGAAAACTGCCGGGAAACCCCCAAAGGAACGGGCCGGGCGTCCTTTCCAGGGACGGGGCGGCCAGAGATGCCCAGGCAGATCCCGGTGAGCACGGTCCAGAGACGGGGCCCATCACGGACCAGGGTCCGGGGCGGGGGAGCGCGTCCGATCGCTACGCGCTCCTCACGTCTCAGCGTCTCCGGCCCGTCCTGGACCACCGGCAGAACCTAGCCGGAGGCGACGACCTTGCCGGCCGTCACCTGCGGAGGGTTGGGCAGGAACTGAGCCAGGTTCTCGCGGACGAACTGCGCAGCCCTCTCGACCGACTCGTCGGCGCCCGCACGGTCCCGGAAGACGCTCGTGGACACCATCACCCCGCCCCCGGCGTCGACCCAGAAGTACGCCACGAAACCGGAAACCTGGCGCATGATCGGCACGAACCCCTCGTCGACGATGCGTCCGGCCTCGGCCGGGTCGGTCACGCCTTCATACCGCCGGACTGCTGCGTACATGGTTGATCCCCTCAACGGTGCTCGGCGTCGTCGTTGCGAAGAGGACGTACCCGGACCGTCCCCACTCGGCCCGCGCGGCCCCCGCCAATCACCGGAAGAGACCTCGTCGGCCGCGCGAACGGGCGGCACCCCGGGGTCGGACGAGCGCCCGCCAGGGTGCGGCCGACCGGATCCTCGCCCCGCCGACGCGGTGCGCGGGCAGACCCTCTCAGGCGTCGAAGTCGTACTCCAGCACGTAGGAAGCGGAGTCCAGCGTCATCTCGTTGATCTCAACGGCTCGCCCGCCTTCGGCGAACGCGGTGCGCACGATCTGGATGACAGGCGTGCCCATGGAGAGCGACAGCCGCTCGGCCTCACCGGCCGAAGGCATCCGGGAGCGGATCTCCTCCCGGAAATGAACGGGCGCATGCCCCAGCTCGGCCAGCCGCGCGTACGTCCCGCCCGGACCGGTGTCGGCCTGTGTGATGGCAGAGTCCCCGACGATGTCCGCCGGCAGGTACGACACCGCGAACAGCACGGGCTTGCCGTCAAGCACGAAGCGGCGGCTGCGGACCCACACCTGAGCCCCCGCCGGAACGCCCAGCGCGTCGCAGACGCGGTCGTCCGCCTCTTCCGCTCGTACGTCGATCTGGTCGACGACCAGCTCCCGATCCTCGGAATCGGTGGACCAGACGGACCGCCCCGAGCCCCACTGCTCCTGCGCCAGCCGCTGGATACCGCGCCGCCGCAGAGGCTTGAACGCCCGGACGAAGTTACCGGCACTCCCGCTGTCCTGGCTGGTCATGAAACCGATCACCCCTTCTGCGTTCCAACACCCTAGGGCCGCAGGCAGGTGTCCATCAGCGAGATGAAAGGCGTCTCCTCCGTGAGGGTGGCGGCAGGTGCGGCCAAAGCGATGTGTAGTCCGGTCTGGGCTGGTGGACGAGAACTGCCTCCGGCAACCCCAGACGGGTCGCAGTCGCTGTGATCGAGGAGCGCGTAGCGATCGGGCGTGCTTCCCCCGACCCGGGCCTGGTCCGGACGGGCCCGTCTCGGGACCGTGCCCAGCGGGATCTGCTTGGGCATCTCTGGCCGCCCGGCCCGTTCCTTCGGGGGTTTCCCGGCGGTCTTCGTGTGTCCGGGGCGGGACGGTCGGTCAAGGGTGGCCGAAGGCCATCGCGAAGCGACGCGAGGAACGAGCGCCCTTGAGGGACCGGCCCGAACCGGAGAGACGATGAGACTGACGGGAAACCCCCATACGCATCCCTGATGCCGACCGAGCAGCTCCCGCCCCCTACACCCGCACTGTCGGCGTGATCGTCGTTTCCACCGGGCCGTGGGTGTCCGCCTCGCGTTGGCGTTCCGCGCTGTCGCTGATGCGGAGGAGCAGCGCGATCATGATCCAGTTGGCCAGGAGGGATGAGCCGCCCTTGGCCAGGAACGGCAGAGCCTTGCCCGTCAGGGGGATCAGGCCCGTCACGCCGCCCGCGACCACGAAGACCTGCAGGGCCAGCGCCGCGGCCAGGCCCACCGCGAGCAACTTGCCGAAGGGGTCGCGCGCGCCGAGTGCCATCCGTAGCCCCCGCTGCACGAGGAGCGCGTAGAGGATCAGTACGGCCATGACCCCGGCCAGGCCCAGCTCCTCGCCCACCGTGGTCAGGATGAAGTCGCTGCGCCCGGCGAACGCGATCAGCTCGGGGTGCCCCATGCCGAGGCCCGTGCCGGAGACGCCGCCGGTGCCGAAGCTGAACAGGGCCTGCGCCGACTGGTCCGAGGTGACTCCGGGCGGCCGGTTCTCCCAGTAGTACGACAGCGGGTTGAGCCACGCGGCCACGCGTGCCTTGACGTGCGGCTCCGTCGAACCGACCACGAAGGCGCCCGCCGAGGCCATGAGCAGGCCGCAGACGATCCAGCTGGTGCGCTCGGTGGCGACGTACAGCATCACCACGAACACCCCGAAGAAGATCAGCGAGGTGCCGAGGTCGCGTTCGAAGACCAGGACCAGCATCGAGATGATCCACACCGTGACGATCGGGCCGAGCTGGCGCATCGGGGGCAGCCGCATGCCCAGGAACCTGCGGCCCGTCAGAGCCAGCGAGTCCCGGTGGATGACCAGGTAGCCGGCGAAGAAGATCGCGATCATGATCTTCACGAACTCGCCGGGCTGCAGCGAGAAGCCGAAGAGTTTGATCCAGCGCTTCGCACCGTAGGTGTCCGCGCCGAAGAAGGCCGGCGCGATCAGCAGCACCAGCGCGACGGCCATGTTGATGTAGATGAACCGCTGCAGCAGCCGGTGGTCGCGCAGCAGCGCCAGCACCAGCAGGCAGGCGGCGACCCCGACGACCGTCCACATCAGCTGGCCGGGGGCGTTCGCGTCCGAGTTGTAGCGCTCGATGTAGCCCTGGTCGAGGCGGTGCAGCAGCACCAGTCCGAGGCCGGTCAGCAGCATGGCGAGCGGGAAGATCAGTGGGTCGGCGTAGGCCGCGAAACGGCGTATGCCCAGATGTCCCACCAGGGACAGCAGGGTCATGCTGATGGTGAAGTCGACGAATTTGGGCGGCAGCTCGCCGTTCATGGCGAGGCCTGCGGCGGCGTGGCCGAAGACGGCGATGGCGATGACGAAGACCAGGAGCAGCGCCTCGGTGCGGCGGCGGGCGACCGCCGACGTCAGGGGTTTCAGCCCACGCACGGGATGCCGCCGGCGTCCTTGGGGGCGGACGGGAAGGGCGGCGGGGGCGGCGGGGGTGCCGCCTCGGGTGAGGACGTGGCGCCCGGTGCGCCGGGGTCAGCGGAAGCTTTGGGTCCGATCTGCTCGGCAATGAGGCGCTTTATCTTCATATCATCTACGACGTTGAAGCCCTCCCCGTGGTTCCTTTGGGCCGTCTGCCGGGCGCGGGCCGTGTGCCGGGCGCGGGCTGTCTGCCGGGCGCTGCCCGGACCCGCGGTTGCCCTGCGGGTGGCTCGGCGGTGTGCGGGGCGGGCGGATCCAGGCCGGGCGCTGCCCGGTCCCGCGCCTCAATCGCCGGCGGGGCTGGGGGTGGCGGGTTTGTCGGCAGGGGGCGGGGTGGGGTGCCGGGGCGGGGTGTCTCCTCGGCTCGGCGCGTGCGGGCGTGTCTCGGCCGTACCCGGTGGTCGCGCGCTCGTCCTGCGGGGACACCCCGCCCCGTCCCCCCACCCCTCAGGCCGTCGAAGCCCACAGAGGGATGGGAGCCGCGCTGTCGAAGCCCTGCCGTGGGGCGGGGACACGCAGGAGGGTCCCCGCAGGACGAGGCGCGACCACGGCCGTCTGGCCGTGACGAGCCCGCACGCGCCGAGCCGAGGAGACCCTCGTGCGGGGCACCGCCCCACACCACCCAGCCCCGCCGGCGATTGAGGCGACCCACCTCGGCAGGAGGGATCCGTGCCGCCGAGCCGACCGCAGGGCACCCCGCAGGGGACCGGCCGGCGATTGAGGCGACCCACCACGGCAGGAGGGATCCGTGCCGCCGAGCCGACCGCAGGGCACCCCGCAGGGGACCGGCCGGCGATTGAGGCGACCCACCACGGCAGGGAAGCCACACCACCGAGCACCCCGCACGGGTCACGCAGACGGCAGGGGCCCCCACGAGTTGGGGTCGGCGGCCGGCTCCGGCGGGCGGTTCCGGCGACGTCTGCGGCGGTCGACGGCGTCCCGGGTGGCCGCGGTCAGCGCCCAGGCCGGGAACGCGAAGGCGATCAGCCCCACGCCCATCGGCGCGAGCGAGGTGCCGAGGTCCGTCTGTACGGCATGGTCGGCCGCCGGCCCGCTGACGAGGGCGGCCACCGGCGCCTTCGGCCGGTCGTCGAACACGCCGTCGATCTCGATCCCCGAGAGGGTGAACGATCCGTCGGAGGCGGTGAAGTCCCCCGCGCACGACATGCTCCGGTCCCCTTCGGAGTCGAAGTCGCCCCACGTGCAGATGTCCGCGCTGAACGTGCCTTCCACCCCCGTCAGTTGGGTGATCAGCCGGGGTACGGCCGCGGAGTACATGAAGATCCCGGCGGCGATGCCGATCGAGATCGGGAAGGCATGGATCCATCGCACGCCGGAGTTCGTCCTGGTCATACCGGGGACAGTAGTGAGGTCGCACGGACGTGCGTGCGATTTTCCGGCCCTGTGATCGGTATCGCCACCGACGCCACTCCCACCGCCCCGCGCGGACGTCGCCTTCCGGCCGACCGGAACGCGGAGATCCTGATCGTCAGGCCCGCCGCGTTCGCGGCGGTGTCGCGTCGGCGCGGCTCTGCGTTTCGCCTGGTCAGGGCGCTGAGGGGGGCGATCCCCCCTGTCCGTGCGCCCCGGTGGCCGACGTTCCGGTTCTCCTTCGCGCAACGCCCGACGGTCGGGAATTGGCACTCCGCTTGACCGAGTGCTAATCACCGGAATAGTCTCGCACCTGGCACTCACCCCCGGTGAGTGCCAACACAGCGACAGGCAGATCCGGCACCCGCGACGACGGATCGACCTGGTCGCCACCTCAGACAGTTAACCCCGGATCTCCGAAGGGGGAGGTCGGATCGTGACGACCGCCAGCTCCAAGGTTGCCATCAAGCCGCTTGAGGACCGCATTGTGGTCCAGCCGCTCGACGCCGAGCAGACCACGGCCTCCGGCCTGGTCATCCCGGACACCGCGAAGGAGAAGCCCCAGGAGGGCGTCGTCCTCGCGGTGGGCCCGGGTCGCTTCGAGGACGGCCAGCGTCTCCCGCTGGACGTCACCGTCGGCGACATCGTGCTCTACAGCAAGTACGGCGGCACCGAAGTGAAGTACAGCGGCGAGGAGTACCTCGTCCTCTCGGCTCGCGACGTGCTCGCGATCGTCGAGAAGTAATTCTCTTCATCAGTACTGCTTTGAGCTGCGCCCCTGGTCACCCCGCTGATTGCCGGGCGGCGAGGGGCGCAGCTCGTTAAACCCGAGTTTTCGAGAGGGCTGAACCGCTCCCATGGCGAAGATCCTGAAGTTCGACGAGGACGCCCGTCGCGCCCTCGAGCGCGGCGTCAACAAGCTTGCCGACACGGTCAAGGTGACGATCGGCCCCAAGGGCCGCAACGTCGTCATCGACAAGAAGTTCGGCGCCCCCACCATCACCAACGACGGTGTCACCATCGCTCGCGAGGTCGAGCTGGACGACCCGTACGAGAACCTGGGCGCGCAGCTCGTGAAGGAGGTGGCGACCAAGACCAACGACATCGCGGGTGACGGCACCACCACCGCCACCGTGCTGGCCCAGGCGCTGGTCCGCGAGGGTCTGCGCAACGTCGCCGCGGGTGCGTCCCCGGCCGCCCTGAAGAAGGGCATCGACGCCGCGGTCAAGGCCGTGTCCGAGGAGCTCCTCGCGACCGCCCGCCCGATCGAGGACAAGTCCGACATCGCCGCCGTGGCCGCGCTCTCCGCGCAGGACCAGCAGGTCGGCGAGCTCATCGCCGAGGCGATGGACAAGGTCGGCAAGGACGGTGTCATCACCGTCGAGGAGTCCAACACCTTCGGCCTGGAGCTGGAGTTCACCGAGGGCATGGCCTTCGACAAGGGCTACCTCTCGCCGTACATGGTCTCCGACCAGGAGCGTATGGAGGCCGTCCTCGACGACCCGTACATCCTGATCAACCAGGGCAAGATCTCCTCGATCCAGGACCTGCTGCCGCTGCTGGAGAAGGTCATCCAGGCCGGCGCCTCCAAGCCGCTGCTGATCATCGCCGAGGACGTCGAGGGCGAGGCGCTCTCCACCCTCGTCGTCAACAAGATCCGCGGCACCTTCAACGCGGTCGCCGTCAAGGCCCCCGGCTTCGGTGACCGTCGCAAGGCGATGCTCCAGGACATGGCCACCCTCACCGGTGCCACCGTCATCGCCGAGGAGGTCGGCCTCAAGCTCGACCAGGCCGGTCTGGACGTACTGGGCTCCGCCCGCCGCGTGACCATCTCCAAGGACGACACCACCATCGTCGACGGTGGCGGCAGCCACGACGAGGTCCTCGGCCGCGTCAACCAGATCAAGGCCGAGATCGAGTCCACGGACTCGGACTGGGACCGCGAGAAGCTGCAGGAGCGCCTGGCGAAGCTCGCCGGCGGCGTCTGCGTCATCAAGGTCGGCGCCGCCACCGAGGTGGAGCTCAAGGAGAAGAAGCACCGTCTCGAGGACGCCATCTCGGCGACCCGCGCCGCGGTCGAGGAGGGCATCGTCTCCGGCGGTGGCTCCGCGCTCGTCCACGCCGTGAAGGTCCTCGAGGGCAACCTCGGCCTGTCGGGCGACGAGGCCACCGGTGTCGCGGTCGTGCGCCGCGCCGCCGTCGAGCCGCTGCGCTGGATCGCCGAGAACGCCGGTCTCGAGGGTTACGTCATCACCTCGAAGGTCGCCGAGCTCGACAAGGGCCAGGGCTTCAACGCCGCCACCGGCGAGTACGGCGACCTGGTCAAGGCCGGCGTCATCGACCCGGTGAAGGTCACCCGTTCCGCGCTGGAGAACGCCGCCTCCATCGCCTCCCTGCTGCTCACGACCGAGACCCTGGTCGTCGAGAAGCCGGCGGAGGACGAGGGCGACGCCGGTCACGGCCACGGTCACGGCCACAGCCACTGATCGCACGCACCACGCCTGGAAGGCCCCGTTCCGCAGCTGCGGCACGGGGCCTTCCCGTTGCTCATCCCCGTGTCGGGGGCTCAGGTTCCGTACGGGGAACCCGTTCCGCCCATCTGCTGCTGCAGGGCTCCGGGGTTGTAGTGCCACCAACCCTCGATGATCTCTCCCTCCACGCACCGGAACGTGGTGCTCCCGGACATGTAGTACGTCTTCCCGGTCGGTGCGACCCCCATGAACGGGCCCTTGTGGATGCCGGTCCAGTTCCACACCGTCGTGACCAGGTCGCCCTCGGCCAGCTGGGCCGTCGTCTCGAAGGTCATGTCGAAGGCCGCGCGCCACGTCTCCATGTCCGACCGCATGGAGTCGCGTCCGACGACGGTGGACTCCGCCTTGCTGGCGTCGTGGTCGATGTAGTTCGTCGCGAAGCACTCGTCGAGGACGCTCATGTTCCCGGTCATGGCCGCTTCCTCGAACACCCGGTTGGCGAGCTGCTTGTTGAGGTGCTCGTCGCGGACCACGTCCAGGTTCATGAACTTCGGCATGCCTTCGCAGAGAGCCACCATCTCCTGGAACATCCGGTCCGTCTCGGGGAGATGGGAGTTCTTCATGGCCTCTTCGTACGAGGCGAACTCCACCATGTCCACGTAGTGGTTCCGGGCCTCGCGGTCCTGGCCGATCATCGTGTGCGTGGCGGTGCGCCTGCCGCTGCTCTGCTCCGCCCAGCGGTCGATGAGCGCGTTCATCTCGTCGAACCGCCTGGTTTCGTAATCGATCACTTGTACGAATGTCATCGCGTCGCCTCCCGCGCTGGATGGGACAGGTCCAGTTTAGGGAGATTTCACCCGGTTGGCCGCTTGTGGTGGACCCCTCGGGGCACCCTCCAGGGCTACTGGGGGCCGTACTTGCGGCCCGTACGCGACGACACCCCGCCCAGCAGTCCGCGCGGCGTCAGCTTCACCACGCCCATCAGCGCCTTGTACCGCGGGTCCGGGATCGACACCGTCTTCCCGCGGGCCAGGTCGGCCAGGGCCGCGGCCACCAGCTTGTCGGCGTCCAGCCACATCCAGCCGGGGATGTTGTCCGTGCCCATGCCGGCCCGCTGGTGGAACTCCGTCCGGACGAAGCCGGGGCACAGTGCCATCAGCCGCACCCCCGACCCGCCCAGGTCCCGCGCAGCCCCCTGGGTGAACTGCACGACCCAGGCCTTGCTCGCCCCGTACGTGCCGCGCGGTACGAAGGCGGCCACCGAGGCCACGTTGATCACGCCGCCGCGGCCGCGCGAGCGCATCGACTCCGTGGCCGCCGAGGTCAGCCGCAGGACCGCCTCGATGTGCACCTTCAGCATGGTCAGCTCGTCGGCCATGGAGACTTCGAGGTAGCGGCCCTTGTTGCCGAAGCCCGCGTTGTTCACCAGCAGGTCCACCGGGTGGGTGCGGTCGCCGAGGCGCTGCTCGACCGCCGCGATGCCCTGCTCCGTGGAGAGGTCGGCGGCCAGCACCTCGGCCTCGATGCCGTGCCGGTCGTGCAGCTCGGTGGCCTGCTCGCCGAGCCGCTTCGTGTCCCGTGCCACCAGCACCAGATTGTGTCCCTGGGCGGCCAGCCGCCGGGCGAAGGCGGCGCCGATGCCCGCCGTGGATCCCGTAATCAAAGCAGTCGTCATAGGCGCAACCTAGCTTCCCGGGGGGACCGCGTTACCTCGCCCCGGCCCCCGCCCCGTACTTCTCCACGTACAGGCGGACCCGCTCGTGGGCCTCCGGTGCCATCGCCTCGCCCGCGGCCAGGGTGAGCGGCAGCAGGGTCCGTTCGGTGGTGAAGGCGCGGAACCACAACTGCACCGTCACGTCGTGGTCCGGCCGGTGGATGATCCGGATCGGGTCGCCGGGGGAGACCGAACCCTCCTCGATCACCCGTAGATACGCACCCGGCCGGGCCTCCTGGGTGAACCGCTTGACCCAGCCGGCCTGGCCCATGGCCCCCTGGAAGGTCCGGCACGGGATGCGGGCCGAGGCCACTTCGAGGACGACGTCGGCGCCGACCTGCCAGCGGTCGCCGATCCGCGCGGTGTTCAGGTCGATGCCGGAGGTGGTGAGGTTCTCGCCGAAGAGGCCGCCGGGCAGTTCGCGGCCCAGCTCGCGCTCCCACAGGTCCAGGTCCTCGCGGGCGTACGCGTAGACGGCCTGGTGGTCGCCGCCGTGGTAGCGCCGGTCGCAGACGGTGTCACCTTCCAGGCCGCTGCCGAGGCCGGTGGACCTGGGGCCCGGGGCGGCGACGTGGACCGGTCCGGGGACGGGGCGCTTGCCGATGCCCGTCACCCCGCCCTCCGCGTCCGTGTAGTCGACGGCCGTGGCGCGGCCGAGGTTCACAGAGATCAAGTGCATGGAGCCCATGGGACCACGCCGACCGAGCCATCTCAAAGCGAGACCGGGGTATTGGTGCAAGAATCAAAGTAGGGCTTATGCTCGAAGGGTGATCGAAGCACGCCATCTCCGGGTTCTGCGCGCCGTCGCCGGGACCGGGTCCTTCTCCGCCGCCGCCCGCGAGCTCGGCTGCACCCAGCCCGCCGTCTCCCAGCAGATGAAGGCGCTGGAGCAGTCCGCCGGCACCCCGCTGCTCATCCGCACCGGCCGCGAGATGCGGCTGACCCAGGCGGGCGAGGCCCTGGTCCGCCATGCCGCGGGGATCCTGGCCGGGCTGACCGCCGCCGAGGAGGAGGTCGCGGCCATCGCGGGGCTGCGCGCGGGCCGGGTCCGGCTCGTGTCCTTCCCCAGCGGCAGCTCCACTCTGGTGCCGACGGCGCTCGCGGCGATGCGCGCCGAGCACCCGGGGACCCGTATCTCGCTGGTCGAGGCGGAGCCGCCGCGTTCGGTGGAGATGCTGCGCGAGGGCGACTGCGACCTGGCGCTGGCCTTCCGCTACGGCGGGGCGTCCCATTCCGCCGCGGAGTGGGACGACCTCGTGGTGCGGCCGCTGCTGACCGACCGGCTCGTCGGTCTGGTCCCGGAGGGGCACCGGCTGGCCGGGGCGGAGCGCGTGGGCATGGCGGAGCTGGCGGACGAACCCTGGATCGCGGGCTGTCCGCGCTGCCGCCGCCATCTGGTGGACGTGTGCGAGGGCGTGGGCTTCACCCCGCGCATCGACTTCGCCACCGACGACTACCCGGCGGTGGTCGGTCTGGTCGGCGCCGGGCTGGGCGTGGCGGTGCTGCCGGAGCTCGCGGTGGAGTCCGTACGGGCCAAGGGCGTGAGCACGGTGGCGGTGGAACCGGCCGTCGAGCGGGAGGTCGTGGCGCTGACCCTGCCCGACCTGGCCCGGGTGCCGGCGGTGGCCGCGACCCTGGCCGAGCTGGAACGGGCGGCCGCGCGCTGACCCGCAGCCGAGCGCGCGCCGACCCGCGGCCGCGCGGCCGGGCCCGCGTCCGCCCCCGGCGGCGGCCGGGGGGCGCACCTCGCGGGGCCGGATACGGCCGAACGGGTGAAACGCGGGCCGGGCGGCGACACGCCCGGGCGTGCTGGTGATTCGAAGAAACGTTCCTTCGGACGTTTCGTCGGCTCTCAGTGCGGCGCGATCGGTCCGATCGGTCCGATCGCACTCGATGCGGGGATCAGGCGGTGCCGGGCGCGGCCCATCAGTTCCTCGCGCTCGTCCTCGGTGAGGCCGCCCCACACCCCGTAGGGCTCTCGGACGGCGAGTGCGTGCGCGGCGCATTCCGAACGCACCGGGCATCTCATGCAGACCTCTTTAGCCGAGGCCTCGCGCGCGCTCCTGGCCGCGCCCCGCTCGCCTTCCGGGTGGAAGAAGAGGGAGCTGTCGACCCCGCGGCAGGCGGCTAGCAGCTGCCAGTCCCAGAGGTCGGCGTTCGGTCCGGGGAGGCGGGAGAAATCTGCCATTGGTAGTCCCTCTTGGTGCCGGTACTGAGGCGGATACGGTCCATGTCTCCACACCTACTGTCGGAGTAGATGTAAATATGACTCATTGGGAATCTAGCCTCAGACACGTGCCAAACGGAAGGAAAGCCGCCAAATAGGGCATAGCTCCAGATGGAGGACAAGCGGCTCGTGGCTCCTGCGCCGTGATCGCTTCCTCACGTAGAGTGCTGAAGGTGTCCGTCCGACCCGTAACTCTTTCGAGTGACCATCGTTGAGAGTGCGAAGGCGGTTGAACCAATAAGTTCTCGGACAGGTGTCCGGGGGCATCGACCGCACAGGTGACGATACGTACCAGCCTGGAGGCTCAAGGTGACGCGCATCAGCAGCTGCGGAGGGCGGTCATGACATCCGTCCTCGTCTGCGACGACTCCCCGCTTGCCCGAGAGGCGCTCCGTCGCGCGGTTGCCACCGTGCCCGGCGTCGAGCGTGTGACGACGGCTGCCAACGGCGAGGAAGTCCTCCGCCGCTGGGGCGCCGACCGCTCCGACCTGATTCTGATGGATGTACGGATGCCCGGGCTGGGCGGTGTGGAGACGGTCCGCCGGCTGCTCTCGGCCGACCCCGGCGCCCGCATCATCATGCTGACGGTCGCCGAGGACCTGGACGGCGTGGCCCTCGCGGTCGCCGCCGGCGCCCGTGGATACCTGCACAAGGACGCCTCGCGCGCCGAACTGCGGGCCACGGTCACCCAGGCCCTCGCCGACCCGACCTGGCGACTGGCCCCGCGCCGGCTCCGCTCGGCCGAGATGGGCGCCGCGCCCACGCTCACCGCGCGCGAGATCCAGGTGCTGGAGGGCATGAGCCACGGCCGGTCCAACGCGGAGATCGGGCGCGAGCTCTTCCTCTCCGAGGACACGGTCAAGACGCACGCCCGCCGGCTGTTCAAGAAGCTCGGCGCCTCGGACCGGGCACACGCCGTGGCACTCGGCTTCCGCTGGGGTCTGGTCCGCTGACCTCCCGGTCGTGGCCGGGCCCGGCCCGGTCCGCCGCAGGCCGTGGATCGTCGAGAGCGGTCCCGTCCGCCACCCGCGGACGGGGCGGCGCGCCGCCCTCGACGGCTCTTGTTGTCGAGGGCATCCCTGCCCCCGCCTTACCCGGTGCGCACCCGGGGATTGGCGGGGCACAATCCGGGGGACGTCTCGCTTCGTGCGCGATGCCGCATCCTTGAGGGTGTGGAGTCTCTCGGGGACTATTCGGCCGAGCGGGAGGGGAGGGCGCAGATGATGAGTTCCGGCGCACCTGCTCATAACGCTTCGATGCACAACAAGGGCCATGGCGGCGCGGATGCTCCGGCGCCAAGGCACCATGGATTGATGCGCGACGACGAGGCCCTGGGGTCACCCGCGGCCACAGGCCCGACCGGCGCCGCCAAAGGCGGCAGTGCCGGGGGCGTCAGCGCGCTCGTACGCAGGGCGGTGGAGGGCGACGAGCAGGCCACGCACGACCTGCTCGCCTTCGTGCACCCCCTCGCGATCCGCTACTGCCGCACCCGGCTCTCGCGATTGCCGGGTGACGCTCGTCACTTCGTGGAAGACCTGGCGCAGGAGGTCTGCGTCGCCGTCCTGATGGCGCTGCCGCGCTACCGGGACACCGGGCGCCCCTTCGAGGCATTCGTCTTCGCGATCGCCGCACACAAGGTCGCCGACCTGCAGCGGGCCGCCATGCGGCACCCCGGCAGCACGGCCGTGCCCTCCGACGAGATGCCGGAGCGGCCCGACGACTCGCTGGGCCCGGAGGAGCGCGCGCTGCTCAGCAGCGACGCCGCCTGGGCCAAGAAGCTGCTGGCGAACCTTCCGGAGAACCAGCGCGAGCTCCTCGTGCTGCGGGTGGCCGTCGGGCTGACCGCGGAGGAGACCGGGCAGATGCTCGGCATGTCCCCCGGGGCCGTGCGCGTGGCCCAGCACCGCGCGCTCAGCCGGCTGCGGGCACTCGCCGAGCAGTAGAGCGGCCGCGGCAGCTGGCCCGGCGGGTCCTCGCGGTCCGTCGGTCCGTGCGGTCCCGTCGCGGTCCGTGTTGCGGGGACGGCAGGTCCGACCCGGTCCAGGCGGGCCCGCGTAGATCCACGCCGGTAGCTCGGCGTGGGCGCCGGTCGCGGTCCGCAGTCGTAGGAAACGACGAAACTTCTGCTTGACCTTGGTCGTGGAATGAGACGCGTCGGGATCCCGTTAGCATGGACATCCGCGCTGAGCAAGACCATTTGGGAAGGTGTCATGACCGCCGACGGAGTGCCCGACAAATTCGCCACGCTCGGACTGACCTACGACGACGTGCTGCTGCTGCCGGGCGCGTCGGACATGTCGCCTGACGCGATCGACACCTCTTCCCTCATCTCGCGCAACGTGCGCGTGAACGTTCCCCTGCTGTCCGCCGCCATGGACAAGGTCACCGAGGCCCGCATGGCCATCGCCATGGCCCGTCAGGGCGGCGTCGGCGTGCTGCATCGCAACCTCTCCATCGCCGACCAGGCCAACCAGGTCGACCTGGTCAAGCGCTCCGAGTCCGGCATGGTCACCGACCCGATCACGGTGCACCCGGACGCGACGCTGCGCGAGGCCGACCAGCTCTGCGCGAAGTTCCGCATCTCCGGCGTCCCGGTCACCGACCCCGCCGGCAAGCTCCTCGGCATCGTCACCAACCGCGACATGGCCTTCGAGTCGGACCGCACCCGCCAGGTGCGCGAGGTCATGACCCCGATGCCGCTGGTCACGGGCAAGGTCGGCATCTCGGGCGTGGACGCCATGGAGCTGCTGCGCCGCCACAAGATCGAGAAGCTTCCGCTGGTCGACGAGGCGGGCATCCTCAAGGGCCTCATCACGGTCAAGGACTTCGTCAAGGCCGAGAAGTACCCGAACGCCGCCAAGGACAAGGACGGCCGGCTCCTCGTCGGCGCGGCCGTCGGCGTCGCCGGCGACGCGTACGAGCGCGCCCAGGCCCTGATCGAGGCGGGCGCCGACTTCATCGTCGTCGACACCGCCCACGGCCACTCCCGCCTGGTCGGCGACATGGTCGCCAAGATCAAGTCGAACTCCACCGTCGACGTCATCGGCGGCAACGTCGCCACGCGTGACGGCGCCCAGGCGCTGATCGACGCCGGCTGCGACGGCATCAAGGTCGGCGTCGGCCCCGGCTCCATCTGCACCACCCGCGTCGTCGCCGGCATCGGTGTCCCGCAGGTCACCGCGATCTACGAAGCCTCGCTCGCCGCCAAGGCGGCCGGTGTCCCGGTCATCGGCGACGGCGGCCTCCAGTACTCCGGCGACATCGCCAAGGCCCTGGTCGCGGGCGCCGACACGGTGATGCTCGGCTCGCTGCTCGCGGGCTGCGAGGAGTCCCCGGGCGAGCTGCTCTTCATCAACGGCAAGCAGTTCAAGTCGTACCGCGGCATGGGTTCGCTCGGCGCGATGCAGTCCCGTGGTGAGCAGAAGTCCTTCTCCAAGGACCGCTACTTCCAGGAGGGCGTGGGCGGCGACGACAAGCTCATCCCCGAGGGCATCGAGGGCCAGGTCCCCTACCGCGGCCCGCTCTCCGCGGTCGTGCACCAGCTCGTCGGCGGCCTGCGCCAGTCGATGTTCTACGTCGGCGGCCGCACGGTCCCCGAGCTGCAGGACCGCGGCCGGTTCGTCCGGATCACCTCGGCGGGCCTCAAGGAGAGCCACCCGCACGACATCCAGATGACGGTCGAAGCACCGAACTACTCCCGCAAGGGCTGAACGGTATGAGCTGAGGGGGCGGGTCCATCGGGCCCGCCCCCTTCGCCGTCCCCCTTTCGCCGTGCCCGCGCGGGCGTCCGTACAGCGGTCACCGGAACGCGGGCCCCCGGCATTCGGGGATACTGGACGGGCAGACCCAGAGGAAAGGCCACCACACGTGACTGAGATCGAGATCGGGCGCGGCAAGCGCGGCCGCAGGGCGTACGCGTTCGACGACATCGCCATCGTCCCGAGCCGGCGTACCCGGGACCCGAAGGAGGTCTCGATCGCCTGGCAGATCGACGCCTACCGCTTCGAGCTCCCGTTCCTCGCCGCCCCCATGGACTCGGTCGTCTCCCCGCAGACCGCCATCCGCATCGGCGAGCTCGGCGGCCTCGGCGTGCTGAACCTCGAAGGCCTGTGGACCCGGTACGAGGACCCGCAGCCGCTGCTCGACGAGATCACGGAGCTGGACGAGGACGCGGCCACCCGCCGCCTCCAGGAGATCTACTCCGCCCCGATCCAGGCGGACCTGATCCGGCAGCGCATCAAGGAGGTGCGCGACTCCGGTGTCGTCACCGCCGCCGCGCTGTCCCCGCAGCGCACGGCCGAGTTCTCCAAGGCCGTCGTCGACGCGGGCGTGGACATCTTCGTGATCCGCGGCACCACGGTGTCCGCGGAGCACGTGTCGGGCGCCGCCGAGCCGCTGAACCTCAAGCAGTTCATCTACGAGCTCGACGTCCCGGTCATCGTCGGCGGCTGCGCCACCTACACGGCGGCCCTGCACCTGATGCGCACCGGCGCGGCCGGTGTCCTCGTCGGCTTCGGCGGCGGCGCCGCGCACACCACGCGCAACGTGCTCGGCATCCAGGTCCCGATGGCGACCGCCGTCGCGGACGTGGCCGCGGCCCGCCGCGACTACATGGACGAGTCCGGCGGCCGCTACGTGCACGTCATCGCCGACGGCGGCGTGGGCTGGTCCGGCGACATCCCGAAGGCCGTCGCCTGTGGCGCGGACGCCGTGATGATGGGCTCCCCGCTGGCCCGTGCCACGGACGCGCCCGGCAAGGGCAACCACTGGGGCATGGAGGCCGTCCACGAGGACGTGCCGCGCGGCAAGAAGGTCGACCTCGGCACCGTGGGCACCACCGAGGAGATCCTCACCGGCCCCTCGCACACCCCGGACGGCTCGATGAACATCTTCGGCGCCCTGCGCCGCTCGATGGCCACCACCGGCTACAGCGAGCTCAAGGAGTTCCAGCGGGTCGAGGTCACGATCGCGGACTCGCAGCACAGCCGCTGACTCCCGGCCGCACATGCCGAAGGGCCCGATCCCCGTTGGCGGTTTCTAGCGGTCGTGGCAACACGTGGTCGGTTTGATCAGGCCGCGAGCAGTTTATGCAGGCGCTCGGCTGGGGTTTCCCAGTCGAGCGTTTTGCGTGGGCGGCCGTTGAGCTGGGCGGCGACGGCGTCGAGGTGTTCGCGGGTGTGGACCGAGAGGTGGTCCAGGCCCTCTGGGAGGGTGTCGCTGGTCATCCACAGGACCGCGTTCGGGCCCAGTCGCGGACGTCCTCAGGGCCGCGAGGGCGGGCATGCGGTCGGCGGGTTCGCACACTGGCCGACCGGTCGGGGTGTGAGCGGGCACGCGCGGATCGTATGGACCGGTGCGGATCCCGTCGGCCTGGATCGGCGGCCGTTTCCGGGCCCGTCGTGCCTGCTCAGCGCCCCGTGGGCCGCCGGTGCGTCAGTGGCCGGCCTTCCGGGCCGTCCGGAAGGCGGCGTGAAGTTCTGGCTCATGGGAAATCCCCCCAGGGATCCGAGCGCACGTGCCAGGGGGATTTCCGGAGCTCAGAGGCGGTGGGCGGCGCCCACCGGGCTGGCGCCGCGGGTGTCCAGGAGCAGCTGGGCCTTCACGGCGAGGCCCTGCAGGTCGTAGGTGCGGTGGTGCTGGAGCAGGATGGTCAGGTCCGCGTTCGCGGCGGCCTCGTAGAGCGACTCGGCGCGGGGGACCGGCTGGTCCCTGACCCGCCAGCCCGTGATGTACGGGTCGTGGTAGCTGATCAGCGCGCCCAGGTCGAGGAGGCGGCTGGCGATCTCGCGGGCCGGGGAGCCCTCCTGGTCGGCCAGGTCGGGCTTGTAGGTGACGCCGAGGAGCAGGACGCGGGCCCCGCGGGCGGATTTGCCGTGCTCGTTCAGCAGGGTGGCCGAGCGCTGGATGACGTACTGCGGCATCCGGTCGTTGATCTCCTGCGCCAGTCCGACCATGCGCAGGGGGTGGCCGGGGGTGCGCGTGGTGTGGGGCAGGTAGTTCGGGTCGAGGGGGACGCCGTGGCCGCCGACTCCCGGGCCGGGGCGGAAGGCCTGGAATCCGTACGGCTTGGTCTCGGCGCAGCGGATGACGTCCCACAGGTCGACGCCGAGGTCGTGGCAGAGCACCGCCATCTCGTTCATGAGGGCGATGTTGACGTGGCGGTAGTTCGTTTCGAGGAGCTGTACGGTCTCGGCCTCGCGCAGGCCGCGGGCGCGGACGACCTTCTCGGTGAGGCGGGCGTAGAAGGCGTGCGCGGACTCCGTGCAGGCGGGGGTGAGGCCGCCGATCACCTTGGGGGTGTTGGAGATGCCGTGGGTGCGGTTGCCCGGGTCGAGGCGGCTGGGGGAGTAGGCCAGGTGGAAGTCGCGGCCCGCCCGCAGCCCGGAGCCGGCTTCGAGGATCGGGCGGAGGTAGTCCTCGGTGACGCCCGGGTGGGCGGCGGATTCGAGGATCACGGTGGTGTGGGGGCGCAGCCGGGCCGCGAGCGCGCGGCCGGCCTCGCCGACGGCGGAGAGGTCCAGTGCGCGATCGGCGCCGAGCTGGGTGGGGGCGCAGATGACGGCCGTGCGGACCCGGCCGAGCTCGGCGGGGTTGGTGGTGACCCGGAAGCCGGCCGCCGACATGCGGCGGATCTCGGCGGCGGTGAGGGTGGAGTCCGTGACCGGACCGCTGTCGTAGCCGACCGTCTCGATTCCGGCGGCGACGGCCGCCTGGGCGAGTGGGAGGCCGAGATGGCCGAGTCCGATGACGGCGAGATCTGCGGGCATGGGGGTGCCGTCCCTTCCCTGACATGAGGGGGCTGCCGCGCAAGTTCTCCGGGGGGCAGGGGAGCTGGCGCAATGTCAGACTAGGCTTATATATGACAGATATGTCGCATTCCGGAGTGAACATCACCGTTGTGTTGTCCACAGGCGGTGGCTGATGTGGGTGCGGGCGGTCAGAATCGTGGAACGGGGCATGTGAGCGGGATCTCATCCGCACCAACGGGAGGCAGCCGTGAGGACAGCGACACTGGGGCCGGTGCAGCGGGCCGAGGCCCTCACCCGGATGGTCGAGCGGGAACTGGACGTGCTGGTGGTGGGTGCGGGCGTGGTGGGCGCCGGCACCGCGCTCGACGCCGTGACGCGCGGCCTGTCGACCGCCCTGGTGGAGGCGCGGGACTGGGCCTCGGGCACCTCCAGCCGCTCCAGCAAGCTGATCCACGGCGGTCTGCGGTACCTGGAGATGCTCGACTTCGCCCTCGTGCGCGAGGCGCTGAAGGAGCGCGGGCTGCTGCTGGAGCGCCTCGCCCCGCATCTGGTGAAGCCGGTGCCCTTCCTGTACCCGCTGCAGCACAAGGGCTGGGAGCGGCTCTACGCCGGGGCGGGCGTCGCGCTGTACGACGCGATGTCCGTGTCCAGCGGCCACGGGCGCGGCCTGCCCGTGCACCGGCACCTGTCGCGGGGGCGCGCGCTGCGGGTGGCGCCGGCGCTCCGCAAGGACGCGCTGGTGGGGGCCCTGCAGTACTACGACGCCCAGATGGACGACGCACGCTACGTCACCACGCTCGTGCGGACGGCCGCCGCGTACGGGGCGCACTGCGCCAATCGGGCGAGGGTCATCGGCTTCCTGCGCGAGGGCGAACGGGTGGTCGGCGCGCGGGTGCGTGACGTCGAGGGCGGAGGCGAGTACGAGATCCGCGCGAAGCAGGTCGTGAACGCGACGGGGGTGTGGACGGACGACACCCAGGCGCTGATCGGGGAGCGCGGCCAGTTCCACGTACGGGCCTCGAAGGGCATTCATCTGGTCGTACCGAAGGACCGGATCCATTCGAGCACCGGACTGATCCTGCGGACCGAGAAGTCGGTGCTGTTCGTCATCCCGTGGGGCCGCCACTGGATCGTGGGGACCACGGACACCGACTGGGACCTGGACAAGGCGCACCCGGCGGCGTCGAGCGCGGACATCGACTACCTGCTGGAGCACGTGAACTCGGTGCTGGCCGTGCCGCTCACGCGCGACGACGTCCAGGGTGTGTACGCGGGCCTGAGGCCGTTGCTGGCCGGGGAGTCGGACGCGACGAGCAAGCTGTCGCGCGAGCACACGGTCGCACACCCGGTGCCGGGGCTGGTGGTGGTCGCCGGGGGCAAGTACACGACGTACCGGGTCATGGCGAAGGACGCGGTCGACGAGGCCGTGCACGGCCTCGACCAGCGGGTGGCGGAATGCGTGACGGAGGACGTGCCGCTGGTGGGGGCGGAGGGATACCGGGCGCTGTGGAACGGGCGGGCGCGGATCGCGGCCCGGACGGGGCTTCATGTGGTGCGGGTGGAGCACCTGTTGAACCGCTTCGGGTCACTGACGGAGGAACTGCTGGACCTGATGGCCGCCGATCCGGGACTGCGTGAGCCGGTGTCCGGGGCGGACGACTACCTGCGGGCGGAGATCGTGTACGCGGCCTCGCACGAGGGGGCCCGCCATCTGGACGACGTACTGACGCGGCGGACACGGATCTCGATCGAGACCTTCGACCGGGGGACGCGGTCGGCGCGGGAATGCGCGGAGTTGATGGCTCCGGTTCTGGGGTGGGACAAGCAGCAGATCGAGAAGGAAGTGGAGCACTACGAGAAGCGGGTCCAGGCGGAGCGGGAATCGCAGCGCCAGCCGGACGACCAGACGGCGGACGCGGCGCGGCTGGGCGCGCCCGACATCGTTCCGTTGTAACTCCGGGATGTGGAGGGGGGAACCGCGGACCCGGGGCGCCCGTCCGTTGCGGAGTGAGGAAGAATGAGGGTTCTGCCGGGGCGGGTTACCACGGGCCCCGGCCGCCGGGTCGCTCAGCCGCTGGGGCAGGCGGAGCAGCGGCACGATCGCAGAGGGGACGCATGTCGAAGCCGGAGCACACCGAGTCGCCTGCCGGGTCGCCTGCGGCGAAGCCCAGCAGTGAGAAGTCTGGGGCTGGCGCCGCGGCTTCGGCTGTGGGGTCGCCTGCGGCGAAGCCCGGCAGTGGGAAGCCTGCGGCTGGTGCCGTGCCTTCGGACGCACCTGTTGGGGCGCCTGCCGGGTCGCCTGCGGCGGAGCCTGAGGGTGGGAAGCCCGCGGCTGATGCTGCGTCCGTGGCACAGACCCAGGACGCCAGGCCTGCGGCCGGCAAGCCGGGGCTGCGCAAGGACGGGCCCGCGCCCAAGGCGAAGCCCGAGGCCGCTAAGCCGGCGGCTGACGCTGCGCCTGCCGGGCCGCCTGCGGCGGAGCCTGAGGGTGCGAAGCCTGCGGCCGACGCCGCGTCGGTGGCGAAGCCCGAGACCCCGAAGCCTGCGGCTGCCGAGCCGGGGCTGCGCAAGGACGTGCCCGCGCCCAAGGCGAAGCCGGTGGCCGAGCCCGAGGACCCGAAGTCCGCGGCTGCCGAGCCGGGGCTGCGCAAGGACGTGCCCGCGCCCAAGGCGGGGGGAGAGGTGGTCAATCCCGTCGTCGAGAAGGCCGATGCCATGGCCGCCGCCGTCAAGGCCGCCGCGGCCAGGGCCGCCGAGGGCGGGCAGGACGAGGGACGGCTGCTGGCCGGGCGGTACCGGCTGGGGGCTGTGCTCGGCAAGGGCGGGATGGGTACCGTCTGGCGGGCCCAGGACGAGACCCTGGGCCGGACCGTCGCCGTCAAGGAGCTCCGTTTCAGCACCGGGGTCGACGAGGACGAGAAGCGACGCCTCATCACCCGTACCCTCCGCGAGGCCAAGGCCATTGCCCGGATCCGCAGCGGCGGCGCCGTCACCGTCTACGACGTCGTCGACGAGGACGCCCGTCCGTGGATCGTCATGGAACTCATCGAGGGTCCCTCGCTCGCCGAGTTCATACGGGAGAACGGCCCCCTCACCCCGCACCGCGCGGCCGAGGTCGGCCTGGCGGTGCTCGACGTGCTGCGCGCCGCCCACGGCCAGGGCATCCTGCACCGCGACGTGAAGCCGTCGAACGTGCTCATCGCCGGCAACGGCCGTGTCGTCCTCACCGACTTCGGCATCGCGCAGGTCGAGGGCGACCCCTCCGTCACCTCCACCGGCATGCTCGTCGGCGCCCCCTCCTACATCTCCCCCGAGCGTGCCCGCGGCCACAAGCCCGGCCCGCCCGCCGACATGTGGTCGCTCGGCGGCCTGCTGTACGCCTCCGTCGAGGGAGTGCCCCCGTACGACAAGGGATCCGCGCTCGCCACCCTCACGGCGGTGATGACCGAGCCGGTGGACCCGCCGAAGAACGCCGGTCCGCTGGCCGAGGTCATCTACGGCCTGCTCGCCAAGGACCCGACCCACCGGCTCGACGAAGCCCGCACCCGGGCGATGCTGAGCGCCGTCCTCGCGGCGCCCGAGCCCGCGCCCGCCCCCGTAGCGGCTCCGGCGGCCGAGGAGACCCGGCAGATATCGCTGGCCGACGCCAAGCAGGCCGTGGAGAAGGCCGCCGCGGACAAGGCGGAGAAGGCGGCCGAGCGGGCGGCGAAGAAGGAACGCGAGCGGCGCGACCGCGAGCAGCGCGACCGCGCCCGCGCCGCGCTGAAGGCCGCCCGCAAGGCGGCGACGGCCGCGGCCGCCACCACGGCCGTATCCGCCGCGGAGCCGCCGAAGTCCAAGCCGTCCCCCGTCAAGGCTCCGCTCACCGACGTCATGCAGCGCCGCACCATCGTGCTCGCCGCGACGGCCCTGGTCGTGGTGCTGGCGGTCGTCGGCTCGCTCATCGCCTACGCCTTCAGCGGTGATGACGACAAGAGCACCAAGGACGAGAGCAAGGGCGACGGCAAGCCCACTCCGGCGGCCTCGGCCCCGAAGGACCCGGGCAGCGGCAGCGGCAGCGCCAGCGGCGGGACCGGGGAGACCTCCCCGAAGCCCTCGGGGAACACGGGCGAGGCGGCCGGTGGCGGCAGTGCCGGTACGGGTACCGCCCCCGGTGGCCAGCAGGGCCAGGGCCAGCAGTCCCAGGGTGCGGGCCAAGGCCAGGGCGTCACGTCCGGCGGGGTCGGCGGCGCACTTCCGGCGGGATACGCCCTGCTTCAGGAGTTCGGGTTCCACTTCTCGATGGCGATGCCCGAGGGCTTCAAGCAGATCGCCATAGCGGGCGACAACTCCGGCGGTATATACGCCCGCGAGAGCGGCGGCTTCCCGCGGATCCAGGTCGACTACACCGGCAAGCCTGGCGACGACGCGCGCCTGGCCTGGATCAAGTCGGTTCCCGGAGTGGCGAGCGGCAGCAAGGGATACCGCCAGATCCGCATCGACGTGGTCGACTACCGGGGTTATCCGACGGTCGCCGACTGGGAGTTCGAGCGGGAGCAGAAGGGCATCAAGGTCCGCGTGCTCAACCGCGGGTTCAAGCTGGACGCGACGCACGGCTACGCGATCATGATCAGCTGCGCCGCCGACCAGTGGGACGGCCCCGAGTGCACCCAGATGCGCAACGTCGCCTTCGAGACCTTCCAGCCGCTCGGCTGACCTCGGGACGCGGGCGGCCCTGGCGACGTATCGTGTCGGAGGGGCCATGGGGAGCCCGCCGCACTCGGGGGAGGCGATGTGGAGGAGTACGCGGGCCGGATCCTGGCCGGCCGCTACCGTCTGCCCCTGCCGCCGTCCGATGAGTACGAACTGATAGAGACCCGCGCCTTCGACACGCGCAGCGGGCAGGAAGTCCTGGTACGGCAGGTGCCGTTGCCGGAGGTCGTGGACGCGGAGCTGCTGGACGGGCCGCGGGCCGTCCCGGCGGCGCGCCGCTCGCCCGCCGATCTGCCGGCCGTGCGCCGCGCCATCGAGGCCGCGCAGGCCGCGGCTTCGATCCCGGACCATCCGCGGCTGGACCAGGTCTTCGACGTGTTCGCCGAAGGCGAGTCGCTGTGGATAGTGAGCGAACTGGTCCCGGCCCGGCCGCTGGCCGCGCTGATAGCCGATGAACCGCTGAGCCCCTACCGGGCCGCCGAAGTGGCGTCGGACGTGCTGACCGCGCTGCGGGTGCTGCACGCGCACGGCTGGACGCACCGGAACATCACCGTCCGGACGGTGCTGGTGTGCGAGGACGGCCGCGTCGTGCTGACGGGCCTCGCGGCTGGCGCGGCGGAGGAGGCCTTGTGCGGGTACGACCCCGTCCCGAGCGCGGAGGAGACCGTCGGCGGAGGAGGAGCGGGATGGGGTACCGCCACCGCCCCGGCTCCAACTCCGGCTCCGGCTCCGGCCCTGGCTCCGGCCCAAGTCGCCGCCCCCGTCCCGGCTCCGCCGCCCGTCCCAGCTCCGGATCCGGTCGCTGATCCGGTCCCGGCTCCGGCCGGCGCCGGTCCGGTGGACGTCGCGTACGCGCCGCTCGTGGCCCCCGGATACGACACCGGGCCGCGGTACACCGATCACATCACCCCCGGCCGTCCGCAGGACCGCCCCGACGTCCAGGCCGCCGCGCGGGCCGGGGTCGTCGCCGCCTACCGGGCCGGGGCGCGGGCCGCCGCCGCCCGGGTGATCGAGGAGCGTAGGGGCGGGGCGGCGGCCGAGATCGAGGCCGGTGCGCCGCCGGAGCGCCGCCCCGAGGGGTCGACCCTCCCGCAGGGGTACTCGTACCCGTACGGCGGCCCGGAGGCCGGTGCCGGCGCCCCCTGGCACGGCGCGACCCCCCGCCGGGCGGAGCTTCCCGCGCCCGTACCCGCGACCACCCCGGAGCCCGTACCCGTACCCCAGCCGGAGCCGGAGCCGGAGCCGGAGCCGGA
Source organism: Streptomyces sp. NPDC040545 (assembly GCF_055595065.1). Classification (NCBI taxonomy): domain Bacteria; kingdom Bacillati; phylum Actinomycetota; class Actinomycetes; order Kitasatosporales; family Streptomycetaceae; genus Streptomyces; species Streptomyces sp. NPDC040545. The sequence continues at coordinate 260,629 of NZ_JBVIWA010000001.1, forward strand.
GCAGGCACCGCAGGCGCAGCCCGAGCGCCCCGCCCTGCCCGCCCAACTCGCCCTGCCCCAGGGCTACCGGCAGGCCGACGCCCCGGCGCCGGCCGCCCCCGACCGGCCACAGCCCACCGGCGACGGCTGGTCCGGGCCGCGGACCGGCCTGGACGCCGAGCGCGCGCGGCAGACCCGGATGGCCGTCGTCGGAGCCGTCACCGAGCGGTGGGCCCCCGAGCAGGCCGGCCCCGTCCACGGGCACTGGCAGCTCGCGGCCCCCGTCGGGCCCGCCACCGACCTCTGGGCGCTCGGCGCGCTGCTCTACCGCGCGGTGCAGGGGCATGCCCCGTACCCGGAGGACAACGCCGCCGAGCTGGTCGAGATGGTCTGCGCGGAGCCCCCCGCCTTCGCCGAGGAGTGCGGCGCGCTGCGCCCGATCGTGGAGTCGCTGCTGCGTCAGGACCCCACCGAGCGGCCCGACTTCGAGGAGCTGCGCGGCTGGCTGCGGTCGCTCGTACGGTCCGCCCCCGAGCCGGACGCCGGCTTCGGGGCGCTTGCGATGGCGGAACCGGATCCGGCGCGGCTGCCCGTCGTACGCCGCCGCGGTGAGGTCCACGGGCGCCACCGCAACCCCGCGGGCCCCCGTAAGCCGCGCGCCCTCGGGCGGACCCTGCTCGTCGGGATCCTGGTCCTCCTCGCCGGCGGCGTGGCGTACGCGATGCTGTTCCTGCCCCGGGCCGCCGACCAGGAGCCCGCGGGCGCTTCCCAGGGCGGCAGCTCGCAAGGGCCGGCGAAGCCGAGCCCCTCCCAAGTCCCTTCGGGCACGCCCGAGTCCAAGCCGGCCCCGCAGACGACGGCGCCCGCCGGATCACCGGCCGCCCCGGCCCCCGCCCCGGCCGGTTACACCACCCAACAGGACCCGGAGCACTTCGAGATCGCGGTGCCCGATGGCTGGGAGCGGCGCGGAATCAATGAGTCCGGTCAGGTCCGGTACGCCGACGGGCAGTTCGTGCTGACCGTCGTCCCCGGCCGCGACAAGGTCCAGGGCAATCCGGATCCGGCGGCGTACCAGAAGGACAAGGAGCCGGAGCTGACCCCGTACCGGACGTCCACCTGGTCGACCGTCGGCGATGTGAAGACCACCAAGGTGGGCCAGCAACTGCGGGCGACGGGCCGGTACACGTGGATCGACGGGACCGGCCGCAACGTCTTCGCCCGCAACTTCGTCGTGGCGCTGGGCGGCAGCTACCACGTCGTCCTGGTCACCGGTCCGGAGGACGAGCAGTCCAAGGTCACCGAGGTCTTCGAGAAGGCCACGGCGAGTTACAAGGCGGGCGGTTGAACGGATACTGACGACCGATCAGTACGGCGATTGCGTCACAGTGCCGTCTTTCGGCGCCCGGGCGGTTCCGGCAGCCCCTCCGGGCTCCGTAATCTGGCCTGAAGTGCAGAGAGCGGCGGGATTTCGTGGAACAGCAGACAGGTGGGGGCGCCGTGCTGGCGGGCCGGTACCGGCTCGTCGAGCCGATCGGCCGGGGCGGCATGGGCAAGGTGTGGCGTGCGCATGATGAGCTGCTCCACAGGACCGTCGCCGTCAAGGAACTGACGGCGGGTCTGTACGTCGCCCAGGCCGACCGGGACGTCATGCACGCCCGGACGCAGAAGGAGGCCCGGGCCGCGGCCCGGATCCAGCACCCGGCGGTCGTCACCGTCCACGACGTCCTGGAGCACGACGACCGGCCGTGGATCGTCATGGAGTACATCGACGGGCCCTCCCTCGCGGACGCGGCCAAGGCGGCCGGGCGGATCGAGCCCCGCGAGGCGGCCCGGATCGGCCTGCACGTGCTGGGCGCGCTGCGCGCCGCGCACGCGGTCGGCGTACTGCACCGTGACGTGAAGCCGGGCAACGTGCTGCTCGCCAAGGACGGCCGGGTGCTGCTCACGGACTTCGGGATCGCCGCGATCGAGGGCGACTCGTCGATCACGCGCACCGGCGAGATCGTGGGCTCCATCGACTACCTGGCGCCCGAGCGGGTCACGGGCGGCATCCCCGACCCGTCCTCCGACCTGTGGTCGCTGGGTGCCACCCTCTACACGGCGGTGGAGGCCCGTTCGCCGTTCCGCCGTACGTCGCCCATCTCCAGCCTGCAGGCCGTGGTCAACGACGAGCCGCCGGCGCTGCGCCAGGCCGGAGCGCTCGGGCCGGTCATCACGGCCCTGCTGCGCAAGGATCCGACGGAGCGCCCCTCGGCCGAGGAGACCGAGCGGATGCTGCTGGAGGCGATGGAGGGCCGCGAGCCGAAGGCCGCGCAGGCGTACGTGCCCACCCGCGCGGTGACCTCGGAGGAACTCGCCCCGGCGCAGGAGCCGGCCCTGGCGCCCGCGCCGCAGGGCGAGGTCGGGCAGACGACCGCGCTGCCGGAGCCCCCCACCCGCCCGCCCACGGCGACGGTGGCGACGGCGGCTTCCTCCGTCGACCCGGCCCGGGGCTGGGGCGGGCGCGCCGTGGTCGTGGCCCTGGTGGCGGCGCTGCTCGGCGGGGGCGGGGTGTTCGGGGTGCTCAGGTACACCGGGGACCAGGGCAAGGAGGGTGACCCTGACAAGGTCGCCAGCTCGACCGGCGGACAGTCGGGCGACGACGGGAAGCCGCAGACGGCGACCCCACCGGCCGGCTGGACCAGGGTCACCGACCCGATCGCGGGCTTCACGCTGTTCGTCCCGGAGGGCTGGAAGCGCCAGGCGAACGGCGACCAGATCGACTACACCCCGGACGACGGGAAGCACTTCATCCGGATCGCCGCCGATCCCAGCCCGGACTACAAGGACCCGTACGCGCACCTGCTGGACCTGGAGCGGCAGGTGGCGGGGCGGACGGACTACAAGAAGCATCAGCTGAACCAGAACACCTTCCAGGGCAGCACCCGGGCCGCGCTCTGGGACTTCAGCTGGACGGAGAAGCAGAACCACCCCGGTCCGCGCAGGGCCAAGGAACAGATGTACGTCGCCCCGGACGAGACCGAGTACGCGATCTACATGTCGAGCCCGGTCGCCGACTGGGACAAGACCCGCCAGCAGTTCGACATCGTGCTCAGCGGCTGGGAGCCGCCCGCCGGGAAGCCCTGATCCGCCGCGGTTCCGGCACCCTGCCAGCAATCGCTGGCGGAAATGGCAAAATCCGGTTACCGGCGGGTACCCAAAGGCTGTCCGGCGCAATACGCTCACCGGCATGACGGACTCGCAGGCCCCCGCCGCCCCCCTCCGGACCGCACCGGAGCCCACCAACCCGGTCGCCCCGGCCCCGGCCGGTGCCCGCACCGCCGCCGACGTGGTGACCCCCGACCTGGTCGCCCGGCTGACCCGCGGAGTGATCGGATCCGGCCGCACCGCCAACCACACCCCCTTCACCGGGGACCGGCTGGCGGAGCTGCCGGAGGCCACCCCCGAGGACGTGGCCGAGGCCTTCGACCGGGCCCGCGCCGCCCAGCCCGCCTGGGCGGCGGTCCCCGTCGCCAAGCGGGCGGCGGTCCTGCTGCGCTTCCACGACCTGGTCCTCGACCGGCAGGCCGAGGTCCTCGACCTGATCCAGCTGGAGACCGGCAAGGCCCGCCTGCACGCGCACGAGGAGGTCCAGGCGGTCGCCGTCTCGGCCCGCCACTACGGACGCAAGGCCCCCGGATACCTGCGCCCCAAGGGCCACACCGGCGCCATGCCCACCCTCACCAAGGTCACCGAGCTGCGCCAGCCGCGCGGGGTCGTCGGCCAGATCGCCCCCTGGAACTACCCGCTCGAGCTGTCGGTCGGCGACTCCCTGCCCGCCTTCGTCTCCGGCAACGCGCTCGTCATGAAGCCCGACACCGAGACCGCGCTGACCGCCCTGTGGGCCCGCGACCTGCTGATCGAGGCCGGCCTGCCCGCCGAGGTCTTCCAGATCGTCCTCGGCGAGGGCCCCGTCGTCGGCCCCGAGGTGGTCCGGCACGCGGACTACGTCTCCTTCACCGGCTCCACCCGTACCGGCCGCGAGGTCGCCCGGGGCGCCGCCGACCGCCTCGTCGGGGTCTCCCTCGAACTCGGCGGCAAGAACGCCATGCTCGTGCTGCACGACGCCGACATCGAGAAGGCCGCCGCGGGCGCCGTCCGTGCCTGTTTCTCCTCCGCCGGACAGCTCTGCATCTCCATCGAGCGGCTCTACGTCCACGCCTCGATCGCCGACGCCTTCGTCGAGCGGTTCGCCGCCCGTACGAAGGCCATGCGGCTCGGCGCCTCCCTCGCCTACGGCGCCGACATGGGCTCCCTGGTCGGCGAGCGCCAGCTGGAGACCGTACAGCGGCACGTGGACGAAGCCGTGGCCAAAGGCGCCACCCTCGTCGCCGGCGGCACCGCCCGCCCCGACATCGGCCCGCTCTTCTACGAGCCCACCATCCTCGACGGCGTCGAGGCCCCCATGGCGGTCTGCGGCGAGGAGACCTTCGGCCCCGTCGTCTCGATCTACCGCTTCACCGACGAGGACCAGGCGATCGCCGAGGCCAACGCCACCGCGTACGGCCTGAACTCCAGTGTCTGGACCAAGGACTCCCGCCGCGGCCACGCCGTCGCCGCCCGCCTGCGCACCGGCACCGTCAACATCAACGAGGGCTACGCCCCCGCCTACGGCAGTGCCCAGGCGCCCATGGGCGGCATGAAGGACTCCGGCCTCGGCCGCCGCCACGGCTCCGAGGGCATCCTCAAGTACACCGAGGCCCAGACCGTCGCCCACCAGCGGCTGCTCCCGATGGCGCCCTCGCTGGGCATGGACGACGAGAAGTACGCGGCGTTCATGACCCGCAGCCTCAAGGTCATGAAGGCCCTCCGACTCCGCTAAGGGGCAGCACCGTGTCTGAGTCTGCATCTGATTCCTACGACTACGACGTCATCGTCATCGGATCGGGCTTCGGCGGATCGGTCTCGGCGCTGCGCCTGACCGAGAAGGGCTACCGGGTCGGCGTCCTGGAAGCGGGACGCCGCTTCACCCGCGAGAGCCTGCCGAAGAACAGCTGGGACCTGCGCAACTACCTGTGGGCCCCGGCCCTCGGGCTCTACGGGATCCAGCGGATCCACCTGCTCGGCAACGTGATGGTGCTCGCGGGCGCCGGCGTGGGCGGCGGCTCGCTCAACTACGCGAACACGCTGTACGTGCCGCCCGCCGCCTTCTTCGAGGACCGGCAGTGGGCCTCCATCACCGACTGGCGGGGCGAGCTCACCCCCTACTACGAGCAGGCCAAGCGGATGCTCGGCGTGCGCCTCAACCCGACCATGACCCCCTCCGACGTCCACCTCAAGGCGGCCGCCGAGAAGATGGGCGTCGGGGACTCCTTCCACATGGCCCCGGTCGGCGTCTTCTTCGGCGACGGCGCCGACGGCGAGGCGCAGCCCAAGGTCCGGCCCGGGGACGAGGTCCCCGACCCGTACTTCGGCGGCGCCGGCCCCGCCCGCAAGGCGTGCACGGAATGCGGCGAGTGCATGACCGGCTGCCGGCACGGCGCGAAGAACACGCTGAACGAGAACTACCTGCACCTCGCCGAGCGCGCCGGCGCCGTCATCCACCCGATGACCACCGTCACCGCGCTCTCCGACCACCCCGAGGGCGGCTACCGCGTCCGCACGGTCCCCACCGACGGCCGCCGGCGGGGCCGGGCGAAGGTCCTGCGCGCCCGGTACGTCGTCGTCGCGGCGGGCACGTACGGCACGCAGACCCTGCTGCACACGATGAAGGACCGCGGCGAGCTCCCGCGCCTCTCGCACCGGCTCGGGGAGCTGACCCGGACCAACTCCGAGGGCCTGGTCGGCGCGCAGACCGACGATCGCCGCTACCGCAAGCGGCACGGAGGCGACCGCCGGGCCGACTTCACCCGGGGCGTGGCGATCACCTCCTCCGTGCACCCCAACGCCGACACCCACATCGAGCCCGTCCGCTACGGCAGGGGCTCCAACGCCATGGGGTTCATGACCGTCCTCCAGGTGCCCCACAGCAAGCACCGGGTCCGTGCCTGGCTCGGCAGGACCGTGCGGCACCCGGTGCAGCTGGCACGTTCGCTGTCCAACCGGCGCTGGTCGGAGCGGACCATCATCGGCCTGGTCATGCAGTCGCTGGACAACTCGCTGACCACGTACCGCAAGCCCGGCGGGATCGGCAAGGGCCTGCTCACGGCCCGCCAGGGGCACGGCGCCCCGAACCCGGTCCAGATCGCGGAGGCCACGCAGGCCGCGACCCTGCTGGCCGAGGAGATCAACGGCTTCCCGGGCAGCAACATCGGCGAGCTGATGGGGACCCCGCTGACCGCGCACTTCCTGGGCGGCTGCCCGATCGGCGCCTCGCCGGAAGAGGGCGTGGTGGACCCCTACCACCGGCTCTACGGGCACCCGGGCATCTCGGTGGTGGACGGCTCGGCCGTCTCCGCGAACCTCGGGGTGAACCCGTCGCTTACGATCACCGCGCAAGCGGAACGGGCGATGTCGTACTGGCCGAACATGGGCGAGCGGGACCCGCGGCCCGAGCAGGGTGCCGCGTACGTCCGCCTGGACGCGGTGGAGCCGGTCCGTCCGGCGGTCCCCAAGGAGGCCTTCGGCGCGCTGCGGCTGCCGTTCTTCGGGGTCCCGGAGATTCCGCCGCGCCGTTCCTGAGCTATCCGGAACCTGTCGTGTGACAGCGGTGGGTACCGCGCTCCCCCTCCGAGCGCGGTACCCACCGCGGTACATACGTGACAGATGTTCAGCCTTGATGGTTGTACCGGAATCTCCGGTGCCGGGCTGTGGTGTCGATCACACGGTGAAGTGTGCAACTGCGACTGATGTTCGACGGTCAACGGCTGCATGAGAAAGCGCATCTCGTTGCTGGCCGCCGGCGCCCTCGTGGCCCTGGGGCTCGCCACCACTCCCGCACACGCCGCGGACCCCGTCTTCACCCTGGCCGGACCGGCCGGGATCGGTCTGCGCCCGCACCCCGGGCAGAGCGGTGAGCCGCAGAAGACCTCGGTGGAGTTCCGGATCGTCAACGACTCCACCAAGACGTTCGACCGCCCGAGCACCTTCACGATCGACCTGAGCGGCCTCAAGGGCATCGCCGACGTGACGCTCGCCAAGGACCGGGGCGCGGACTGCAAGGTCACGGCCGCGGCCGTGACCTGCAAGCGCTGGGCGCTGTGGACGGGCGAAACCACCGTCGTGAACCTGGACCTCAGCGCGACCAAGGACAGCAAGGTCGGCGCGACCGCCGACCTGACGCTCACCGGCGCGGCGGAAGGCGCCACCTTCAAGTCCGCCACCACCAAGGTGCGCGTCGGCGGCCCCGACCTGGTGCTGGAGCGGGCCCGCCTGAAGGCGGAGCAGAAGCCGGGCGACAAGCAGAACCTGTCGATCATCTTCGCCAACGAGGGCACCGACCCCGTCAACGGCGTCGTGCTCGAGATGCGCACCACGCACGGCATCGACCTGGTCGAGCAGTACGACAACTGCTCCTACTCCGACGACACCAGCGCGAACCAGCCGTGGAACACGGGCTGGACCACGGTGCAGTGCCTGCTGGAAGGCGAGTACGAGCCGGGCGCGGTCTACGGCGTCGACGGCCCCCTCACCCTCAAGGCCGCCCCGCACGCCTTCACCGACGGCCTGACCTACGCGGTGTACGCGGCCGGCGACCAGCCGAAGGCGGCGAAGAACCGCGCGCCCGCGGCCGCCCGCAACAAGCTGGCCGCGGCGAAGCAGGCCCCCAAGGCCGCGGCCCGGTCCGCCCAGCAGGCGGCGGACCTCGACCCCTGGAACAACATCCAGGAGTTCGACTTCGCGACGAGGAACACCGCCGACCTGGTCGCCACGGGCGTGTCCCTCACGGGCAAGGCCGGCGAGACGGTCGCCGCCGACTTCGGCTTCCGCAACGACGGCCCCGCGTGGGTCGCCGACCTGCGCCACGGTGACCACATCGCCCGGACCGACATCGTGATCCCGGCGGGCGCGAAGGTCACCAAGGTCCCGGCCGGCTGCACGGGCGTCAACGCCGACGGCACCCACCGCGACCAGACCCTGGGCGCGCCGCGCTACTTCTGCTCCACCGGCCATGTCGTGGGAGAGAAGGAGACGTTCGCCTACCCGTTCCAGCTGAAGATCGAGTCGGTCGTGGCGGACGCCAAGGGCTCGGTCACGGTCGGCCGGGAGACGCCGCAGGGCACCACGGGCCAGCGCTGGGACCCGAACCACAGCAACGACACGGCGGCCCTCGTGATCAACGCGAAGGGCACCGGACCGACCCCGAACCCGACCCCGAGCGGCACCACCACGGCCTCGCCGGCCCCGACCGGCTCCGCGACGGCCACCACGACCGCGTCGCCGAGCACCTCGGCCACCGGTACGGGTGTCACGACCAACGGCGGCGGCCTCGCCTCCACCGGCAGCTCCGCCCAGGCGATCGCGCTCGGTGGCGCGGTGCTCCTGGCCGTCGGCGCCGGGCTGTTCCTGGCGTTCCGCCGCAAGGCGGCCGGGCACGCGTAACGGCGTACGCCACGCAGGCGCGACAACGCAGAACGACCGGCCCTGGGCGTCCCCTGGGCCGGTCGTCCTTTACGGGATGACCGGGCTGCTGTCCCCTGCCGTCCGGTCACGCGAAGGAGCGAGGTCCCACGATGCACGCTCCACGGGGCGTGCGTCTCATCGCTCCAGCGGATCCACGCGTGGTGTTGCGGTTCCGCGGCTGGCTGACGCGGACACCCTCACCAACGAAGGCCACCGGGGCCGGTCACGGTCCGGACGGGTGACGAACAGCCGTCACACGCGCCCCCGGCACAGCTCCAGCAGGGTCATGGCGAGGGCGGTGCCGGGCTTTCCGAGCGCATCGCTCCAGTGGGAGAGCACCTCCATCTCGCGCGACAGGTGCACCCGGCGCCCGCCGGACGCGATCCGGGCGTCCTGGATGACCGTCGAGACGGCCATCCGCTCCTGGATCAGACCGATGATCCGGTCGTCGAGGGCGTCGATGCGCGTACGCGAGTCGGCGATCAGCTGCTCGGGGGTGGTGGTGACGCTCATGGTGTTCTCTCCTGTGGATCGTGTGGTGCCGACAGGAGCGGAAACGCGCAAGCGCCCCGGTCCTGTCGGACCGGGGCGCTTGCGGGAAGTCAGTGGCTCAGGCGAGCATCACGAGGACCCATGGCGACCGGACCGACCGGTGCCATAGGTAAAGAGGAAGCTCAGCTGCTTGCGCATGGCGCGGATACTACCTTCCGTCCCCTTCTGGGCCAATCGCGTTCGGATGCTGAGACGGCTCGGAGGCGGGCGTGGTCCGTACACACGCGCCGGAAGAGGTGATGGCCGGTCCGCCCCGTGTGCCGCAGTGCCCAGTCCTGCGCTGCTCCGGAGTCCCGTGTCCGCTCATGGCGCCGCCAGCTGGCCGGGGGACTTCGGCCCGTACAGGACGTGCACAACCAGGCGCAGGCGGACGCGCGTGCGCTCCGCGCGTGGGAATCGTCCTGGGTCGTCGGAGTGCTCCAGAGGCCTGACTACGCGCGTGCGATCCTCAGCCGCTTCGCGGAGCTGCATCAGACGCCCGGGGACATCGAAGAAGCCGTGCGTTCCCGGATGAAGCGGCAGGAGGGGCTGTACGACTCCGGAAAGCGCTACCGAATCCTGTTGTGGGAAGCGGTCCTCCATGCTCGGATCTGTTCGCCCTCGGTACTCAGCGCCCAGCTCGACCGTCTGCACGGTGTGATCGGCCTCGACACCGATTCTGGATCTACGACGACCGGCAGGTGGTCGTGGAGACCTGGCACGCGGAGCTCTGGCTGGACGACACCGACAGCGTCGCCACCCACCTCCGGGTCTGGCAGGCCCTTCGTGCGTCCGCCGCCTTCCGGGCGGACGCACAGCGGGTGATCAGCCGGGCACGCCGGGCAGTGGAGGCGCCGGGATTCGGATGGTGAGACGAAGAGGGGGCTGCGTCCCCCGTTAGAATCGACAAAACAGCCACCTCTTCCGCCGGAAGGCCGCCCCGTGCCAGAAGCACCCTCCGCCGCCCACGACAGCGCCCCGGACACGGTTCTCGTCGTCGACTTCGGCGCCCAGTACGCCCAGCTCATCGCCCGCCGCGTCCGCGAAGCACGGGTCTACAGCGAGATCGTGCCGAGCTCGATGCCCGTCGACGAGATGCTGGCCAAGAACCCCAAGGCGATCATCCTCTCCGGCGGTCCGTCGTCCGTGTACGAGGAGGGCGCCCCGCGCCTGGACGACGCCCGCGCCCTCTTCGAGGCCGGCGTCCCCGTCTTCGGCATGTGCTACGGCTTCCAGCTGATGGCGGTCACCCTCGGTGGCCAGGTCGACAACACCGGCGCCCGCGAGTACGGCCGCACCCCGCTGGCCGTCTCCAAGGCCGGCTCCACCCTCTTCGAGGGCACCCCCGAGAACCAGTCGGTGTGGATGTCCCACGGCGACGCCTGCTCCGCCGCCCCCGAGGGCTTCACCGTCACCGCGTCGACGAACGTCGTCCCGGTCGCGGCCTTCGAGAACGACGAGAAGAAGCTGTACGGCGTGCAGTACCACCCCGAGGTGATGCACTCCACGCACGGCCAGCAGATCCTGGAGCACTTCCTCTACCGCGGCGCGGGCCTCGCCCCCACCTGGACCACCGGCAACATCGTCGAGGAGCAGATCGCGGCGATCCGCGAGCAGGTCGGCGACAAGCGCGCCATCTGCGGCCTCTCCGGCGGCGTCGACTCCGCCGTCGCCGCGGCCCTCGTGCAGAAGGCCATCGGCTCGCAGCTGACCTGCGTCTACGTCGACCACGGCCTGATGCGCAAGGGTGAGACCGAGCAGGTCGAGAAGGACTTCGTCGCCGCGACCGGCGTGCAGCTGAAGGTCGTCGACGCGCAGGAGCGCTTCCTGACCGCGCTGGCCGGCGTCTCCGACCCGGAGACCAAGCGCAAGATCATCGGCCGCGAGTTCATCCGCGTCTTCGAGCAGGCCCAGCTGGAGATCCTCCAGGAGGACGGCCCCGCGGTCGCCTTCCTCGTGCAGGGCACCCTGTACCCGGACGTCGTCGAGTCCGGCGGCGGCACCGGCACCGCCAACATCAAGTCCCACCACAACGTGGGCGGGCTCCCCGACGACATCGAGTTCGAGCTCGTCGAGCCGCTGCGCCAGCTGTTCAAGGACGAGGTCCGGATGGTCGGCCAGGAACTCGGCCTGCCCGACGAGATCGTCCAGCGCCAGCCCTTCCCGGGCCCCGGCCTCGGCATCCGCATCGTCGGCGAGGTCACCAAGGAGCGCCTGGACCTGCTCCGCGAGGCCGACGCCATCGCCCGCCACGAGCTGACCGCGGCCGGCCTGGACCGCGAGATCTGGCAGTGCCCGGTCGTCCTGCTCGCGGACGTCCGCAGCGTCGGCGTCCAGGGCGACGGCCGCACCTACGGCCACCCGATCGTGCTGCGCCCCGTCTCCTCCGAGGACGCGATGACCGCGGACTGGACGCGCATGCCGTACGAAGTGCTCGCCCGGATCTCGACCCGCATCACCAACGAGGTGCCGGAGGTGAACCGGGTGGTCCTCGACTGCACGAGCAAGCCCCCGGGCACCATCGAGTGGGAGTAGTCCCCCCGGTCCACCCGGTCCCACCCGGATCGCCGTGAAGCCGCCGCCCCGCACCGCGGGCGGCGGCTTCGCCGTTTCTCTGGCCACTTGGCAGGGCCCCGGGTACCTTGCGCGGCGAACCGAGCCGTTCGAAGGAGCGCCCATGCCGGACCAGCCCGTACCCGTGCCCGTGGAGCGGCTCGGCTTCGAGATGCCGCCCGTGCACGACACCGTCGACGCGGCCCGCGCCCACCGCAAGGAGCGGCTCGCCGAGGCGCTGCGGCTGCTGGGGCGCCTCGGCTACGAGGACGGGGTGGCGGGGCAGATCACCGCGCGGGACCCGGAGTTCGAGGACTGCTACTGGGTGAACCCGTTCGGCCGGGCCTTCTCCGGGCTCACCGCCGACGACCTGCTGCTGGTCGACGGGGAGGGACGGGTGGTCCGGGGCGGGCGCCGGGTCAACCAGCTGGCCTTCGCCGTGCACGCGGCGGTCCACCGCCGGCGCCCCGAGGTGGTCTCCGTCGTCCGCGCGCAGGGCCCGTACGGCCGGGCCCTCGCGGCGCTGGGCGAGCTGCTGGCCCCGATCACCGAGGAGGCTTGTGCCTTCTTCGAGGACCACGCGCTCCTCGACGAGTACTCCGGGGCCGGCGAACCGGAGCGGACCGCGCTCGCGCTCGGCCCGTACAAGGCGCTGATCCTGCGCAACCGGGGACTGCTGACGGTGGGGGACTCGGTGGACGCCGCCGTGTGGTGGTTCATCGAGGCGGAACGGGCCGCGCAGGTGCAGCTGATCGCCCGGGCCGCCGGGAAGCCGGTGCCCATCGACCACCGCACCGCGGCCCTGACGCGCCAGCGGTTCGGGTCCGATCTGGCCGCCTGGGTGAGCTACCAGCCGCTCAGGGAACGGGTGGCGTCAACATCATGAACCGTTAATCACCTGCTCTGACATCGTGCGCAATCCGGAGCACTGCCGCAGTGGTGCACAATTCGCTGGCATTGCACCGTAGTTCAGAGAGGCGGCACGTCGTGGCTGTCCAAGAGATGTCCCGAGGTACCCATACCACCGCCTGCGCCTGCGACGAGTGCGCCCGCGAGGGCCACCGGCGCGCGGTCGCGGCGTTCCTGGAGAAGCGCGACGAGTTCGCCTCCGGGCAGGGCGTGCCGGCCGCCGTGGCCCACTCGCTCGGCGCCTCCCGCCAGTGGGTCTCCGACGAGCTGACCCTGTCGGCCCGTACCGTCGCCGACCGGGGCCGGGAGGCCGGGAACTCCTGGCTGTACGTGTTCTCACGGCGGGCCGTCCTCGCCGTCTGGATCGCCGCCGGGGTCCTGCTGCTGGTGCAGGTCGCGGCCGCGCTCGGCACCGGCTGGTCCACGGCGCGCACCGCCGGGCTGCTGGCGGCCCTGGTGCTGGCCGGACTGCTCACGGTCGCGGCCCGCGCCCAGTCCGTGCGCGGCGGGCTGCTGGCCCCGCTGGTCGGCGAGGACAACCGGCTGTCCACCTCGAAGACCGTGCCCAGCGCCTGGGTGGTGCTGACGGCCTTTGCCACGCTGCTGCCCGCCCTGCGGCTGGCCGCCTCGGCGCCCGGACCCGAGCGGCAGGCCCTGTACGCGGGCCTGGCGCTGGACCGGGCGCTGCCGCTGCTGGCGGTGGTCTCGCTGACCTCCGCCGTGGCGGTGCTCGTGCGCCGGGTGGTCTCCGTACGGATCACCGGCCAGCGGCTGCAGAAGCTGCCGGCCGACCGGCCGCGCGGGGCGGACCTGCTGACGGACGACGCGGGCCGCGGGAGCTTCCCGGACGCGCAGTACGTGCTCGTCTCGACGGTGGTGCTCGGCTACGCCGCGGCCTGCCTGGCGCGCTTCCCGGCCCGGCTGCCGCAGCTGCCCTGGGCGCTGGCCCTGCTGGTGGCGCTGTCGGCCGCGGTGTACCTGGCGGCGAAGTACGCGGAGGGCAGCCGCCCGCTGGTGCTGTCGGTGGTGCGCAGACGGGAGCCCGGGGATCTGGACGCAGCCGTCCGCCCCGGGGACGACATCGAGATCCGGGGCGTGGGCTTCGTACCCCCGGGGGCGCAGACGCCGGAGATGCTGGCCCGTCTGGTCGTACGCGTCGGGGCGGTGCACGTGCACGTGCCGCTGGTCCCGGTGGCGGGCGGATTCACCAACCCCTCCGACGCCGTGCTGACCGTGCCGGTCCCGGCGGAGGTGGAGCCCGGGCGCGTCGAGATCCAGGTGGTCACGGCCGCAGGGGTGGAATCCAACCGCTGCACCATCGATGTGGCCGAGTGATGGGGGTACACATGTTCCGTGAACCGAACCGATGTTCTTGAAATCGACGCCCCTCGCGAGGTCGTGGGCCTGCGCGAGCTGGCCTCCCGGCACGCGCTGCTGCCCCTGCGGCTCTTCCTCGGCGTGACCTTCGTGTACGCCGGTCTCGACAAACTGACCGACCCGGCGTTCCTCTCCGCCTCCGGCGACGGCTCCATCGGCGACCAGATGCGCGGGGTGCGCGACACCTCCGCGATCCCCGCCCTCGTGGACCTGTCGCTGAACTCGCCCGTCGGCTTCGCCGTCGCCCTGGCCATCGGGGAGATCCTGGTCGGCCTCGGGGCCCTGGCCGGCCTGCTGACCCGTATCGCGGCCATCGGCGGGGCGCTGATCGCGCTCAGCCTTTGGCTCACGGTGTCGTGGGCGGTGACCCCGTACTACTACGGCAACGACCTGATCTACCTGATGGCGTGGACCCCGCTGATCCTCGCCGGGGCGCCCTACCTGTCGCTGGACTCGGTGATCCGGTCGCGCCGGTCCCGGCGTACGGCATAGGTCACCAGCCCGACCAGCGCGGCGAGCGTGAGGCCGCCCATGGTGATCGGGATGACCGTGAACCAGGGCAGGTCCGCCTCGCCGGTGGTCTCGAGCAGGTAGAGCACGCCCGCCACCACCAGGGCCAGCCCCGCGATCAGCCGTCCCGGCTGGAACTCATGACGCCGCACGGGCCACCTCCACCTGTCCGAAGTCCGCACCGAGGTGCAGTTCGATCGTCCCGCCGGCCTCGGTGCCGGCCGCCGGCGCGAGGGTTTCCGTACGGTTCTGCTCTCCGACCCGCTCGATCCGGTCCGCGCGGTCCCCGGGCATCTGTACGTCGCCCATCCGCCGGATGGTGACATCGGCCAGCGCGGTGACCTCCCGCGGCAGGACCACCTTGAGCCGGCCCGCGTCGATGGAGGCCCCGACGGTCACGGTGGTGCCCTTCGGCACGTCCAGGCGGCTCAGGTCCAGCGTGGCGAGCCCGGTGCCCGCCTCGTACACGGGCTTCACGTCGGCCACTGCGGCCGGACGCCACTCGACCTCCCGCCAGTCCGTGCCGATTTCCCGGGGCAGTACGGCCGCGCCCGCGAGCAGGCCCGCGGTGAACACGGCCAGCACGATCGTGCCGAAGCCGGTGCGTCCCAGCAGGGAGCTGACCGCGAGGCCCAGACCGAAGACGACCAGAGCGGCGGCGAGCCCGGTCTGCAGGGCCTCGCCGAGCGGGTTGCCCTCCCAGGTGGCGGCGGTCCCCGCGATCCCGGCCAGCAGCGCCAGCACGAAGACCCGGCCGCCGATGCCGCCGCGCGGGCGGGCCGGGGCGGCGGGCGCCTTCGCGGCCGCCGCCGGGGTGCGGCCGGTCACCACCGGGTCCGCCGAGTCGTCGGGCCCCCACAGGTATCCCGTCCCGCCGACCGGGCCGGTCGTACCGTCCTTGACCAGCGGGTCCCGCCACCAGGACGGGCCGCCGGGAGCGGGCGGCGCCTGCGTCTCCGGCGGGGCCGGCGAGTGCGCGGCGCGGGAGGCGCTGCCGGCCGGGTCGGGCGCCGCCTGCGCCTCGGGCCGGTAGGTGTGCCGCTTGCGCTGCGACCAGTACGAGGCCCCGCCCAGCGCGAGGACGACCAGCACCGAGAAGGCCGCCAGCCCGCCGTTGTCCAGCATCGACAGGAACAGCGCGCAGCCCACCAGCGCGGCGAACACCGCCGCCAGGGTGGCGCCCTCGACCCGGCCGGTCAGCAGTTTCTTCGCCTCGCTGTCCTCCTCGCCCTCCTGGGGGAGCAGCAGCCACGCGAAGCCGTAGAAGATCAGGCCGACGCCGCCGGTGACCGCGAGGACACCGAGGACGATGCGGAAGACCACCGGGTCGAGGTCGAAGTACCGGCCGAGGCCGCCGCACACGCCCGCGAGGACCTTGTCGCGCTTGCTGCGGCGCAGGGGCGGCCTGGCGTCGGCGGCCCGCGGGGCCCCGGGCCCGGCCGGCGGGGCGTCGTGTACTTCGGTCATGGGTCCATGGTGACGGCCCGCCGGAGCGCGTGGCATCCGGCCCTACCCTGGTGCAACCCTGATATCCCCCGGGCAGATGTGGGGGGATGCCCTGATGACCGGCCCCCGCCGGGCGTGTGACCCTTGGTGACATGCCCGTAGCCGCCGCTCCCCGAACCCCGCACGCACCAGACGCCGACGAGGTCCCGCAGCGCAAGCTCTACCGCAGCGCCGACGGCCGGATGCTCGGCGGTGTCGCGCGCGGTCTCGCCGGGCACCTCGGGCTGCCCGTGGGCTGGGTCCGGCTCGCCTTCCTGCTGCTGTTCATGTGGGGCGACGGGCTGGGCGTGCTGCTGTACGCCGCGTTCTGGGTCTTCGTACCGCTCGGCGTCGGCGGCCGGACCGGACACCGCTCCTTCTTCGAGACCCTCCCCGACGGCACCCGCCGGCTGCGCAAACCCGACCGGGGGCAGATCACCGCGCTGATCGCCCTGTTCATCGGCGCGGGCATCTTCATCTCCAAGGTCCAGCTCGGCGGCGCCTCCGGCCGGTACGTGTGGCCGACGCTGCTGGTCGGGGCCGGGGTCGTGCTCGTCTGGCGGCAGGCCGACAACGCCCGCCGCGCCCACTGGTCCACGGCCGCCGAACGGAACGGACGCCTCTTCCAGGTCGCGCGGGCCCTCGCCGGCGTCGTCCTGGTCGGGGTGGGCCTGACCGTCTTCATCGTCGTACGGGGCTCCGCCGCACAGCTCGGCAACGTCCTCACCGCCACCCTCGCCGTCCTCGTCGGCGTGGCCCTGCTCGCCGGACCCTGGCTGATCCGGATGACCCAGGACCTGTCCGAGGAACGCCTGATGCGCATCCGCGCCCAGGAGCGCGCCGAGGTCGCCGCACACGTGCACGACTCGGTGCTGCACACCCTCACCCTGATCCAGCGCAACGCGGAGGACGAGGGCGAGGTACGCCGCCTCGCGCGGGCCCAGGAACGCGAACTGCGGAACTGGCTCTACAAGCCCGAGGGCACCGGCAAGGACGAGGCGGAGGAGCCGGCCACCCTCGCGGAGGCCGTGAAGAAGACCGCCGCCGAGGTGGAGGACCACCACGGCGTCCCGATCGAGGTCGTGGTCGTCGGTGACTGCCCGCTCGACGAGCGGCTGGCGGCACAGATCCAGGCCGCGCGCGAGGCGATGGTCAACGCCGCCAAGTACGGTGGCGACGGCGGGCCCGTACAGGTGTACGCGGAGGTGGAGGGGCAGACGGTATTCGTGTCCGTACGGGACCGGGGGCCGGGCTTCGACATCGACGCGGTACCCGGCGACCGCATGGGCGTACGAGAATCGATCATCGGCCGGATGCAGCGCAACGGCGGGACCGCACGACTGCGGTCCGCGCCCGACGGCGGCACGGAAGTCGAGCTGGAGATGGAGAGGGCGGCGAACACAGCATGACCGAGGCCGGAGAGAACGCAGGCGCGGGGGAGACCAGGCGCGTCCGGGTGGTGCTCGTCGACGACCACAGGATGTTCCGTACGGGGGTGCAGGCCGAGATCGGCGAGACCGGACGCACGGGCGTCGAGGTCGTCGGCGAGGCGGCCGACGTCGACCAGGCCGTCACCGTCATCACCGCCACCCGGCCCGAGGTGGTCCTGCTCGACGTGCACCTGCCCGGCGGCGGCGGCGTCGAGGTGCTGCGGCGCTGCGCCCCGCTGATGGCGGCGGCCGAGAACCCGGTGCGGTTCCTGGCGCTGTCGGTGTCGGACGCGGCCGAGGACGTCATCGGGGTCATCCGGGGCGGTGCGCGCGGCTACGTCACCAAGACCATCACCGGCACCGACCTGGTGGACTCGGTCTTCCGCGTCCAGGACGGGGACGCGGTGTTCTCGCCGCGGCTGGCGGGCTTCGTGCTCGACGCGTTCGCCTCGACGGACGCGCCGCCGGTCGACGAGGACCTGGACCGGCTCACGCAGCGCGAGCGCGAGGTGCTGCGGCTGATCGCGCGCGGGTACGCGTACAAGGAGATCGCCAAGCAGCTCTTCATCTCGGTGAAGACGGTCGAGTCGCACGTCTCGGCCGTCCTGCGCAAGCTCCAGCTCTCCAACCGGCACGAACTGACCCGCTGGGCGACGGCCCGCCGCCTGGTCTGAGCCCGGGGCGGGGCAGGCGTCCGGCCTGCGGTGTGACCCACACCGCAGGCCGACCTGGCAACCGGGAGCGCGCACGCCGCCCTCTAGGCTGACGTGATGAGCTTGACCGGTACACCTTTCTTCGCGGCGGTGATCGCCCTGACGGTGATCGCCGTCGTCCTTCCGCTGGCCGTGTGGAGCAAAGTGCGCGGCCCGGCCGCCGTACGCACCGCCCTGCGCGCGCTGATGGTGGTGTTCGCCCAGGTCACAGCCGTCGCCGTGGTGTTCGTCGCGGTCAACCGGGCCGAGCACTTCTATGCCTCCTGGAGCGACCTGCTCGGCACCGGCAAGTACGTCACGGCAGCCCCCGACCTCGGCCCGGACGGGCTCGGCGGCAAGAAGGTCGAAGAGGCGCCGAAGGTCAAGCAGGAGTTCCAGCCGGTGGAGGGGCTGGGCGGCCGGGTCAGGAAGACCGAGCTCGACGGCAAGATCTCCGGAGTCAAGGGCGACGTCATGGTGTGGCTGCCGCCGCAGTACGACGACCCGGCCTACAAGGACAAGAAGTTCCCGGTGGTCGAGCTGATACCGGGCATACCGGGGACGGGGAAGTCCTGGTTCCAGGGGCTCAAGGCGCACGAGGTGCTGGAGCCGCTGATGAAGAGCGGCAAGGTGCAGCCGTTCATCCTGGTCTCGCCGCGCGCCATGCTCCTCGGCAACGGCGACACCGGCTGCGCCAACATCCCCGGCAAGGTCAACGCGGACAGCTGGTTCAGCGTCGACGTCCGCAAGATGGTCGTCGACAACTTCCGGGCCTCGGACGAGGCCCGCACCTGGGGTGTGGCCGGCTACTCGGCCGGTGCCTACTGCGCCGCCAAGCTCGCGATCGCCCATCCCGACCGCTACAGCGCGGCCGTCTCCCTGTCCGGCTACAACGACCCGGGGCAGGAGCCCTCGTCGCTGGTCGCCAAGGACCCCGAACTGCGCAAGACGCACAACCTGAAGAACTGGCTCCAGGCCGCGCCCACCCCGCCCGCGGTGTCGCTGTGGATGTCGGGGGCCGAGCAGGACGGCTACCTGTCCGGCACGGACCTCAAGGCGATCGCCAAGAGCCCGACCGTGGTGCACGCGGAGAAGGTCGTCGGCGGGCACAACCTCGAATCGTGGTCCAAGCAGCTGCCGCAGACCTTCGGCTGGCTGAGCGGCGTGGTCAAGGCCCCGTAGGCCGTCCCTTCCGGATCTCGCCGGGCTGTGGGGACTACGCGGGGCGCGAGGCGCCGGCCCAGGGCATCGAGTCGATCGGCGCCAGCCGGACCGTCGACCCGGGGCGCGGGGCGTGGACCATCTGGCCGTTGCCGACGTAGAGGCCGACGTGGGTGACCCCGGAGTAGAAGAACACCAGGTCGCCGGGGGCCAGCTGGTCGCGGGACACGCGCCGCCCGGCGTTGATCTGGGTGTAGGTGGTGCGGGGCAGGGAGACCCCGGCCGAGCGCCAGGACGCCTGGGTCAGGCCGGAGCAGTCGAAGGACCCCGGCCCCGTCGCGCCCCAGACGTACGGCTTGCCGATCGCCCCGTACGCGAAGGCCACGGCGCGGGCCGCGCGCGAACCGTCGGCCGGGGCCGGGGGCGTGCTGCCCTTGGGCGCGGTGGTCCCGGCGGGCGCGGCGGGTGCGGAGGCCGGTCCGCCGGGCGACTGGGCCTCGTAGGCGGCCCGCTCCTCGGCGGTGAGCCGGGCCAGCAGGTTCTTGGCGGCGGTGAGCTTCTCCTCGATCACGGCCTTGTGCCCGGCGAGTTCGTCCTGCCGGGAGCGCAGGTCGGCGAGCCGCCCGGCGGCCTGCTCGCGGAGCTTGCCGACCTCGTCGAGCCGGCGGCGCACGGTGGTGACCCCGGCGGCGTTGCGGTCCCCGGCGCGGGCGATGAAGGCGGCCTGGGAGAGGTACTCCTGCGGGTCGGAGGCCATCGCGAGCTGGACGGCGGTGCCCAGGGACCCGCTGCGGTACTGGGAGGCGGCGAGCGTTCCGAGTGCGCTGCGGGCGGTGTTGAGCTGGTCGGTCTTGCGGGCCGTCTCGTCGCGCAGTCCGTTCAGCGCGCGTTCGGCCGCGTCCGCCTCTTCCTTCGCCCCGTTGTACTGCTCGGTCGCCGCCTCGGCCTCCTCGTAGAGCCGGTCCACCTCCGACTTGATCTGGGCGGGGGTGGGCCGGGGGTCGGCCTGGGAGGTGCCTTCGAAGACGGTGGCGGTGGCAGCGCCCGCGAGGGCGAGGGTGGCGGCGGTCGTCCGTACCGGGCCGCCGGAGAGCGGGCGCTGCCTGGGCTTTCGATGACTGGCCACGAGGGCCTCACGTCCTTCCTCTGTCGGTGCTTGGAGGAGGACGCTAGACCCGGAGGTAACGGGCGGATGACGAGATGACCGTAAGTGGCCCGATACGACCGGAGCTGGCCGCCGAGGACCGGAGCGGATCGTTCCGATGTGGGTCAGTGCCAGAGAACGGCGATGAAGATGTTGATCACGGTCAGCCCGCCGACCGCGCCGAACAGCCCCTTGTCCACGCGCTCCTCGTCGCGCTTGACGTAGACGAGGCAGAGGATCACGAAGAGGATCGCGAGCTTCACGCCGACCTTGACGTTGTTGACGGGGTCCCCGGCCATCTGGTTGAAGCCGACCAGGAGCACGCCGGTGACGAGCATGGTGAGCGCCCCGTGCAGCATGGCGGGCGTGTAACGGGCGGTGCCCGCGCTCATCGCCTTCATCTGGGTCAGGAAGCCGCCGAGGAGCGAGGCGATTCCGATGATGTGCAGGCCGACGAAGACATCGATGAGTACGTCCATGGCGACGAGCGTACGAGGCGGCCCGGTCAGCCGAAGAAGCGGGTCAGTTCGGCCGTGACGACCTCCGGCCGCTCCTCCGGGAGGTAGTGGCCGCTGCCGTCGACGCGGACGACCCGGGTGTCGGTGCCGAGCGCCGGGACCGCGGCGAGCAGGCGTTCGTAGTTGCTGTGCTCGCCGCCGAGCGCGAGCAGCGGGGTGGTCACGGGGGAGTAGCCGGCGAGGTCGTCGATGTCCTGGCGGAAGGCCTGGTACCAGGCGTTGCCGGCCCGGATCGCGTCCGGGGAGTCGTACGCGCGGGCGTACACCGCGCGGGAGTGGTCGTCGATGGAGGCGGGGTCGGCGGTCATGGCCGCGAACAGCCAGTCCAGCAGCACGCGGTAGCGGCCGGCGAGGAGCTGCTCGGGCAGGCCCGGCACCTGGTTGAAGGCGAACCACCACAGGTGGCGGAGCCCTGAGCGGGGCAGCAGGGGCATCTGCGCCCAGGCCTCCTCGGGGTGCGAGACGTCGAGGAGGGCGAGCCGGCGGGTGGATTCCGGGTGGTTGGCGGCGTGGGCGTAGGCGACCATCGCGCCGATGTCGTGCCCGGCGAAGTGCGCCGACCCGATCGAGAGGTGCCCGAGGAGGGCGTGGACATCGGCGGCCATCGTCTTCTTGTCGTAGCCGTCGGCGGGCTTGGCGGAGCCGCCCATGCCGCGCAGGTCGACGGCGATCACCCGGTACCGGCGGGCCAGGGCCGGCAGCACCTTGTGCCACTGCCACCAGGTCTGCGGCCAGCCGCCGAGGAGGACGAGCGGCTCGCCGCTGCCGCCCTCCACGTAGTGCAGCCGGATGCCGTTGACCTCGGCGTGGTGGCTGGTGAAGCCCCCGTCGAGGGAGGCTGCCAGGGCGGCGTCGTCGAGCGGGGCGGCGGAGGGCGGGGCGGTGTCGAGCGTGGCCGTGGCGGGCTGGGGCATGGCGGGTCCGTCCTCGCGGCGTTGACCGTTCGAAGATTTCGTACGGTTGGATGCCTGGACTGTACGAGATCTTCGAACGGTTTGGCAATGTCCGTACGAGATCTGCGTACAGTGGGGTCATGCCTGCCGCCGCCGCCGAGCCGACCCACCCCGCCGCCGACCGCATCGAGCTGGTCGAGGTCCTGGCGGCGCTCGGACACCCCGTCCGGCTGGAGATCGTCCGCAAGCTGTCCTCCGGCGAGGAGGCGTTCTGCGGCGAGGTCGTCCCCGACCTGCCCCGCTCCAGCGTCACGCACCACCTCAAGACGCTGCGCGAGAGCGGCGTGATCTGCCAGCGCCCCGAGGGCCGCAAGCTCTTCCTCGCGCTGCGGCGCGAGGACCTGGAGCTCCGGTTCCCCGGTCTCCTCGCACTCGTGCTGGCCTGTCGGTCCCGCCCCCTAGACTCGGAATGCGATGAGCAGCCTCTTTGACGACAGTTTCCTGGCGGACCTCACCCCCTCCGACGAGGTCCCGCCGCCGCCCGAGGACCACGCCGCCCCCGAAGCGGGCGCGGACGATCTCTTCGGGGGGCGGTTCGACGTACCCATGAGCGGGGACGCGTACTACCGGGACGGCGCCCCCAGGCCCGTCATCGACCCGGCGACGCTCCTGGACGGGCTCAACGAGGAGCAGCGCGCGGCCGTGGTGCACGCGGGCTCGCCGCTGCTCATCGTGGCCGGGGCCGGCTCCGGCAAGACCCGGGTGCTGACCCACCGCATCGGACACCTGCTGTCCGCGCGGAACGTCCACCCCGGCCAGATCCTGGCGATCACCTTCACCAACAAGGCCGCCGGTGAGATGAAGGAGCGCGTCGAGGGCCTGGTCGGCCCGCGCGCGAACGCCATGTGGGTCTCCACCTTCCACAGCGCGTGCGTGCGCATCCTGCGCCGCGAGTCCAAGCGGCTCGGCTTCACCTCCTCGTTCTCGATCTACGACGCGGCCGACTCGAAGCGCCTGATGGCACTCGTCTGCCGCGACCTGGACCTGGACCCGAAGAAGTTCCCGCCGAAGGCCTTCAACGCCAAGATCTCGAACCTGAAGAACGAGCTGATCGACGAGGAAGCCTTCGCCGACCAGGCCGTGGACGGCTTCGAGAAGACCCTGGCCCAGGCGTACGCGATGTACCAGGGGCGGCTGCGCGAGGCCAACGCCCTCGACTTCGACGACATCATCATGACCACGGTCCACCTGCTCCAGGCGTTCCCGGACGTCGCCGAGCACTACCGGCGCCGTTTCCGGCACGTCCTCGTCGACGAGTACCAGGACACCAACCACGCCCAGTACACGCTGGTGCGCGAGCTCGTCGGCACCGGCTACCCGGACCTGCCCCCGGCCGAGCTGTGCGTGGTGGGTGACGCCGACCAGTCGATCTACGCCTTCCGCGGCGCGACCATCCGCAACATCCTCCAGTTCGAGGAGGACTACAAGGACGCGACGACGATCCTGCTGGAGCAGAACTACCGCTCCACGCAGACGATCCTCTCCGCCGCCAACGCGGTCATCGAGCGCAACGAGAACCGCCGCGCCAAGAACCTGTGGACCCAGGCCGGCACCGGCGCCGTCATCACCGGCTACGTCGCGGACACCGAGCACGACGAGGCCCAGTTCGTCGCCGACGAGATCGACCGGCTGACGGACGCGGGCGACGCCAAGGCGGGCGACGTCGCGATCTTCTACCGGACCAACGCGCAGTCCCGCGTGTTCGAGGAGATCTTCATCCGGGTCGGACTGCCCTACAAGGTCGTCGGCGGCGTCCGCTTCTACGAGCGCAAGGAGGTCCGCGACGTCCTCGCGTACCTGCGCGTCCTGGCGAACCCGGAGGACAACGTCCCGCTGCGGCGCATCCTGAACGTGCCCAAGCGCGGCATCGGCGAACGCGCCGAGGCGATGATCGACGCCCTCGCGATGCGCGAGAAGATCACCTTCCCGCAGGCGCTGCGCCGCGTGGACGAGGCCTTCGGCATGGCCGCGCGTTCCACCAACGCGGTGAAGCGGTTCAACGTGCTGATGGAGGAACTGCGCACGATCGTCGACTCGGGCGCCGGCCCGGCGGTGGTGCTGGAAGCGGTGCTGGAGCGGACGGGCTACCTCGCCGAACTCCAGGCGTCGACCGACCCGCAGGACGAGACGCGCATCGAGAACCTGCAGGAGCTCGCGGCCGTGGCGCTGGAGTTCGAGCAGGCGCGGGAGGCGGCGGCGGCCGAGGCCGCGGAGACCGGGGCCCCGGCTCCCGGGTCCGGCACCCTGGCCGAGTTCCTGGAGCAGGTCGCGCTCGTCGCCGACTCCGACCAGATCCCGGACGAGGACACCGAGGGCACGGGCGTCATCACGCTGATGACCCTGCACACCGCCAAGGGCCTCGAATTCCCGGTGGTCTTCCTGACCGGCATGGAGGACGGGGTCTTCCCGCACATGCGGGCGCTCGGCCAGACCAAGGAGCTCGAGGAGGAGCGCCGCCTCGCGTACGTCGGCATCACGCGGGCGCGCGAGCGGCTGTACCTGACCCGCTCCAGCATGCGCAGCGCGTGGGGCACTCCCTCGTACAACCCGCCGTCGCGGTTCCTGGAGGAGATTCCGGCGGAGTACCTCCAGTGGAAGCGGACGGGCGCGACGCAGAAGCCGGCCGGTCCGATGCGGAGCTCGGGGTACGGGTCGTCGTCGTCCGGATCGGGCAAGGCGACGTTCGGGACCTCGCCGGAGGCGTTCCTGTCCTCGTCGCGCACGAGGTCGGGCCCGTCCGGATTCGCGACGCGGCGGGCCGCCGACAAGCCGGTCATCGCCCTGGTGGTCGGGGACCGGGTCACGCACGACCAGTTCGGGCTCGGCACCGTCATGGAGGTCAAGGGAGCGGGCGCGGACGCGCAGGCCACCATCGACTTCGGGGACGACAAGCCCAAGCGGCTGCTGCTGCGGTACGCGCCGGTGCAGAAGCTGTAGGACGGCGGGCGGCCGTGCGGCCTTCGGGCCGCGCGGCGGTCACGCCGGGGGACGCTCCCGGCGGTTACGTCGGACGGTTACGTCGGGCGGTTACGTCGGGTCCAGGCCGTGGCTGCGGAGCCAGGGCAGGGGGTCGATCGCGGATCCACCGCCGGGCCGGACCTCGAAGTGGAGGTGCGGGCCGGTGGAGTTGCCGGAGTTGCCCGAGTAGGCGATGACGTCGCCCGCCTTCACCTTGCCACCGCGGATCTTGGTGGAGCTGAGGTGGCAGTACCAGGTCTCAGTGCCGTCGGGGGCGGTCACTATCGCCATGTTCCCGTAGGCGCTGTTGTACTGCGTGCGCACGATGCCGTCCGTGGCCGACATGACCGGGGTCCCGTAGGAGACCGGGAAGTCGATGCCGGTGTGCACCGACATCCACATGCCGCCGGCCTGGCCGAAGCTGGCGCTCAGGCCGTGCTGCTCGACGGGGATGGCGAACTTGGGGCGGGCGGCCTCCTTGGCCGCGGCCTCCTCCGCCTTCTTCTTCTTTTCCTCTTCCTGGCGCTCGCGCAGGTCGATGCGCTCCTGCGTGCGGCTCGCGCGGTCCGCGAAGTCGCCCGCGTCGGCGCTGAGCGCGACCAGTTGGGTGTCGAGCTTGGTGTTCGCCGCGACCGGTTTCACCGAGGCCGGGTCGGGCGCGGCCATCGTGGTGGGCTCCTCGGCGGGCCGGTCCGTGCCGGTGAGGCCACCGACGGAGGCGGCCGCGACGCCCGCGACACCCATCACGCAGGCCGAGGGCACGGCCACGGTCAGCAGGGCGGAACGCTTCGCCGGGTTGCGGCGACGGCTGCTGCCGCCGGCGCCGGTGCTCCCGGTCGCCTTGGCACCGGTGCCGGTCTTGCCGTTGCCCTTGGCGGCGGCCCGGCGCGCGGAGCGCGGAGCCGAGGTCACGGGCATGGCCTGGGTGGGGAGGTCGTGGACCTGGGGAAGATCGGGTGCCTCGTGGACCTGCGGCGTTTCGTCGGAGAGCGACTCGAAGACGGCGGTCTCGGTGTACGTGTCCGTCCCGGTCTCGAACCCGGTCTCGAATCCGCTCTGGTGCCCGGCGTCGACGGTGACGGCCTGGGTGGCCTCGTAGGCGTAGCCGACGGAGGTGGCCTGGTACGTGTACT
Organism: Streptomyces sp. NPDC040545; assembly: GCF_055595065.1. Taxonomy (NCBI): domain Bacteria; kingdom Bacillati; phylum Actinomycetota; class Actinomycetes; order Kitasatosporales; family Streptomycetaceae; genus Streptomyces; species Streptomyces sp. NPDC040545. Next base: position 286,503 of record NZ_JBVIWA010000001.1, read on the forward strand.
CCTGCGGCGCGTGCTCGGGCTCGGGCTGGTACTCGTACGAGTAGGCGGCCTCGGGCTGGGCCGGGGTCTCGGCGACGGTGTTCCAGGCGGTGGCGTCGTAGGCGCCGGTCTCGGTGCCGGTGGTGCCGTAGCCCGGCATCGCCCAGTGCCCGGTCTGCTCGCCGGAGGTGTCGTAGCCGAAGGAGGGCTGCTGGTACTGCGCGTAGCCGGAGTGGTCCGCGCTCGGCGTGTTCCAGGCGCTCGAGTCCCAGCTCCCGGTGGTCTCCTCGGGGGCGGCCTGGGTCGGGATCGTGGACAGGTAACTGTCCTGCGAGGCCCACGCGGTGGAGTCGTACGCGCCGGTGTCGTAGGAGCCGTAGGCGGCGTAGTTGACCCCCTGGCCCTGCGTTTCGTAGGAAACGTAGGCCGAGTCACCAGCGAAAGCGGTGGTGGAGAGGCCGTCGTACCCGGCATCCGGGTACTGGCCCGACGTGGGGCGGTCGTTCACCAACTTCTCTTTCGCCTCGGCAGTGGGGGCCTGGGTGGCCGGGAACTCAAGGTTCACCGGAGGAGAGCAGTGGCGTGACTGTACCCGGCGGTTACTCGCATCGACAATCTTCGCCGGGTCCCCAGATCTCCGGAACCGGGCATTCGGCCGCCTTTCGGTCGCCGAAATGCGGACCCTTGGCCTTGAGTTCGAAATTCGTTCGACTGCTGGACGCTCGTCGGCTAGGCGACGGAGGTGGTGTTTGAGGCTGTGACGGCTGCCAGACCAGGTCCTTCGAGCGTGCGCCGGACCGCCGCGATCACGGCGGGATGGGCAGCCAGCGCGAGATGACCGATGCCGGTGACCTGCACATTTTCCACACACAGATCCGGGTGCTCGATCCGCGCGGTCCCGACCGGGGTCATGATCGCGTCGAACTCGCTCCAGAACGCCACGCATCGGGTGGCACAGCCGGGCGCGGGCGCGGCGAGCTCGGTCAGCACCTCGGAGTCCGGGCGTATCTGCCGGATCAGCGGGTGCGCGTCCATGAAGGGGGCGACCCGGGTTCCGGAATGCGGGGTGCCGAGGGTGACGAGGGTCCGGACCCGGGTGTCGCCGCCGAGCCGCTGCACGTAGTACCGGCCGACCAGACCGCCCAGGCTGTGCCCGACCAGATCCACCCGTTCCTGCCCGGTGCGCTCGCACAGCTCCTCGACACGCCGGGCGAGATGGCGGGCGGGGACGCGCAGATCGAGGGTGAAGGGCGAGTAGTTGTACGCCTCCACGTGCCGGCCTCCGGCCCCGAGGGCGCGGCGCAGCAGGACGAAGACGGACCGGTTGTCGGTGAACCCGTGGAGAAGGAGGACCGGCGGGCGTGTCGCGGGAGCGCGGGTGGTGACCTTCTCCTGGCACACTCCGGTGGGATACAGCAGGAGGTGTCCGCCGAACACCACCATCTCGAGCGCGCCGGCCCGCAGCGCGGCGCCGGACAAGGGCATGGACATGGGTATGAGCAGCCCCATCGACGGCCTCCCCTGAGCCTCTGCGGGACCGCGGCGCTCGCACCACCGTGCCGTGCGGCTGTCGGCACGGTGGCGCAATGCCGTCCCACGTGTGATTTCCCCCTCGTGGTTGACCGCGAAACGGTGGCGTGCGCGATGCTGTACTTAACGTTCGTTCACTCGGGAGGCAGTGCGATGGGTGTGACCGGTCCGATCCGTGTGGTGGTGGCCAAGCCGGGTCTCGACGGCCACGACCGCGGGGCCAAGGTGATCGCGCGGGCGCTGCGGGACGCGGGCATGGAGGTCATCTACACCGGCCTCCACCAGACCCCCGAGCAGATCGTGGACACCGCCATCCAGGAGGACGCCGACGCCATCGGCCTCTCGATCCTCTCCGGCGCCCACAACACGCTCTTCGCGCGCGTGCTGGAACTCCTCAAGGAGCGTGACGCGGAGGACATCAAGGTCTTCGGCGGCGGCATCATCCCGGAGGACGACATCGCCCCTCTGAAGGAGAAGGGCGTCGCCGAGATCTTCACGCCGGGCGCGACGACGACCGCCATCGTGGAGTGGGTCCGCGCCCACGTCCGCCAGTAGCCTCCGGCGACCGGGTTCGGGGCGGAGAGCCCCGGCCTTCGGATCACCCCGGCCGAGCCCCTCGCAGCGGCTAGGCCGGGGCCAGTTCGGACAGCATCGCCGCGCGGAGGCGAAGGGTCGAGACGAGGCGCTGGAAGGCCTCGGCCCAGTACGCGGCTGCGCCAGGGGCCGCGTCCGGGAGGTCCTCCGCGGCCGTGGTCAGGGCCTCCAGCCGGCCCGCTTCCGCGGGATCGAGGCAGCGCTCCGCCAGGCCCATCACTCCGCTGAAGCTCCACGGGTAGCTGCCCGCGTCGCGGGCGGTGTCCAGCGCGTCCACGACCGCCCGGCCCAGCGCTCCCGCCCACGGCACGACGCACACCCCGAGCAGCTGGAACGCCTCCGACAGCCCGTGGGCCCGTATGAACTCCGCGACCCACTCCGCCCGCTCCGCGTGCGGAAGGGTCTCCAGCAGCTTGGCCCGCTCCGCGAGCGAGGCCGTGCCCGGACCCGCCGCGGGCGGCGCGGACGCCGGGCCGAGCAGCGCCCGCGACCACGGCGCGTCGCGCTGGCGCACGGCGGCCCGGCACCACGCCGCGTGCAGCTCCTCCGTCCAGCCGTCGCCGGCGGCCACCGGCAGCGCCACTATCTCCGCCGGTCCGAGCCCCCCGAACCGCTCCCGCCAGCACGACAGCGGCGCCGCCTCCACCAACTGGCCGAGCCACCAGGCCCGCTCCCCGCGCCCGGCGGGCGGCCGCTTGACCACCCCGTCGCGGAGCATCCCCGCGTCGCACTCGGCCGGCGGAGTCACCCCCTCGGGGCCCACGCAGGCCAGCGCGCGCTCGGCCATCCGCCCGGCCAGCGCCGAGGTCGGCAGCGCCGACAGCAGTTCGGCGGCCGTGGCACGGACATTGCGGCTGCGGTCACCCAGCGCCGCCTCCAGGAAGGGCTCGTCCCCCGCCGACAGCCCCACCCTCAGCGAATCGAGGAACATCAGCCGGTCCTCGGCCCGTTCGGTGGCCCAGGTCGTCGTCAGCAGCCGCGGCGCGGCCGCCGCCTCATGGGCCCGGACGGCCCCGAGCAGGGCCACCCGCTCCGCGAACAGCCCCTCCTGCCAAAGCCGTTCCACCGCCGCCCGGTCCGTCACCTCCGGCAGTTCCCCGGCGCCGCCCGAACCGCCGCGCAGGGCGAAGCGCCAGTCCGGATTCATCCGCGCCAGCCACAGCCCCCGTGTCCCGGCCAGGGCCAGGGCCTGCGGCCGCAGGTCCGTACGGGCCCGGGCCGCGTCCAGCAGCGCCGGTACGAGCGCGGCCGGAGAGCGGTAGCCGTGCCGCGCGGCGGCGGCCAGCCACTGCGGCAGCAGTTCCGTGAGGTCCGGGGCGGTCCCGCGCCGCCCGCCGCCGTTGACCGGGCCGCTGCGGCCGGCCAGCAACTGCGCGAGCCTGCGGCCGGCCGCCTCCGGTGGCGCCGGCCGGGGGTCCCGGGGCGCGGGCTCCGGGCGCGGCCCGGCCTCGGCCGGACGCAGCCCGGCCCGGCGCCGTACGGTGTGGACGGCCGCCGCGTCCAGCAGCGCCTCCGGTGAGCCCGCCGGGCCCTCGCCCCGGCGCCGCTCGGTGCCCAGCAGCGCGGCGGCGACCAGCTCCTCCCACTCCCCGTACCCCTCGTCAGCCTTGTCCATAGGGCCCCTCCCTCGTCGGTCGTCGTCGGTCGTCGTCGGTCGTGTCATGGGCTCCGGTCCCGCCCCCTCCGCGGGACCGGAGCTGTCGATGTCCCCGTCCGCCTGCTCAGCTGGCGTGGTTGTCGTTCATGCAAGCCCCCCGGCTCGTCGTCGTTTGTCGTGCGGCGCCCCCCGGCGCCGTACGTCTCCTCGCCGCCTGTGCGACGGCACAGGACCCCCCAGGCCCCCTGCGATGTGTCTGCTTGTTTCCGCTTCTGATCAGGACAGGGCGACGGGCTCGGCCGAGTCCGGCTGCCAGGCCGTCAGAGGGGTGAAGCCGCGGTGACCGCACTCGCCGAACACCGTCACCGGGCCCCCGCCCGACAACGCCGCCAGCTGCCACAGCCCCCCGCGGGAGCGGCCGCCGCCCCCGGTGAGGGGCACCGGCAGGGCGGAGGTGCCCTCCGCGTCCGCCAGCTGCCAGCCGAGCTCTCCCGGTATCGGAACCACCGGACCGAGCACCACCGGCCAGGACTCCAGCCATGGGTCCTGCCGCAGCGCCGCCCCGTACGCCTCCAGAGCCGCCCCCGTGCTCACCCCGGCCGGAACCTCCGCGCACGGCACGGCTGCCGCGAACCTCTCACCGAGGTCCGCCCGCAGCCCCGCCGACCCGGGCCGGAAGCGCATCTCCGCCTCCAGCGCAAGCCCCACCGGCAGGGCCAGCCCCGGTGGCCGTCCCGGCGGTCCGAAGTCCAGCACCAGAGCGGGCCGCCCGCCCGCCAGCCCGCGCAGCCATATCCGGCGGGTGGTGAGCCGGCCGTCCGGTGACACCGTGTCGTACTGGGCGAGCACCAGCCACCGGTCCCGTACGGCCTCCCCCTCCCCGGAGGCCGGCAGTCCCACGCGGCTGCGCACCGTCGCCGCCAGCTCTTCCGGCAGCCCGGCCACCCCCAGCCACGCCCGGTCGAGCAGGTGCAGCAGCGCCGCCTCCTCCAGCATCCGGGCGGGCCAGCCGGGGCCGCAACTGGGTATCGCCCCCAACTCCCTTACTCGCCCTGCCAGTCCGGGTGCCTGGGCGTCGACCATGCGGGCCGCCGTCTCCTCCCATCCCGCGTATCCCGCCTGCTCCTGGCCCGCGAGGCCGCCGCGCAGCAGATCGGCCAGCCGCTGCTCCAGCTCCGTGACGCCCGCGCCGACGCGCGCCGCCCGCCGCTCGGCCCGCTTCCGGGCCCCCTCCTCGTCGGCCGGCGCGGCCCTCCCGCCGGGCGGCCGGGCGGCCTTGGCCGCCCGGTCCGCCAGCCACTGCGCGGCCCACTCCGGAGCCTCGCCCGGCTCGCCGGCCCCCTCCGCCGACCAGAGCAGCAGCAGTCCCAGCGCGTGCTTGCAGGGGAACTTCCGGCTCGGGCAGGAGCACTTGTACGCGGGGCCCGTCAGGTCCACGACCGTGCGGTACGGCTTGCTGCCGCTGCCCTTGCACAACCCCCACACAGAACCGGAAGCGGAACCTCCGATCTGCAACCACGGCCCCGCCCCGCCGAGTCTGCCCCCCGCCTTGCGTGAGGCATCGTCAGGAGCCAGATCCAGCACCTGTTCCGCTGTCCAGCGGTCCCCCTGATCAGTCATGTGAACCACCGTAGAGACCGCCACTGACAATCGCTCTGACCAGCAACAACGCTATCGGCAAGGTCCGTTGTCAGTGGCGTGGTGCACCGTGGTGTCAGCAGTCGGGAGCGGCTGCCGAGCTTTGGAGGGGGACCATGACCATGCACGGGAACGAGCAGCGAGCAGAGGCTCTGCGACCGCACGCCGAAGACGCCTTCGCACACGAACTGAAAGCCCTGGCGGCCGCCGACGACCGGCCCCGCCCGACCCGCTGGCAGCTCTCCCCGTGGGCCGTCGCCACGTACCTGCTCGGCGGCACGCTCGACGACGGCACGGTGATCACACCCAAGTACGTGGGGCCGCGCCGCATCGTCGAAGTGGCCGTCACCACCCTGGCCACCGACCGCGCCCTGCTCCTGCTGGGCGTCCCCGGCACCGCCAAGACCTGGGTGTCCGAACACCTCGCGGCCGCCGTCAGCGGAGACTCCACCCTCCTCGTCCAGGGCACCGCGGGCACCCCCGAGGAAGCCATCCGGTACGGCTGGAACTACGCCCGGCTGCTCGCCCACGGCCCCAGCCGCGAGGCGCTCGTCCCCAGCCCCGTCATGCGGGCCATGGCCGACGGCATGACCGCCCGCGTCGAGGAGCTCACCCGCATCCCCGTCGACGTCCAGGACACCCTCATCACCGTCCTGTCCGAGAAGACCCTCCCGATACCGGAGCTCGGCGAAGAGGTGCAGGCCGTGCGCGGCTTCAACCTCATCGCCACCGCCAACGACCGTGACCGCGGGGTGAACGAGCTCTCCAGCGCGCTGCGCCGCCGCTTCAACACCGTGGTGCTGCCCCTGCCCGCCACCGCCGACGCCGAGGTCGACATCGTCGCCCGCCGCGTCGACCAGATGGGCCGCGCCCTCGACCTGCCGGCCGCGCCCGAAGGCCTGGAGGAGATCCGCCGCGTCGTCACCGTCTTCCGCGAGCTGCGCGACGGCGTCACCGACGACGGCCGGACGAAGGTGAAGTCGCCCAGCGGCACCCTGTCCACCGCCGAGGCCATCTCCGTGGTCACCGGCGGCCTCGCCCTGGCCGCCCACTTCGGGGACGGCGTGCTGCGCCCCTCCGACGTGGCCGCCGGGATCCTCGGCGCCGTGGTCCGCGACCCGGCGGCCGACAAGGTGGTCTGGCAGGAGTACCTGGAGGCCGTGGTCCGCGAGCGCGACGGCTGGAAGGACTTCTACCGGGCCTGCCGGGAGGTGACCGTATGAGCCCGAGCCCGGAGAAGGGCCCGCTGCTGCTGGGCGTACGGCACCACGGGCCCGGCTCGGCCCGTGCCGTCCGGGCGGCCCTGGAGGCGGCCCGGCCCGAGGCGGTGCTCATCGAGGGCCCGCCCGAGGGGGACGCGCTGCTGCCGCTCGCCGCCGAAGAGGGGATGCGGCCGCCCGTCGCGCTCCTCGCGCACGCGGCGGACGACCCGGGCCGGGCCGCGTTCTGGCCGCTGGCCGGGTTCTCACCCGAATGGGTGGCCATCCGCTGGGCCCAGGAGCACGACGTCCCGGTCCGGTTCATCGACCTCCCGGCGGCGCACTCGCTCGCGGCCGGAGGGGAAGGGCCGGAAGGGACCGAGCCGGACGCCGTCCGGCTGGACCCCCTGGCCGTGCTGGCCGAGACCGCCGGCTACGACGACCCCGAGCGCTGGTGGGAGGACGTCGTCGAGCACCGCGGCGCCGGGGGTGTACGGGAGGACGTGCTCGGCGCCTTCGAGGCGCTCGGGGAGGCCATGGGAGCCCTGCGCGAGGCCTACGGCGACGGGGGCCACCGGCGCGACCTGGTCCGCGAGGCGTACATGCGCCAGCGGATGCGCGCCGCCCGCCGGGAGTTCGGCGACGCCTACGCCGTGGTGTGTGGAGCCTGGCACGTCCCCGCGCTGCGGGCCAGGACCACCGTGGCCGCCGACAAGGCCCTGCTGACCGCCCTGCCCAAGGTCAAGGTGGAGACCACCTGGGTGCCCTGGACCCACCGCAGGCTCGCCCGGGCCGGCGGGTACGGCGCGGGGATCACCTCGCCCGGCTGGTACGCCCACCTCTTCTCCGCCCGGGACCGGCCCGTCGAGCGGTGGCTGACCAAGGTCGCCGGCCTGCTGCGCGAGGAGGACCGGCAGGTCTCCTCGGCGCACGTCATCGAGGCGGTCCGGCTGGCCGAGACCCTCGCCGCGATGCGGGGCCGGCCGCTGCCGGGCCTGACGGAGACCCTGGAAGCGGTCCGGGCGGTGATGTGTGACGGCTCCGACATACCGCTCGCACTGATCGAGGACCGGCTCGTCGTCGGCGACGTGCTCGGTGAGGTCCCGGACGGAGCCCCCGTCGTCCCCCTCCAGCGCGACCTGACACGGCAGCAGCGCACGCTGCGGCTCAAGGCCGAGGCACAGGACCGCGAGCTGGAACTGGACCTGCGCAAGGACACCGACGCGGCGAAGTCCCTGCTGCTGCACCGGCTGCGGCTGCTCGGTGTCGGCTGGGGCACACCTGCCGCCTCCCGGGCCGGCACCGGAACCTTCCGGGAGACCTGGCGGCTGCGGTGGGAGCCGGAGCTGTCGGTGCGGATCGCCGAGGCCGGCATATGGGGGACCACCGTCCTCGGGGCGGCCACCGCCAAGGCCGAGGCGGACGCCGCCGCGGCCGAGGAGCTGGGCGAGGTGACGGCCCTGGCCGAGCAGTGCCTGCTGGCCGGGCTCGCGCAAGCGCTGCCCGCCGTACTGCGGGCCCTCGCCGACCGGGCCGCGCTGGACACCGACGTGGCGCGGCTCGCCAAGGCCCTGCCGGCCCTGGCCCGTTCGCTGCGGTACGGGGACGTCCGGGGCACCGACGCGACGGCGCTCGGCGCCGTGGCGGCCGGGCTGGCCGAGCGGATATGCGTGGCGCTGCCGTCGGCCTGTACGGCCGGCCTGGACACCGACGCGGCGGCGGAGATGCGCGCCCACGTGGACGGGGTGCACGGGGCGATCGGCCTGCTGGCGGACGCCGCCGAAGGGCTGCGGGAGCGCTGGTCCGCGGTGCTCGCCACGCTGGCCGGCCGGGACACCGTGCCCGGCCTGATCCGCGGCCGGGCGGCCCGGCTGCTCCTCGACGACGGGCGGCTGCCGGCCGAGGAGACGGCCCGGCTGATGGGGCTGGCCCTGTCCCCGGCGTCCTCCCCGGCCGACGCGGCGGGCTGGATCGAGGGCTTCGCGGGCGGGAGTTCGGGCGGGGGCACGCTGCTGGTCCACGACGACCGGCTGCTGGGCCTGATCGACGCCTGGCTGGTGGGGGTGCCGGAGCGGGCGTTCACCGACGTACTCCCGCTGCTGCGGCGGACGTTCGGGGCGTACGAGCCGGGCGTGAAGCGGACCTTGGGCGAGCTGGTGCGGCGCGGGCCGGGCGGCTTTGCCGCCGCGGCGCCCGGTGGCTCGGCTCCGGCGGGTTTCGCCCCGGAGCTGGATCCGGAGCGGGCGGACGCGGTGGTGGGGCTGGTGCGGATGCTGCTCGCCGGGTGAGGTGCGGCGCCGTTGCCGGGGGCGCCGCCCCCGGACCCCCGCGCCTCAAACGCCGGCGGGGCTGGAACAGGTGGACACGATGAGTGGAGGGGGACGGACGGATGAGCGGTACGGACATGGGCACGGCCGGAGGCGAGCGGCTGCGGCGGTGGCGGATGGTGCTCGGCGGGGGCGAGGCCGACGGCACCGGGTGCGCGCTGGCCGGGCGGGACGCGGCGATGGACGCCGCGCTCGGCGCGCTGTACGGCGGGGGCGGCGAGGCGGGGTCCCGCAGGACGCCGGGGGCGCGGTCGGCCGGGCTCGGTGGGTCCGCTCCGAACGTGGCCCGCTGGCTCGGGGACATCCGTACGTACTTCCCGAGCTCCGTGGTCCAGGTCATGCAGCGCGACGCCATCGAGCGGCTGGGCCTGGCCGCCCTGCTGCTGGAGCCGGAGATGCTGGAGGCCGTCGAACCGGACGTGCACCTCGTCGGCACCCTTCTCTCCCTCAACAAGGCGATGCCCGAGACGACGAAGGAGACGGCGCGGGCCGTGGTCCGCAAGGTCGTCGAGCAGCTGGAGAAGAAGCTCGCGGCGCGGACCCGGGCGACGCTGACCGGCGCCCTGGACCGGTCCGCGCGGATCAGCCGTCCGCGCCACCACGACATCGACTGGGACCGCACGATCCGGGCCAATCTCAAGAACTACCTGCCCGAGTACCGCACCGTCGTCCCCGAGCGGCTGATCGGCTACGGCCGGGCGGCGCAATCGGTGAAGAAGGAGGTGATCCTCTGCATCGACCAGTCGGGTTCGATGGCGGCCTCCGTCGTCTACGCCTCCGTCTTCGGCGCGGTCCTCGCCTCGATGCGCTCGATCGCCACCCGTCTGGTCGTCTTCGACACCGCGGTCGTCGACCTGACCGACCAGCTCGACGACCCGGTCGACGTCCTTTTCGGCACCCAATTGGGCGGTGGTACCGACATCAACCGCGCTCTCGCCTACTGCCAGTCGAAGATCACCCGGCCCGCCGACACCGTCGTCGTCCTGATCAGCGATCTCTACGAAGGCGGTATCCGCAACGAGATGCTGAAGCGGGTCGCCGCGATGAAGGCGGCGGGCGTCGAGTTCGTGACCCTGCTGACCCTGTCCGACGAGGGGGCCCCGGCCTACGACCGCGAGCACGCCGCAGCCCTTGCGGCGCTGGGGGCTCCGGCCTTCGCCTGCACGCCCGACCTGTTCCCGGACGTAATGGCCGCGGCGCTGGAGAAGCGCCCCCTGCCCACCCCCTGACGCCCACGGCCCGGCCTTTGCTGTGAATCGGTGAATCACACGAACTTCCAGTTCAACCGTGAGGCGTTCTGTGACAGGTATCACCGCTCAGGTGTGATCTGTGATTTAGGGACCCAGGTCCCTCGGGGATAACCTGCGGGACGGACATGCCGCGTCCACGGTCACCGTGTGCGCCTTCCTTGTGACAGCGCCGTCACGTTGCCCTCCGCGGCACGCCCACGCAGATAGCAGACAACCGCGAATCACTGCGAATCTTTAAAAAGACAAGGGACGGACGCGCGTGGACCTGTTCGAGTACCAGGCGAGGGACCTCTTCGCCAAGCACGGTGTACCGGTGCTGGCCGGTGAAGTCATCGACACGCCTGAGGCGGCTCGCGAGGCCACCGAGCGGCTGGGCGGCAAGTCGGTCGTCAAGGCGCAGGTGAAGGTCGGCGGCCGCGGCAAGGCCGGCGGCGTGAAGCTGGCCGCCACCCCGGACGAGGCCGTCGCCCGGGCGACGGACATCCTCGGCATGGACATCAAGGGCCACACGGTCCACAAGGTGATGATCGCCGAGACGGCTCCGGAGATCCTGGAGGAGTACTACGTCTCGTACCTCCTCGACCGGACCAACCGCACCTTCCTCGCCATGGCGTCCGTCGCGGGCGGCATGGACATCGAGCAGGTCGCCGAGGAGACCCCGGAGAAGCTCGCCAAGGTCCCGGTGAACGCCAACGAGGGCGTGACCATCGAGAAGGCCCGCGAGATCGTCGCGCTGGCGCAGTTCCCGGCCGAGGTCGCCGAGAAGGTCGCCGAGGTCCTCGTGACCCTGTGGGCGACCTTCATCGCCGAGGACGCGCTCCTCGTCGAGGTCAACCCGCTCGCGAAGGTCGCCAGCGGCGACGTCATCGCGCTCGACGGCAAGGTCTCGCTCGACGAGAACGCCGAGTTCCGCCAGCCGGGTCACGAGGAGTTCGTGGACCACGCGGCCGCGAACCCGCTCGAGGCCGCCGCCAAGGCGAAGAACCTCAACTACGTCAAGCTCGACGGTGAGGTCGGCATCATCGGCAACGGCGCGGGTCTCGTCATGAGCACCCTCGACGTCGTCGCCTACGCCGGCGAGAACCACGGTGGCGTCAAGCCCGCCAACTTCCTGGACATCGGCGGTGGCGCCTCCGCCGCCGTCATGGCCAACGGTCTCGAGATCATCCTCGGCGACCCGGACGTCAAGTCCGTCTTCGTCAACGTCTTCGGTGGCATCACCGCCTGTGACGAGGTCGCCAACGGCATCGTCCAGGCGCTGCAGCTGCTCGCGGACAAGGGCGAGGCGGTCACCAAGCCGCTGGTCGTCCGTCTCGACGGCAACAACGCCGAGCTGGGTCGCAAGATCCTCTCGGACGCCAACCACCCGCTGGTCCAGCGCGTGGACACCATGGACGGCGCGGCCGACAAGGCCGCCGAGCTCGCGGCTGCGAAGTAAGGGCAGAGGTCACAGACTCACATGGCTATCTTCCTCAACAAGGACAGCAAGGTCATCGTCCAGGGCATGACCGGTGCCACGGGCATGAAGCACACCAAGCTGATGCTGGCTGACGGCACCAACATCGTCGGCGGCGTGAACCCGCGCAAGGCCGGCACCACCGTCGACTTCGACGGCACCGAGGTCCCGGTCTTCGGCTCCGTCGCCGAGGCGATGGAGAAGACGGGCGCCAACGTCTCCGTCCTCTTCGTCCCGCCGGCCTTCGCCAAGGCCGCCGTGGTCGAGGCGATCGACGCCGAGATCCCGCTGGCCGTCGTCATCACCGAGGGCATCGCGGTGCACGACTCCGCCGCCTTCTGGGCGTACGCGACCGCCAAGGGCAACAAGACCCGGATCATCGGCCCGAACTGCCCGGGTCTGATCACCCCCGGCCAGTCCAACGCCGGCATCATCCCGGGCGACATCACCAAGCCCGGCAAGATCGGTCTCGTGTCCAAGTCGGGCACGCTGACCTACCAGATGATGTACGAGCTCCGTGACATCGGCTTCACCTCCGCCGTCGGCATCGGTGGCGACCCGGTCATCGGCACCACGCACATCGACGCCCTGGAGGCCTTCGAGGCCGACCCGGACACCGAGCTGATCGTCATGATCGGCGAGATCGGCGGCGACGCCGAGGAGCGTGCGGCGGACTTCATCGCGAAGAACGTCACCAAGCCGGTCGTCGGCTACGTCGCGGGCTTCACCGCCCCCGAGGGCAAGACCATGGGCCACGCGGGCGCCATCGTCTCCGGCTCCTCCGGCACCGCGCAGGCCAAGAAGGAGGCCCTCGAGGCCGCCGGCGTGAAGGTCGGCAAGACGCCGACCGAGACCGCGAAGCTGGCGCGCGAGATCCTCGCCGCCAAGTAAGCGCGACATCGCACGGGCGTGGGGGGGGGGGGGGGGGGGGGGGGGGGGGGGGGGGGGGGGGGGGGGGGGGGGGGGGGGGGGTTTGGGTTGGGTGTTTGGGGTTGGGGCGGGTGGT
>NZ_JBVIWA010000001.1:299087-397293 GCF_055595065.1 Streptomyces sp. NPDC040545
TACCCGCCCCCCCCCCCCCCCCCACCCCCACCCCCCCCCCCCCCCCCCCCCCCCCCCCACCCCCCCCTCCCCCCCCCCCCCCCCCACGCCCGTTCGCATGCCCGTCGTCATTCGACCTTCGGTGCGATCCGCGCCGGTCCGGCCTCCGGGTCGGCGAGCAGCTTGTCGTGGAGCTTCCTGCTCCGTTCGGTGAGCTGCTGGGGGCCGGCGAGCGGGGGCACGCCGGAGACGCTCTCGCCGGGTGCCAGCGGGGGTTCGTAGTGGGTGGGCGCGGTCATGAGCGTGTAGGCCGTCGAGACGGCGATCATCGCCGTCAGGCTGAGGGTCGCGCGGGTCCACAGCCGGGTGCGCCGCTCGCCGCCGCCGCGGACGGCGGCCGCCGTCCGCGGCTCGAGGTCGACGGCCGGCCGCAGCGCGGTGAACAGGTCGCGCAGCAGCGCGGACTGCTTCTCGAGCGGTGCGTCGGCCAGTTCGGGGATCCGGTCGGCGAGGTCGGCGTGCGCGTGCACGAGCCGGTGGCCCGCGGTGGGCGTGGTGGCCTCGGTCTCGGCCGCGGTGTCGGGGAGATCGAGACCGACGCCGTCGTAGAGCAGGACGGTACGGCGGTTCGCGGGGGGCAGCGAGAGCAGGGCGTCGAGCAGGATCCGGTCGGCGGGCTCGGCGGGCGGCTTGTCGGGATGGCGGTGGGCGCGCCGGAACCGGTGCCAGGGGGAGAGCGCGTACTCGTACACGATCGCGCGCACCCAGCCCACCGGGTCCGGGTCGGTCGCCACCTCGGGCCATCGGTCCCAGGCCTGGACGAAGGCCTTCTCCACGGCCTCCAGGGCGAGCGCCCGGCGGCCGGTGAGCAGGTAGGCCTGCCGGGCGAGGTCGCGGGCGGCGTGGGCGTAGAGGGCGTCGAAGGCCTCGGCCGGTCCCGGTACCGGGACCCTTGCGGGGTCCTCGGCGGGGTCTTCGGCGGGGATCTCGTCGGGCTCGGTCCGCCCGTCCGCCGCCTGCGCGTCCGAGGCCGGTCCGTCCGAGGCCGGTCCGTCCGAGGCCGGCCCGTCCGAGGCCGGCCCGTCCGAGGCCGGCCCGTCCGAGGCCGTTCCGGCCGTGGTCGGTCCGTCCGGGACGGGTGGGCCTGCGGCGGGTGGGTCCGCGGCGGGTTCCTCCGCCGCCCGGGCCGTCTTCGTCTCCCCGGGCGCCCCGTCGGGACCGGCGTCCTGCGGCGGGGCCGCCAGGCGCGCCAGGAGCTGCGTGTACAGCTCGCGCTTGCGCCCGCGGGGGGCCGTGCGGCCCGATTCCCAGGAGCGGATGGTCGCCGCGGTGACCCCCGCGGCCGCGGCGACCTCATCGTGCGTCAGTTCCGCCGCCTCGCGCAGTCTGCGGCGCTCCTTGGGGGCGGGCAGGCTCAGCTCCGAGTCCTCTGAGGAGGTCGTCTCGACGCTTCGTGTCATGCCACACTCCCCGCGAACCGGCCGCTCTGGGCGAAAAAGTACATAAACGTATATTGAGCGACACCACGGGCATTCGCCTGTTACCCGTCCATAGCGCGTGTCGTTGGCACCATGGCGGGGTGACCCAAGTGACCGAACGCGGGACCCCGTTGTCAGCGGCCCCGCGAGCCGGCGTGCGGCGCCGTTCACCGGCCGCCGCCGCATGCGTCGTGGGCGGCGCCGTGGCGGCCGGACTCGGGCTCGGCTTCCTCGCCGTGCTCGTCATCGTGCTGTGGATCAGCTCCCCCTACCCCGACAGCGGCCCCGGCGGGGCCCTGCACCTGGCCGCCGGGCTGTGGCTGCTCGCCCACGGGACCGAGCTGGTGCGCTACGACACCCTGTCCGGCGTCCCCGCCCCCGTGGGAATGACGCCCCTGCTCCTCGTCGTGCTGCCCGTGCTGCTGATGCGGCGGGCCGCCCGGCTGGGGAGCGCCGCCGAGGAGGACGACGAGGTGCTGCCGGCCGGAGCCGTGTTCTCGGCCGTGCTCTGCGGATACCTCGCCGTCGGCGCCCTCGTCACGGCGTACGCCGCCGGCGGTCCCATGTCGGCCGACCCCATCAGCGCGGCCTGGCACATCCCGCTGGTGGCCGTACTCGCCGCCGCAGCCGGGGTGTGGGGGGCCCGGGGGCGTCCGCTCGGGCCGTTGCCGTCCTGGCTGCCCGGGGGCGTACGGAAGGCTGTCGTGCGCCCCCGTTACGCGCTGGCGCTCCGGGCGGGCGCGGGCGGTGCCCTGGTGCTCCTGGGCGGCGGCGCGCTCGTCGTCGGCGCCTCGCTCGCGTGGCACGGCGCCGAGGTCCAGGCCTCGTTCCTGTCGCTGACCGGGGTGTGGTCGGGCCGCTTCGCCGTCCTGCTGCTCGCCCTCACCCTGATCCCCAACGCCATGGTCTGGGGAGCTGCCTACGCGCTCGGGCCCGGCTTCGCCCTGGGCGCCGACGTCACGGCCACCCCGCTCGGCTTCCCGGGCGCGCCGGGACTGCCCCGCTTCCCGCTGCTGGCGGCGCTCCCGGCCGAGGGCCCGGGGACTCCGCTGACCTGGGCGGTCGCCGGGGTTTCGGTGGTCGCGGGGCTCGCCGTGGGCTGGTTCGCGGTACGCCGGGCACGCGAGGTCTCGTACGGGGAGACCGCGCTCACGGCGGCCCTCGGCGCGGTGGTGTGCGGCCTGGCGATGACCGGGCTCGCGGCGGCCTCGGCGGGGCCGCTGGGCTCGCGGAGGCTGTCGGAATTCGGCCCGGTGTGGTGGACCACCGGGGTGGCGGCCTTCGCCTGGACGGCGGTACTGGCCGTGCCGCTGGCGGTGGCGGTGCACGCGTGGCGGACCCGCCCGGCCATCGGGCCGTCCGCCCTGGATGCCGATGCCGATGACGCGGTGGCGGGGGACGACACATGGCACGACAGCGGGGTGCGGGAGATCCGGTGGGCGGCGATGCGGAAGGCTGCGGGGGCGCTGATTCCGGACATGGCGACGCCGGTGCCTCCGGCGGTTCCGGCGGTTCCTGAGGCTGTGCCTGGGGGGCGGGGGCCGGGGCGGCGGGCCGTGACCGTGGTGTCCGGGCTGGATCTGGATCCGGGCCTGCTGGTGGCGAAACCGGCCGAGTCGGCCGAGCCGGTGCTGCCGACCGAGGCGGTGTCAGTGCCGTTGGCTCCGCCGGTGGTTGGGGCGCGGGTGCTGGCCCGGCGGAAGCCGCCACCGGAGTAGGCCGTTCGGGTGCGCCGCCGTTGCCGGGGCTCCGCCCCGGACTCCGCGCCTCAAACGCCGGCGGGGCTGAAGTAGTGCGGCGAGGTTGAAGTGGTGCGGCGGGGCTGGAATGGCCCCTGGTCGGAGTGTTACTGGCGGACCTTCAGGACGTCGCCGACGACGTTGTCCGGGAGGAGGGTGTTGCACTGGAGTTCCGCCGACTTGGTGAGGGCGTCGTCGCGGCAGACGTAGAAGTCCTTGTAGGCGAGCTGCAGGGCGTACGAGCTGAACGCCAGCAGGATCGCCAGTGAAGCCGTGACCAGGCCGCTCACCGCCGCGGTGCGCTGGGGGCGGGCCGCGGGGCCCAGGGCGTCCAGGCCGGCCGGCGCCGCCGGCGCGCCCTCGGCGGTCGCCGGTGCGGGCTTGCCGCGCAGCGCGCTGATTCCCCAGTAGAGGGCGAGTGCCCCGAGCAGCAGTCCCACCGACGGGATCCCGAAGATCCCGAAGAAGAAGCCCCACATGCCGGCCAGCAGCGCGTAGCGGGCGCGCCGCTGGATCGGGTCCGTCGGGTCCCAGCGCGCCGGTCCCCGTTGGCCGTCCGAGTCCTTCGGGCCGTCGCCGTTCCCGTCACCACCGCTGCGCGGCTGCCACGGCTGGTCGGGCCGGCCTTCCGGCGGAGCCGCGAAGGGGTTGTCGTCGGTGGGGGGGTCGGGTTGACGGCGGTCCGGCATCGGGTGTGTTTCTTCCCCTGTGTCATGGACGTCACGGGGACGTCGTGGCGAGGTGAGGCCAGTTTGCGGCTTGTACGCCAGACGCTACCGCCCGGCCGTCCCCCCGTCCCTCGGGGGCTGTCCGGTGTACCGGTATCGTTGCAGGCGGTCGGTGGCTTCGTATGGTTCCCCATATATCGGTACCCCGAAGTTTCGTATGACCACACAAGACGAACACCGCAATCCCGCGAGAAAGGGCCTCCCATGGCCGCCTCCCGCCTGGTCGTGCTGGTCTCCGGTTCCGGCACCAACCTCCAGGCCCTGCTCGACGCCATCGACGCCCACCCCGGCGGATCCGAGGGCTTCGGCGCCGAAGTCGTCGCCGTGGGGGCCGACCGCGAGAACATCGCCGGCCTGGAGCGGGCGGAGAAGGCGGGGATCCCCACCTTCGTCTGCCCGGTCAAGGGCTACGGCAGCCGCGCGGAGTGGGATGTCGCCCTCACCGAGGCGACCGACGCGTACGCGCCGGACCTCGTCGTGTCCGCCGGATTCATGAAGATCGTGGGCAAGGTGTTCATAGACCGCTTCGGCGGCCGGTTCATCAACACCCACCCCGCCCTCCTCCCCGCCTTCCCCGGTGCGCACGGCGTACGGGACGCCCTCGCCTACGGCGCGAAGGTCACCGGCTGCACGGTCCACTTCGTGGACAGCGGCGTGGACACCGGTCCGATCATCGCCCAGGGTGTGGTCGAGGTCCGGGACGAGGACGACGAAGCCGCTCTCCATGAGCGCATCAAGGAAGTCGAGCGCCAGCTGCTCGTCGATGTCGTGGGGCGTCTGGCCCGGCACGGCTACCGCATTGAGGGACGAAAGGTAACAATCCAGTGACCGCCGTAGAGAGCAACGACCCGACCACGACCCAGCGGCCGATCAGGCGTGCGCTCGTCAGTGTCTACGACAAGACGGGACTGGAAGAGCTGGCCCGCGGGCTGCACGAGGCGGGCGTCGCGCTCGTCTCCACCGGCTCCACCGCGTCGAAGATCGCCGCCGCCGGGGTGCCCGTCACCAAGGTGGAGGAGCTGACCGGCTTCCCCGAGTGCCTGGACGGCCGGGTCAAGACCCTGCACCCGCGCGTGCACGCCGGCATCCTCGCCGACCTGCGCCTGGAGGACCACCGCAACCAGCTCGCCGAGCTGGGCGTCGAGCCCTTCGACCTGGTGATCGTCAACCTCTACCCCTTCCTGGCGACCGTCCAGTCGGGCGCCACCCCCGACGAGTGCGTGGAGCAGATCGACATCGGCGGCCCGTCGATGGTCCGCGCCGCCGCCAAGAACCACCCCTCGGTCGCCGTCGTCACCAGCCCGGCCCGCTACGCCGACGTCATCGCGGCGGCCCAGGGCGGCGGCTTCGACCTCACCGCCCGCAAGCGGCTCGCGGCGGAGGCCTTCCAGCACACCGCCGCCTACGACGTGGCCGTGGCCTCCTGGTTCACGAACGCGTACGCGCCGGAGCCGGAGGCGGTCCTGCCCGAGTTCCTGGCCGGCGCCTGGGAGCGCAAGTCGACCCTGCGCTACGGCGAGAACCCGCACCAGGCCGCCGCCCTCTACACGGACGGGCAGCCGGGCGGACTCGCCAATGCCGAGCAGCTGCACGGCAAGGAGATGTCCTTCAACAACTACGTGGACACCGAGGCCGCGCGCCGTGCCGCCTACGACCACGACGAGCCCTGCGTCGCGATCATCAAGCACGCCAACCCGTGCGGGATCGCGGTCGGCACGAATGTCGCCGCGGCCCACCGCAAGGCGCACGCCTGCGACCCGCTGTCCGCCTTCGGCGGCGTCATCGCCGTCAACCGCCCGGTGACCGTCGAGCTCGCCGAGCAGGTCGCGGAGATCTTCACCGAGGTCATCGCCGCCCCCGCCTACGAGGCCGGCGCGGTCGAGATCCTGGCCAAGAAGAAGAACATCCGCGTCCTGAAGGTGGACGGCACCCCGCACCAGCCGGGTGACCTCAAGCCCATCTCCGGCGGTGCGCTGCTCCAGCAGAGCGACCTCTTCCAGGCCGAGGGCGACGACCCGGCGAACTGGACCCTGGCCACCGGCGAGGCCCTGTCCCCGGCGGAGCTCGCCGAGCTGGCCTTCGCGTGGAAGGCCTGCCGGGCCGTCAAGTCCAACGCGATCCTGCTCGCCAAGGACGGCGCCTCGGTCGGCGTCGGCATGGGCCAGGTCAACCGTGTCGACTCGGCGAAGCTCGCCGTCGAGCGGGCGGGCGCCGAGCGCGCGCAGGGCTCGTACGCCGCGTCCGACGCCTTCTTCCCGTTCCCGGACGGGCTGGAGATCCTGACGGCCGCGGGCATCAAGGCCGTGGTCCAGCCGGGCGGTTCGGTCCGCGACGAGCAGGTCGTCGAGGCCGCGCAGAAGGCCGGTGTGACCATGTACTTCACCGGGACCCGGCACTTCTTCCACTGAGTCCGGCCCACGGCCCTGACCCACGGCCCTGACCCACGGCCCTGACCCACGGCCCTGACCCACGGCCCCGATCTACGGCGAAGGCCGCGTCCCGCACTGCGGGGCGCGGCCTTCGCCGGTTCTGCGGACGGGCGGGGTCAGTAGCTCGGGCGCTTGAAGTAGTCGCCGGCCTTCGCGAGGCCGATGACGATCGTGAGGCCGAGGGCGAGGGAGACCAGGGCGGGCAGCACGGCGATGGCGGTGGGGCCGCCCGAGTGCTCGCTGGCACCCGCTGCCACCAGGTTGAACAGCACGCTGATGACGGCGAAGAAGGTCTGGATCGAGCCGTAGACGATGCCGGAGACGCGCACCCCGTTGCGGCCCTTGCCCATCTTGGCCGCCGTCAGGAACGCCCACAGGGCCAGGCCGATCAGGAAGAGGCCGCCGATGACGAAGCCGACGCCGACGGCGGCGCCCGCCTCTTCCGCCGAGGAGCTGGAGGAGCCCGAGAGGGCCGAGGCGAAGACGGCGCCGCCGATGATCACCAGCAGGCCGAGCAGCGCCTGCAGGCTGCCCAGGATGAAGAGGATGACGCGGGCGGCCTTGGCACCGCCCGGCATCTCCATGTGGGCCCCGGGGTATCCGCCCGGACCGCCGGGGTAGCCGCCGGGCCCGCCCGGGTAGCCCAGCGGGGCCTGCTGCGGGTAGCCGTAGCCGCCCTGCGGCGGGATGCCCTGGGGTGCCTGCTGGGGGTAGCCGTAGCCGGGCTGCCCCTGCGGGGCCTGGGGCGGCTGCTGTCCGTACGGATTGTGCGGTTCGCCGAAGCTCATGTTGGGGTGTTCCTCCGTGGAAGTGCGGGGACGCACGGCATGAGCGCGGAGGAATCCTGCACGGTGCGGTCCCGCCCCCCGGCACTGCCCGCGGCACATCAGTCATTTCATCGTGGTCCGACGGGCCCGGGCTTGTCCAGTTGGTTGTGGAACGGCCGGTGACTTGTTGTGCAAGTGCAATGAACCCTGAGCCCCCGTGAGTGCCTTGAGTGGAACCGGGGCCACCTCATCCGGGAGGATGGGGGCATGACCGCCCAGATTCTCGATGGCAAGGCCACCGCCGCCGCGATCAAGTCCGAACTGACCGCCCGCGTGGCGGCCCTGAAGGCCCGGGGTGTCACCCCCGGCCTCGGCACCCTCCTGGTCGGTGACGATCCGGGCAGCCGCTGGTACGTGAACGGCAAGCACAAGGACTGTGCCGAGGTCGGCATCGCCTCCATCCAGCGCGAACTGCCCGCGACGGCCTCCCAGGAAGACATCGAGGCGGTCGTCCGGGAGCTCAACGCCAACCCGGAGTGCACCGGCTACATCGTCCAACTCCCGCTCCCCAAGGGCATCGACACCAACCGGGTCCTGGAGCTGATGGATCCGCTGAAGGACGCCGACGGCCTGCACCCCATGTCGCTCGGCCGGCTGGTGCTGAACGAGCCGGGACCGCTGCCCTGCACCCCGTACGGGATCGTCGAACTGCTGCGCCACCACGGCGTCGGCATCAACGGCGCGCACGTCGTCGTCCTCGGCCGCGGGATCACCGTCGGGCGCTCCATCGGCCTGCTGCTGACCCGCAAGTCCGAGAACGCCACCGTGACGCTCTGCCACACCGGTACGCGCGACCTCTCCGCGCAGCTGCGCCAGGCGGACATCATCGTCGCGGCGGCCGGTGTCCCGCACCTGGTCAAGCCGGAGGACGTGAAGCCGGGCGCGGCCGTGCTCGACGTGGGCGTCAGCCGCGACGGGGAGGGGAAGATCGTCGGTGATGTGCACCCCGGCGTGGCCGAGGTGGCCGCGTGGATCTCGCCGAACCCGGGCGGGGTCGGCCCGATGACCCGCGCGCAGCTGCTCGTCAATGTCGTCGAGGCGGCGGAACGGACCACCAGTGCAGGCTGAACCGGACGCGGAGAACGCGGCGGGCGGCGGGGCGGCCCGGGCGAACGGCACCCCCGTCGCTCCGGTCGTGCCCGCGAAGCCCGTCGTGCCCGGTGCGCAGGCCGGTCCCGCCGCGGCCGGGGCCGAGCCGGTGGCCAGGTCCCGCCGGTTCCCCTCCATCACCCGGGACACCGCGCGCCCCGAGGGCAGCGGCCGTGCCGTACCCGGGGCCGTGTCCACGCCGGCCCGTCAGTGGCCGATGCTCAGCGTGCTCACCGCGACCGCGGTCGGGCTGCTGGCCACGGCCTTCGGGCACCCGCGGGTCGGCTGCCTGGCCATCGGCGTGGCCCTGATCGCGGCCTCGGTGATGCGGCGCGTGCTGCCCTCGGTGGGGATGCTCGCGGTGCGCTCCCGCTTCACGGACATGATCACGTACGGGCTGCTGGGCGTGGCGATCACGCTGCTCGCGCTGGTGATGGCGGCGCCCAAGCCGTGGCTGGTGATCCCGTTCATGGAGGATGCGGTCCGCTTCACCGTGCGGTGAGCGGCGCGGGCGGTGCGGGTGGCGCGGCCGGTCCCCATGGCATGAGCGACGTGAGCGACGTGAGTGCGGCCAGGGTGGCCGCGACGGCCGGCTGGGTCTCCGTGCCCGCCCGGACCAGGACGTCCAGCGTCCGCCCCGGGCCCGGCAGCTCCCGTACGGCGACGCCGGGCGGCGGGACGTCGCACAGCAGCTTCGGCAGGATCGACACGGCCTGCCCGGTGGCGACGAGCCAGAGCCCGGACCGCAGATCCGCGCACTCGTGCGCGATGCGCGGGGTGAATCCGGCGTTGCGGCAGGCGTGCAACAGCATCTCGCGGCAGCTGCTCGGGGCGGGGGCCGAGACCCAGGCGCTCCCCCGCAGCGCGCCGAGCCCGTCCCGCCCGTAGGCGGGGAGCAGGGCCTGCGGCAGGGCCAGGCACAGCGGATCGTCGAAGAGCGGCACCGCGGTGGTCCCGGCCGTGGGCGGGGCTCCGAGCAGCGGGTAGACGTAGGTCACCGCCAGGTCCAGGCGGCGCTGCCGCAGCCACGGCACGGCCTCCTCGGGGTCGGCCTGCACGCTGCGGGGGGCTTCGACGCCGTGCCCGTGGCCCGCACGGCGAACGCCTACGTCAAGTCGGTCGAAGGGCACCGGACGGGCCAGATCTTCCTGGTCGAATAACGGTCCGAGGACCGGTCGGACCTTCGAACATCGGGGTCCGTGTGCCGTGCACCACACGGACCCGGGGATTAGCCCGGTCCCGGGTCGGATAGCCTGACCGCGGATGTCTCTTCACGTCAAGATTTACTGGGGAGCGGCGTCCTCCAGCACATGGGGCAGGGACGCCCCACCGCCAGCTGTCTAACGGAGAAGGCCATGACCCGCACTCCCGTGAATGTCACCGTCACCGGCGCCGCCGGCCAGATCGGCTACGCGCTGCTCTTCCGCATCGCGTCCGGTCACCTGCTCGGCGCGGACGTGCCGGTCAAGCTCCGTCTTCTGGAGATCCCCCAGGGCATGAAGGCCGCTGAGGGCACCGCCATGGAGCTCGACGACTGCGCCTTCCCGCTGCTCGCCGGCATCGACATCTTCGACGACCCGAACCAGGGCTTCGACGGTGCGAACGTCGCGCTGCTCGTGGGCGCCCGCCCGCGTACCAAGGGCATGGAGCGCGGCGACCTGCTCGCCGCCAACGGCGGCATCTTCAAGCCGCAGGGCCAGGCGATCAACGCGCACGCCGCGGACGACATCAAGGTCCTGGTCGTGGGCAACCCGGCCAACACCAACGCGCTCATCGCGCAGGCCGCCGCCCCGGACGTACCGGCCGAGCGCTTCACCGCGATGACCCGCCTGGACCACAACCGCGCGATCTCGCAGCTGGCCGCCAAGACCGGCAGCACCGTCTCCGACATCAAGCGCCTGACCATCTGGGGCAACCACTCGGCGACCCAGTACCCGGACATCTTCCACGCGGAGATCGCCGGCAAGAACGCCGCCGAGGTCGTGGGCGACGAGCTGTGGCTGGCCGACACCTTCATCCCGACCGTCGCCAAGCGCGGCGCCGCGATCATCGAGGCCCGTGGCGCGTCCTCGGCCGCCTCGGCCGCCAACGCCGCCATCGACCACGTGCACACGTGGGTCAACGGCACCGCCGAGGGCGACTGGACCTCGATGGGTATCCCGTCGGACGGCTCCTACGGCGTCCCGGCCGGTCTGATCTCCTCCTTCCCCGTCACCTGCAAGGACGGCAAGTACGAGATCGTCCAGGGCCTGGACATCAACGAGTTCTCCCGCACCCGCATCGACGCTTCCGTCCAGGAGCTGGCGGAGGAGCGCGACGCGGTTCGTGAGCTCGGCCTGATCTGATCCGGTCTCCGGACCCGATCCGCTCTTCCGAAAGGCCCCGGCGCACTGCGCCGGGGCCTTTTGGCGTGATCGCGCCTGTCGCGTTCCTGATGATCGCCTTATCGTTTCCCTCCGCACACCGAAAGGGGGATTCGGTGACAAGCACCGTGGACGACAGAACGCCTGTGCACCCTTCGCTCAGCGAGGCCGGCCGGCTGCTGTGCGCCGGGAACTATCTCGACGCCGCGTACCGCGACCGGGTGATCCAGGAGCTCTATGTCCACGAGGAGCGCTTCGTGGCGCCCTCCTACGGCTTCGACGCCGCCCGCGTCCTCGCCCACGCGCTCCAGGCCCGCCGCGCCGAAGCGGCCTGGGCCTTCGCCGTCCTGGCGGTGTGGGGCCTCGGCCTGCTGCTGGCCCAGCCGCTCATGCTCTATCTGCTCATCCCGGCCGCCTTCCTGAGCGGCGCCGGGCGGATCACGCGCCGCCGGAAGAAGACAGGACGTGGCAGTCGCTTCCTCGAACTCCTCCTGCGCGGCTGCGGCTCCGTGCTACTCCTCGGCGTCGGCCTGGGCGTGCTGGTCGGTGCGATCGAAGGTCATACGGGCGTGGGAGGGGCCGACGATTCGGTCCTGATCTTCCAGCTCATGCTGCGCTTGTTCGAGGTGGATCCGTTCGGCACCCTCTTGGCGATGCCCCTGCACGGCGGCGGAATCGCGAGCCGCTACGCCTGGGCCGCCCTGATCGTCTTCGCCCTGCTCACCCTGGTCGTCGGCCTCCAGCGGGGCCACTTCGCCCGTGTCATCAGCACCTCGCTCAGCCGGACCCGGTACGCCGACCCGAACGCCGACCCCGCCTCCGGCAGCCGGTTCGCCCGGACCCGCGACCGGATCCTGCGGACCCAGCACAGCCGCCTGGTCATCTACAACGTCGACGATCCGTTCTGCGGCGCCGGCGCGGCCTACCGCCCCTGGCACCTGTCGGTCGAGCTGCGCCCCCGCACGGACGGGGTGGAGCCCGAACCGCTGGACAACGAGCGGATCGTGGCCCGGATCCGGCCGCGGCTGGAGGCCCTGCGCGTCCCGTCGCCGCACGGCTCACCGGAGGCCGAGCAGGCCGTACTGGACCGGCTGCGGGAACTGGTCGTCGACGAGTGCGTGTTCCTCCCGGCCTCCGGACTGCCCGCGGCGCACGAGCCGGACCTCTCGGACCGGGCGTTCGACGTCCACCGGGCCGGAGCCGTGGAGGAGGGCGGGGAGCGCCGCCGCCACTTCCTGCGGGTACGGGTCGGCGGCTGGGACGAGAACCTCGTCATCACCGTCTTCGTACGCGTCCACACCCAGGGCGGGATGCTGATGCTGGAGGTGGCGCCGCACGTGCTGCTGCCCGTACGGCCCCAGTTCCAGGAGGCCGACGACGTGGCCCGGCGCCACCTGCGGAACAGCCCCTTCGCCAAGGCGGTCTGGGCGCTGAGGCACGCCCCGCGCTCGCTCCCCAAGGCGCTCACCACCCTGTCGGGCGGCAGCCGCGGCCCGTGGCAGATCGCCACGGGGGGCCACGGCGGCGCGCTCCCGGCCGGTCCGGCCGTGTCCGTACGCGAGCTTGCGGCGCAGGAGGACGCCTCGCTGTTCCAGCTGATGGACCTGGACCGGTACCTGAAGACCATCCAGGACCGGATCGTCGGCGGCGTGACCCTGGCCCTGCACGAAGCGGGCTGGCACACGGAGGAGTTCGCGCAGCGCGCGGTCACCGTGGCGGAGGGCGGCGTGTACATCCAGTCGGTGAGCCACAGCGCGTTCAGCGTGGGCGGCAGCGGACACCACAATCGGACGAGCCACCACACGAGCAGGGGAGAGCGGCAGTGACGCACGACGGAGGAAGCGGGGAGGTGCGGATCAACCGCATCGAAGGAAGCACCTTCAGCATCGGCGGTACCGACATCACCAACACCACCGTCCACCAAGGCGGTACGGGGGCGGGCGCCCCGGGCGCGGCCGAACTGCTGGAGGCCGTACGGGAGCTGCGCATCGCCCTTGTCCACCTGCCCCGCAGCGCCGACCGGTCGGCGCTCGACGCCGAACTGGACGAGGCCGCCGGGGAACTGGAGGAGGCCGGGGAGATCCGGCCCGGCCTGCCCGCCCGGCTGCGGGCCGCGCTCCGGCGCTGGGCCCCGGTGGTGGACTCGGTGAACGCGGCGGCCGCCCTCGGCGGGCTGCTCGCCTCGCTGGGGAGCTGACCGGTGGCCACGGGCGGCGGTGCCCACTGGAACCCGCAGTCGCAGCGCTGGGAGTGGGCGGATCAGCCGCCCCCGCCCCCGCCCTCCTACCCGCCCCCGGCCCCGCCCTCGTACCCGCCCCGCCCGCAAGGGGGCGGCCAGGGCGGCCTGGGCGGTCCGGGCCGGGAGCGGTCGTGGAAGGTCCCGCTGCTGGTGGCCCTCGGGGCCGTGGTGGTGGGCGGCTGCGCCGTGGCGGGATGGTTCGTCCTGGGCGGCGGGGAGCCGAAGGCACCCGCCGCGGCCCCGTCGGCTTCGGGTACCCCGGCCCCGCCGTCCGGTACGGGTCCGGGCGCGGCCCCGTCCGCAGCCTTTCCCTCGCCGTCCTCCGCGTCGCCCTCGGTCCCGCCGCCGTACACGGTGGTCCGCGACGACGGCGGCTTCTCGGTCGCCGTCCCCACGGGCTGGGAGCGCAGCCGCGACGAGGACGGCAGCGGCTCCTTCTACCGGCCGCCCGGGGATCGTAGTGCGCTGATGCAGTTCTTCCGTGTCACCGAGTCGGACGGCGTCGGAGCGTGCGAGCTGCTGCGGACCTCCTCGCAGGCCCTCGGAAGCCGTCCCGGCTACCAGGAGGTCTCCATCGGTCCGGCCGCCGGCGGGTCCTGCGAGCTGGTGTACGAGTACGACAACCAGGAGTCCCACGGACGCCGCCGCGCGATCGAGCGGATCACCGTCGCCCCGGACGGCAGGCGGTGGGCGCTGCTGGCGGCCGGTCCGGCCGCCGACGGCGCGGCGGTACGCGCGAACCTGACGGCGGCCGTGGAGTCGTTCAGGACGGAATGACCACTCCTACTTGTACATGCCCGGGGTGTAGTGGCCCGGCACCAGGCGGGTGGTGACGCCGATGCGGTTCCAGACGTTGATCGTCGCGATGACGGCGATCAGCTGGGCGAGCTCGCGCTCCTCGAACTGCTTGGCGGCCTTCTCGTAGACCTCGTCGGGCACGAAGCCGTCCGTCAGGACGGTGACGGCCTCGGTGAGCTCGAGCGCGGCGAGCTCCTTCTCGGTGTAGAAGTGCCGTGACTCCTCCCAGGCACCCAGCTGGATGATGCGCTCGACGCTCTCACCGGCGGCGATCGCGTCCTTGGTGTGCATGTCGAGGCAGAAGGCGCAGTGGTTGATCTGGGAGGCCCGGATCTTGACGAGCTCGACCAGGGAGGGGTCCAGGCCCTTCTTGGAGGCGATCTCCAGGGCGAGGACGGCCTTGTAGACCTCGGGGGCGAGCTTCGCCATCTGCATGCGCGGGGTGTGCTCGGGGGCGTGTTCGTGTGTGGTCGTCATGTGATCCACCCTAGGAGCCAGGCGGCCCACCGATATGGTCCATATCCATGACGGAAACGTGGGCCACTTCCGGCGCCGACCTGCACCTGGACCTCACCGCCGGACGCGGCCTGCGGGCCGGGCTCACCGAGGCCCTGCGCGAGGCCGCGCGCAGTGGGCGGCTGGCGGCCGGCACCCGGCTGCCGTCGTCCCGCACCCTCGCCGCCGACCTGGGCATCGCCCGGAACACGGTCGCCGAGGCGTACGCCGAGCTCATCGCCGAGGGCTGGCTGACGGCCCGCCAGGGATCCGGCACCCGCGTCGCCGAACGGGCCCGCCCGCGCCGGCCCGCGGCCGCCGCCCCCGTACGGCGCCCCGCGCGCAAGGGGCCCGCGTACAGCCTGATCCCCGGCTCCCCGGACCTGGGCGGCTTCCCGCGCGCGGCCTGGCTGTCGGCGGCCCGGCGGGCGCTGACCGACGCGCCGAACGAGGCCTTCGGGTACGCGGCCGACCCGCGCGGCCGGATCGAGCTGCGGAGGGCGCTGGCCGGATACCTGGCGCGGGCGCGCGGGGTGTACGCGGACCCCGAACGGATCGTGCTGTGCGCGGGCTTCCTGCACGGGCTGGAGCTGCTGGCGGGCGTACTGCGGGCGCGGCGGGTGCGGGAGGTGGCGGTGGAGGGCTACGGCCTGGACTTCCACCGGGACCTGCTGGTGCGGGCCGGGCTGCGCACGCGCCCCCTGGGCGTGGACCGGGAGGGGGCCCGGACGGGGGAGCTGACCGCGGCGGCGGGAGCGGTGCTGCTGACCCCGGCGCACCAGTTCCCGACGGGCGTGGCCCTGACCCCGGCCCGGCGGGCCGCCGCGGTCGACTGGGCCCGGACCACGGGCGGGCTGATCCTGGAGGACGACTACGACGGGGAGTTCCGCTACGACCGCCAGCCGGTCGGTGCGCTGCAGGGCCTGGACCCGGACCGGGTGGTGTACCTCGGGACGGCCAGCAAGTCACTGGCCCCGGGGCTGCGGATGGGCTGGATGGTGGTCCCGCCGGGGCTGCTGGAGGAGGTGCTGGCCGCCGGGCGGCCCACGGAGTGGGCGTGCGGCGCGCTGGACCAGCTGACGCTGGCGGAGTTCCTCACTTCCGGGGCGTACGACCGGCACGTGCGCGGGATGCGGCTGCGGTACCGGCGGCGGCGGGACGAGCTGGTGGCGGCGGTGGGGGACCGGGTGGGCGTGTCGGGGATCGCGGCGGGGCTGCACGCGGTGCTGGACCTCCCGGAGGGGCTGGAGCGGTCGGTCCTGCAGTCCGCGGCCTGGCAGGACCTGGCCCTGCACGGGCTGGGGCGGTTCCGGCATCCGGATGCGGATCCGGCGCCGCGGGATGCGGTGGTGGTGGGTTACGGGACGCCGTCGGACAGCGCGTGGGGGCCGACGCTGGCCGCCTTGGCCGCGGCGCTGCCGTGACCTGCGGCGCCGTTGCGGGGGCGCTGCCCCCGAACCTCCGCGCCTCAAACGCCGGCGAGGCTGGAAGATTGCCCAGCGAGGCTGGATTTTCCAGCCTCGCCAGGGGGCACCTCCCAGCGGTAGCTGGGGGAGTTTGAGGCGCGGGGTTCGGGGCGGAGCCCCGACACGGCGGGCACCGGTCATCGCTCCGCCGGGGCCGACGGTTCGCCGAAGCGGGCCAGGGCCAGGGAGCCGGCGACCGCCACCGCGAAGCCCGTCACCGCCAGCCAGGCCAGGCCCTCGCGGGTGCTGTCGCCGAGCCAGGCCACGCCCACCACCGCCGGGCCGATCGTCTCGCCGAGGACCATGCCCGCCGTCGCCACCGTCACCGAGCCCCGCGCCAGGGCCGAGGTGAGGAGCAGGAAGGCCGCGCCGCCGCCCAGCAGGAGGGCATACAGGGCCGGGTTGTGCAGGTCCCACGGGGAGTCGATGAGCCGGACCGAGACCTCCACCACCCCGAAGCCCGTCCCCGCCGCGACGCCGAGGACGAGCGCCCGCGGCCCGTCCGGGAGCCGGCCCGCGACCACGCCGACCAGCAGCACCAGCCCGGCCACCACCAGCATGCCCACTTCCAGCGCCGTCGACCCGGTCCCCGTGCCCTCCTCCCCGGCGGAGAGCCCGAGCATCAGCAGCCCCGCGCACACCACCGCCACCGCGCCCCACTCGGTCCGGGACAGCCGCACCCGCAGCAGGCGCGCCGCGACCACCGCCGTCACCGCCAGGCTGGCCGCCAGTGCCGCCCCCACCGCGTAGATCGGGACGTGCCGCAGGGCGATGATCTGGAGCACGAAGCCGGCTCCGTCGAGGCCCAGACCCGCCAGGTAGCGCCACTGCCGAACGGCCCGCAGGAACAGTGCCGTGTCCACTCCGGACCCGGTTCCGGGCTCCGCCGCCCGCGCCGCGACCGCCTGCAGCACCGAGGCCGTACCGAAGCAGACCGCCGCACCGAGCGCGCAAATCATCCCAATCAACACGAACTGACTCTAGGTCACGGATCTCACGGCGGCCGGATTCCATCGGCCGGTGGCCCCGCTCTACTCTGTCGGCAGCACGCGAGGCCCCAGGGGGAGCAGCAGACATGGACAGCAGCAGCACCAATCAGCGCCGCATGCGCTCCGGCGCCGTCGCCCTCGGAGGCATGGGCCTGCTCGCGGCCACGCTCGTGGCCTGCGGCAGCAGCGACGAACCGGACAAGCGCTGTGCCTCCCGCTCGACGCTCAACCAGCTGAACAACAAGGAGTGCAAGACCGGCGGCACCGGCGCCTACTACTACGGCGGCTACGTCAGCTCCGGCAAGGTCGCCGGCGGCAGCTTCGACAAGTCCGCCGTCACCCGCGGCGGCATCGGCGGGCACTCCAGCTCCGGCTCCAGCGGCGGCTGACCGAGACCATGCAGCGGCACAGCATCGAGCCACGTCCCGACTGGCAGAAGACCGTCGAGGAGCAGGGTCTGATCTATCCCCTGACCCGCTACCCCGACGACTCCCTGCGCCCCTACTGGGACGAGAGCGCGTACTACTCCTTCTCGCTCCCCGAGGTCGAGGCCCTGGAGAACGTCGTCGAGGAGCTGCACGCCATGTGCCTGGCCGCGGCCGCGCACATCGTCGAGCACGACCGCTTCGCCGACCTCGGCATCACCGACCCGAAGCTGGCCGCGCTGATCGCCGAGTCCTGGCGCCGCCGCGCCGAACAGCCCTCCCTCTACGGCCGTTTCGACCTGCGCTACGACGGCAGCGGCAGCCCCGCCAAGATGCTGGAGTACAACGCGGACACCCCCACCTCCCTCGTGGAGGCGGCCAGCCCCCAGTGGTTCTGGATGGAGGAGCGCTTCCCCGGCGCCGACCAGTGGAACTCCCTCCACGAGCGCCTCGTCGACGCCTGGCGGCGCCAGGCCGAGCTGCTCCCTCCCGGCCCGCTGCACTTCGCGCACTCCGAGACCGACGAGCTCGGCGAGGACCTGATGACGGTCGCCTACCTCCAGGAGACCGCCGAGCAGGCCGGCCTGGACACGCACGCGCTCTCCGTCGAGCAGATCGGCTGGGACAGCCTGTCCGGCCGGTTCGTGGACGAGAAGCTCCGCTTCATCCGCTCCTGCTTCAAGCTCTACCCGTGGGAGTGGCTGGCCACGGACGAGTTCGGCCCGCAGGTCCTCGGCACGTACGACCACGGCGGCGGCTCCGGCTCCACCTGCTGGATCGAGCCGCTGTGGAAGATGCTGCTGTCCAACAAGGCGCTGCTCGCGATCCTGTGGGAGCTCTTCCCGGAGCACCCCAACCTGCTGCCCGCCTACCTCGACGGCCCGCGCGAGCTCGCCGAGCCCGGGTCCGCCGGCTACGTGGCCAAGCCCCTCCTCGGCCGTGAGGGCGCGGGGGTCACCCTGCACGAGGCGGGCGACGGCGGCGAGCCCTTCGTACCGGAGGAGGGGGAGCGGTACTGCTTCCAGGGCCTCGCCCCGCTGCCCGACTTCGACGGCAACCGGGTGGTGCTCGGCGCATGGGTCGTCGAGGACGAGGCGGCGGGGCTCGGCATCCGCGAATCGGCGGGGCCGGTCACGGACGAGTACGCCCGCTTCCTGCCCCACGTCATCCTCTGACCGAACCGGGGAAGCCCTACACGCCGAGCACCGACCGGAGCTGGCCCAGTCCCCAGTCCAGGTCCTCCTTGCTGATCACCAGCGGCGGGGCGATCCGGATCGTCGACCCGTGGGTGTCCTTCACCAGCACCCCGAGCTCCATCAGCTTCTCGGAGATCTCCCGGCCGGTGCCCCGCGACGGGTCGATGTCGACGCCCGCCCACAGCCCGCGCCCGCGTACGGCGGTCACCGCGCCCCCGCCGACCAGCAGGTTCAGCTCCCGGTGCAGGTGCTCGCCCAGTTCGGTGGCGCGGCCCTGGAACTCGCCGGTCCGCAGCATCGCGATGACCTCCAGCGCGACCGCGCACGCGAGCGGGTTCCCGCCGAAGGTGGACCCGTGCTGGCCGGGCCGGAACACGCCGAGCACGTCCCGGTCGGCGACCACGGCCGACACCGGCACCACGCCGCCGCCGAGCGCCTTGCCGAGGATGTAGACGTCCGGGACGACCCCCTCGTGCTCGCACGCGAAGGTCCGGCCGGTCCGTCCCAGCCCCGACTGGATCTCGTCCGCCATGAACAGGACGTTCCGCTCGCGGGTCAGCTCCCGTACGCCGCGCAGGTATCCGGCGGGCGGCACCAGCACCCCCGCCTCGCCCTGGATGGGCTCCAGCAGCACGGCCACCGTGTTCTCGGTGACGGCATGGGCCAGCGCGGTGAGGTCCCCGTACGGAACGATCTCGAAGCCCGGCGTGTACGGGCCGAAGTGATCGCGGGCGTCGTGGTCCGTGGAGAAGGACACGATGGTCGTGGTGCGCCCGTGGAAGTTGTCGGCGGCGACCACGATCTTGGCGTGCCCGTCCGGGACGCCCTTGACCTCGTAGCCCCACTTGCGGGCGGTCTTCACGGCCGTCTCCACGGCCTCCGCCCCCGTGTTCATGGGGAGCACCATCTCCTTGCCGCACAGCGCGGCGAGCTCGGTACAGAAGTCGGCGAAGCGGTCGTGGTGGAAGGCGCGCGAGGTGAGCGTGACCCGTTCCAGCTGGGCGCGGGCGGCGTCGATCAGACGGCGGTTGCCGTGCCCGAAGTTGAGGGCCGAGTACCCGGCGAGCATGTCGAGGTATCTGCGGCCCTCGACATCGGTCATCCACGCGCCTTCCGCGGACGCGACGACCAGGGGCAGCGGATGGTAGTTGTGCGCGCTGTGCGCGTCTGCGGAGCGGATGGCATCAGCAGTTGTCGACACGGGGTCTCCGATCGTCCGTCCGGCGGGGTGGAGCGCCGGGTGAAGCGGTGACGAGGGTGGCGTCACCTTCTTATCGTCGCTCGTATCCCGGACGCAGAAACCTCTCTCCCGGCGCGCCCGCTAAGGTGTCCGGTACGCACGGCGACTGGCGTACGGAGAACCAACTCCGGGGGAGTCGTGCGCGCTCGACCGCATACAGGGCCGCTCGCCTGGGCCTCGCGGGGTACCGATCACATCGACCCCGGAGGAGCCCGCCATGTCCGCGAGCCGCCATCCCGCCCTTTTCGCCACCGATCCCGAGCTGGCGTCCTTCGTCGCGGCGGAGGAAGTACTGCAGGCGCAGACCCTGCGCCTGATCCCCAGTGAGAACTACGTGTCCGCGGCCGTCCTCGAAGCCTCCGGCACCGTGCTGCAGAACAAGTACAGCGAGGGCTACCCCGGCCGCCGCTACTACGAGGGCCAGCAGAACATCGACCGCGTCGAGGCGCTGGCGATCGAGCGGGCCAAGGGCCTGTTCGGCGTGGACCACGCCAATGTGCAGCCGTACTCCGGCTCGCCCGCCAACCTGGCCGTGTACCTGGCCTTCGCGAAGCCGGGCGACACGGTGATGGGCATGGCCCTGCCGATGGGCGGGCACCTGACGCACGGCTGGGGCGTCTCGGCGACCGGCTCCTGGTTCCGGGGCGTGCAGTACGGCGTCCGCGCCGACACCGGGCTCATCGACTACGACGCGGTGCGCGAGCTGGCTCTCGCCGAGCGGCCCAAGCTGATCTTCTGCGGCGGTACCGCCCTGCCGAGGACCATCGACTTCGCCGCCTTCGCGGAGATCGCGCGGGAGGCGGGCTCGATCCTGGTCGCCGACGTCGCCCACATCGCGGGCCTGATCGCGGGCGGCGCGCACCCGTCCCCGGCGGACCACGTCGACGTCGTCTCCACCACCACGCACAAGACCCTGCGCGGTCCGCGGGGCGCGATGCTGATGTGCCGGGAGGAGCACGCGAAGGCCATCGACAAGGCGGTCTTCCCGGGCCTGCAGGGCGGCCCGCACAACCAGACGACGGCCGGTATCGCGGTGGCGCTGCACGAGGCCGCGCAGCCGTCCTTCGTCTCGTACGCCCACGCGGTCGTCGCCAATGCCAGGGCGCTGGCCGCGGCGCTGCTGGAGCGGGGCTTCGACCTGGTCTCGGGCGGTACGGACAACCACCTGATCCTGATCGACCTGACGGGCAAGGACGTACCGGGCAAGATCGCGGCCAAGGCCCTGGACCGGGCGGGCATCGTCGTGAACTACAACACGGTGCCGTTCGACCCGCGCAAGCCGTTCGATCCCTCGGGCATCCGCATCGGCACGCCGTCGCTGACCTCGCGGGGCCTGTCCACCGAGCACATGCCGCTGGTGGCCGACTGGATCTCGCGCGCGGTCGACGCCGCCGCGAAGGGGGACGAGCCGGCCCTGGCCGCGATCCGCGCGGAGGTCACGGACCTGATGGCGGCCTTCCCGGCCCCTGGGCTCCCGCTGTCCTGACCTGCGGCCCGGCTGCTGGGGCTCCGCCCCGGACCCCGCGCCTCAAACGCCGGCGAGGCTGGATTTTCCAGCCCGCCCGGCGTTTGAGGGCGTCCCTCGGCCGCCCGCGCAGCACCGCGCAGCGGTGTCGGCACGGGGCGGAAAGCGGTCGCTCGGCCGGGGCTGGATCCGGACGGGCCGCTACCGCCCGGTACTCCGGCGCCGTAGGGACGGGGTCGCGGCGACCCGGAACGATCCGGCCAGTGGCGGGCACGGGGCCGCCCCCGCACCTGAGAGAATGAAGCCATGGCTTCTGATCGTCCTCGCGCGCTCTCCGGTATCCAGCCCACCTCCGGTTCGTTCCACCTCGGGAACTACCTCGGAGCCATCCGCCAGTACGTCGCCCTGCAGGAGACGCACGACGCCTTCTACATGGTGGTCGACCTGCACGCGATCACCATGCCGCAGGATCCGAAGGATCTGCGTGCGAACACCCGCCTCTCCGCCGCCCAGCTGCTGGCCGCCGGCCTGGACCCCGAGCGCTGCACGCTCTTCGTCCAGAGCCACGTGCCCGAGCACGCGCAGCTCGGCTGGGTCATGAACTGCATCACCGGCTTCGGCGAGGCCAGCCGGATGACCCAGTTCAAGGACAAGTCCGCCAAGGGCGGCGTCAACAGCGCCAGCGTCGGCCTGTTCACCTACCCGATCCTGCAGGTCGCCGACATCCTGCTGTACCAGGCGAACGCCGTCCCCGTCGGCGAGGACCAGCGCCAGCACATCGAGCTGACCCGCGACCTCGCGGAACGCTTCAACCAGCGCTACGGCCGGACCTTCACCCTCCCCGCCGCGCACATCGTCAAGGAGGTCGCGAAGATCTACGACCTCCAGGACCCGGCGATCAAGATGTCGAAGTCCGCGTCGTCCCCCAAGGGCCTGATCAACCTCCTCGACGAGCCCAAGGTCACCGAGAAGAAGATCAAGAGCGCGGTCACCGACACCGAGGCCGAGATCCGCTTCGACTCCGAGAAGAAGCCCGGCGTCAGCAACCTGCTCACGATCTACTCCACCCTCACGGGCGAGACGATCACCGAGCTGGAGGCCAGGTACGAGGGCAAGGGCTACGGCGCGCTGAAGACGGACCTGGCCGGCGTGATGGTCGATTTCGTCACACCGTTCAAGAAGCGGACCCAGGAGTACCTGGACGACCCGGAGACGCTGGATTCCCTCCTGGCCAAGGGCGCGGAGAAGGCCCGCGCGGTCGCCGCCGAGACCCTCGCGCAGGCCTACGACCGCCTCGGCCTGCTGCCCGCCAAGCACTGACGAACGCAACTACGGACAGAGAGCCCTGGCACGAATGGGGGTGCTGCCGCCACACTGGGGCGGCAGCAGTCCACAGCGACAAGCGGAGGAGAGATACGTGGGGACCGTAACGCTCGGCGTTTCGATCGCGGTCCCGGAGCCGTACGGCAGCCAGCTCCAGGAGCTGCGCGCGGGCTTCGGGGACGCTGCCGCGCACGGCATCCCCACGCACGTCACCCTCGTCCCGCCCACCGAGGTGGAGGCGGACCGGCTCCCCGCGATCAGGGCCCACCTGGTCGACGTCGCGGCCGCCTTCCGGGCCTTCCGGATGCGGCTGGCCGGCACGGGAACCTTCCGCCCCCTCTCGCCGGTCGTCTTCGTCAAGATCGCCGAAGGGGCGGCGGGCTGCACCCGCCTCCAGAGCGAGGTCCGCGACCCCCAGGGCCCGCTCGACCGTGAGCTGGCGTTCCCGTACCACCCGCACGTCACGGTCGCCCACGGGATCTCCGAGGAGGCGATGGACCTGGCGTTCACGACCCTCGCCGACTACGCCGCCGAGTGGATCTGCGAGGGCTTCGCGCTCTACGAGCAGGGCTCGGACGGGGTCTGGCGCAAGCTGCGCGAGTACCCGTTCGGGAGCGGGCCGAACTGCGTCCCGGCGCAGGCGGGCTCACCCGCCGACCAGGCCGCCGAGGCGGCGGGCACGGCCGGGGCCGCCGGGCCGACCGGAGCGCCGTCCTGACGGGCCGGGCGCGGGGCCAGGGGCAGGCACAGGGCCAGGGGGAGCCGGGCGATGCGCCGGGCACGGAATCTCAGCTTTCGCAGGACCAGGGTGCGGAACGGGCGACCCGCAGGGCGCGTTTCGGGAAAAGTCACAATCGACGACCGTAGCCGCCAGAAGCGACAATCACGGCTATTTCCGGCGGCTGAATTACGGTGACCCCATGGACTGGCTGATGAAACTCCCGGTGATCGGGCCGCTCGCGTCCCGTCTGATGCGGACGCACGCGTGGCGTTCGTACCAACGCCTGGACCGCGTGCACTGGACCCGCCTCGCCGCCGCCATCACCTTCATCAGCTTCCTCGCGCTCTTCCCGCTGATCACCGTGGCCGCCGCGATCGGCGCGGCGCTGCTCAGCCCGGAGCAGCTGGACCGGCTGGAGAAGAACCTCTCCGAACAGGTCCCGGGCATCTCCGACCAGCTCAACATCGAGGGACTCGTCGACAACGCCGGCACGGTCGGTCTCGTCGCGGGCGCCCTCCTGCTGCTGACCGGCATCGGCTGGGTCGGCTCCATGCGGGACTGCCTGCGCGCGGTCTGGGAGAAGGACGACGAGGACGACGGGAACCCGTTCGCCCGCAAGGGCAAGGACACGCTCGTCCTCCTCGGCCTCGGCGGCGTGGGCCTGGCCTCCGCCGCCGCCTCCATCCTCGGATCCAGCGCGGTCGGGAAGTCCGCCGACTGGCTGGGCATCCCGCGCGAGGGCGCGGGCGGCGCGCTGCTGCGCTCCTTCGCCTTCCTCGTCGGCGTCGTGGCCGCCTTCCTGCTGCTGCTCTACGTCCTGACCCTGCTCCCGGGCGTCGAACCGCCGCGCGGCCGCCTGATCCAGGCGGCCCTCATCGGCGCGGCAGGCTTCGAACTGCTGAAACTGCTGCTCAGCGGCTATATGCGGGAGGTTGCCGCGAAGAGCATGTACGGGGCCTTCGGCGTTCCGATCGCCCTGCTGCTCTGGATCAACTTCACGGCGAAGCTGCTGCTGTTCGTCTCGTCCTGGACGGCCACGCGCGACGACGCGGACGGCGACGGCGCCGAAGACCCACCGGCCGCCGCGGCGACACAGAACGCGTAGGGCGCCGGTGGCGCACCGGTGTGGGGCCCGGTGCGCCACCGGAGTACTGCCGGCGGGACGTCCTACCAGGTGCCGTTGCCGCAGCCGTACACCCACCGGTGCGAGGCGGCGTTGTCGTGGACCGCCTTCCACTGACCGCTGGCGTCGCCGTTGCGGGTCCAGTTGAACGACTGCGCGTTGCCCCGCAGGTTCCATTCGGTGCCGTAGCCGATGCAGGCGTAGGCGCCGGTGTTGTTCTCGTTGTAGTAGATGTTGACGTGGTCGCGGCCGCCGGCGCTGCCGCTGTTGCGGACCCAGTCGACCTTGTTCTTGACCTGGTACGGCCAGTCGTTGGAGTTGCCGGCGTTCTGGTAGAGGTAGTTGTAATCGTCCGAGTAGGCACAGAAGTTCGTGTATCCGCAGCCGCCGTCGGCCTGCGCCGCGGTCGGAACGGCCACGACCGCCGCACCGGCGATCGCGAGTCCCGCGAGGAGCGTCCTGAGCTTGTTCATCTGGGGTCCCTCCCAATGAGTGCCGTACATGGTTCACCGCCGGTCGGCGGTACGCGATGTCAGCTCCCGGCGTGCCGGGCGACCACATCGCGAGCTGTGGGCAGGGCCGCCACCTGCATGCGCCGCATGGCGTCGAAGGCGGCCCCGTTCTCGGCGCGGATCACGTCCGAAAGGCGCCGGTGCAGGTCCTGTGCGGTATCGGCGAGGCCCGTCGAGCGGGCGCACTCGGCCTGGGCGGTGGCCATCGGTACGTCCTGCGCCTCGGCGTCCGGCCCGGTCCGTGCCAGTTGTTCGTCGCGCTGCCGGACCGGGTGCACGGCCGGGAATCCGCGCCGGCCGACGCACTCGCTCCACCCGGCCAGCGCCGTACGGAAGGCGGGGTCCTGGCCGACCCGGCCGGTGCGCACCGCGCCGAGCTGCTTCACGGTCTCGCTGGAGGCGTACCAGAGGCGCACGTCCCCGTAGAGCTCTCTCCACGACGCGGTGACGCAGCCCCGGTCGCTGTGGCTCAGCGTGCCGCCGCCCGGGTTCTCGACCGCCAGCCCCTTCGAGTCGGGCCCCATGAGGGCCACCCCCAGAGCCTCCAGCCGCTCGGCGGAGAGCCCGCTCTGGTACCGGCCGCGCGGGCCCGACGCCGCCTCCTCGTCCAGCTGCTGCTCGATCCGGCGCCCGAACCCGTGGCGGCGGGCCCAGTCCACGTCGTCGACGCCGTACGGGAAGTCCCGCCAGTCCGGGTGCGGCACGCGAGGGACCGGCCAGTACGAGAACCCCTGCGCCCGCATGCAGTCCTGTACGAGCAGCTCGCCCGCAGTGTGGAGCAGGTCCAGCTCGGCGGTCTCCAGGGCGCGCGCCGGGGTCCGCTGCCCGGCGCCGTCCGCCGGGAGAGCGGTCCAGGCCGCCACGGCGAGCACCGCGCCGCAGGCCGCCACGGCGGCGGCCGACCATCTCCTGCGCATGGGAGAACCCCCTTCCCGTCGGCGTCATGCCGACGGGAGCGAGCAAACCCTGCCGAAGTCCTGCGGTGAACCTGTGAGTTGATAGGTGGCGCCGGCCCGCCGGCCGGGCTAGCACCGCTCCGGCGGTCTCAGATCAGCTCCTCGCCCCGGCTCCGGCGGCCCCGGGGCCAGCGGCGATTGATCGCCAAGGCGCCGCCCGCCAGGACGGCCAGCACGCCGCCCGCGACGGCCAGCGCGGTCCCCGCACCGCCGCCCGAGCTCTTGCCGGCCGCCGACGGGGCGTTCTCGTGCGACTGGGCCGGGGAACCGTGCGAGGTGGTGTCCGCGCTCTTCGGCGGCACCAGCTCGCCCACCGGCTTGACCTTCCCGGCCGCCGCGAAACCCCAGTCGAGGAGCGCGGCGGTCTGCTCGTACACCTGGTTCGCCCCGCCCCCCTCCGGGTTCATCACCGTGACCAGCAGCTTCCGGGAACCCTGCTGGGCGGCGCCGGTGAAGGTGGCCCCGGCCATCGAGGTGTTGCCGTTCTTCACCCCCGCCATCCCCTTGTAGGGGGTGATCCCGGCCGCGCCCGTCAGCAGCCGGTTGGTGTTCGAGATCTCGAAGTACTCGCGCGGCTTCCCGGGCTCCTGCAGCCCGGGGAACTTCGCGGTCACCGTGCCGCAGTACTCCCTGAAGTCCTGCTTCTGCAGTCCGGAGCGCGCGAACAGCGTGAGGTCGTACGCGCTCGACACCTGCCCCGGGGCGTCGTACCCGTCCGGGGACACCACATGGGTGTCCAGTGCCTGGAGCTCCTCGGCGTGCGCCTGCATGTCCTTGACGGTCTTGTCGATGCCGCCGTTCATGGCCGAGAGCACGTGCACGGCGTCGTTGCCGGACTTGAGGAACACGCCGAGCCACAGGTCATGGACCGAGTATTCGAGGTGCTCCTTGACCCCGACCATGCTGCTGCCCGGGCCCACGCCCTCCATGTCCTTGTCGGTGACCTGGTGGATCTGGTCCTTGGGCAGCTTCGGCAGCACGGTGTCCGCGAAGAGCATCTTCATGGTCGAGGCCGGGGGCAGCTGCCAGTGCGCGTTGTGCGCGGCCAGCACCTCGCCGGACTCGGCGTCCGCCACGATCCACGACCGCCCGGTCAGGTTCGCCGGCAGCGCGGGCGCGCCCGGCAGCAGGTTCACCTGGGTCCCCGGCTGGCCGAGCAGGGATCCGCCGACCGTGGACATCGAGACGGGCGGTGCGGGGGCCGGGGCGTGGGCCGGCCCGCCCTTCGCGTCGGCCGGCGGGGCCGGCGCGGCGTGTGCGGGAGCCACCAGCACGGTGGGGACCAGCAACGCGGCGGAAAGGACCGTCCATGCGGTCGTCTTGGCAGACACGCAGGTGAAAGTACATCCCGATGAGCTGGAGGGCGCAGCGGACCGGCCCATTCGAGGCAACCAACCCCGGGACAGCCCACCCCGGCGCGTCCGTCCTGGGGACGAATCCGATACTGAGGGCATGAGACTCAGCCGTGCCGCCTCCTGGTTCCTGCTCGCCTTCGGAGTGTGGAGCTGGTTCATCTGGGTGTCTTTCGTCCGGAACCTGTGGAAGAACGGCAGTGGTCTTGCTTTCGATGCGGCCGGCGATCCCACTTCCTACTTCTGGGTGCACCTGACGCTCGCGGTGACGTCCTTTCTCCTGGGGACGGCCGTCGGTCTGATCGGGTTGCGCAGCGTCCTCGCCCTGCGGCGTGAATCACGCACGGAGCGTGCGGACGGTACGGACCGTACGGACCGTCCGGAGGGGGGTACCCCGTCATGACGATCCTGGTCTTCGCCCTCGTCGCCCTGGCGGTCTGCGCCCTGCTGGTCCTGGTCCACCGCTGGCTCTGGATCCGCCTGGTCCGCGACACCACCGTCCCCGGCGGCCGGACCCGGCGCATCGGCACGGCCTTGGCCATCGCCCTGCCCCTCCTCTCCGTGGCCGCGCTCACCACAGGCCGCGCGGGCGCCCCCTTCTGGCTCCAGCAGACGGTGGCCTGGCCCGGGTACCTCTGGCTCGCGGTACTCCTGTACCTGACCCTGACGATGCTGGTCGCGGAGCCGATCCGCGCGCTGTCGCTCCGCCGTCTGGCCCACCGCGCTTCCGCCGGATCGGTGGCGGACCTGCCCGAGCCCGTGGAGGTGCCCGCCGCGGCGGCACCCGCGGCCGCCCCGGCCACCGTGGAGCGGCCCGCCGTGGGCGACGGGCTGAGCCGCCGCCGGTTCGTCGCCCGCACGGTCGGCGGGGCGGCCGCCGCCGTGGCCCTCGGCACGGTCGGGGCCGGGACCTACGGGGTCCTGCGCGGGCCGGGCGTGAAGCGGGTGCGGGTCCCCCTGGCGAAGCTGCCGCGCGCGGCACACGGTTTCCGGATCGCCGTCGTCAGTGACGTCCACCTCGGCCCGGTGCTCGGCCGCGCCCACACCCAGCGCATCGTCGACACCGTCAACCGCACCCAGCCCGACCTCATCGCCATCGTCGGCGACCTCGTCGACGGCAGCGTCCCCGACCTCGGGTCCGCCGCGGAGCCCCTGCGCCGGCTCGCCGCCCGCCACGGCTCGTACTTCGTCACCGGGAACCACGAGTACTTCTCGGGCGCCCAGCAGTGGATCGACCACGTCCGCGAGCTGGGGCTGAACCCGCTGGAGAACGCCCGCCGCGAGCTGCCGTACTTCGACCTCGCCGGGGTCAACGACATCCAGGGGGAGCGGGAGGGCAAGGGCCCCGACTTCAGCGCGGCCCTCGGTGACCGGGACCGCGCGCGGGCCGCCGTACTTCTCGCCCACCAGCCCGTCGTCATCCACGACGCCGTTCGCCACGGCGTCGACCTCCAGCTCTCCGGCCACACCCACGGCGGCCAGCTCTGGCCCGGCAACTACCTCGCGGA
Source organism: Streptomyces sp. NPDC040545 (assembly GCF_055595065.1). NCBI lineage: Bacteria > Bacillati > Actinomycetota > Actinomycetes > Kitasatosporales > Streptomycetaceae > Streptomyces > Streptomyces sp. NPDC040545. Next base: position 327,528 of record NZ_JBVIWA010000001.1, read on the forward strand.
GCTCGCCAACCCCACCGTCGCCGGTCTGGAGCGCTACGGCGACACCCAGCTCTACGTGTCCCGCGGGGCCGGAGCATGGGGGCCGCCGGTCCGGGTGGGAGCGCCGTCCGACATCACGGTCGTCGAACTCGCCTCATTTCAGGCCTGATCGGCCTCGAACCTCGAAGCGCCCTCGTCAACTCGCCTTCCGGTGGCTGATATTCCGTGATGGGATGACCGTTAATCGGACAGCGCGTCGCTGTCATCGGGTCATGGGGTGGGGTTCAGGGGATGCGGTCTGTCCGCTCGAAGGTGATCGCGGCCGGGCTGGTCCTCGGCGTGGCCGGCGTAGGTGCCTGGCAGTTGCTGCCCGGGGACGGAAGCGGCCGCGGTGCCGTCCGGGTCGGCACGAGTGACGTCGTCTCCTCCCTCGACCCGGCCGGGGCGTACGACGCAGGTTCCTGGGCCCTGTTCAGCAACATCTACCAGTCGCTGCTGACCATCAAGCCCGGCTCCGACGCCCCCGTGCCGGACGCCGCCGCCTCCTGCGGTTTCGTGGGCCAGAAGCTCACCACCTACCAGTGCGAGCTCCGCCCCGACGTGCAGTTCGCGAGCGGCCGCACCATCACCGCCGAGGACGTCAAGCACTCCTTCGACCGCATCAAGGCGATCAACTCCGACCAGGGTCCGGCTCCCCTCTTCAACACCCTGGAGTCGGTCAAGGCAGAGGGGCGCACGGTCACCTTCAGCCTCTCCGCCGGCGATTCCACCTTCCCATTCAAGATCGCGACGGGCGCCGCCTCGATCGTCGACAAGGACACGTACCCGGCGAAGGCCCTGCGCGAGGACGGCAAGGCGGACGGCTCCGGGCCGTACACGCTGAGCGGGTACAAGGCCGGTACGAGCGTCGAGCTCAAGCCCAACAGCTCGTACAAGGGCCAGGGGAAGCCGGCCCACACGCCGGTCACCGTCAAATATTTCAAGGATTCCGAGCAGCTCGACCAGGCCTGGAAGGGCCACCAGATCGACGTCGCCCACCGGGACATGCCGCCCGCCGTGCTCGCCGGCCTCAACCCGGGCATGAAGGACACCCGCTACCAGGCCTCCGGCGGCAGCGAGATCCGCTCCGTCGTCTTCAACGTCCGCCCCGGCTCCACCGCGGCCCCGCTCGCCGTCCGCCAGGCCGTCGCCGCCGTCCTCGACCGGGCCAAGGTGGCCGCCGAGGTCCACAAGGGGACCGTCACCCCGCTGTACTCCCTGGTCCCGGCGGGCATCGCCGGCCACAGCACGCCGTTCTTCGACGCCTACCCGGCCCCGAACGTGGCCACCGCCAAGAAGCTCTTCAAGGACGCCGGGATCACCTCCGCCGTCCACCTCAACCTCGGCGTGAACGTACGCGGCGCGAACCTGCCCGAGGCCGAGGAGGTCAAGCGGGAGCTGGAGTCCACCGGCCTCTTCCAGGTGACGATCAAGCCGGTCGAGAAGTGGAGCGACTTCCAGAAGGGGTACGCGGCGGGCGAGTTCGACGCCTACACCATCGGCTGGATCGCGGACTTCCCGGACGCGGACAACTTCCTCGCCCCGCTCGTCGGCACCGACTCGTCCATGAACAACGGCTTCTCGGACAAGCACGTCGACGAGCTGATCGCCCGTACCCAGTCCCACGCGGAGCGGAGCGAGGCGGCCGGCGAGTTCCGCGACCTCCAGAAGCTGGTCGCCCAGCAGGCCCCGTTGGTGCCGATCTGGCAGAAGAAGGACTACGTGATGTCCCGCGAGGACGTCACCGGAGCCCAGTACCTGTCCGACGGCACCGGTGTCTGGCGCCTGTGGGAACTCGACTGGCTGTAGCCGTCGCGTTCCCGGCGGCTACGCGGGGTCCGTCCGCGGGTCCGGGTCCGAGGCCCTGCGCCGGGCCCCGGCCGTGGCCGTCTGGGCCATGCCCGGCAGGAAGTCCGCGAACAGCTCGTGCACTTCCCGCACCAGCGGCCGCAGCACCCGGAAGCGGGCCAGCACGATGCCCCGCGTCGTCAGCTGCGCGCCGCGCTCGGCGAGCCGCCGCGTCTTCTCGCTGTTCGGCGAGCGGTCGAAGACCCAGTACAGGACCAGGCCCATCTGCGCGAGCCACATCAGCTCGGGCAATACGTCGGCCAGCTCGGCCGGCACCTTGGTCTTCGCTCCGGCCAGCACCTCGCGGTGGATGCTGATCGCGGCCTGCCGCGCCTGCTCGGACTCCGGCGAGAACGGGCTGAGCGGACTCTCTGGATCCGCCGCGTTCTTGAAGAACTGCGAGGCGAACTCGTGGTACGGAGCCGCGATGTCCAGCCATGCCGTCAACACGCCCGCGTACCGCTTCTGCAGATCGGTCTCGTTGTCCAGGATGGGCCGGACCGCCGCCTGGTGGGCGGCGCCGATCCGGTCGTAGAACCCCTGGACCAGGTGTTCCTTCGACTCGAAGTAGTAGTAGGCGTTGCCGACCGAGACGCCGGCCTCCTTCGCGATACCCCGCATCGTCGTCTTGTCGAAGCCGCGCTCCTGGAAGAGGCGGAGCGCGGTTTCGAGGATGAGCGTGCGGGTCTGCTCGCTCTTGGGAGCCTTCTGATCAGTCACGGTGTATGAGCCTATCGGGGGACGGGGCACTGGTCGTCACAGGCCGGTCCCCCGGCACCCTCGGGGTGACCCTCGGTACGCACGGCCTGCCGCCAGGCGGAGGCCGTGTACATGGCTGCCCGGGCGAAGGGCCGGCCGGCCGGGGTGGCCAGCCAGTTCGCCTTCGGCCGGTGCTCGGCCAGCGCCCACAGGCACACGATGAAGGCATCGGTGCCGGTCCACACCTGCCCCGAGTCCCCGATGACGGTGATCTCCCGCAGCGTCGAGGCGTGATCGAGCCGGGGGAACCGCCGCTGCGCCTCGAAGGACGCGGCGGGGACCAGGGCGAGCGGGACGAGCCACCGCTGCGCGAGCAGCCAGTGCCGGATGTGCACGCAGAGCGGGCAGTCGGCGTCGTAGAGGACGGTCAGCTTCCGCACAGGCGCGGCGGCGGTCGTCACGGCTCAGGCCCCGACCGGGGCGGTCCACGCCTGCGGGGGGACGGGCGGAGTCTGCTGGCGCTCCATGATCCCGCGGCGGCGCATCTTGTTCAGCACCCACACGTTGCCGAGGTGCATGACGCCGAGGACCAGCAGGACGACGCCGAGCTTGACCGAGAGCGCCTCGAAGAGGGCGCGGGGGGTCTGGATCTCCTCGCTCGACCGGAGGTAGAGGGTCACGAAGCCGATGTTCACGAGGTAGAAGCCGACCACGAGGAGCTGGTTGACGGCGTCCGCGAGCTTCTCGTTCCCGTGCAGGACGTCACCGATGAAGACGCGGCCGTTGCGGCTGAGCGTGCGGGCCACCCAGATGGTGAGGGCGATGCTGATGAGCAGGTAGATGACGTACGTGACTACGGTGAGGTCCATGGTCCCCAGCCCCTTTGAACGTGTTCAAACTGCTGACAGGGATGACTGTAGGCCTCTTTTTGAACAAGTTCAAGCTATGTTCGGCGGGTGCTCCGGAAGCGGTTCGCGATCAGGGGGACCGAGAGCATCGCGGCGATGACGCCGACGGCCAGGGCGAGCGTGCCGGCCGTGCCGCCGCCCGTGGCCCAGCCGTTGCCGAGCAGGGGGGGGCGGTGCCGCCGCCGGGGGGTCAGGGCGTACCGGCGGTCACCGGTACGGCCGAAGTGGGCGTAGCCGTGCCAGGTGAGGGGGGCGGCTGTCCCTGGAGGGTGCCCGCGGGGAAGCCGTCGGCCGGGGCCATGACGAACACCCCCGCGGCGATCACGCCGAGGCCGGCGACGCGCACCAGGCGCGGCGCCCAGGTGCCTCCGGGCGCGCCCCGCAGGGCCCGGCGCAGGCCGGTGGCTCCCACGGCGAGCAGAGCAGGGCGGTTCTCTCGCTGAACGTCGAGGACCTGGATCTGGCGGACCGCCGGGCTCCGGCCGGCGGCCCGGTCCGGGCCGGACGCCCGCACCGGCCGACCTCTGCCCGGAGACGGGCCGGTGCCGCCTCTCCTGCCGAGTACCTCTTCAAGGAGGCCGCCAGGTCACTGGATCCGGCGGCCGGCGGCTGCACGCCGGGCCGGCCGAGGCCCCGCCCGGCGGAGCGCGCGCCTCAGATGCTCAGCGACCGCGCGTAGTTGAGCTGGGACATCACCCACTGGTAGGTGTACGCGTCCACCGCCGGGATCATCGTGGAGTGGTGGCGGCCGCCGCTGGTGACCGTGACCTGGATGTAGCCGGTGGTGGTCTTCTGCTTCATCAGCAGGAAGAGCAGGCCCAGCAGGCAGAAGAGGAAGAAGATGATCGCGAGCACGATCGCGTGCGGCGGGATCTTCTCCTCGGTGCGCGAGAAGTCCGTCGCGTTCCACATCGCGCCCCTGAGCGGCATGTTGCCCGACGGGGTGATGATCTGGTCCCCGGCGATGGTGATGTCACCGAGGGACAGGCCGGCTCCGCCGACCGGGGCGGCGGCGCTGTACGCGGGGGCGGGGATACCGGCGCCGCCGATGGTCGGCTGGTAGGCCGGCGGCGCCGGGTAGGGCTGCGGGTAGCCGTAACTGGCCTCGCCGGGACCCCACTTGTAGTCGCCCTGGCCGGGGGTGGCGGGCGTGCCGGGCTGACCGCCCTGGCCTGCGGGGTCGCTCGTGTACGGATTCGGCTGCTGCTCGCTCATGCAGTCGATCCTTCCACAGGGACTCGCGCCCTGTACCCCCGGTCCCGCAACCCAGGTCAGAGTGCCGCGCCGACCAGAGCCGCGATGTGCTCGCGCACCAACTCGCGGTCCCTGCTTGCCGGAAGGAGGGAGTAGACGACCGTGCGGCGCCCGCCCCCGGTGGCGAACACCCCGCTCGTGGAGCGGCCCATGGAGCCGGTCTTGCCCCAGACGACGGTGCCGCCGATCTCGGCGCGCATCAGCCCGCCCGTGCTGAAGCGGTCCACCGCACCCTCGGACAGCGCCGGCATGACGAACAACTGCCGCTGCTGGGCGGGCTTCAGCAGCCGGCCGCGCAGCAGGCTGGTCATGAAGCGTTCCAGGTCGGGGGCGTTGGAGAGCATGCCGCCCTCGGCCCAGGCCCACGGCTCGATCTCGCCGCCGTCGGCGAGCACCGGGCCGGGGACGGTGCGGTCACCGGGCTTCGGGGAGTACGTGTGGCGCAGCCCCAGCGGCCGGGCGATGCGGCGCTGGATCTCGTCGGCGTAGGAGCGACCGGTGACCTTCTCGACGACCATGCCGAGGAGGAAGTAGTTGGCGCCGTTGTACTGCTGCGTGCGCACGGGGTACTGGGGCGCGGCGCACTTCGGGTCGGTCCAGTGGGCGACGACCTGCTCCGGGGACGGCGCCTCGCCGTCCACGAAGCCGACGCAGGGCTCCTGGATGCCGCTGGTGTGGCTCAGCAGCTGGCCGACGGTGATCGGCTTCCAGTGCGCCGGAAGGGTCCCCGGGAGGAGCTCCTGGACGGGGGTGTCCAGGGTGAAGCGGCCCTCGCCGACGAGCTGGAGGACCAGGGTGGAGGTGAACAGCTTGGTGATGCTGCCGATACGGAAGTTCGCGGCCGGGTCCTGCGAGAGCGGGCCGGTGGCCGCGGTCCATCCGGGACCCGTCCCGCCCACCCGGACCATGGTGCCGCTCGCCATGGCGCCGGGCTTCATCAGCGCGGTCAGGGCGGCGGTGTCGACCGGGTGGTGCGCGCGGGCGCCGGCGGTCACCGGTGCGCCCTGCGGCTCGGCGGCCGAGACCGGCAGGACGGCGCCGGCGGTGACGGACACGAGGGCCGCGCCCGCGAGGACCAGGGCGGTCCAGCGGGTCGGACGGGCGGCGGCGGGAGCGGAGTACGCGGTCTTCGTCATGTCTGTGAGTCTGCTGCGGTCAAGATCCCCGGACCATGGGTGAAGCCCCCTACCGGCCCCTGAGGGGCCCCTGACCGCCGCTGGGGTCTCCGACGGCCCGTTGCCGGTGCTCACCCCTGCTGGCGGCCGTATGGGAATGGTGACCTCCGTCGACGGGACGACCGCCGGCAGCCGTGGGGACGGCCGGGTGCCCGGCCGTCCCGCCGCTGATGCCCTGAGGGAACGGCGAAGGCCCCGCCCCCGGAAGAACCGGGGACGGGGCCTTCGCCGAGACCGACGGACGGAGTCCGTCAAGAAATCAGAAGCGGCGCGTGATCAGCGCACGCTTGACTTCCTGGATCGCCTTCGTGACCTCGATGCCACGCGGGCACGCGTCGGTGCAGTTGAAGGTCGTGCGGCAGCGCCACACGCCGTCCTTGTCGTTCAGGATCTCCAGCCGCTGCTCGCCGGCCTCGTCACGCGAGTCGAAGATGAAGCGGTGCGCGTTGACGATCGCCGCCGGGCCGAAGTACTGGCCGTCGTTCCAGAACACCGGGCACGAGGACGTGCACGCGGCGCACAGGATGCACTTGGTGGTGTCGTCGAAGCGCTCGCGGTCCTCGGCGGACTGCAGACGCTCGCGCGTCGGCTCGTTGCCCTTGGTGACCAGGAACGGCATCACGTCGCGGTACGCCTGGAAGAAGGGCTCCATGTCGACGACAAGGTCCTTCATCACCGTGAGGCCCTTTATGGCCTCGACGGTGATCGGCTTCTCCGGGTTGATGTCCTTGATCAGCGTCTTGCAGGCGAGCCTGTTCTTGCCGTTGATCCGCATCGCGTCGGAGCCGCAGATGCCGTGCGCGCACGAGCGGCGGAAGGTCAGCGTGCCGTCGAGGTCCCACTTGATCTTGTGGAGACCGTCGAGCACGCGCTCCTTCGGGTCGATCTCGACCTGGAAGTCCTGCCAGGTCGACTCCTCGGAGATCTCCGGGTTGAAACGGCGGATCCGGAAGGTGACCGTGATGAACGGCGAGGCGGCGGCTGCCGCCTCCATCTTGTCCAGGGTGGGGGTGGCCATCAGTACTTACGCTCCATCGGCTGGTAGCGGGTGACGACGACGGGCTTGTAGTCCAGCCGGACGGAGTCCTTGCCGTCGTCGCCGACCTCGCGGTACGCCATGGTGTGGCGCATGAAGTTGACGTCGTCGCGGTTCGGGTAGTCCTCGCGGTAGTGACCGCCGCGGGACTCCTTGCGCGCCAGCGCGGACACGGCCATGACCTCGGCCAGGTCGAGCAGGTTGCCCAGCTCGATGGCCTCCAGCAGGTCCGTGTTGAAGCGCTTGCCCTTGTCCTGGACGGACACGTTCTTGTAGCGCTCGCGCAGCTCCGCGATCTTCTCGACCGCGGTCTTGATGGTCTGTTCCGTACGGAACACCATCACGCACGCGTCCATCGTCTCCTGGAGCTCCAGACGCAGGTCGGCGACCCGCTCGTTGCCCGTGGAGTTGCGCAGGTGCTCGACGAGGTCGGCGACCTGCTGCGCCGGGTTCTCCGGGAGCTCGACGTAGTCGTTCTCCTGGGAGTACTTGGCGGCGGCGATGCCGGAGCGCTTGCCGAAGACGTTGATGTCCAGCAGCGAGTTGGTGCCCAGGCGGTTCGCGCCGTGCACCGACACGCACGCGACCTCCCCGGCCGCGTACAGGCCCGGGACGACGGTGGTGTTGTCCGCCAGGACCTCACCCTCGACGTTGGTCGGGATGCCGCCCATGGCGTAGTGCGCGGTGGGCTGGATCGGGATCGGGTCCGTGTACGGCTCGATGCCCAGGTAGGTGCGCGCGAACTCGGTGATGTCCGGGAGCTTCGCGTCGAGCTGCTCCGGCGGCAGGTGCGTCAGGTCCAGGTACACGTGGTCACCGGCGGGACCGCAGCCGCGGCCCTCACGGATCTCGGTGTAGATGGAACGCGAGACGACGTCACGGGACGCGAGGTCCTTCATGACCGGCGCGTACTTCTCCATGAAGCGCTCGCCGTCCTTGTTGCGGAGGATGCCGCCCTCACCGCGGGCGCCCTCCGTCAGCAGGATGCCCATGCGCCAGATGCCCGTCGGGTGGAACTGGAAGAACTCCATGTCCTCCAGCGGCAGGCCGCGGCGGTAGCAGGCCGCCTGGCCGTCACCCGTGAGGGTGTGCGCGTTGGAGGTCACCTTGAAGAACTTGCCGGTGCCGCCGGAGGCGTAGATGACGGCCTTGGCCTGGAACACGTGGATCTCGCCGGTGGCGAGCTCGTACGCGACCACACCGGCCGACTTCTTGACGCCGTCCTCCTCGACCAGGAGCTGGTCCAGGACGTAGAACTCGTTGAAGAACTCCACGCCCTCCTTGACGCAGTTCTGGTACAGCGTCTGGAGGATCATGTGACCGGTGCGGTCCGCGGCGTAGCAGGACCGGCGGACCGGGGCCTCGCCGTGGTTGCGGGAGTGGCCGCCGAAGCGGCGCTGGTCGATGGTGCCGTCCGGGGTGCGGTTGAACGGCAGGCCCATCTTCTCCAGGTCGAGGACCGCGTCGATGGCCTCCTTCGCCAGGATCTCGGCGGCGTCCTGGTCGACCAGGTAGTCACCTCCCTTGACCGTGTCGAAGGTGTGCCACTCCCAGTTGTCCTCTTCCACGTTGGCCAGCGCGGCGGCCATGCCGCCCTGCGCGGCGCCCGTGTGGGAGCGGGTCGGGTAGAGCTTCGTCAGCACGGCGGTGCGGCTGCGCTTCGTCGACTCGATGGCGGCGCGCATACCCGCGCCGCCCGCGCCGACGATGACGGTGTCGTACTTGTGGATCTTCATTGGTTTCGCCTCAGCCCCGTTGCCTAGCGGATGTTCGGGTCGAAGGTGAAGATCACCAGCGTGCCCAGAAGGATGGTGAACACCGTGGCGGTGTAGAGCAGGCCCTTCAGCCACAGCCGCGTGTTGGCACGCTCCGCGTAGTCGTTGATGACGGTACGCAGACCGTTGGCGCCGTGCAGCATGGCCAGCCACAGCATCAGCAGGTCCCAGACCTGCCAGAACGGGGACGCCCAGCGGCCGGCCACGAAGGCGAAGCCGATCTTGGACACGCCGCCGTCGAGCACCAGCTGGATCAGGAGGTGGCCGATGACCAGGACGACGAGCACGATGCCCGAGAGGCGCATGAAGAGCCACGCGACCATCTCGAAGTTGCCGCGGGTCGAGCGCGGGGTCTTGCCGGTCCGCTTGCGCGGGGCCTCGATGTACGGCGCCGGGTTGTCGACGTCGTAGAGGGACACGCCCTCCGCGTCACCGACGCCCTTTTCGAAAGAAGTGTCAGAAGACATGCGTGTCACTTCCCGAACAGTTCAAGGTAGGCGTGGCCCAGGACGGGGTACAGAGCCCCGCCCATCAGCACGATCCAGGTGACCACGACGGTCCAGAGCATCTGCTTCTGGTAGCGCGGGCCCTTGGACCAGAAGTCCACGGCGATGACACGGAGACCGTTGAGCGCGTGGAAGAGGATGGCGGCGACGAGGCCGTACTCCAGCAGCGCGACGATCGGAGTCTTGTAGGTAGCCACGACATCGTCGTACGCCTCGGGGGAGACGCGAACGAGAGCGGTGTCGAGGACGTGTACGAACAGGAAGAAGAAAATGAGGACGCCGGTGACTCGATGAGCCACCCAGGACCACATTCCTTCCCGGCCGCGGTACAACGTTCCAGCCGGCACGGAAAACCCTCCGGAAGCGGGGCGGGGGCCAGCCGGCTTCTTTGTCGGTCGGGCCCGGCCGGGTACGGTCCTCCGGCCCCGGACATCGTAGCGACGCTTTGTCGGTTCCCTTGCGCGGGGGCCATCGGTGTGATCAAACAGGCACGTACGGGCTATCCCACAGGGGCGAATAGCCCGATTTCCGTGGCAGTCAGCCCATCCGGCGAGGTCAGCCAGCGTGTCAGATCCCGCAGCCGGGACTGTGCGACACGGCGGAGCTCGTCCGCGGAGATCGAGCGCTCCTCGTCGACCTCGTGGCCCATCCTCCGGCGGATCGCGCCCAGCAGCTGGTCGGCCTGCTCCTCCGGCGGGTGCCCGTCGAGGCAGATCACGAAGGCGTGGCCGAACTTCCGTTCGTATTCCGCGTGGGCCGCGTCGAGGGCCAGCAGTGCGGCGTACGGAGCCCCGTGGTCCAGCTCCGCCGAGCACTCCGCGGCCAGCGCCTCGGTCAGATCGCCTTGCGAGAGGTCGTACGAGGCCTCGTCGGCGGCGGCGATCAGGGCCCCGGCGTCCGGGTAGGGGCGGTGCGCCGCCACCCGGTGCGACCAGCGCCGGCTTCCGCAGCAGTGCAGCAGGACGGCCCGGGCGGCTTCGGGGGACAGGGCGTTGAAACGGGCCAGCCCGAAACCGTGAGAAGGGTCGGGACCTCCCCCGGATCCGGTCCGGGAGGTGCGCCCTGGGGCCTGTGCCGGAAGGTGGCTGGACAGCAGGGGGCTCCTCGGGGCGCGGCGGGGGTGTACCGCCACGCTATCGACGCAGGGCAGGGTGTGTCGTACCGATTCGGGGATTTCACCCGGAAGTGAGCCGAAAGGATGACGTGAGCGCCACGGGCAGGCATGGTGAGGGCCCCGGGAAGGGGAGGGCGACCGAGGCCGCCACCCCCCACAGGAGAGGCCCCGGCCGCCATCCGTCACGGGCTCGTGCGACAAGCCCGTACCCATGTCAGCGCCTCGGGTGCGTTTTGTGTCACACCTCGCTCCGCACAGGATTGGTTGCGCGTTGTATCACTCGTGGACGAGAGGTGCTTGAAAGCCGTAACGTGCTGATTTGCGCCACACGTACAGGACAGTGAACGGGTTGGGGACTTTGCTGGGGGACGACGCGGAGCTGACCGCCGCGGTGCTCGCGGCACAGGACGGCGACGAGAACGCGTTCCGTGCTGTGTACCGCGCCGTGCACCCACGGCTGCTGGGGTACGTACGCACGCTCGTCGGGGACGGCGACGCCGAGGACGTGACCTCGGAGGCCTGGCTGCAGATCGCCCGCGACCTCGACTCCTTCACCGGCGACGCCGACCGCTTCCGCGGCTGGGCGGCCCGTATCGCCCGCAACCGCGCCCTCGACCACATCCGCATGCGCGGCCGGCGCCCCGCGATCGGCGGCGACGACACCGAGCTGACGAGCTGGGCCGCCGAGTGCGACACCGCGGGCGCGGCCATGGAGTCCCTCTCCACCGGGCGGACCATGGCGCTCATCGCGCAGCTTCCGCAGGACCAGGCCGAGGCCGTCGTCCTGCGCGTCGTGGTCGGGCTGGACGCCAAGAGCGCGGCCGAGACCCTGGGCAAGCGGCCCGGCGCCGTACGGACCGCGGCCCACCGGGGCCTGAAGAAGCTGGCCGAGCTGCTCGGCCCCGAGGGCGGCTTCGAGCCGGACCCGGACACCGGCTCCGATCCGGGCCCGGCGGTCGGCCATAATGCCCGTGGCCAGGCATGGGGCGGCGGGGGCGGGAGGGATCTCGACGCCGTACCCGCGCAGCGTGGCCGGAGCGGGGGCTTCGCAGAACAAACCGGTGTGACGGATTCACGTTGGCGGACGCAGAAGGACATGTGATGGCCGACGAGCGCAACGGGTGGCTGGACGAAGCCGCTGCGGAAAAACTGCTGCGCGGCGAACCGGTGGAACCTGTGGGACCGGCCGCCGATCAGCGTGCCCGCGACGGGGCCGCCCGGCTGCGTGCCGCCCTGGACGCCCTGGGTGGCGTGAACGGGTCGCTGCGCGCGGGCACGGAACTGCCCGGCGAAGCGGCGGCGGTGGCTGCCTTCCGTACGGCGCGCGGTGGCGCGCGCCCTTCCGCGGCGCCTGAGGTGGCGGCCGCGTCCGCCGAACCCCTGATCGACCTCGGCCGCGTCGTTCCCGCGCCCGCCCCCCGGCGCCGCCGCGCCGTCAGCTTCGGTCTGGCGGCGGCCCTGGCCAGTGTCGCCGTCGGCGGACTGGCCGCCGCGGCGGGCGCCGGGCTGCTGGAGCGGTCCCGGCACGACAGCGCGGGACCCGGTCCGGCGATGTCCGTGAGCGCCGGCGAGAACCCGGCCCCGGGCATAGGCAGCGGAGCTCCGAGCGCCAGTCCGAAGCCGACGCCCACCCCGCTGCCGAGTGGCTCGAACACGACGGCCACCACGGGTACGGCGCAGCCGCCGGGTACGGACGGACGTGCCGCGACACCCGGGACCGGCGCGGGCGCCGGCACCTCCTCGGGCTCGTCGGCGACGGCCGGTTCGGGCAAGGACCTCCAGGGCGGCACGGGAGCCACGGGCGGCATCGGCGGCAAGGACGGCGACCGGGACACCTTCGGCGGCGGCACGGGCGGCAAGGACCGCGACCGCGACGGCGAGACCCTTCTCAAGGTCGCCGACCTCTGCACGGAGTTCAAGGCGGGCCGGCTCGACGAGGCCCGCCGTGAGCGGCTCTCGCGCCTGGCCAACGGCCTCACCCGGATCCCGGACTACTGCAAGTCGGTGCTCGAGGACGGGGGCTCCGGCGGCGGCAAGCGCGACAGCCAGCTGGGCGGGACGCTCAGGGCGCCGACCCTGACGCCGGCCGCTCCGCGGGGTTCGGCCGGCGTGCGCACCAGCCGCTGACACATGCGCTGACCTGCCTGTAACACTTTTCGAACTGGCGGCGCAGTACATATCGAGCCGACTGGTCATCGGCCGCGCATGAGCCGGGGTTCCCCCCGTACCCCTGGGCTCTGCGCAACCGGCGCGGGCGGGGCACGTTCCCCCGGCCCTGCCCGCGCCCATTACTTCGGACCTCTGGCGGGCGTCGTGCCGATCAGGCCGGGCCCGACCGACAAGACACCCCCTGGCCCCGGGCATGGGGCTTCGCGGGACCGGACACCGGTCCCGCCCCGGCCCCGGCGGCATCACCAGTAGACGACGACCTTGTCGCCGACCTGCACCTGGTCGAACAGCGCCGACAGCTTGCCCTTGTCCCGGACGTTCACGCAGCCGTGCGAGGCCCCGTTGTAGCCGCGGGCCGCGAAGTCGGCCGAGTAGTGCACCGCCTGGCCGCCGCTGAAGAACATCGCGTACGGCATCGGCGTGTGGTAGATCGTCGACGTCCACTCCTTGGCCTTCCAGCCCACGTTGAACACGCCCTCACGGGTCGGGGTGTTCTCGGAGCCGAAGCGCACGTCCATCGTCGAGACGATCTTGCCGTCGATCATCCAGGCGAGGGTGCGGCTCTCCTTGCTGATGCACATGACGCGGCCCTGCATGCAGCGCGGGTCCGGGGCGTCGACCTCGTTGACGGTCGAGGGACGCAGCTCGTCGGCGGTGGGCTTCTTGCTGGCGCCCTCGATCTTCTTCCAGGTGGCCTCGTCGACCGAGCCGGTCGCGTTCAGGCCGTGCTTCGACTGGAAGGTCTTGACCGCGGCGGTCGTCTTGGAGCCGTAGAAGCCGGTCGGCGCGACCGACATCAGCTTGAGCTGGCGCAGCCGGGCCTGGAGCTCGCGCACCTGCTCGTTCTCGTCGCCGTTGGCCATGATCTGCTTCACCGAGGGCGAAGGGGAGGCCGAGGGGGAGGCAGACGCGGAAGCGGAGGCGGAGGCGGACGGCGACGCCGAGGCCTCGCCGGGCTTGTTGTCGGTGGAGGGTGAGGCTTCGGGGGAGGCGCCCGCCGTGGGCGAGGACGAAACCGAGGAGGCGGAGGCGGCAGGCTCCGTCTTCTGCGGTCCGCAGGCGGTCGCGGCGAGCGCGACGGCGGTTGCCACCCCGATCGTGCGGATTATGACTCTCTGGCGCTGCATTGCAGTCCCCCCGGTCTCTATGTCGTGTATCTAGGTGATGCTCCGCGTGCGTGGACAGTTGCACTCGGCTCCGGGATGTTGCGCCATTGTGACCGGCAGCCGTCCGCAGCCTTACGGGGCGATGCGCGGCTGGGGGCACCCCAGCGGCAGCTCGGGGAGGTTCTGCCGGTCCCGGGTCCGCTTGCTCCATGGAGGACAACGTCACATGGCACACACCGAGAGCGGAATCCCCATCGAACCCGTCTACGGGCCCGGCGACCTGACGGGGTGGGACCCGGAGGCCGAACTCGGGCAGCCGGGTGACTTCCCCTACACGAGGGGGATTTATCCGAACATGTACACCGGTCGGCCGTGGACGATGCGGCAGTACGCCGGCTTCGGCACCGCCGCCGAGTCCAACGCCCGCTACCGGCAGCTCATCGAGGGCGGCGGCACCGGGCTGTCCGTCGCCTTCGACCTGCCGACCCAGATGGGCCACGACTCCGACGCCCCCCTCGCCCAGGGCGAGGTCGGCAAGGTGGGCGTCGCCGTCGACTCGCTCGACGACATGCGGACGCTGTTCGACGGGATCCCCCTCGACCGGGTCTCCACCTCGATGACGATCAACGCGCCCGCCGCGCTCCTCCTGCTGCTCTACCAGCTGGTTGCGGAGGAACAGGGCATCCCGGGCACGCAACTGACGGGGACGGTCCAGAACGACGTGCTGAAGGAGTACATCGCGCGCGGGACGTACATCTTCCCGCCCGGCCCCTCGCTGCGGCTGACGGCCGACACCTTCCGCTACTGCCGGGCCGAGATCCCCCGGTGGAACACCATCTCCATCTCCGGCTACCACATGGCCGAAGCCGGCGCCTCGCCCGCGCAGGAAGTGGCCTTCACCCTCGCCGACGGCATCGCCTACGTCCGTACGGCCCTGGCGGCGGGCATGGTGGTCGACGAATTCGCGCCCCGGCTCTCCTTCTTCTTCGTCGCCCGCACCACCCTGCTGGAGGAGGTCGCGAAGTTCCGCGCGGCCCGGCGGATCTGGGCCCGCGTCATGCGCGAGGAGTTCGGGGCCCGGGACCCGAAGTCGCTGATGCTGCGCTTCCACACCCAGACCGCCGGGGTCCAGCTCACCGCGCAGCAGCCGGAACTCAATCTCGTACGGGTGGCCGTGCAGGCCCTGGCCGCCGTCCTCGGCGGCACGCAGTCGCTGCACACCAACTCCTTCGACGAGGCGATCGCGCTCCCGACCGAGAAGTCCGCCCGCCTCGCGCTGCGCACCCAGCAGGTCCTCGCGTACGAGACGGACGTGCCGCACACCGTGGACCCCTTCGCCGGGTCGTACGCGGTGGAGCGGATGACGGACGAACTGGAGGCGGCGGCGCTCGCGCTCATGCGCCGGATCGAGGACCAGGGCGGGGCGGTGGCCGCGATCGAGGCCGGGTTCCAGAAGGCCGAGATCGAGCGGAACGCCTACCGCATCGCGCAGGAGACCGAGAACGGGGAGCGGGTGGTGGTCGGGGTCAACCGCTTCACGCTGGAGCGCGAGGAACCGTACGAGCCGCTGCGCGTGGACCCGGCGATCGAGGCACGGCAGTGCGCGGCACTGGCCCGGCTGCGGGCGGAGCGCGACGGGGCGGCGGTCACGGCGGCGCTCGCGGACCTGAAGACGACGGCGGCGGGGACGGCGAACGTGCTCTACCCGATGAAGGCGGCGCTGCGCCTCCGGGCCACGGTGGGGGAGGTGTGCGGGGCGCTGCGGGAGGTGTGGGGGACGTACGAGCCGACCGGTTCCACCTGGTGAAACCGACTGGCGCGACAGGTGCAACCTTGTGGGACACTCCTGCGCATGCTGGGTGTGACAGATCTTCCGACTTATCTCGCCGGCCTGGTGCTGATCATTCTGCTGCCGGGGCCGAACTCCCTCTACGTGCTCTCCGTGGCCGCCCGCCGCGGGGTGCGCACCGGGTACAAGGCCGCCGCCGGGGTGTTCACCGGCGACGCCGTGCTCATGCTGGCGACCGCCGTGGGCGCCGGGGCGCTGCTGCGGGCGAGCCCGCTGGTGTTCACCGTGGTGAAGTTCCTCGGAGCCGGCTACCTGGCGTGGCTGGCCGTGGGGATGATGCGGGGCGCCTGGGCGCTGTGGCGCACGCGCGCGGAGCGGGCCGAGGCGGAGGCCGCCGTCCCCGCCGACCCGGCCGAGAACGAGCGGCCCTACCGGCGGGCGCTGCTGATCAGCCTCCTCAACCCGAAGGCCATCCTCTTCCTGATGTCCTTCTTCGTGCAGTTCGTGGACCCGTCCTACGCCTACCCGGCGCTGTCCTTCCTGCTCCTGGGCGGCCTGCTGCAGACGGGCAGCTTCCTGTACCTGACGATGCTGATCTTCGGCGGGACCCGCCTGTCGGCTGCCTTCCGGCGCCGCAAGCGACTGTCGGCCGGGGCCACCTCGGCGGCGGGCGTGCTCTTCCTCGGCTTCGCGGCCAAGCTCGCCGTCAGCTGAGCACCCGGCGCAGCCATCCCATCCGCCGCACCGCCCGGCGCACCGCCCGGCTTCGCGGCAGGAACGACAGCTGCGCCGGGATGCCGCCCGGCAGTCCCAGGGCGGTCAGCCGGCGGCGCGTGAAGTACCGCCAGGTGTGCGGGGTGAGCCGCTTGGCCAGGTAGGCCTCGGCCGCCGGGCGCCGCGCGGCCAGGATCTGCGGCTGCATGGTGAACCCGACGGCGGCGAGCAGCGCGGCCGGTTCCGCCCGGACCTGCTCGGGGGTCGGGGGCGTCCAGGCGCGGACCGCCTCGGCGTCGGCGAGGTCCGGAAGCAGGGCGTCCACCAGGGCCAGCGGGACACGGTTGCTGTTCGGGTACGGGGTCAGGGCGGCCAGCACCGCGTCGGTGCCGGTCCGGGCCACCGGGAGCCCGTACAGCGTGGCGGCGGTCAGCAGCCCGGTGGAGAAGCAGCCGACGACCAGCGCGGGGCGCAGCCGCTGGTAGAGGGTCTCGGCCAGGACCGGGGCGGCGATCACGGTCAGCCGGGCGCCCAGCCGCTCGGCCTCCTCCTCGGCCCGGCGCCAGTACGCGGCCGGGGCGCCGGGGTGCGGTTTGAAGACCAGCTCCCGGTGGCCCAGGGCGCAGGCGCCCCGGACCATCGACACGTGCAGCTCCTCCTCCTCGGCCAGGGTCATCAGGTCGAGTGCGGAGAGGTACTGGCCCAGCAGGAGGGCCGGGGGCCCGGCGGGCCCGGCCGCCGCGTCCGGGGTGGCGTCGGCGAGCTCGGCGAGGACCTTCAGGAACGGCTCCGTCGGCACCAGTTCCACCCGCACCCCGAACTCCGACAGCAGCAGCGGCTCCAGCCCGGGCACCAGGTCCAGGTGGAGCACCCGCCGTACCCGCATCCCGAGCTGCGGGTCGAGGCGGAAGCGGGTGGGCCCGTAGCTCATGAGCCCGTCGGCGTAGACGTCGACGGCCGCGCCCGGGAAGAGCCGGCACAGGCTCTGGGCCGGCGGGACCTGGAGGGACTCCACGATCAGCTCGACCCGGTCCTCGCCCAGGTTCCACAGCGTGCGCAGCTGCCGCTCCCAGATCGGGACGTCCTCCGCGCGCGGGGCCCATGTGCTCGGGTGCTGCGGCTCGATGACGCGGTTCCAGTCCAGGACCTCGTCGAAGCGGGGGCGCAGGGCGGCGAAGCCCGGCATGTCCGTGAGCCCCGGGGTGACCTCGGCCGTGACGGCGTGGTTGCTGGTCAGCAGGATGCGGCGGCCGGCGGGCGGGAAGGAGCCCGCGTCGATGCCCGCCGCGAGCGTGGCCGCGCCGTAGAGGGTGGAGGCCAGGAAGATCTGGGTGGGCATCAGGCACTCGCTCCCGAGGGGGCGGCGCGGCGGCCGGTGCGCAGGCGGCGCAGCACGGTGGAGCGTTCGGCGTCCATCGAGTCCAGGACCTGGTCCAGTACGTCCTGCGGCATGCGGCCGAGCGCGGCCGCGCTCATGAGGCGGAGTTTCTTGGCCACGTCCGGCTCGAACCTTTCGATGGACCCGAAATGGTGGGCGATAATTGCACAATAGGTTCGGACGGCTTTCGGGAGCAGCCGATCGCATTCCCGGTCGGCGATGACCTCCGCGAGCACTTGATCGAATGCACGGATGAAATCGAGCTGCCGTTCGTCCCCCACCTGCGTCAACGAGGTGGAAATACCCCGCCGGTAGAAGACGCCGGGCAGCCCGACCGCGGCGAACGACTCCGCCTCCCGGTGCAGCCGCCAGATCCACGGCCGGTCCTCCGCAGTCCGCAGCCCGTCGGTGAAGTGCAGCACCCCGCGGTCCAGCAGCCGCCGGTGGTACATCCCGGCCCAGGCGTACGGATAGTCCACCGAGGTGGCCCGGTCGGCGGGCAGGATCGCGCTGCGCGGCGCGGCGACCACCGACTGCGGGCCGAAGGGGACGCGCTGCACGCTCCGCGTCCGGCCCGTGCACCGCACATGGTCGGTACGGACGAAATCGCAGCTCAGAGCCTCTATGACGGCCAGGGTCCGGGCCAGGTGGCCCGGCGCCAGCCAGTCGTCCCCGTCCAGGAAGGTCAGGTACTCGCCGCGGGCCGCGTCCAGACCGGTGTTGCGCGCGGTGGCCAGGCCCCCGTTGCGCTCGTGTCTGAGGTGCACCGCGCCCGGCAGCTCGCGCGCCGCCCGTTCCAGCAGGCCGGGCGTCCCGTCCGTCGAGCAGTCGTCGACGAGCAGGAACTCGAAATCCTCCCGGGCGTTGAGTTCGAGACTCTTCAGGGCGTCCGGTGCGTATGTCTGCACGTTGTAGAACGGCACGACAACAGAGAGCTTGGGCACCTGCGAGACATTAGGGCGCCGCCCGTCATTCACTGTGGCCCGGATGCGGATTCCATGTGAACGGCGCGGGGCGGGCGAGTTAACCCGTACGCTTTCGCATTCATTCGACGCGTTGTTAACCCGCTGTTGTGCGGTCGTTGGGCCGATCACCGGAATTGCGGAATAGCTTCTGCCGCGTGCCAGAACGCAAACGCGTCGCCGTACTCGCCGATTCCGATACGCGATGGAAATGGGGCGCACTCACCGCCCGCCGTCTCGTGCCCGACCACCAGCTCACCGGATTCCTGCTGCGCGGCCGGGCCACGCCCACCGCGCGCCAGCTCGGCGAGGTGGGGGTGCGGGCCGACCGGCTGTCCGAGGTGACCTGCGCCGAGTTCCTCGCCGAGATCGAACGCGAGCGCTACGACGTCGTCGTCCTCGCGCTCGTCGGCGGGGCCGTCCAGGCCGTCCTGCACGGGGCCCGCGCCCTGTGGCCCGCCCCGGCCCTGCGCCCCGTGCTCGTCACCGGCTACGTGGGCGTCGTGTACGAGAAGCTCGCCGACGGGCTGCTGCTGCGCCACGGCGCCGACCTCGTCCTCGCCAACTCCCGTCACGACGCGCAGCGCTTCCGCGCCGTGTACGAGGGCGTCGGCGCGGACGCCGCCTCCGTCACCGAGACCGCGCTGCCCTTCCTGGGCGGGGCGCCGTACGAGCCGGCCGGCAGCCGGGCCCACACGGTGGTCTTCGCCGTCCAGCCCTCCGTGCCCGACAGCCGCGCCGACCGCGCCTACCTGCTGGAACGGGCCGCCGGACACGCCCGGCTGCACCCCGACCGGGAAGTGCTGATCAAGCTGCGCAGCAAGCCCGGGGAGCACACCACGCACCTGGAGGAGCAGCCGTACCAGCGGCTCGCGGAGAAGATCCCGGGCGGACTGCCCGCCAACTGCCGTCTGGTGTACGGGAACATGGGCGAGGTCCTGGACGGCACCGACCTGCTCGTCACCGTCTCCTCCACCGCCGCCCTGGAATCCCTGCACCGGTCCATCCCGACGGCGATCCTCACCGACCTCGGCATCCGCGAGGCCCTCGGCAACCACCACTTCCTCGGCTCCGGCTGCCTGGCCTCCTGGGACCAGATCGACTCCGGCCTCCTCCCGGCCGGGGATCCGGTCTGGCTGGCGGCGCAGGGCGTCCTGCCCGCGCCGGGCGCCGTGCCCGCGCCGGGCGCGGACCCCGCGCCGGGAACGGACGCCTACGCCGTCGCCCGGGCCAAGGTCGCCGGACTGCTCGCCGCTGCCCGGCTGCCCTCGCCCGCCCCGTACTACACGCGCACCACCGCCCCCGGCTACCTCCCCGGGATCCTCGCCCGCCACCACCTCGCGCCCGACGGCACCCCGCTGCCCGGCGCGGTGCGCCCGGCCGCGGGGGAGTCCCGGCTGCGCCGCAGGCTCCGCGGCCACCTGCGCGAGGCCGCCCGCGGGGCCTACCGGCACGGCGTGCAGCGCGTGGCCCCGGTGATCCGAAGGCTGGGGGAGCTGTGAGGGTCCTCGCCGTCATCCCCGCCCGCGGCGGCTCCAAGGGAGTCCCGGGCAAGAACCTCGCCGAGGTCGCCGGCACCCCGCTCGTCGCCCGCGCCGTCCTGGCCTGCCGGGCCGCGCCGACCGTCACCGACGTGGTGGTCTCCACCGACTCCGAGGCGATCGCGGCCGCCGCTCGCGCCGCCGGGGCCGACGTCATCGCCCGCCCCACCGCGATCTCCGGCGACACCGCGAGCAGCGAGGCCGCCGTCCTGCACGCGCTCGCCGCCTTCGAGGAACTGCACTCCCTCGCCGTGGACGTGGTCCTCCTCGTCCAGTGCACCAGCCCCTTCCTCGCCACCTCCGACGTCGAGTCGGTCGCCGTGGCCGTCGCCTCCGGGGCGGCCGACTCGGCCCTGACCGTGGCCCCGTTCCACGGATTCCTCTGGCGGGAGGGGGCCGAGGGCTCCGCGGCCGGCGTCAACCACGACGCGGCGTACCGCCCCCGGCGCCAGGACCGGCCGCAGGACCTGCTGGAGACGGGCGCCGCCTACGCCATGGACGCCGGGGGTTTCCGCACCGCCCGGCACCGGTTCTTCGGCCGGACCCTCCCCGTCGCCACCGACCCCGCGCGGGTCCTGGAGATCGACGACCCGCACGACCTGGCCCGCGCCCGACTGCTCGCACCCCTGCTCGACCCGCGCCCCGGAGCACACCCCGCACCGCCCGCCCCGGACCGCGACGCGCACCCCGACCCGCAGCCCACACCCCGTACACCCCGTACACCCCCGCACCGAAGGACGCCTCCTGCCATGACGACCACCCCCGACTCCCGCCTGCGCACCTTCGGTGCCCGCACCGCGGGCCCCGGCCGCCCCGTCTACGTCGTCGGCGAGATCGGCATCAACCACAACGGCGACCTCGGCAACGCCTTCGCCCTCATCGACGCCGCCGCCGAAGCCGGCTGCGACGCCGTGAAGTTCCAGAAGCGCACCCCGGAGATCTGCACCCCGCGCGACCAGTGGGACATCGAACGCGACACCCCCTGGGGCCGGATGACCTACATCGACTACCGCCACAAGGTCGAGTTCGGCGAGGACGAGTACCGCGCCATCGACGACCACTGCGCCAAGCGCGGCATCGACTGGTTCGCCTCCCCGTGGGACACCGAGGCCGTCGCCTTCCTGGAGAAGTTCGACGTCCCCGCCCACAAGGTGGCCTCCGCCTCCCTCACCGACGACGAGCTGCTGCGCGCCCTGCGCGCCACCGGCCGCACCGTCGTCCTGTCCACCGGCATGTCCACCCCGCAGCAGATCCGCCACGCGGTGGAGGTGCTCGGCAGCGCCAACATCCTTCTGTGCCACGCGACTTCGACGTACCCGGCCAAGGCCGAGGAGCTCAACCTGCGGGTGATCAACACCCTCCGGGAGGAGTACCCGAACGTCCCGATCGGCTACTCCGGCCACGAGACGGGCCTGCAGACCACCCTCGCCGCCGTCGCCCTCGGCGCCACCTTCGTCGAGCGCCACATCACCCTCGACCGCGCGATGTGGGGCTCCGACCAGGCCGCCTCCGTCGAGCCCGGCGGCCTCACCCGTCTGGTCCGCGACATCCGCACCATCGAGACCGCCCTCGGCGACGGCGTCAAGCGCGTCTACGAGTCCGAGCTCGGCCCCATGAAGAAGCTCCGCCGCGTCCGGGGCGAGCTGGCAGCCGTCTGACCTCCCGCCCGGCGCGTACGCGTTCCGTCCCCCGACAAGGAGCACGTGGTGACCCCCTCCAGCCCCTCCGCCTCAACCCTGGCGTTCGTCGAGAGTCCGGTCCAGCTCCTGAACGTGCTGGAGTGGGCGTACGCGCGCCCCGGAGTGCAGCCGCAGCTGGACGGCGTCCCGCGCCAGCGGGGGCGCCGCGCCGGCGGCGGGGACCTGCCCGGCCCCGCCCCCCGGCCGGCGGCCGCCGCGTCATCCCTGCGGATCGTCGTCCTGCCGCCCACCGACCCGATGTCCCGCGGCCAGCTGCGCCGGGTGGCCGCGCTGGCGCGGGACGAGGGGCACGAGGTCCGGTGGCAGGAGGCGCGCGGCAGCCGGTTCGCGCCGCTGAAAGCGCTCGCCGCGCTGGCGCACGACGTGCGCGCCGCGCGGACGGTCGTCGTCGGCGACCCCTTCTCGCGCTACGTGCAGCTGCTGCTCACCCTCGTGCGCGCCGAGGAGCTCGTGGTGGTCGACGACGGCACCGCCACCATGGAGTTCATGGCGCAGACCGCCCGCGGCGAACGCCTCGTACGGTGGCACCGGATCGGCGGCGGCGGGCTGCCCGGCCGGGTCCGCGAGCTGGCGTACGCACCCGTCTCGACGACCGCGCGCCGCCGCTTCACCCCGGCCGCGCACCGCGGCCACCGCGTCGAGGTGTTCAGCTCGATGCCCGTCACCGCCCACGGCGGGATGACGCTGCGGGTCAACGACTTCGCCTGGACCCGGGCCCGGTTCGGCCCGCCCCGGCTGACCAAGGGCACCGACCTGGTCGGCACCTCGCTCGTGGAGACCGGGGTGGTGGACCCGGACCGCTATCTCGACGCGGTGCGCGCCCTGACCCTGGAGCACGGAGCCACCCGCTACTTCGCCCACCGCCGCGAGTCCCCGGAGAAGCTTCGGGCCCTGAGCCGGGCGACGGGGCTGGAGATCGTGCGCCCGGACCTGCCACTGGAGCTGATCGCCCGGCGCGGTCCGGTCGGCCGGACGATCGTCAGCTTTCCGTCCACCGTCGTCCACACCCTGCCGTACGCCCTGACCGGTACCGGCGTCACGGTCGCCGTATGCGATGTGGACCCCGCCTGGCTCACCGGGTCCGCCTCGCCGCGCGCCCGCAGCTTCCTCGCGGGGGTCACCGACACCGCCCGTGATGTGCGCAGACTGCCTGCCCAGGCGGCTCCCACGGCCGGATGAGCGCGCGAGTTTACCCCCGGGCGCATCCGGTCATGCGTCCAGAGGCCGGGTTTCTTTCCCCTAACGGCATGAACTTTTCGTGATCCCCGGCCAGTTGACCCGTCCGTGGGCCTACCCTTCAACGGGTGAACCAGTTGATGTCCCGCGAGTCCCAGACCGCCCAGCCCGCCGCGTCCGACCGGCCCGAGCTGCCCGGCAAGCTTCCGGACCACCTGCGTACCGAACTGATCGCCTTCCGCCGGGACTTGCACATGCACCCGGAGCTCGGACACCAGGAATTCCGGACCACCGCGGCGATCAAGGCCCGGTTGGAGAAAGCCGGCCTGCGACCACGGGTGCTGAAGTCCGGCACGGGCCTGATCTGTGACGTGGGCACCTGGGACGGGGGCCGGCCGATGCTGGCCCTGCGCGCGGACATCGACGCCCTGCCCATCCCGGATGCCAAGACGCACGTCCCGTACCGCTCGACCTTCGCGGACCGCGCCCACGCCTGCGGCCACGACGTGCACACCACGGTGGTCCTCGGCGCCGGCCTGGTCCTCGCCGAGCTCGACCGGCAGGGGCTGCTGCCCCGCCCCGTGCGGCTGCTGTTCCAGCCCGCCGAGGAGGTGCTCCCGGGCGGGGCCACCGAAGCCATCGACTCCGGGGTCCTGGACGGCGTCGGCCGGATCGTCGCCGTGCACTGCGACCCCCGGGTGGACGCCGGGCGCATCGGGCTGCGGGCCGGCCCCATCACCTCCGCCTGCGACCGGCTGGAGGTCACCCTCTCCGGCCCCGGCGGGCACACCGCGCGGCCGCACCTGACCACCGACCTGGTGACGGCCGCCGCGCGGGTGGCCGTCGACGCCCCGGCCCTGCTGGCCCGCCGGATGGACGCCCGCTCGGGCATGTCCGTCACCTGGGGCCGGATCGAGGCCGGGCACGCCTGCAACGTCATCCCGATGCATGCCGAGCTCTCGGGAACCGTGCGCTGCCTGGACCTGAACGCCTGGCACGAGGCGCCGGACATGATCCACGCGGCGATCGACGAGATCGCGACCATGCACGGGGCCAAGTTCGAGATCAACCACGTGCGCGGGGTGCCCCCGGTGGTCAACGACCCGGTGATCACCGAGCTGCTGCGCGAGGCGATGGGGATCCGCTGCGGAGCGGAGTCGGTCGAGGACACCGAGCAGAGCCTGGGCGGTGAGGACTTCTCCTGGTACCTGGAGCACGTTCCGGGCGCGATGGCCCGGCTGGGGGTCCGCGCGCCCGGGGACACCGCCAAGCGGGATCTGCACCGCGGCGACTTCGACGTGGACGAGTCCGCGATCGGCGTCGGCGTGGAGTTCTTCACGGCTGCCGCGCTGCTCGACGGACTTCGCGCGAGGGCCGTCGGCGACCGTTGACCGAAGAGGGGCCGGGCGGTCATCGCCCGGCCCCTCCGGTGGGTGTGAGCCACGCCTTCCTATCGGTGCGCAGCGTTCCAGCGCTGCGGCTCGGTGCGCAGCGCTGGAACACTGCGGCCAGGAAGGCGCGGGCTCAGTGGCGGATCAGATGCGCCAGTGCTCGTATCCGAGCTTGTAAATGCCCGCATTCGGGGCCCCGGGGCACGTGGCGGACGACGTCTCCCCGTTCTGCTTGGTGCTGCCCTTGATGACGGCCTGGGTGCCGTGGGAGTCGATACAGGTCACCTTGACGCGGAAGCGGTCGATGAAGGGCCACAGGCCGGTGCATTTGGCGTAACCCGTGTTGCCGGACTGCCATGTCTCGCAGCTAATGGCTTCGGCGCCATTGGTGGCTGCGGATGCGGAGGGTGCGGTAATGAGCGACGTGGCCGCCATTCCGATTCCAATGAGGCTGGCGATCTTAGCCTTGTGCATGTCTTTCTCCCCGATTTTGGTCGTACGAAAGTCTTAGGCGGATTCCTCGACGGCCACGCTCAGGACGCCGACGTTGGGGTCGGAAGAGCAGGTCGCGCTCGAGGTTTCGTTCGTGTGCTTCTTGGGTCCGTAGACGGTGAACGTCTGACCGCGGTAGTTGATGCACGTGAGCTTCACGCGAAACGTGTCCGCCCAGGCCATGCCGCTGCAGTACGCGGAGCCGCCCCAAGGTGCGCGGCTCGTCTTCCACGTGTTGCAGTTTGCGTCCTGCGGCCCCGGCTTTGCGCCGGAGACGGCGGCTGGAGCCGCCGACGTGTGGCTCGCGGCGATAGCCGGCGAGCCGACGCCCACGGACATGATGGTCAGCGCGGCGGCACCGAGCTGGACGATCGACTTCTTTTTCATTTCCCCGCTTCTCTTTCTGCGTTTCGTCGACTCCCAGGAAACCGATGGTGCAGGCATGAGGAAATGTCCACCCGGTAGGTGTTGCGCGGGGCAGAAACGATCCTCGGGTAAAGATTTGACCATCCGGATCCCTTGCTTTGGTCATCTGACATGGGGAAGCAGGGGGTGGTCAATCTATTTTTCACAGTGTGGCGCGCATCACGTCATGCGTGTGAGTGCGAGATTGAGACAGGTTGGCGAAAATATGCCTATTGGCTGAATCTATTCATTGCGCATTGAGGCTCGCCGGTTCAATGAAAGGTTGCGTATGGCTGCTTCTTGGGATTTCGAGTTCCGTGCGATGCGGCCTGACGGTGTGCCGAGAGCTCCCGTTGCGACCGGTTTCGAGGCCGCTGGCGCGTGTGCGCCGGCGCGTGCCGAGGGATGCTTCGGGCCCCGCGGTTGCCGAGCGGCTGTCGGCGGGAGGGGCGGCCGCGGCGCGGCGGTCCGCTTCGGTACACCGTCGACGATCCGTCGTGCAGGTGAGTCCAACCCTTGGGACGCAAGGGCTGGGCATGCGAGCGTTACTGATCGGTCACTGTCCGGTTCGCGACGATCCGATAACGACTGATGAACGGGCCTTTAACTGACATCTACGCGCGTTACGATCGCCGCGAAACCAGCGCCGGAAGAGGCGCTTTCGGTCAGTCTCGAAGGGACCCTCCTCTTGCGCCGGGTATCCAAGATCGTCTCCGCGTCCATCGCGACTGCGGCACTCGCTCTCACCGCCACCGCCTGCGGTGAGTCGTCCACCGAGAGCTCCGGCTCCGGCGACGGCAAAATCAAGGTCGGCATGGCCTACGACGTCGGCGGCCGCGGCGACAACTCCTTCAACGACTCCGCCGCGCGTGGCCTGGACAAGGCCAAGTCGGACCTCGGTGTCGAGACCAAGGAGCTCACCGCCAAGACCGGTGAGACCCCGGCCGACCGCGAGCAGCGTCTCGCCTCCCTCGCCGAGGGCGGCTACAACCCCGTCATCGGTGTCGGCTTCGCCTACAAGGACGCGCTCGACAAGGCCGCGGCCAAGTACCCGAAGACCACCTTCGGCCTCGTGGACTCCGTCTCCGAGAAGCCGAACGTCTCCTCGATCGTCTTCACCGAGGAGCAGGGCTCTTACCTCGCCGGTGTCGCTGCCGCGCTGAAGTCCAAGGACGGCCAGATCGGCTTCATCGGCGGGGTGGACATCCCCCTGATCAAGAAGTTCGCCGCCGGCTTCCAGCAGGGCGTCAAGGACACCAAGCCGGGTGCCAACGTCCAGATCCAGTACCTGTCGACCGGTACGGACATGTCTGGCTTCGGCGCCCCGGACAAGGGCAAGGCCGCTGCCAAGGGCATGCTCGACAAGGGCATCGACGTCGTCTACTCGGCCGCGGGCGGCTCCGGCGCCGGCGCCATCGAGGCCGTCGCCGCCAAGCCGGGCGCGTGGGCGATCGGTGTCGACTCGGACCAGGCCAAGGACCCGGCCCTGTCCAAGTACGCCGGCTCCATCCTGACCTCGGTCGTCAAGAACGTCGACACTGGCGTCTTCGAGCTCGTCAAGTCCGTCCAGGACGGCAAGCCGATGACCGGCACCCACGCCTACTCGCTCGCCGAGAACGGTGTCTCGCTGACGACCACGGGTGACCACCTCAAGGACATCCAGGCCCAGCTGGACGAGGCTAAGAAGAAGATCATCGACGGCCAGATCAAGGTCGCCACGACCCTCTGACACGGGTCACACTGGGGGCCCGGAACGGCTTCGGCCGACACTCCGGGCCCCTTTCCGTGTACGCATGCGGGCAGTTGAACATTTTTGCCAATGCTACGCGCGTAGCATGACTGGTCGCACGGTAGCTTTCGCCACCAGCGCCCGCGTTCCCGCCCGTTCCTCGCCTCGTCCGAGCCCGTCCCAGCCTCGTCCTCCCACGCTCCCGTCCTTGGAGAGTGCGCCATCAAAGCCTCCAGTCCCAACGCCGTAGAACTCCGCGGCATCACCAAGCGTTTCCCCGGAGTCGTGGCCAACCACGACATCGACATCACCGTGCGCCGCGGCACCGTGCACGCCCTCGTGGGCGAGAACGGCGCGGGCAAGTCGACTCTGATGAAGATCCTCTACGGCATGCAGAAGCCGGACGAGGGGACCATCACGGTCGACGGCGAGCAGGTGGTCTTCCACGACCCCGGCGACGCCATCGACCGCGGCGTCGGCATGGTGCACCAGCACTTCATGCTCGCGGACTACCTCACCGTCCTCGAGAACGTCGTCCTCGGCTCCGAGAAGCTGTACGGCATCGGCGACAAGGCCCGCGCCAAGATCAAGGAGATCTCGGACGCGTACGGTCTCGGCATCCGCCCGGACGTCCTTGTCGAGGATCTCGGCGTGGCCGAAAGGCAGCGGGTGGAGATCCTCAAGGTCCTGTTCCGCGGCGCCCGCACGCTGATCCTTGACGAGCCCACCGCGGTCCTGGTCCCGCAAGAGGTCAACGCACTCTTCGACAACCTCCGCGAGCTGAAGGCCGAAGGCCTCACCGTCATCTTCATCTCGCACAAGTTGGGCGAGGTCCTGTCGGTCGCCGACGACATCACCGTCATCCGGCGCGGCACGACGGTCGGCACGGCGGACCCGGCGCACATCACGACCAAGCAGCTCGCCGAGCTGATGGTCGGCTCCGAGCTGCCCTCCC
This sequence comes from Streptomyces sp. NPDC040545, assembly GCF_055595065.1. NCBI lineage: Bacteria > Bacillati > Actinomycetota > Actinomycetes > Kitasatosporales > Streptomycetaceae > Streptomyces > Streptomyces sp. NPDC040545. The sequence continues at coordinate 355,368 of NZ_JBVIWA010000001.1, forward strand.
CGGAGACCCGCGAGTCGACGGTGACGGACGTCCCGATGCTCACGGTCGACGGTCTGTCGCTGAGCGCCGTCGACCCCGACGGCGCCGTCCGTGCGGTCCTCGACGGCATCACCTTCACGATCCACAAGGGCGAGGTCCTCGGCATCGCCGGTGTGGAGGGCAACGGCCAGTCCGAGCTCGTGGACGCGGTCATGGGGATGCGCCACCCGGACACCGGTGTCGTCACCCTCGACGGCGAGGACATCTCCACCGCGCCGACCCGCAAGCGTCGCGAGGACGGCATCGGCTGCATCCCCGAGGACCGCCACCGGCACGGTCTGCTCCTGGAGGCCCCCCTCTGGGAGAACCGCATCCTCGGCCACGTCACCGAGAAGCCGAACTCCCGGGGCCCGATCCTCGACCTGAAGGCCGCCCGCAAGGACACCGAGCGGATCGTGCGCGAGTACGACGTCCGCACGCCCGGCATCGAGGTCACCGCGGCCTCGCTCTCCGGCGGCAACCAGCAGAAGCTGATCGTCGGCCGGGAGATGAGCCACAACCCCAAGCTGCTGATCGCCGCGCACCCCACCCGCGGCGTGGACGTCGGCGCGCAGGCGCAGATCTGGGACCAGATCCGCGAGGCGCGCCGCGAAGGCCTGGCGGTGCTGCTGATCTCCGCAGACCTGGACGAGCTGATCGGCCTCTCCGACACCCTGCGCGTGATGTACCGCGGCCGACTGGTCGCGGACGCCGACCCGGCCACCATCACCCCGGAGGAGCTCGGCTCGGCCATGACCGGTGCCGCTGCCGGACACCTTGAGCACGAAGAGAGCCCTGAGGGCACCGACGGCCCGGAGGACGAGGCCCGATGAAGAAGATCGACAAGGAGCGGCTGCTCCTGGGCATCGCGGCCCCGCTGCTCGCGATCGTCGCCGCGTTTTTGATCACCGCCCTGGTGCTCGCGGTCACCGGCAAGGAGCCGTTCAGCGCCTTCGGGATCATGTTCGACTACGGCGTCAAGTCGGACAGCCAGGTCTACATCATCAACAAGTCGACGACTTACTACCTGGCGGGCGTCGCGGTGGCCATCGGCTTCCGCATGAACCTGTTCAACATCGGTGTCGACGGCCAGTACCGTCTCGCTGCCTTCTTCGCCGCCGCCGTCGGTGGCGCGCTGACGCTGCCGGGCATCGTCCAGATCCCGCTGATCATCATCATCGGGATGATCGTCGGCGCCATGTGGGCGGGCATCGCCGGTCTCCTGAAGACCACCCGCGGTGTCAGCGAGGTCGTCTCCACGATCATGCTCAACTTCATCGCAACCTCGATCATCGCCTACCTCCTCCAGCCCGGCCGCCTCGGTCACCTGGACGCGGCCGGCACCAAGATCGCCACGAGCCCGCTGCCGGAGTCTTCGCACTTCTTCGAGTTCCCGACCACGCCGACCCCGATTTACGGCTTCGTCGTGATCGCGGCCCTCGCAGGTGTCGCGTACTGGTTCACGCTCTCCCGCACCCGTTTCGGCTTCGACCTGCGCACCGTCGGCCAGTCCGACACGGCTGCCGCCGCCAGCGGTGTCAACGTCAAGAAGATGGTGGTCACCTCCATGCTGATCTCCGGCGCCATCGCCGGTCTGATCGGCATGCCGACGCTGCTCAACGACTCGCACGAGTTCGGCGGCGACTTCCCCGTCGGCATCGGCTTCACCGGTATCGCCATCGCCCTGCTCGGCCGCAACCACCCGATCGGCATCGCGCTCGCCGCGATCCTGTGGAGCTTCCTGGAGCGCGGCGGGCAGCAGCTGGAGTTCGAGAACTACGACAGGGAGATCGTCGGCGTCATGCAGGGCGTGATCGTCCTCTGCGTCGTCATCGCCTACGAGGTCGTCCGCCGGTACGGCCTCAAGCGTCAGCAGCGCCAGGTCGGCGAGAAGCTCGCCGCCCAGGCCCGTTCCAACGACACGACGGAGGTGTCGGCGTGACCGCCACCGCGAGTTCCACCCCGCCGCCCGCGGCCCCCAAGGTGGCCGGCGGCAAGGGCGGTCGCACCCGCCTCTCCCTGCCCTGGATCCTGCTGATCGTCGCGGGCGGGTTCATCGCCCTGTCCGCCGTCCGTGCCCTCACCGGCGCGCAGGACCTCACCTCGGCCGGCCAGATCAGCGCCGCGCTCTCGCTCGCCGTACCGATCGGCCTCGCCGGTCTCGGTGGTCTGTGGGCCGAGCGGGCGGGCGTGGTCAACATCGGCCTCGAAGGCATGATGATCCTCGGCACCTTCTTCGGTGCCTGGGCCGGCTGGCAGACCAGCCCCTGGATCGGCGTCCTCGCCGGCATCCTGGGCGGCATGTTCGGCGGTCTGCTGCACGCGGTCGCCACCGTCACGTTCGGCGTCGACCACATCATCTCCGGCATCGCGATCAACATCCTGGCGGTCGGTGTCACCACCTACTTCGCCAAGCTGTGGTTCAACACCGGTGAGGCATCTGCCAAGGGCGGCAGCCCCAAGCAGTCCCCGCCGGCCGAGGACATCACCTCGATCACCATTCCCGGCCTCTCCGACGGGCTGGCCAGCATCGAGAAGCACCACTGGTTCCTGGTCTCGGACCTCGCGGGCGTCCTCGGCGGCCTGGTCACCAACCTCTCGCTGCTGACGATCGTCGCCGTGCTGCTGCTCGTCGGCACGTTCTTCGTGCTGTGGAAGACGGCGTTCGGCCTGCGGCTGCGCTCCTGCGGCGAGAACCCGATCGCGGCGGAGTCGCTGGGCGTCAACGTCTACAAGTACAAGTACATCGCCGTGATCGTGTCCGGCGGCCTCGCCGGTCTCGGCGGCGCGTTCCTGTCGCTGGTCACCTCGCACATCTACAACGAGGGCCAGACCGGTGGTCGTGGTTACATCGGCCTTGCGGCGATGATCTTCGGTAACTGGCGGCCGGGCGGCCTCGCGATGGGCGCGGGCCTGTTCGGCTTCGCCGACGCGCTCCAGCTGCGCGGCGGCGGTGAGTCCGTGCACGCGCTGCTCCTGCTGCTGTTCGCGGTCCTCGTCGCGATCGCTGCCTGGAAGGCGTACCAGAAGCGCTGGATCACGTCCTCGATCGCCATCGTCATCGGTGTCGGCGTGTTCATCTGGTACCTCGGCACGGAGACCGTCCCGGTCGAGTTCGTCAGCGCCACGCCCTACGTGGTCACGCTGCTGGTGCTGTCGCTCTCGGCGCAGCGCCTGCGCATGCCCAAGGCGGACGGCATGCCGTACCGCAAGGGTCAGGGCAAGTGACCTCCGGCCCGACGGTGGACTGGGAAGCCCTGCGGACGTCCGCCCGGGAAGCGATGACCCGGGCGTACGCCCCGTACTCGGGCTTCCCGGTCGGGGTCGCCGCCCTGGTGGACGACGGCCGCGTCGTGACCGGCTGCAACGTCGAGAATGCCAGCTACGGGCTGGGCCTGTGCGCCGAGTGCGGGCTGGTCTCCTCCCTGCAGGCCACCGGCGGCGGCCGCCTCACCCACTTCACGTGCGTGGACGGCAAGGGCGAGATCCTCGTCCCGTGCGGCCGCTGCCGCCAGCTGCTCTACGAATTCGGCGGCGACGAGCTGCTGGTGGAGACGCCGGACGGGGTCCTCCCGCTGGCGGCGATGCTGCCGCAGGCCTTCGGGCCCGACCACCTGAGATAGCCGTGCCGACGGCCCTTCGCCCCTGCCGGGGCGGAGGGCCGTCGTACGTCCGTTCCTGAACCCCCCATCTCCCCCTCTCTATGCGCGTAGAAGGAAGCCCTCATGGACGTCATCTCCGTCATCCGGACCAAGCGGGACCGCGGTGAGCTGAGCCCCGAGCAGATCGACTGGGTCATCGACGCGTACACCCGCGGTGTCGTGGCCGACGAGCAGATGTCCGCGCTGGCGATGGCCATCCTGCTCAACGGCATGAACCGGACCGAGATCGCCCGCTGGACCGCGGCGATGATCGCCTCCGGCGAGCGCATGAACTTCAACTCCCTCTCCCGCCCGACCGCCGACAAGCACTCCACGGGCGGCGTCGGCGACAAGATCACCCTCCCGCTCGCCCCACTGGTCGCCGCGTGCGGCGCGGCCGTGCCCCAGCTGTCCGGCCGCGGCCTCGGCCACACCGGCGGCACCCTCGACAAGCTGGAGTCCATCCCCGGCTGGCGCGCGCTGCTCTCCAACGAGGAGATGCTGCACGTCCTGGACACCACCGGCGCGGTCATCTGCGCGGCCGGCGACGGTCTGGCCCCGGCGGACAAGAAGCTCTACGCGCTGCGCGACGTCACCGGCACGGTCGAGGCCATCCCGCTGATCGCCTCCTCGATCATGTCGAAGAAGATCGCCGAGGGCACCGGCTCGCTCGTCCTGGACGTCAAGGTCGGCACCGGCGCCTTCATGAAGAACCTCGCGGACGCGCAGGAGCTGGCCCACACGATGGTCGGCCTCGGCACGGACAGCGGGGTGAAGACGGTCGCGCTGATCACCGACATGTCGACCCCGCTCGGCCTGACCGCCGGCAACGCCCTCGAGGTCCGCGAGTCGGTCGAGGTCCTGGCCGGCGGCGGCCCCTCGGACGTCGTGGAGCTGACCATCGCGCTGGCCAAGGAGATGCTGGACGCGGCGGGCATCAAGGACGCCGACCCGGCCAAGGCCCTGGCCGACGGCTCCGCGATGGACCACTGGCGCCGGATGATCGCGGCCCAGGGCGGCGACCCGGACGCGGCCCTCCCGGTGGCCCGCGAGCAGCACGTGGTCACCGCCCCCGAGTCGGGCGTCCTGACCCGCCTGGACGCGTACGGGGTCGGCGTCGCCGCCTGGCGCCTGGGCGCCGGCCGCGCGCGCAAGGAGGACCCGGTGCAGGCGGGCGCGGGTGTCGAGCTCCACGCGAAGCCGGGCGACATGGTGACGGCGGGCCAGCCGCTGATGACCCTGCACACGGACACCCCGGAGAAGTTCGACTACGCGCTCGCCTCCCTGGCGGGCACGTACGACATCGCCACGGCGGGCACGGCCTTCTCCGCCACGCCGATCATCCTGGACCGCATCGCCTGACCTGTACTCACTCGTGAGGCTGAACGGGATCGGTGGACGCCCACCGATCCCGTTCGTCATGCCGGGACCGGTGCCAACAGCATGAGGAGCACACCATGAGCGCACAACTTCATCGCGGCCAAGGTGCGCTGCTGCTGCGGAGCTGGCCGTCGAGATCACCTCGAAGCCGAACGCTCCGCACGACCGCATCGCCAAGGCTGCCGGGTATGCCCAGGCAGGCATCCCGCGTTTACCGGGTCCTCCAGGCCGGCAGGTTCGGCGAGACCTTCCACCTGCCCGCGCCGTTCGACCTCAAGCTGGACACGTCGGTCTTCCCCACCCCCTGAGGCGCGCCCGGCACCGATGAGTTCCGGCGGGCCGGGCGGTCATCCTCTCGTGAAGATCCGACGACTCGTGCTGCCCGGCCCCGGACCGGCCGCCCCGCAGGACACCGCGCTGCTGTGCGCCCGGCTGGCCCGGCTCTACGACGGCGGGGCGGGCGCGGTGGTCTGTGACGCCGCCGCGGTGACCGCGCCCGGGCTGGCCGACGTCGAGCTGCTGGCCCGGCTGCGGCTGGCCGCCCGGGGGCGGCCGCTGCGGGTGACCGGGGCCGCGCCGGCTCTCCGGGACCTACTGCACCTCGTCGGCCTCGTCCAGCTGCTCGGGGAGGCCGAACAGCGGGAACCACCGCGCGGTGTCCAGGAAGGCGTTGAGCCCGACGATCTTGCCGTCTGATATCTCCAGCACTTGGAGCGCCCACGGGATGTGGCCCGGCCGCCCGTCCTCGCGCGGACGGTACTGGCCGAAGGCGGGCAGACCGTTCGCCGTCGTCGGGAGGAGCCGGGAGCCCTTGCAGCCGATGCCCTGGTTCAGGTGCCAGGCCGCGATGTCCTCGTGGCCCTGGAGCCACAGGTCGAACGGCGGCATCGAGAGCACCGCGTCCTCGTGGAGGAGGGTGGTGAGCCGCGCGATGTCGTAGGCCTCGAAGGCGGAGAGGTACCGCTCCAGCAGCTTCGCCTGGTCCGCGTCGAGCGGATCCGCGGGGTCGCTGTCGCGCAGCGACTGTCCGGCCAGGGTGGCCCGCGCCCGCTGGAGCGCGCTGTTCACCGAGGCCGTCGTGGTCTCCAGGAGCTGGGCCACCTCGTCGGCCTTCCAGGCCAGCACCTCGCGCAGGATGAGCACCGCCCGCTGCTTCGCCGGCAGGTGCTGGAGCGCCGCTACGAAGGCCAGGCGGACGGATTCCTTCGCCAGCGCCATCTCCGCCGGGTCGGCGGTCTGCGGCAGCACCCGGCCGTCCGGGACCGGCTCCAGCCAGGTCACCTCAGGGCGCTCGTTGAGCACGGCGGAGGCCTGGTGCTGCGGGGCGGTCAGGTCCATCGGGCGGGCCCGCTTGTTCCCGGCGTTCAGCAGGTCCAGGCAGACGTTGGTGGCGATCCGGTACAGCCACGACCGCAGCGAGGAGCGGCCCTCGAACTTCTCGTAGCTGCGCCAGGCGCGGACGTACGTGTCCTGCACCGCGTCCTCCGCGTCGAAGGACGAGCCGAGCATCCGGTAGCAGTAGCCGGTGAGCTCGACCCGGTACCGGTCCATCGCGGTGTCGAGGTCCACATCGGTGGCGAGGTCGCTCATGTCCGTCCATCCCCCTGGTCGTTCCACTCCTTCGGAACCTACCGGAGGGGTCTGACAACGGCAGCCGGAAGCGGCGGACCACCCATATATGTCGTCATCAAGTTTCTTGACGTCAAGATTAATGTGCGGCAGGCTTCCTCATGTATCTCGACATCGAGATACATGACGGTGGGCGCGGTCGATACGGGGGACTGGGATGCGGCGCGGCAGGCGGATCCGGACGGCAGGGCAGGGGGACGGTGGTCTGCTGGCGCAACTGCGCCGGCCGCCCGGCGGCCGTGATGCGCGGATCATGCTGCTCACCCAGGCGCTGGACCGCGCGGGTACCGGTGTGTGGGCCGCGTCCTCCGTCCTCTACTTCACCTTCGTCGTCGGCCTCGACGCCGGGCAGCTGGGCCTGCTGCTGGGCGCGGCCGGGGTGGCGGGCATCGCCGGATCGCCGCTGGCGGGCCACCTCGCCGACCGCTTCCAGGTGCGCACCCTGCTGATCGGCTGCCACCTCATCCGCCTCGGGGCCCTGTGCGTGCTGCTGGTGGCCACCGACTTCGGCCTGCTGCTGCTCCTGTTCGCCGTCACCCACCTGGGAGACCGGGCGGCCAAGACGCTGGAGATGCTCTTCGCCACCCGGGTCGCGGGCGAGCGGCGCTCCACCTACCAGGCGCTGGCACGCAGTTCGGCGAACGCCGGATACGCCCTCGGCGCGGGCCTCGCCGCCATCGGCCTCGCCGTCGGCACCCGGGGCGCCTACCAGGTGCTGATCCTGGCCGACGCACTGTCGTTCCTCGTGGCCGCGGCCCTGGTGTGGCGCACCCAGGAGCCGCACGGCCACGGGCTCGTCGTCGCACGGCCCGGGGCGGAGGAAGGCGCTCCGGTGGCCGGGCCCAGCCCCTGGCGGGACCGCGGCTACCTGCGGTTCGTCCTGCTGGACATCCCGATGAACCTGGACGACTCGATCCTCGGCGTCGGGGTGCCGCTGTGGCTCGTCGGCCACACCGCGGCCCCGCACGCCCTGATCCCGGCCTTCCTGGTCATCAACACCGTGCTCGTCGTCGCCCTGCAGCTACGGGTGTCGGCGCGGGTCCGGGACGCCCGCCAGGCGGCGGGCGCGGTCGGCCTGTACGGCCTGACGACGCTCGCCTGCTGCCTCTTCCTGGCCACCGCCCCCGCGGGCGGGGCCTGGGCCGCCTCGGTGGCCCTGCTCGCCGCGGCCGTGCTGGCCACCGCGGCGGAGCTGATGCGTTCGGTGAGCTCCTGGGAACTGGCGGTCTCCCTCGCACCGCGGGAGGCGCGCGCCTCGTACCTGGGGGTGGCCGGCATGGCCCAGTCCGCCCAGAAGTCCGCGGGCCCGCTGCTGCTCACCGGCGCGGTGATGGCGGCCGGCCCGGCCGGCTGGCTGGCCCTCGGGGCCGGGGTGGCGGGCCTGTCCCTCGTCCAACGCCGAGCCGCTCTGCGGCGGTTGGACCGCCTGAGCGCCGCGCCCGCCTCCGCGCCCGCGCCCGCCGCCCCGGCGGCCTAGGTGCCGGGCTTGCGCCCGTACACGTAGACGTCCTCGCCCTGCCCCAGCAGGTTCCAGTACGCCTTGGCGTCGGCGGAGCCCATGTTCACGCAGCCGCCCGAACCGGGCGGGTTCCACATGCTCTTGGTGGTCGAGTGGAAGGCGATGCCGCCGTCGAAGAACTGCGCGTACGGCATCGAGACGTTGTAGAGCGTCGACCAGTGGTCGATGTTCCGGTAGTAGATCTTCTTCAGGCCGGTGCGCGTCTCCGTGCCGTCCTTGCCGGTGCGGACCGGGACGGGCCCGTACTTCAGCGCGGCGCCGTCCTGGATCCAGCTGAGCTGCCGCGTCAGGTCTACGCAGGCGATCCGCCCCCGGTTCACCGGGCAGTCACCCGCCTTGTTCGGGGTGCTGCCGGCCGCCCGCTGGGCCAGCATCGTGCTCATCGTCTGCCAGGTCAGCGGCCCGGCGTAGCCCTGGGTCGGGGTGATCCCGTGGTTCGCCTGGAACGACCGGATCGCCGTGCAGTCGGCCGCCGACTGCTTCCCGTCCACAGGCCGGCCGAGGAACTGCTCGACCTGCCGCTGGTGCGGCCCGGTGGTGAGGTTGCAGGAGGCGGCGGCCTGCGCCGCCCCGCCTCCCGTGACCACCACCGGCAGCGCCAGCGCCAGCGCGACCGCCCCGCCCAGCACGGCCGCCCGCGCCCCGAACCTCGTACCCATCCGGTCCTCCCCTGCTCGCACAGCATCGTTCTCCGTGTTGAATGCCCGGAAAACAAGCAGGGGTTGCCTGAGGCGGGAGCGTAGATTTCGTCAGCGCGCGCCCACGGCCGACGCCGGCATCCGCCGCTCCGCGCGCGCCGCGTGGGACCCGTACAGGGTGATCGACACGACGCCGAGCACCGCCAGCAGCGCGATGCCGACCGTGGCCGCCCATCCGGCGCCGTGGTAGGCCAGGGCCCCCAGGGTGCCGCCGGCGCTGGAGCCGAGGTAGTACGCCGACTGGTAGAGCGCCGAGGCCTGGGCCCGGCCCGTCTTCGCCGTCCGGCTCACCGCGGCCGAGGCCGCCGCGTGCCCCGCGAAGAAGCCCGCGGTGATCAGGACCAGCCCGGGCACGATCAGCGCCAGCGAGTCGGACAGCGACAGCAGCAGCCCGAGCGCCGTGGTCGTCACGGCCAGGTACAGCGCGCCGCGCCGCCCGGTGCGGGCCACCAGCTTGCCGGCGGCGGCCGAGGACACCGTGCCGACCAGGTAGATCAGGAAGATCGACCCGACCACGCCCTGCCCGAGTGAGAACGGCTCGTCCACCAGCCGGTAGCCGATCACGGTGTAGACCGCGCCGAAGACCGTCATGAACAGCGCGCCGATCCCGTACAGGCGCAGCAGCAGCGGATCGCGCAGATGACCGGCGACGGTAGCGCCCACCGCGCGCGGGTTCAGCGACGCCGGGCGGAAGAACCGCGCCCGCGGCAGCAGCACCAGGAAGGCCGCCGCGCACGCCAGCGCCATCAGGGCGACGGCCAGCAGGCCCGCCCGCCAGCCCCACAGCTGCGCCGCCCAGCCGGTGACGAGGCGACCGCTCATCCCGCCGATGGAGTTCCCCGCCACGAACAGGCCGATCGCGGCCACCAGGGCCTTCGGCTTGACCTCCTCCGCCAGGTACGCCATCGCGGAGGCCGGGATCCCGGCGATCGCCGCGCCCTGGACGGCGCGCAGCGCCACCAGCCACTCCACGTTCGGCGCGAACGGCACCAGCAGACCGACGCCGACGGCGATCACCATCGAGTACGTCATCATCCGAGTGCGGCCGAACCGCTCGGACAGCGCGCTCAGCGGGAGGACGAACAGCGCGAGCGCGCCGGTGGCCGCGGACACCGTCCAGCTGGCCTGGCCCGCCGTCACCCCGAATCCGGCGGAGATCGCGGGCAACAGCGCCTGGGTGGAGTAGAGGAGGGCGAACGTCGCGAGTCCGGCGGCGAAGAGCGCGAGGCTCATCCGGCGGTAGCCGGGGCGGCCGGGGGAGAGGGGCTGCGCTGCGGGGGACGACGGGGTGGAGGCACCCGGGATGACGGGTGCCCCGGTATGAACGGGAGGCATGCTTCGACGGTAGGCCTGTCATTTTCATGCGTCCAATGCACAGAATCGCGATAATCGATCCACTGATGCATCAACCCAGCTCAGAGGCGTGGATGTCGATGAACCGTTACGTAGAAGACATGGCTGTGACAACCTTGCTCGCGCCGCGGCTGGCCTATTTCGCCGCCGTCGCCCGCCACGAGCACGTCACCCGCGCCGCCCACGAGCTGGGCGTCCCGCAGTCCACCCTGTCACGAGCCATGGTCCGGCTCGAACAGGACCTGGGCGTCACGCTGTTCGCCCGCAAGGGCCGTACGGTCGCCCTCACCACGGCCGGCCGCACCTTCCTGGCCTCGGCCGAGCAGGCCCTCACGGAGATCGGCCGCGCCGCCGAATCCGTGCAGCAGGACGCCGATCCGGCGGCGGGCAAGGTGGCGTTCGGCTTCCTGCACACCCTCGGGTCCGAGACCGTACCCGGCCTCATCCGCGCCTTCCGCGCCGACCACCCGCGCATCCGCTTCTCCCTCGTCCAGAACTACGGCGAGGCCATGCTGGAGAAGCTCCGGGCCGGCGAACTCGACCTGTGCCTGACCTCCCCGCTGCCGGACGCCCCCGACCTGGTCGCCCGGCGCCTCGACGAACAGCGGCTGCGGCTGGTGGTCCCGGACGACCACCGGCTCGCGACCCGCAAGCGCATCCGCCTCGCCGAGGCCGCCGAGGAAACCTTCGTCACCCTGGAGCCCGGCTACGGCATGCGCCGCATCACCGACGACCTGTGCGCGGAGGCCGGGTTCACCCCGAAGATCGCCTTCGAGGGCGAGGAGGCCGAGACCCTGCGCGGCCTGGTCGCCGCCGGCCTCGGCGTGGCCCTGCTGCCACCCCCGGCCGTGGCCCGCCCCGGCGTCGTCGAGCTGACGGTCACCGCCCCGCGCGCCGTCCGCGAGATCGGCCTCGCCTGGCTCGACGGCCACCCCGACACCCCGCCGGTGGCGGAGTTCAAGCGTTTCCTCCTCTCCCGCCGTGGCCGCCTGATCCCCGAACTGGAACCCTTGCCCTAACCGGGCCATCCCCCTCCCGCCCGGCCGGGCCGATTCCGCCCCGCCCGGGCGGGAGGGGAGTTGCCCCCGGGTGTTTACGGGTCCGGCGGGCGGGTCGGGGACAGCAAGTAGCCGGCCTGAAAGCGGGACTTGGCGCCCACCGCCCGCATGATCTCGGCGATGTGCCGCTGGCACGTCCGCTCCGACATGCCCAGCCGCCGCGCGATCACCTTGTCCTCCAGCCCCTCCGACAGCAGCCGGACGATCGTCTGCCGCAGCTCGTCCGAGATCGACCGGGCCGCCTCCGGACTCACCGACGTGGGGAAGGGCTCCGCGCCCACCCAGGAGCGCTCGAAGGTCGCCGTCATGAAGTGCACGACACTCGGCTCCCGCACCACCAGCGCCGCCCCGCTGCGGTCCGGCACCGCCATCAGGCCCGTGTGGTCGTCGAAGATCAGCATCCGCGTCAGCCCGTCGCCCAGGGTCCGTACCTGGGCGCCCAGTGCCGTCACCCGCTCGACGTACGCCGCCGTGGGCCGTGAGTAGCGTGCCGTGTGCTGGTAGATCGTGCGCATCCGGACCCCGCGCGTCAGCAGCGACTCGTCCCGCCCGATCGACTCCTCCAGCGTCTCCAGCGGGCGGCCCCCGCCCGGCTGCGAGGTCAGCAGCTCCCGTTCGCACGCCGCGACCAGTTCCGCGATCAGCCCCCGTACCGCCCCGAGGTCCGTGACCAGCTCCAGCCGGCCCGATGTGCTGAGGTCCCGGTGCGCGGTCCCCGCCTCGTACGCCGGCACCAGCGCCTCCAGCCGCCCGCGCAGCCGGTCCATCTCGTCGTGGGTCTCCCGTACGAGCAGGGCCAGCGGGGCCAGGGCCCGGGCCGCCGCGGCCCGGGGGGCCACCGCGCTCCAGCGGTCCGGCTCGTCGCCCGGGGCCCGCTGGAGCAGGTGCGCGGCGGCCAGCTCGGTGATCGCGGCGGCCGCGCGCACGCCCAGGGCCCCGGTGGCCTCGCACAGGTCAAAGGCGTGCCGCTCGACGGCGTACGCGTACAGGCGCCGGGCGGCGGGGCTCAGCTCCCCGGCCGCTCCGGCCGGCCCGGATTCCTCGGCAGGCATATGCGTATGCGTCCCGAGTTGTACGCATTTATAAACCCCTCGTGTTCCCGCAAGGCGGCAAGACGACGCCTGGACGGCCGCCATCGGCATATGCCGAACAGGCACAGTGGCAGCACGGCGTGAGGGGGAAGCGCGGTATGCGGCAGAGGACACCCAGGCGAGCACGGGGGCCCGTGTCCTGCTGAGCCCGCGGCCCGCCGTGGTGGTCGCGCCAGATCCATCGGTGCCATCCGACCGTGAGGGGGCGGAGCGGCGGGTACGGACGGACTGGCGCGACCCCGAAACCATCAGCCGGCGGCCGGCTTCGCGTAGTCGCTGTAGCCGGTCCAGTCCAGCGCCACGCACGGCTCGTCACCCACGACCCAGGCGTCGTGCCCGGGGGCGATCTGGATGAAGTCGCCCGGGCCGATCTCGGCGCTCTCCCCGTCGTCCATGACGATCTTCATCCGGCCGCTCACGACGTACCCGGTGTGGGCGGAGCGGCAGCTGTCCGTGCCGGCCAGCGGCTTGATGTGCAGCGACCAGCGCCAGCCCGGCTCGAAGACCGCGCGCCCCACCGCCCCGCCCTCGGTGTTGAAGAGGTCCAGCCTGCCCGTGCCGGCCTCGAAGGGCCGCGTCTCGTCCGGCTTGTCGAAGTTCTTGTGGACCAATCCGCTCATGGCCGGTCGCCTCCGGGAGTCGTGCAGCACCCCGAGTCCGCTTCCCACGGTACGCGCGCTGCGCCGGTCCCGTGGATCACCGCCTCAGCGACCTCCCGAAGCCCGAGGCCAGCGGCATCCGCAGGCCCAGTGGCGGGGGTGCGGCCAGGGCGTCGGTCACCGGCCGCGAGTAGCGCCCCGAGGAGACCGCGCCCAGGATGAAGTCCACGGCCAGTGCCACCACTTCCGGCTGGTGCTCGCGCAGCCCGTGCCCGTCCGAATGCACCTCGAAGCGGCAGGTCGAACGATTCGCCTTCTTCGCCCGCGCCGCCAGCCGGAAGGAGGCCTCCGGGTCGCTGCGCGCGTCGTTGGTGCCGTGCACGATCAACACCTGCCGTCCCGACAGCTGTTTCACCGGTTCAGGGGAGCCGGCCCGGGCCGCCTCCTCCAAGCAAGGGGCGATCACCACGACCGAGTTGACGGCCCCGTGCCCCGCCGCCCGCAGCGCGGCCAGGCCCCCCGCGTCGTAGCCGGCCAGGCACACCGGCACGTCCCCGTACCGCCGCACCGCCTCGTCCGCGGCCCACCCCGCCTGGTCCTCCCGGGCGGAGTCCCCGCCGTGGATGACCATGTGCGTGACCAGCCCCTCCGCCCCGCCCGCCCGGGCCAGCGCCCGCGCGAGCGGACGCATGGGACCCGGCGAGAACCTGGAGGCCCCGGGGAGCAGGAGCACCACCCCGTTGACCGCGCTTTCCGTCGAACCCGAGCCGGTTCTCGCGCCGGCCGCCCGCCCCAGGCGGGCCCCGCGCGCCGGCGGCGCATGCTGTGCCATGGCGGAACAGTCTCAGACCTTCAGGTGTACGCCATCCGTCCGCGCGGTCTCTGTTACATATCGACGCCCGCCGGGGACATTCCGCTCTACGCGCGTAGGAGTAGAGTGCGCAGATGACGAGCGAGACCCCCAACCTGCCGACCCCGGATCAGATCCGTCGTTCCCCGAAGGTGCTGCTGCACGATCACCTCGACGGTGGACTGCGTCCCGGGACCATCATCGAGCTGGCCCGTGAGGTCGGTTACGAGAACCTCCCCGAGACCGACGCCGACAAGCTCGGCATCTGGTTCCGCGAGGCCGCCGACTCCGGCTCCCTGCCTCGCTACCTGGAGACCTTCGCGCACACCTGCGCGGTCATGCAGACGAAGGCCGCCCTCTTCCGGGTCGCCGCCGAGTGCGCCGAGGACCTGGCCGAGGACGGCGTCGTGTACGCCGAGATCCGCTACGCGCCCGAGCAGCACCTGGAAGCCGGCCTTTCCCTCGAAGAGGTCGTCGAGGCCGTGAACGACGGCTTCCGCGAGGGCGAGCGCCGCGCGAAGGCCAACGGCCACCGCATCCGCGTCGGCGCCCTGCTGACCGCGATGCGCCACGCCGCCCGCGCGCTGGAGATCGCCGAGCTGGCGAACCGCTACCGCGACAACGGCGTGGTCGGCTTCGACATCGCAGGCGCCGAGGCCGGGTTCCCTCCCACCCGCCACCTCGACGCCTTCGAGTACCTCAAGCGCGAGAACAACCACTTCACCATCCACGCGGGCGAGGCCTTCGGCCTGCCGTCGATCTGGCAGGCCCTGCAGTGGTGCGGCGCCGACCGCCTCGGCCACGGCGTGAAGATCATCGACGACATCGAGGTCGCGGAGGACGGTTCCGTGACCCTGGGCCGCCTGGCCTCGTACGTCAGGGACAAGCGCATCCCCCTGGAGATGTGCCCGACCTCGAACCTGCAGACCGCCGCGGCCGCCTCGTACGCCGAGCACCCGATCGGCCTGCTGCGCAAGCTGCACTTCAGGCTCACGGTCAACACGGACAACCGCCTGATGAGCGGCACCAGCATGAGCCGCGAGTTCGAGCACCTGGTCGACACCTTCGGCTACACCCTCGACGACATGCAGTGGTTCACCGTCAATGCGATGAAGTCCGCGTTCATTCCTTTCGATGAACGACTGGCCATGATCAATGAAGTGATCAAGCCCGGTTATGCGGAGCTGAAGTCGGAGTGGCTGTTCCAGCAGACCGCTTCCACCAGGGGTTCTGTATCGGCGTAGGCCGTGGCATGACATAGCGGAAGCGCCCGGGAGGGAGAATCCCCGGGCGCTTTCTCGTATTTAAGGATGTTTGCGGACGGGGGTTTGAAGTGACTAGTTTGCGGAGCCGCTCAATTCCCCGTCGCAAGGACAACTTTTCATGAAGAAGTCAGCTGCCAAGACCCTCGGTACCGCCGTTCTCGGTGCCGCCTTTGCCGCGGTCGCCGCCGGTACCGCCTCCGCCGCCGTCCCGGCGATCGGCCTCACCGACGCGCTGGGCTCCGCCACCGGCATGCTCCAGGGTGCCACCAGCCAGCAGCAGGTGGGCGGCGAGGCCCAGCAGTCGAGCGACCCCACCACCCAGATCACCGGAGCCCTGACCCCGCTCACCGGCGCCCTGAACGGCCTCGGTAGCTGACGCTGCCCCAGCCGCGAATTCGTACGCGCGTGCGGTGGGTGCATGCCCCTCGATCGGGCATGTGTCCCGCCGCGCCGTGTGCCACGATCGCCACCAACTGCCCGCCGACGTCTTGGGTACGAGGTTCTCGGTCATGCGCATGAAGGCACGAGCGACGATGGTCGCGCTGGTCCCCACCCTGCTGCTCGGGGCGGTGGGGTGCAGCACCACGCACACCCCCGCGACGGGCGAGGCTCCCGATCCCAAGGGCTCCGCGGGCAGCGCCTCCGCCGCACCCGCAGCCCCGGCGCCCTCCGCCGTGGCGTCGGGACCGGTCGCGCCGAAGACCGGTGGCAGCAGGCTTGAGCGGTCCGCGCTGGCACAGGGCGACCTGCCCGGCTACCAGGTCTCCGCCCAGGGCAAGAACCCCCATGCCCCGGACGGCCAGCCGCAGGCCGACAAGAAGGCCTGCCAGCCGCTGGCCGACATCATGGGCGACAAGCCGGACCCGACCGCGCGCGAGACCATCAGCCGCGGCGTCGGCTCCCAGAAGCAGCTCGGGCTGGCCGTCTCCGCCACCGTCAGCTCCTACTCCGAGAGCGACGCCAAGGCACTGATCGCCCGGCTCAAGGCTGCCGTCGCCGCCTGCGGTTCGGGCTTCTCGGCCACGGTCGAGAAGCAGACCGGCGCCTACCGCGAGGTGCGCCCCGCCGACTACCGCACGGGCGGCGACGAGAGCGTCAGCTGGACCATGACCGCCGCCGCCCAGGGCGTCTCGGCGCAGGTCCACCTGGTCGTCGTACGCGAGGGCGACACCGTCGTGCGGCTGACGGCCCTCAATGCGGCGGGGGCGGCCCAGCAGAAGGCGCTGGTGCCGCAGGAAGTGGCCGACAAGCAGCTGGAGAAGATCCAGAAGGTCCGGCGGGCCGGCTGACCGGACGGCCCGCCGACCGCCGGCCGCCGGACTACCAGGCGGCCGAAGCGGGCTTCTCGTTCGGCAGCAGCACCCACAGCGCTATGTAGATCAGGAACTGCGGGCCCGGCAGCAGGCACGAGACGACGAAAATGGCGCGCATCGCGTTCGTCGAAATTCCGAAACGCCGCGCCAGTCCGGCGCAGACTCCGCCGATCCAGCGGCCGTCACGGGGGCGGACCAGGGCGCTCATGAGATTCTCCTTCGTCGGTATCGCTTTCTGCGATAGCTCAATACTCCCGCTGGACCGCCGACAGGACGTCGGTCCAGGGGCCGAGCCCGACCCTGGAAATCTTCGGGGTATCCCCCTGATAAACGGTGTGTGAGCGCCTCAGCCGGGCCCGCAGCGCCGGTACGACGGCCACGTGCGCGAGCACCACACCGACGGTGTTCAGCAGCACCGAGTCCACGTCCACCACCTGCCCCGGAACCGCGGTCTGCAGCATCTCGATGCACACCGAGACCAGCGCGCCCGCGGCTGCCGTCCGGGCCAGCGAGGACCACGCGGACAGGGCCGACGGCGCGAGCCGTCCGCTGATCAACGGCACCAGCACCCCGAGCGGGGCCAGCAGCGCGAGCCCCTCGCCGATCTGCCGGGCGGCTTCCAGCGGCCCGAGGGCCAGATCCGCCGTGATCCCCTCCAGCGGGCTCAGATTGGCCGCCGCGGCCCAGGGCACGTCCAGCGGCCGCAGAGTCAGCCAGCCGACGACCACGAAATGGGCGGCGAGCAGGACCCCGGCCAGGAGTCGCAGACGGAGGTGGATCGCGGTGGCGGCGCTTTCGCCGGCCTCATGACGCTGCACACCTGCGAGGACGCATCACCCGGTAGCCCCGGTTCCGGCCCGGAGGGGGTGTGGCGGGGAGCACCCGACCGGATCGGACCCGGTGTCCTGGCCGGTCAGCGCGTGGCGATGAGGACGATCAGGAACAGCGCGCCGACCAGGGCGGGCGCGATGATCTCGTACGACCAGCGCACGCGCACACTGCCCTGCGCGCCCGGCCGCGCGGCGTTCAGCTCGGCCAGTCCCTGGAGCTCGTCGACGATCCGGTCGGCATCGGCCCGCATCGGTTCGGAGGCGGCGGCGGAGGTACGGGACCGGGCGCTGGGGCCACCCGTGCTGCCCGGGTCGCGGCGGTCGATCGCATTGCGGCGCATCTGCTGCCGGTTGGCCTTCTTCCGCTCCCGCAGCGACACCGGCACGGACCAGAGCTGGTACTTCGACCCTTCGGCCAGCACCTCGGCCGAGTACCCGGCGCGCACCGCGTCCACGGCCGCCCAGGGCAGCTCGATGATCCGGAAGGGGTTGCGCACGCGCATGCGGTCCTCGTTGGCGAAGACGGCCGGGCGGATCGTGAACGCGACGATCAGCGGTACGACGCACAGCGCCACCGCCAGTCCGATCCACGGGGTGCTGCCGGAGCCCCGCAGCACGGCGTCGCCGCACAGCCAGGCGGTCAGCGCGAGCAGCAGTACCCCCGAGACGACGCCCATGGAGGATCGGTAGACCCGGTCTGCGTACACCGGCTCGTCGGTCGGCTGCTGGCTGCTCATGCGGTCGATTCTGCCCCACTGCGCCGCCTGGGTGTATCAGCCCACGAGATCGGCGTACAGGATGATGTTGTCGGGCCGGTGGCCGTCGGTGAGCTCGCCGCCGCAGGTGATGACGCGCAGCTCGGGGCGGGCGGTGTCCCCGTACACCTTGGCGGTCGGGAACTCCTTCTTCCCGACCTGTTCCAGCTCCCGGACGCGGAAGACTGCGGTGGTGCCGTCCGCCCGGGAGACGGTGATCTCCTCGCCGGTGCGCACGCGCGAGACGTCCTTGAGCACGGCCGGGCCGCGCGCGGTGTCGAAGTGGCCGATCAGCACGGCGGGACCGGTCTGGCCGGGCGTGACGCCCTTGGTGTACCAGCCGATCTTGTCGGCGTCGGCCACCGAGGGCACCTCGACGGTGCCGTCGGCGGCCAGCCCCAGCCCCAGCACCGGGGAGGCGTCCACCCCGGCCGAGGGGATCCGTACGCGTACGGGCGCGGAGGCGGGCATCGGTGCGGCGGTGGCGGCCGGGGCATCGGCCGGAACGGCGGACGCCGGGGTGACGTGCGGAGCCGGTGCCGGGCCGGCGACGGGGGCGCCGCCGCAGCCGGTCAGGGCGGCGAGGGCGAGCGGGGCGAGCAGTGCGGTGGCGCGGAGGGCGGCGCGGGACATGCGGGGCTCCTGAAACGGGGTCCGGCGGGCCACCACGAGGGTGGCCCGCCGAGAGGTCGGGTGACGCGGGGGCCGCGCGGGGCGGCCGTTCGTCAGCTGTGGCTGCGGCGACGGCGCAGGACGGTCGCACCGAGCACGGCGAAGATCGCGAGGAGGCCGGCGCCGGCCGCGACGGTGGTCCTGTCGTCGGTGTCCTCGGAGGCGATCTCGGCGCCCGCGGCGACGGATCCCCGGGGGACGACGGTGGTCTGGCCGGTGGTCTGGGCGGAGACGTTCGTGGCGGTCACCGGCTTCGCGGTGGAGGGCTCGGGCTTCGGGGCCGGGGTCTCCTCGGTGACCGGGTACGCGAGGGTGCAGCCCTTGGGGAGGGCGGGGAAGGCCGCGAAGTGGGACGGCACGTCCGGGCCGCCCTGGGTCTTCCACTCGAAGACGGGCTTGGCGCCGCTCGGGTTGTCGATGCGGGAGAAGTAGTCCGGGCTGCCCTGGGGGCTGAACCGGTTGAGGGTCCGCGTCCAGCTCTCGCCGGGTCGGTCGCCGTACATGATGGCCACGGGGCCCTCGGAGGACATGGTCAGGTCGACCAGGAGCCCGGCGCCGAGGTTGATCTGCTTGACCTCGGAGACGCACGTCGTGGACTCGTCGTCGTGGACCGGGTACGCGGGGGCGCAGCCCTTGGGGAGGGCGGGGAAGGTCGCGAAGTGGGAGGGGACGTGCGGGCCGCCCTGGGTCTTCCACTCGAAGACGGGCTTGGCGCCGCTCGGGTTGTCGATGCGGGAGAAGTAGTCCGGGCTGCCCTGGGGGTTGGTCCGGGTGAGGGTCTGCGTCCAGGTGTCGCCGGGTTCGGCGCCGTGCATGACGGCCTTGGGGCCCTCGGGGGACATGGTCAGGTCGGCCAGGAGCCCGGCGCCGAGGTCGATCTGCTTGACCTCGGAGACGCAGTCGGCCGGGCCCGTCGTTCCCGCCGGCAGCGGGAAGGACTTGGTCGCGCCGTCCTTGGTCGCGGTGAGGGCGTGGCCCTTGCCGCTCTTGACCAGCTTCAGCTCCAGCCCGTTGGCCGAGACGGAGGGCCCACCCGGGGTCAGCAGCCCGAGGGAGCGGGTCGGGAAGGCGTCCGGTTCCCCCGAACCGAGGGCCAGGATCTCGGCCTCCGGGCCGTCGGCGGTGTTCCGCACCACGGCGGCGAACCCGGGCGCGATGTCGATCCGCGTGCCCGCTTCGTGGTCGTTGCCCGCTACGGACGCGGCCGGGCCGGCCTGCGGGGTGGCGGCGTACGCGGTGCCCGCGACCGGGGCGAGGAGGGCACCCGCGAGGACGGCGGTGGCGATGGAGGCACGGAGGGCGGTACGCATAACGACTCCTTGAAGCGTTGTGTCAGGAAAGTGGAGGAGAGTCGCATGCCGCGGTTTTCTCTTTCGGTGAGAGCCGGTTGAGTGTCTGGCGGGCTGCTGAGAACAAAGTTACGGATCTTGTTCGCGCGGAAGATCTTGCTCCTGTCATGGGCTCGTAACGGAGAGTGGAGGTGTCGATTCCATAGCGGATCCGGGTGCGGGGGTGACAGGTCGCTACGCGCGTAGATATGCTCATCTGGTGACCATGCCCACCACCCTCACCGCATTCGCTGACGTGACGACGTCCGACAGTGCGCTGCGCCGCTTCCTGCACGGGCTGCCCGGCGTCGACGCTGTCGGCCTGGAGGCCCGCGCGGCCTCCCTCGGCACCCGTTCGATCAAGACGACGGCCAAGGCGTACGCCATCGACCTGGCCATCTCGATGATCGACCTGACGACGCTGGAAGGCGCGGACACCCCGGGCAAGGTCCGGGCGCTCTCCGCCAAGGCCGTCCATCCCGATCCGACCGACCGTACGACCCCGATGACGGCCGCCGTCTGTGTCTACCCCGACATGGTGGCCACGGCGAAGGCCGCGCTGAACGGCGCCGACGTCAAGATCGCCTCCGTCGCGACCGCCTTCCCGGCCGGCCGCGCCGCCCTGCCCGTCAAGCTCGCGGACACCCGTGACGCCGTCGCCGCGGGCGCCGACGAGATCGACATGGTCATCGACCGTGGCGCCTTCCTCGCCGGCCGCTACCTGGAGACGTACGAGCTGATCAAGGCCATCAAGGAGGCCTGCGTCCGCGAGGACGGCAGCGCCGCGCGCCTGAAGGTCATCTTCGAGACCGGTGAGCTGTCGACCTACGACAACATCCGCCGCGCCTCCTGGATCGGCATGCTCGCGGGCGCCGACTTCATCAAGACGTCGACCGGCAAGGTCGGGGTCAACGCCACTCCGGCGAACACCCTGCTCATGCTCGAAGCCGTACGCGACTTCCGCGCGCAGACTGGAATCCAGATCGGCGTGAAGCCGGCCGGCGGCATCCGCACCACCAAGGACGCGATCAAGTTCCTGGTCCTGGTCAACGAGACCGTGGGCGAGGACTGGCTGAGCAACCACTGGTTCCGCTTCGGCGCCTCCAGCCTGCTCAACGACCTGTTGATGCAGCGCCAGAAGCTGAGCACCGGCCGTTACTCCGGTCCCGACTACGTGACGGTGGACTGATCACCATGGCATCTGTATTCGAGTACGCACCGGCTCCCGAGTCCCGCTCGGTCGTCGACATCGCCCCCTCCTACGGGCTCTTCATCGACGGTGAGTTCACCGACGCCGCCGACGGCAAGGTCTTCAAGACCGTCTCGCCGAGCAGCGAGGAGGTCCTCGCCGAGGTCGCCCAGGCGGGCGCCGCCGACGTGGACCGCGCCGTCAAGGCCGCCCGTAAGGCCTTCGCCTCCTGGTCCGCGCTGCCGGGCTCCGAGCGCGCCAAGTACCTCTTCCGCATCGCCCGGATCATCCAGGAGCGCAGCCGCGAGCTCGCCGTCCTGGAGACCCTGGACAACGGCAAGCCGATCAAGGAGACCCGCGACGCGGACCTCCCCCTGGTCGCCGCGCACTTCTTCTACTACGCGGGCTGGGCCGACAAGCTCGACCACGCGGGCTACGGCCCGAACCCGCGCCCGCTCGGCGTGGCCGGCCAGGTCATCCCGTGGAACTTCCCCCTGCTGATGCTGGCCTGGAAGATCGCCCCGGCGCTCGCCACCGGCAACACCGTCGTGCTGAAGCCCGCCGAGACGACCCCCCTCTCCGCGCTGTTCTTCGCGGACATCTGCCGCCAGGCGGGCCTGCCCAAGGGTGTCGTCAACATCCTCACCGGATACGGCGACGCGGGCGCGGCCCTCGTCGAGCACCCGGACGTCAACAAGGTCGCCTTCACCGGCTCGACCGCCGTGGGCAAGAAGATCGCCCGCCACGTCGCCGGCACCGACAAGAAGGTCACCCTGGAGCTGGGCGGCAAGGGCGCCAACATCGTCTTCGACGACGCCCCCATCGACCAGGCCGTCGAGGGCATCGTCAACGGCATCTTCTTCAACCAGGGACAGGTCTGCTGCGCGGGCTCCCGGCTGCTGGTCCAGGAGTCGATCCACGACGAACTGCTGGACTCCCTCAAGCGCCGCCTCTCCACGCTGCGCCTGGGCGACCCGCTCGACAAGAACACCGACATCGGCGCGATCAACTCCGCCGAGCAGCTCGCGCGGATCACCGCGCTCGCGGAGACCGGCGAGGCCGAGGGAGCCGAGCGCTGGTCCCCGGCGTGCGAGCTGCCGTCCTCCGGCTACTGGTTCGCCCCGACGCTCTTCACGAACGTCACGCAGGCGCACACCGTCGCCCGCGACGAGATCTTCGGCCCGGTGCTGTCCGTGCTGACCTTCCGTACGCCCGACGAGGCCGTCGCCAAGGCCAACAACAGCCAGTACGGACTGTCCGCCGGCATCTGGACGGAGAAGGGCTCGCGCATCCTCGCGGTCGCGAACCAGCTCCGCGCCGGAGTCGTCTGGGCCAACACGTTCAACAAGTTCGACCCGACCTCGCCCTTCGGCGGCTACAAGGAGTCGGGCTTCGGCCGCGAGGGCGGCCGCCACGGCCTGGAGGGCTACCTCGATGTCTGAGTCGACCCGTCTGAACGTCTTCAAGACCTACAAGCTGTACGTCGGGGGCAAGTTCCCCCGCTCCGAGAGCGGCCGGGTGTACGAAGTGACGGACTCCAAGGGCAAGTGGCTGGCCAACGCCCCCCTGTCCTCCCGCAAGGACGCGCGTGACGCCGTCGTCGCGGCCCGCAAGGCCTTCGGCGGCTGGTCCGGCGCGACCGCGTACAACCGCGGGCAGATCCTCTACCGCATCGCCGAGATGCTGGAGGGCCGCCGCGAGCAGTTCGTCCGCGAGGTCGGCGAGGCCGAGGGCCTGTCCAAGTCGAAGGCCGGCGCGGTCGTCGACGCGGCCATCGACCGCTGGGTCTGGTACGCGGGCTGGACCGACAAGATCGGGCAGATCGTGGGCGGGGCCAACCCGGTCGCGGGCCCGTTCTTCAACCTCTCCACCCCGGAGCCGACCGGTGTCGTCACCGTCGTCGCCCCGCAGGAGTCGTCCTTCCTGGGCCTGGTCTCGGTGATCGCGCCGGTGATCGCGACGGGCAACACCGCCGTCGTCATCGCCAGCGAGAAGTCCCCGCTGCCGGCCCTCTCCCTGGGCGAGGTGCTCGCCACCTCCGACCTGCCCGGCGGCGTGGTCAACATCCTGTCCGGCAAGGCTGGCGAGATGGGCCCGCACCTGGCGTCGCACCAGGACGTCAACGCGATCGACCTGGCGGGGGCCGACACGGCGCTGGCCAAGGAGCTGGAGATCGCGGCGGCCGACAACCTCAAGCGCGTCCTGCGTCCACAGCCTGTGGACGACTGGAGCGCCGACCCGGGCACGTCGCGCATGACGGCGTTCCTGGAGACCAAGACCGTCTGGCACCCCACCGGGTCGCTGGGCGCGGGCGGCTCGTCCTACTAGTCCTCCTGGGACAGGCCCCGTACGAGACCGGCCCCGGCAGCGTCCCCCGCGCTGCCGGGGCCTTCTCGTACCCTTCGCCGTGGCTGCTCGCCGTACCCTTCGCCGTGCCTACTTCTTCGGGAGCACCGGTCCGAGCAGCGAGGAGGCGGCGGCGGTCGGCAGCTCGCCGACCGACGGTCCCTGGGTCAGGATGCCGGTGACCATCCCGGTCCCGACGGACGGGAAGTCCGCGACCTGGGTGGCGACGCCGTTGTCCAGGGGGTCCACGCCGGTGTGGGCGAGCGGGTTCACCTTGAGGTTCGCGATCGGGTCGGTGACCCCGGCCAGGGCGGCCGGGACGTCGAGCTCACCGGCCTGCGCGCCGCCCGCGGCCATCGCCAGGGCCGCACCGGCCATCGAGACGGTCAGTCCGGCGCTGCGGAGCCGGTTCGGAAGGGAAGGGGCTGCGTGACGTGCCATGGAGATCCCGCCTGAGGTCGTGGTCGCGTGCGCACGCAGCGTAGTTGAGGTGTGTTCCTGGACACCAACCGGTCACCGGGAGGATCCCCTACCCGGGGGAATGGTTCAGACTGGTGTCCCGTGAGCTCCCCCTCTACTTCGCCGACCCGTGTCGTCCTGCTGACCGGTCCGTCGGGCTCAGGAAAATCCTCCCTGGCCGCCCGCTCAGGGCTGCCCGTGCTGCGCCTCGACGACTTCTACAAGGAGGGCGTCGACCCCACCCTCCCGCTCGTCGACGGCAGTTCCGACATCGACTGGGACTCCCCGCTGTCCTGGGACGCGGACGCGGCGGTCGCCGCGATCGCCGAACTGTGCGCGGCGGGGCGGACCGACGTCCCCGTCTACGACATCGCGACGAGTGCCCGCACGGGCACCGAGAGCCTGGACATCGCCCGCACCCCGCTGTTCATCGCGGAGGGCATCTTCGCCGCCGACGTGGCCGCCCGCTGCCAGGAGCTCGGCCTCCTCGCGGACGCCATCTGCCTGCGGGGGCGCCCCTCGACGACCTTCCGCCGCAGGCTGGCCCGTGACCTGCGGGAGGGCCGCAAGTCGGTGCCGTTCCTGCTGCGCAGGGGCCTGCGGCTGATGCGCGCCGAACGCGGCATCGTGGCCCGCCACGTGGCCCTGGGCGCGCACGCCTGCGCCGGCGACGAGGCGCTCGGCCGCCTGGCGGCCGCCGCGGCGGGCCGCCACCGCACGGCGACCCCGGCCTAGCCTGCGGGCACCCTCACCGGCGGGACCAGCGGTCCGTCAGGGTGGTGATCGCGGCCGCGGCCCGGTCGAGGCCGCGGTCGTCGCCGCGGAGCGTCTTGTTCAGTTCGACGTGCAGGAAGCGGGACTGCCGGTCGGCGGCGGTCCTGCCCTGCTCGTTCTCCCGGCCCGCCAGCTTGCAGCGCGCGGAGTACGCCGTGCAGACCTCCAGGCCGTCGCGCCGCAGCGCGGCGGTCAGCTGTTCCGCGTCCGCGAGAGCGCTGTCGCCGGCTCCCGTGGAGACCACCGCGTCGCGCCCGCGGAACGACTCGTCGGCGAATCCGTGCAGCTGGACCCCCGGCAGGTTCCGCCGCGCCAGCTCCTCCACCACGGCGTGGAAGACCGAGTCGTCGCGGTGTGCGACGTCCGCTGCCCCGTCCTCGCCCGCATCGCGGTGGGCACCCGCGAGCACCAGCACCCCGCCGGGTGCGCCGCGCAGCACCCGTGCCCCGAGGAGTTCGGTCCGGCTGTCGGCGACGGGGTGGGGTACCTGGACCGACCAGCGTGCGGGCCGGTCCAGGTCGACGTAGATCCGGCCCCAGCCGCGGCTGGTGTGGCCCGATTCACTCACCCCGTCCGCCACCTCGGCGTACCGGCGTCCGCCGGCGCCGTCCGTGACGGTGCGGAGGGTGAAGTCGATCTCGGAGAAGCCGGTCCGCGCCGCTTCCGCATCGCCGTCGAGCAGGTGGCCGAACGCCTTGGTGAACGCCAGTCGTTCCTGGTCCGTGGGGGTGCGGTAGCCGCCGCGTCCGCTGAAGCCGGCGGTGAAGTCGGCGATCCGCCGCTCCAGGCCGGGGTCGGCGGAGTGCTGGGGAGCCGGGCCGGCCGGGCGGGCCGGGGGTGCGCTGCCCGAGCTCTCCGGCCGAAGCATCAAAACGGCACAAAGGGCGATGAAAACGCCGCACAGAACCGCAATCGTTATTCGCCTGGTCGGTGGAGCGCTCATAGTCATACGAAAATATCGGAGTGATGCACTCCGGTTTCCGTTCCTCCGCTCTTCATCCTGGCCCGCCCGTCACAGGGCGCCGCCGGCGGACCGGCCCGCGCTGACCGGACGCCCCCGAGGCCCTCGCGGCACCCGCCGCGCCCTGTAAGCCCAGATCATCACACTCCCTAGGCCGCACCGGCTCCAGGACAGAACGAAGAGGAGCCCGCGTTGGCCGCGTCGGTATGGAAGCGGCGGCACCGGAACCGCCGTCGGGCCGACATGTCGCTGCTGGGCGGCATCCGTCCGCCCATCGCGGCCCTGTCCGCCCTGCTGCTGGCCCTCGCCGCCCTCACCGCGTTCCAGCTCGGCCACGTCGGCAGGGAGACCGTACCGCCCGCCGTCCTCACCTCCCAGCAGTACTTCGCGGAGGACGGCGCCATCGCCCTGCGCGCCTCCCTGGACGAGAGCATCACGGACATCGGCAGGACCGCCTCCCTGTTCAGCTCCGGCCAACCGGTCTCGCCCGACTCCGTGCTCGACAAGCTCGGCAGCGTCTACCAGAAGTGGCGCGGCACGGCCGTGATCGAGATCAAGTCGGGCCGCCTGGAGGCGCAGCGCGGCGAGAACCTCCCGCTGACCGCCCTCGACCTGACCGCGCTCGACGGGGAGAACGGCCTCGCCCCCCGCATGGTCCGGCTGGAGAACGGCGAGACCCGCCTGCTCACCCTCGCCCTGCTGTCCTGGCCCGACCGCCCCCAGCAGCTCCTGGTCGCCTCCAGCAGCCTGAAGGTCCCAAGCATCAGCCTGGGCAAGTCCCGCGCCATCGCCGTCCTCGACTCCTCCGGCCAGGTCCTCGGCAGTGACGGCATCAGTGGTTCCGGGCAGGAGAAGAAGCAGCTCGCGAAGTTCGCGAAGACCGTCGCCGAGAAGGCCGCGCGGCACCCCCTCCAGTCCAAGGAGCCCGGCTCCGGCGGCTTCGCGGGCGTCAGCGGCAGCCTCCTCGGGGACTCCCGGGACGGTCACCGCTCCGTGGCCGGCTATGCGAAGCTCACCGGTTCGCAGCCCGGTGTGGGCACCGACGCGACCGCCCTCGGCCTCACCGTCGTCTCGTTCGTCGGCGTCGCGGAGGAACGTACCGCCGCCGTCGACTCCTTCTTCTGGATCGCCGCGTCCGCCGCCCTGCTCGTGCTCGGAGCACTGGCCGTGGCCCTGCTCGTGACCACCGTGCAGCGCCCGCTGCTCCGGCTGTTCCTGGAGAGCCGCCGGATCGGCCGCGGCGACCTGAACCGGCCCGTCACCGTGCCGAAGTACGGCGAGGCCGCCCGCATCGGCGCCGCCCTCGACCGGCTGCGCCGCCAGCTCCTCGGCGAGCCCGCGGCGGAGACCGGCGGCCCCCGCGGGGGCCGCCGCTCCCGGATCGGGACCCGCGCCCTCCTCGGGGTGTGCGGGATCCTGCTCCTCGTCTGGTCGGCGCCGCTCCTGCTGACGCTCAACCGCGCGGGGGCCTCCGTCGCCGTCCCCAGGACGATCGTCGACGACCAGCGCGAACGCACCGACACCCTGGCCGACCGGGTACGCCGCGCCCTGAACGAAGGACACGCCGACCTCACCTCCGTCGCCTCCGTCATCAGCGACAAGACCACTCCCGCCGACCTGACCAAGCTGCTGGAGCGCACCCGCAACCAGCACGGACGCTACGAATCCCTCTACGTCCTGAGCGCCGACGGCACCGTCCTGGCCCGCGCCGGCGGCAAGCCCCACCACCCCGCCGGCCAGGGCCCCTCGAAGCAGCCCCTGACGCTGGTCGACAGCGGCAACCGGCCCGTCATCACCGAATACGCCGAGGCGGCCGGCCTGGCCGGCGCCGCCGTGGTCGGCGAGCTGCGCATCGACTTCCTCAACGCCCTGCTCAAGCGGCCCGGCCTGGGCGAGGTCCGCGTCGTCGACGCCAAGCACCGGGTGATCGGCGGCAACAACGGCTACCTGGCCTTCGCACCGCTGTCGGAAGCCAAGCTCGACGCCCTCGTGAGCTCCGCCGGCGAGAAGAGCTCCGCCGGAGAGAAGAGCGGTGCCGACGAGGAGTCGGACAAGGGCCCGCGCGCCAAGAGCGCCCTGCTGCGCGACGGCGGCGTCGTCATCGCCGCCGCGGCGCCGATGACCGGCGGAGGCGCGGCCCAGCCCCTGGACTGGACCGTCGTCACCTGGCAGCCGGCCAAGGGCCTGGAGATCCCCGCCTACACCGCGCAGAACCGCACCGTCCTGGCCGGACTGCTCGGACTCACGGGCGCCGTCGCCTGCCTCGGCTGGATCCACATCATCGTGGTGCGGCCGCTGCGGGACCTCGCCCGGCGTGCGGAGTCCCTGGCCGACGGCGACCGCCGCACCGTCGTCTACCCGACCCACCACGACGAGGTCGGCGCCGTCACCCGCAGCCTCGAAGTCATCCGCCTGCAACTGCTGGAGCAGCGCAAGCGGGACGCCGCCGGCGGCAGCACCGGCCGGACGCCCGGCCGTGCCACCCCGGCCGGAAGGAACTGATCCACCGTGCTCTTCCTCTACTGCGTGCTGCTCTTCTGCTGCCTGGTCATGCTCGTCGCGGGCGTCGTCGAGCAGCGCCGGCACTACGCCAACCTCGCGCACATACCGAACCGGGTGCTGGTCAACGGCATCCGCGGCAAGAGCTCCATCACCCGGCTGTGCGCGGGCGCCCTGCGCGGCGGCGGTCTGGTGACGGTCGCCAAGACCACCGGCACCGCGGCCCGCTTCATCCACCCGGACGCCACCGAGGAGCCCGTCTACCGGAAGTTCGGCATCGCCAACGTCGTCGAACAGATCGGCATCGTCCGGCGCGCCGCCGCCTACCGGCCGCACGCCCTGGTCATGGAGTGCATGGCGGTCATGCCCGCACTCCAGGAGATCAACCAGTCCAAGCTGATCCAGTCGACCATCGGCGTGCTGTGCAACGTCCGTGAGGACCACGTCGCCGAGATGGGCCCCACCCTCGACGACATCGCGCGCTCCCTGTCGCGGTCGATGCCGCACGGCGGAATCTGTGTCACCGCCGAGAAGGAGCGCTTCCACGTGCTCCAGGAGGAGGCCGACGCGAGGAACTGCACGCTCGTGTACGCCGACCCCGACACGGTCAGCGACGACGAGCTGCGCGGCTTCAGCTGGTTCACCTTCAAGGAGAACGTCGCCATCGCGCTCACCGTCGCCGAGCTCCTCGGCGTCGACCGCGAGACCGCCCTCCAGGGGATGTACGACGCCCCGCCGGACCCCGGCGTGCTCTCCGTCGAGCGGTACGTGGCCCCCGGCGGCAAGCGGGTGCGCTTCGCCAACGTCTTCGCCGCGAACGACCCCGAGTCGACGCTCATGAACATCAACCAGCTCCTCGACCTCGGCGCCGTCGACCGCCCCCTCAACGTCGTGATCAACTGCCGCCCGGACCGCGTCGAGCGCAACGGCCAGATGGGCGCGATCGTCCCGGACCTGATGCCCGACAAGGTCTTCGTGATCGGGCACCCGGCCAAGAGCGCCATCGACGCGATCCCGGCCGAGTGGCGCGGACGCGCCGTCGACCTCGGCGGCGACCAGCGCGACGGCGAGGAGTTCATGAACGAGCTGCTCGGCCACCTGGGCGACACCTCCTCGCTGGTCGCCATCGGCAACATCCACGGCCAGGGCGAGATCCTCCTGGAACACCTGGCGGAACTCCCCGGCTTCGAGGACGAGCCCGACCAGGAGGAGCCCCACGCGGTGGCCCCGGACCGCGAGCCCGCCGTACCCCGGCAGGCCGCCCCCGCCCAGCCGCGTTACGTCCCGCACCTGGACCCGTACGCCGACCTCACCGCCGCCCAGGAAGCCAGGTTCGCGCCGCCTCCCGTGCCGCGGCAGTACGTCCACCCGCCGCAGCAGCACACTCCGCCCGCCCCCCAGGGCCGACCGCCGTACCAGGCGCAGGGCCCCTACCAGGCGCAGAACCCGTACCCGGGGCAGGGCTCGTACCCGGGGCAGGGCCCGTACCCGCAGCAGCCGGACGGACCGTGGCACCAGGTCCCCCACCCACAGCAGCCGCGACCGCACGGGCAGCCCTGGCCGCCCCACCCGTACGAGCCCGACCCGTACGAGCCCCACCCGTACGAGCCCGACCCGAACCCGCAGTGGCAGAGCCCAGGAGACCCCCGTTGATCCCCGCAGTCCTCACCCCCGAGATCGCCGCGATCGGCATCGCGCTGGGCCTGCTGTTCTCCCTGCTCTGCTACCTGACGACGAACCTCTCGCCCGGCGGCATGATCACCCCCGGCTGGCTCGCGCTCACCCTCATCGAGGACCTGCAGCGCGCCGCGCTCGTCGTCGGCATCACCGCCCTGACGTACGCACTCACCCTCGTCACCCAGAAGTTCGTCATCCTCTACGGCAAGCGCCTGTTCGCCGCCGTCGTCCTCATCGGAGTGCTCCTCCAGGCCACGGTGGTGATCGTGCTCCAGATGAAGTTCCCCCTGCTGTACGCGAACCAGACCCTCGGCTTCATCGTCCCCGGACTGATCGCCTATCAGCTCGTCCGCCAGCCCAAGGGCGCCACCCTGCTCGCCACCGGCTCCGCGACCCTCATGACGTACGTCGTCCTGACCTCGGGCATCCTCCTCGGCTTCATGCCGCACGCCTGACCGACGCCCGACCGACGCCGGCCCGACCCCCGCACCGCCCGGAGCACACCGATGACCGCCAAGCCCGCCCGCCGCACCCGCCCCGTCCTGCACGCCGCCGTCGTGGGGCTCCTGCTGGCCGGCAGCGCGTACTTCACCTACGAGCTGCGCAAGGAGGAGCAGGCCAAGGCCCCCGAGGTGCTGCGCGTCACCGACCAGGCGCAGCAGGCCGGCGCCCAGCAGGGCGCCCAGAAGTGGGAGCGGCTGAAGAACCCGGAGCGCTCGGTCCTGCGCGGCGCGGACGGTGCCGTCCTCGCCACCTTCACGGACGGCGCGCGCACCGCTTCGCTCACCGGCAAGAGCCGTACCTTCGCCGAGCCGGCCACCACCAAGACCCGCGTCGTCACCGACAACTGGGTCCGCCTGCTCCCCGAGAGCTGGCGCAGCGGGGCGGAGCGCGAGCAGTGGTTCCAGGACTGGTTCAAGAAGTACTACGGGAGCGAGGAGGACGACCTCTTCGCCATCGCCTTCCAGTACGCGGACCAGGCACCCGTCAAGAAGGACGCGGCCGGCGTCCAGTACGCGGGCGACGCGGCTTTCGGACCGCTCAACCCGAAGGGCTCCGAGGGCAACGACCTCCGCCTGGAGCAGTCGGACTTCTACGACTACCTCGGCATCCCGTACACCTTCCGCAACGGCACCACGGAACAGCCGGAGAAGGCCAAGCACCGGGCCCTGGACTGCTCCGGCTTCATCCGCACGGTCTTCGGCTACCGCGGCCGCTTCCCCCTGATGGCCTCCGACACCGGCGGCACCGGACTCCCGCGCACCGCCAACGGAATGGCCCGCTCGAAGGCCGGCGTGGACATCCTGGCCCTCAAGGGCGTCGGCCCGCAGGACCGGCCGGCTTCCATCGACGTCCTCCAGCCGGGCGACCTGGTGTTCTTCAAGCTCGACGCGCGCACCGGCGACCGGCTGGACCACACCGGCATGTACCTCGGCAACGACACCGAAGGGCACAAGATCTTCATATCGAGCCGGGAAGAGGCCAACGGCCCCACCATCGGTGACAAGGGCGGCGCCTCCCGGCTCGACGGCAACGGCTACTACGCCGCCGCCCTGCGCAGCGCCAAGCGCCTGTGACCCGCCCGTCCGCGCGGCCCGCGGGCGGCGCACCGGACATATGAAAAGGCGGGATCAGGCGGACCCCCGTCCGCTCGATCCCGCCTTTTCCCCCCGCGGCCCCCGCCCCACCCCCGTAGGACGGGCCCCCTGGCCCGATGGCTTCTGTGTGTGCCGCGTTACGCGACGAGCTCCTCGAAGGACTCCGCCTCGTCACGGCCGAAGCTGAGCGCCTCGTCCTCCCGCAGGCGGCGCAGCGAGCGCCAGATGCTCGACTTCACCGTGCCGACGCTGATGCCGAGGATCTCCGCGATCTCCGGGTCCGTGCGGCCCTCGTAGTAACGGAGCACCAGCATCGTGCGCTGCGGCTCCGGGATACGGGTCAGCGCCTGCCACAGCACCGCGCGCAGCTCCGTACCGCGCATCGCGTCCGTGTCGGAGGCCGTCTCCGGCAGCTCCTCCGTCGGGTACTCGTTGAGCTTCCGCCGACGCCACGCGCTGATGTGCAGGTTCGTCATCGTGCGGCGCAGGTAGCCGCCGACGGCCGCCTTGTCGCTGATCCGGTCCCAGGCGCGGTACGTGGAGAACAGCGCGCTCTGCAGCAGGTCCTCGGCCTCGTACCGGTCGCCGGTGAGGTGGAAGGCCGTCGCGTACAGGGCGGCACGCCGCTCCTGGACGTACGCCGTGAACTCCGCCTCCGAGGTGGAGGAAGGAGCCTGCTCGGCGGCGGGAACCGCCTGGTACTGGTTTGCGTCAATGGCTACGACGTGGGCCGGCCGGGGACGGGCGACCGCCACCGTACGGACACCCGCCCGGCGGTTCACATCGTGCAGCCGCGTGACAACCGCGCTGGTCGTGGTGCTGTGCAGCGTGTTCATCTCGCGCCCCCCGTCGTGGAGTGTGTCTGCTTCGGTCCGTTGTGCGTTGACAGAAGATTGCCCCTCCGACTTAACCGGGGTGTCCGTCGACTGTCACAGCCGTGTCACAGCGACTTCTGACAGGACCGCGACAGGATCACGTCGCGCGACGGTCGAACTCCCGACTACCGATGGGACAGAATGAGCCCGTGCCTTTCCTGTTGCTGATCGAGGACGACGACGCCATCCGCACGGCCCTCGAACTCTCCCTGTCTCGCCAGGGCCACCGTGTGGCCACTGCGGCGACGGGCGAGGACGGCCTGAAACTGCTGCGCGAGCAGCGGCCGGATCTGATCGTGCTGGACGTGATGCTGCCCGGGATCGACGGCTTCGAGGTGTGCCGGCGGATCCGCCGCACCGACCAGCTGCCGATCATCCTGCTCACCGCGCGCAGCGATGACATCGACGTGGTCGTCGGCCTCGAGTCCGGAGCCGACGACTATGTGGTCAAGCCCGTCCAGGGCCGGGTCCTCGACGCCCGGATCCGGGCCGTACTGCGCCGCGGCGAGCGCGAGTCGAGCGACTCGGCGAGCTTCGGCTCCCTGGTCATCGACCGGGCCGCCATGACCGTGACGAAGAACGGCGAGGACCTGCAGCTCACGCCGACCGAGCTGCGGCTGCTGCTCGAACTGAGCCGCCGGCCCGGCCAGGCGCTCTCCCGCCAGCAGCTGCTGCGGCTGGTCTGGGAGCACGACTACCTCGGTGACTCGCGCCTCGTCGACGCCTGCGTGCAGCGGCTGCGCGCCAAGGTCGAGGACGTGCCGTCCTCGCCCACCCTGATCCGTACCGTCCGGGGCGTCGGCTACCGCCTGGACTCACCGCAGTGATCCGCGCGTTGCTCGCGGGCCGGCGCTGGACCAGCCTGCGGCTGCGGCTCCTCATGGTGTTCTGCCTGGTCGCGCTGACGGCCGCGGTCTCGGCCTCCGGGATCGCCTACTGGCTCAACCGCGAGGCCGTCCTCACCCGCGTCCAGGACGCGGCCCTCGGCGACTTCCGGCAGGAGATGCAGAACCGGGCCGCCGCGCTGCCCGCCGATCCCACCGCCGAGGAGCTGCAGCGCACCGCCGAACTGATGGCGGGCAGCAGCCCCGGATACAGCGTCCTGCTGGTGCAGGTGGGCAAGGACAACCGGCAGATCTTCGGCGCGGCGGGGCCCGACTCCTTCGGGCTGGCCAACGTACCGAAGTCCCTGCAGAACGCGGTGAACGACCGGCAGAAGACCACCGCCGCGAACGACTCCGAGTACCACGTGTACTGGCAGCGGACGAAGCCGCACGGCAATCCGTACCTGGTCGGCGGGACGCGGATCGTGGGCGGCGGGCTCACCGGCTACATGTCCAAGTCCCTCGCGCAGGAGCGGGACGACCTGAACGCGCTCGGCTGGTCGCTGACCATCGCCACCGGTCTCGCGCTGCTCGGCTCCGCCCTGCTGGCACAGGCCGCGGCCCGTACCGTGCTCAAGCCCGTGCAGCGGCTCGGGGACGCGGCGCGGCGGCTCGGCGAGGGCGAGCTCGACCACCGCCTCGAGGTGTCGGGCACGGACGAACTCGCCGACCTGTCGCACACCTTCAACAAGACGGCCGAGGCGCTGGAGAAGAAGGTCGCCGACATGAGCGCGCGGGAGGAGTCGAGCCGGCGCTTCGTCGCGGACATGTCGCACGAGCTGCGGACGCCGCTGACCGCGCTGACGGCGGTGGCCGAGGTGCTGGAGGAGGAGGTCGACGACCTCGATCCGATGATCGCACCGGCCGTGGCGCTCGTCGTCAGCGAGACGCGCCGCCTCAACGACCTGGTGGAGAACCTGATGGAGGTCACCCGCTTCGACGCGGGTACGGCCAAGCTGGTGCTGGACGACGTGAACGTCGCCGACCAGGTCACGGCCTGCATCGACGCCCGGGCCTGGCTCGACGCGGTCGAACTCGACGCCGAGCGGGGCATCGTGGCCCGGCTCGACCCGCGCCGCCTCGACGTCATCCTCGCCAACCTGATCGGCAACGCGCTCAAGCACGGCGGCTCGCCGGTACGGGTGTCGGTGACGGTGGAGGGGGAGTGGCTGGTGATCGCGGTGCAGGACAACGGTCCGGGCATCCCCGAGGAGGTCCTGCCGCACGTCTTCGACCGGTTCTACAAGGCGAGCGCGTCGCGGCCGAAGTCGGACGGCAGCGGGCTCGGCCTGTCGATCGCGATGGAGAACGCGCACATCCACGGCGGCGACATCACGGCTGCCAACGTGGCGGGCGGCGGGGCGCTGTTCACGCTGCGGCTGCCGGTGGACGTGGGAAAGGTGATCGCGGGTGACGAGGATGCGTAGGGCTCTGCCGGTGGCACCGGCGGTGCTGGCCCCGTTCGTCGGGGCCTTGCTGCTCGCGACGTCCGCCTGCGGGATCCGGGCGACGACCGTACCGGTGGACGTGGGCCCGGCACCGTCCCGGGTGTCGTGCGACACGCAGGAGCAGCCGAGCGGGGTGCAGGGTTTCCGGGCCACGGTGGAACTGGTCTGCGGATCACAGCTGGTGGGCGTGGAGCGAGTGATTCCGGTCCCTGAGAAGAAGCCCGTACGGGACCCCCTGGCGCTGGTCGCGCAGGCGCTGCTGGAAGCGCTGGAGCGGACGCCGACCACGGAGGAGCGGGACGCGGGCTTCACGAGCGAGGTCCCGGTCGGGCTGTCGGCGGGAGCGCCGAGGGCGGGCGACCCGGCGGGCACGGTGCGGCTCAGCCGCAAGCCGGAGGACCTGCCGCCGGTGGCGCTCTCGCAGATCGTCTGCACGCTGGCGGGCAGCGAGGCCCTGAAGGCGACCCCGGGCCCGGTGACCCTGGGCGGGCCGGACGCGGATCCGCCGCGGACGTGGGAATGCACGGAGGCGGTCCGCTCGCGGCCGGAGTCGGTGCCGACGCTGGGCGAACTGGTCCGCCCGACCCCCACTCCTTCCTGACGCGCCGCACTCCTTCTCCACGCACCGCTCGCGCGGCTCGGCGCCGGGGCGCCTCCCCGGCTTCGCGCCGCTGCGCCGCCCTCCGGCCGGCGTGCGTCCGGCCCCCGCAAAATGCCACCGGCCCCCTGAGCCGGACGGGGCTCAAGGGGCCGGGAGGAGTTGATGGCCCGGTCCTGCCGGACGGGGCGGGACCGGGCCGGGCAGGGGGCCGAAGCCCCGGCTTCGTGCCCGACGGACGGAGTCCGGCGCAGCGGCGCGAAGCCGGGGAGGCCCCCTGGGCCGAGGCGCGCGAGCGGCGCGGGAAGGACTAGTGCTGTGGCCGGGAAGGTTTGCCGGGTCGCGTCGTCCGGTGCGGTGGATCGCAAGGCGGAGGACCGCGGCTCGTACTGGACGTACTTGCGCGGTCCGACAACGCGGCGAGGCGCCGTGCCGGGCGTCGTGACCCGGTGAACCTTCCCGGTCACAGCACTAGATGCCCATAGCGGCGGAGAGGTCCTTCTTGATCGCGTCCAGGACCTCCTGGCCGCGGACGCGGGCCGCCGCCAGGTCGGAGGCCTCGGCCACCGGGACCACGACCTCCAGGTAGCACTTCAGCTTGGGCTCGGTACCCGACGGGCGGGCGATGACCCGGGCCTTGTACTCGCCGTCCAGGTAGTAGCGCAGGCCGTCCGTGGGCGGGAGGCTCTCCGTGCCCTTGGACAGGTCCTCCGCCGAGACCACCCGCAGACCCGCCAGCGACACCGGCGGCCGCGCGCGCAGCGCCGCCATCGCGTCGGCGATGATCGACAGGTCCGACACGCGCACCGACAGCTGGTCCGTGGCGTGCAGGCCGTG
Source organism: Streptomyces sp. NPDC040545 (assembly GCF_055595065.1). Classification (NCBI taxonomy): domain Bacteria; kingdom Bacillati; phylum Actinomycetota; class Actinomycetes; order Kitasatosporales; family Streptomycetaceae; genus Streptomyces; species Streptomyces sp. NPDC040545. Next base: position 391,512 of record NZ_JBVIWA010000001.1, read on the forward strand.
GGCCATCGCCAGGTCGTCCAGCAGGTCGGTCAGGGTGCGGCCCTGCTCCTTGAGCACCGAGGCCAGCTCCGCCACCAGCAGGGCGGCGGTGACGCCGTCCTTGTCGCGGACGCCCTCGGGGTCCACGCAGTAGCCGAGCGCCTCCTCGTAGCCGTAGCGCAGGCCCTCGACGCGGGCGATCCACTTGAAGCCGGTGAGCGTCTCCTCGTAGCCGACGCCCGCCGCCTCCGCGATCCGGCCCAGGAGGCTGGAGGAGACGATGGACTCGGCGAAGACGCCGCGGGCCCCCTTGTGGACCAGGTGGGCCGCCAGCAGCGCGCCGACCTCGTCGCCGCGCAGCATCCGCCAGCCGTCCACGGTGGGCACGGCCACGGCGCAGCGGTCCGCGTCCGGGTCGTTGGCGATCACGATGTCGGGCTGGACCTCGGCGGCCTTCGCGAAGGCCAGGTCCATCGCGCCCGGCTCCTCCGGGTTGGGGAACGCCACGGTCGGGAAGGCCGGGTCGGGCTCGGCCTGCTCGGTGACGAGCACCGGCTCCGGGAAGCCGTGCCGGGCGAAGGCCGCCATGACGACGTCCTTGCCGACGCCGTGCATGGCCGTGTAGACGGTCCGCACGCCCCGGGGGGAGCCGGGGGTCAGGACGGCGTCCGTGCGCGCCAGGTAGGCCTCCAGGACCTCGTCGCCGAGTTCCTGCCAGCCCGCCTCGGGGCGCGGTACGCCGGCCAGCTTCCCGACCGCCGCGATCTGCGCCGCGATCTCGGTGTCGGCCGGGGAGACGATCTGCGAGCCGTCGCCGAGGTAGACCTTGTAGCCGTTGTCCCGGGGCGGGTTGTGGCTCGCGGTCACCTCGACGCCGGCGACGGCGCCGAGGTGCCTTATCGCGTACGCGAGGACGGGCGTCGGCAGAGGGCGGGGCAGGAGGGCCGCGCGCAGCCCGGCGCCGGTCATGACGGCCGCGGTGTCGCGGGCGAAGTCCGCCGACTTGTAGCGGGCGTCGTAGCCGACGACCACCAGGCCGCCGTCGTGGCCCTGGGCCAACAGGTAGGCCGCGAGGCCCGCCGCGGCCCGGATGACCACACCGCGGTTCATCCGCATCGGGCCGGCGCCGATCTCACCGCGCAGTCCGGCGGTGCCGAACTGCAGGGTGCCCGAGAAGCGGTCCGCGAGCTCCGCGGTGTCGCCGGCCTCGATGAGCGCGGCCAGTTCCGCGGCCGTCTCCGGGTCCGGGTCCTCGGCCAGCCAGGCCTGCGCCCGGATGATCAGGTCGTCCTGTGCCTGTGCCTGTTCCTGCACTGCTTCCGCCTTAGCTCTCGTACGTCGATCAGATGCGGGCGAGGACCTGCGTCAGCAGCGTGCCCATGCGGGCGGCCGAGTCGCGGCCGGCCTGGAGGACCTCTTCGTGGTTCAGCGGCTCGCCCGACAGGCCCGCCGCCAGGTTGGTGACCAGGGAGATGCCGAGCACCTCGGCGCCGGCCTCACGGGCGGCGATGGCCTCCAGGACGGTGGACATGCCGACCAGGTCGGCGCCCATGACGCGGATCATGTTGATCTCGGCCGGGGTCTCGTAGTGCGGGCCGGGGAACTGGACGTAGACGCCCTCTTCGAGGCTCGCGTCGATCTCCTTGCACATCGCGCGCAGGCGCGGCGAGTACAGGTTGGTGAGGTCGACGAAGTTCGCGCCGACGATCGGCGAGGTGGCCGTCAGGTTGAGGTGGTCGCTGATCAGGACGGGCTGGCCGGGCTTCATGCCCTCGCGCAGACCGCCGCAGCCGTTGGTCAGCACGACGGTCTTGCAGCCGGCGGCGACGGCGGTGCGCACGCCGTGGGCGACGGCGGCGACGCCGCGGCCCTCGTAGTAGTGGGTCCGGCCGAGGAAGACCAGGGCGCGCTTGTCGCCGATCTTGTACGAGCGGATCTTGCCGCCGTGGCCCTCGACCGCGGCGGGCGGGAAGCCGGGCAGCTCGGTGACGAGGAACTCGGCCTCGGGGGCGCCGAGCGCCTCTGCGGCGGGGGCCCATCCGGAGCCCATCACGAGGGCGACATCGTGGGTGTCCACGCCGGTCAGCTCACGCAGGCGGGCGGCTGCGGCGTCGGCGGCGGCGAAGGGGTCGGTAACAGATGCGTTCACGCGGACGAGCGTAACTCCTTCGGGCCTACGCGCGTAGATGGCACAGCTCACGGTGTTCGGATCGTTGCCTTGTCGTTTCCGCCGAAACGTCCCCGAAGGGGTGGCGGGGGCGGTGCGGGTCCCTGCCGGGGGCCTCGCACCGTGGGTGTCGGCGGAGCCGAAAGATCGGGGCTCCGCCCCGGGCCCCGCGCCTCAAGGGCCGGCGGGGCTGGGGTTGGGGCTCCGCCCCGGGTCCCGTGCCTCGAGCGCCGGCGGGGCCGAAAGATCGGGGCTCCGCCCCGGGCCCCGTGCCTCCATCGCCGGCGGGGCTGAATTGGTCGAGCAGCCCCGCAGGGGGTCAGCAGGGGCGCTTGCGGATTTCCATCACGTAGTCGTGGGGGGCGCCCGCGGATTCGGCGGCGTCCGCGATCTCGCCGAGGTAGCGCGCCGAGGGCAGGCCGCCCTCGTAGCCGTTCAGGACGTACACCCAGGCCGCCTCCTCGCCGTCCAGCGTGTGCACGCGCACCCGCATCCGGCGGTAGATGTCGAGCCCGACACCCTCCCAGCGGTCCATCGAGTCCTCGTCCAGCGGCGCGATGTCGTACAGCGCGACGAAGACCTGGTGGCGCGGGGCTTCGACGATCGTGGCGAGAGCGCCCTCCCAGCCCATCTGCTCGCCGCCGAAGGTCAGCCGCCAGTCGTTGATCCAGCCCGTGCCGCGCAGCGGCGAATGCGGAGCGCGGCGCGTCATCAGCCGCGGGTCGAGGTTGCCGGCGTACGCGGCGTAGAGCGACATGTGGTCGAGAGTACGGGAGGGGTGCCGGTGCACGCGTGTCCGGATGGCGGGACCGGGCGCGAAGCACCGTGAAGCGTGCGGGACAATGGGGCACGGAATGCATCCCCCGGGGAGACCCCCCGGAACACCGGCCGGGGCGGCAGCCGGCCGGGTAGACGTGAGGCGGACTTTTCGTGACCCGGATCGTGATCATCGGCGGCGGACCCGGCGGGTATGAGGCAGCCCTGGTGGGGGCCCAGCTCGGCGCGGAGGTGACCGTCGTCGACTGCGACGGTCTGGGCGGGGCCTCGGTCCTGACCGACTGCGTACCTTCCAAGACTCTGATCGCGACCGCCGAGGTGATGACGACCTTCGACTCCTCGTACGAGGAGCTCGGCATCGTCGTCGCGGACGACACCCCGCACATCGAGCAGGCCGCGCGCGTCGTCGGCGTGGATCTCGGCAAGGTGAACCGGCGTGTCAAGCGCCTCGCGCTCGCCCAGTCGCACGACATCACCGCCTCCGTCACCCGGGCCGGCGCCCGCGTGGTGCGCGGCCGCGGCAAGCTCGGCGGGCCGCAGGGCATCGACGGCACCCGGGACGTCATCGTCACCGCCGCCGACGGGTCCGAGACGATCCTGACCGCGGACGCCGTCCTGATCGCGACCGGCGGCACCCCGCGCGAGATCCCCGACGCCATGCCCGACGGCGAGCGGATCCTGAACTGGACCCAGGTCTACGACCTCGACGAGCTCCCCGAGGAGCTCATCGTGGTCGGCTCCGGTGTGACCGGCGCCGAGTTCGCCGGCGCGTACCAGGCCCTCGGCTCCCGGGTGACCCTCGTGTCCTCCCGCGACCGCGTGCTGCCCGGCGAGGACCCGGATGCCGCCGCCGTGCTGGAGGACGTCTTCCGGCGCCGCGGCATGAACGTCGTGGGGCGCTCGCGTGCCGAATCCGCCAAGCGGGTGGGCGACCGGGTCGAGGTCACCCTCTCCGACGGCCGCGTGCTGACCGGTACGCACTGCCTGATGGCGGTCGGCGCGATCCCCAACACCAAGAACATGAACCTGGAGGAGTCCGGGGTCCGGCTCAAGGACTCCGGGCACATCTGGACCGACAAGGTCTCGCGCACCTCCGCGCCCGGCGTGTACGCCGCCGGTGACGTCACGGGCGTCTTCGCGCTCGCGTCGGTCGCGGCGATGCAGGGCCGCATCGCGATGTACCACTTCCTCGGTGACGCGGTGGCCCCGCTGAACCTCAAGACGGTCTCCTCGAACGTCTTCACCGACCCGGAGATCGCCACCGTCGGCTACACCCAGGCGGACGTGGACGCCGGCAAGATCGACGCCCGCGTGGTGAAGCTCCCGCTGCTGCGCAACCCCCGCGCCAAGATGCAGGGCATCCGCGACGGCTTCGTGAAGATGTTCTGCCGCCCGGGCACCGGCATCGTCGTCGGCGGTGTGGTCGTCTCCCCGCGTGCGAGCGAGCTGATCCACCCCATCTCGATCGCCGTCGACAACAACCTGACGGTCGAGCAGATCGCAAACGCGTTCACCGTGTACCCCTCGCTCTCCGGCTCGATCGCCGAGGTGGCCCGCCAGCTGCACACGCGAAAGGCCGCCGGGGAGGCCTGATCCCGGCTAACCGCCGCATGCCGTAAGGGGTTTGGGGCGGGGCGTCGTTTCGTGGTGAGAAGTTCACGCAACTCTCGGGCTGCGTATACCACTAGTCGCCCCGCTTTATGGACAACTTCGGTATTCCGGCGTAAAGAGCTGAAAGCAGACGGTCGTTGGGGTTACTGTCAGTTTCGTGTTCGCTGCAGAACGTCGCCAATTGATCCTCGAAATGGTGCGGGCCAACGGAGCGGTATCGCTCCGGGAGCTCGCCCGCGTCGTCCAGACCTCCGAAGTGACCGTACGGCGGGACGTGCGGGCACTGGAGGCAGAAGGACTCCTCGACCGCCGGCACGGCGGTGCGGTCTTGCCGGGCGGTTTCACGCGGGAGTCCGGCTTTCCGCAAAAGTCCCATCTCGCGACGGCGGAGAAGACCGCCATTGCCGATGTCGCGGCCTCCCTCGTGGAAGAGGGCGAGGCCGTCGTCGTCGGCGCGGGTACCACGACGCAGGAGCTGGCCCGCCGGCTCGCCCGCGTGCCCGGACTGACCGTCGTCACCAACTCGCTGCTCGTCGCCCAGGCCCTGGCCCACGCGAACCGGGTGGAGGTGGTCATGACCGGCGGCACCCTGCGCGGGTCCAACTACGCCCTCGTGGGCAGCGGGGCCGAGCAGTCCCTCCAGGGGCTGCGGGTCTCCCGGGCCTTCCTGTCGGGCAGCGGTCTGACCGCCGAGCGCGGGCTGTCCACGTCCAACATGCTGTCCGCCAGTGTGGACCGGGCGCTGGTGCAGGCGGCGGCGGAGGTGGTGGTGCTGGCCGACCACACGAAGCTCGGTACCGACACCATGTTCCAGACCGTGCCCACCGATGTGATGACGCGGCTGGTGACGGACGAGCCGCCACCGCACGACGACCGGGCGGGTACGGAGCTGCAGGCGCTGGCGGACCAGGGCGTGCAGATCACCGTGGCCGGCGGGGCCGTGGCCTCCGGCGGTGTGGACGGGATGCAGGGGCGGCGGCCGCGCCGCGAGTCGCCGCTGCCGGTGCAGAGGCGTGGCGGGCCGACGCCGCAGTTGCGGGCCGCGGGCATGCTGCCGGAGCCCCAGGCGGAGCGGGCGCGGGTGGCCGACATGCGCCGCCGGTAGCCCCTGCGGGCTGGCCGCTGGGGGCGCCGCCCCCAGACCCCCGGGGGGGGGAGGAGGGGGGGGGGGGGGGGGAGGGGGGTGGGGGGGGGGGGGGGGGGGGGGGGGGGGGGGGGGGGCCAAAAAGGAGGGGGGAGGAAAAAAAG
>NZ_JBVIWA010000001.1:397303-405936 GCF_055595065.1 Streptomyces sp. NPDC040545
TCACCTCTTTTGGCTGCCCCGCGGTGCCCTCCCCCCCCCACCCCCCCCCCCCCAACCGACGGACAACCAAACCCCCCCCCCCCCTGTTGTGCAGCCCCCGGGGGTGCGGGGGCAGCGCCCCCAAGCGGCGGCGCACATGCGAAACGGGGTCCCCGGGGCGGAAGCCCCGGGGACCCCGTTGCAGGACGTCAGTCCTTGATCTCGCAGATCGTGGCGCCCGAGGTGACGGACGCGCCGACCTCGGCGGTGAGGCCGACCACGGTGCCGGAGCGGTGCGCGTTCAGCGGCTGCTCCATCTTCATGGCCTCGAGTACGACGACCAGGTCGCCCTCGTTGACCTGCTGGCCCTCCTCGACCGCGACCTTGACGATCGTGCCCTGCATCGGGGAGGCGAGCGTGTCGCCGGAGGCGGCCGGGCCGGACTTCTTGGCCGCGCGGCGCTTCGGCTTCGCGCCACCGGCGGCGGCCGTGCGGGCCAGGGTCATGCCCAGGGACGACGGGAGCGAGACCTCGAGGCGCTTGCCGCCGACCTCGACGACCACCGTCTCGCGGCCCGGCTCGTCCTCGGTGTCCTCCGCGGCCGGGGCCGTGAACGCCGGGATCTCGTTGACGAACTCGGTCTCGATCCACCGCGTGAAGACGGTGAAGGGGCTGCCGTCCGTGGGGGCGAACGCCGGGTCGGCGACGACCGCGCGGTGGAAGGGGATGGCCGTGGCCATGCCCTCGACCTCGAACTCGGCGAGCGCGCGGGCGGCGCGCTGCAGGGCCTGCTCGCGGGTGGCACCGGTGACGATCAGCTTGGCCAGGAGCGAGTCCCAGGCCGGGCCGATCACGGAGCCGGACTCGACGCCCGCGTCGAGGCGGACGCCCGGGCCCGACGGCGCGGCGAACTTCGTCACCGTGCCGGGCGCCGGGAGGAAGCCACGGCCCGGGTCCTCGCCGTTGATGCGGAACTCGATGGAGTGACCGCGCAGGACCGGGTCGCCGTAGCCGAGCTCCTCGCCGTCGGCGATGCGGAACATCTCGCGGACCAGGTCGATGCCGGAGACCTCTTCGGTGACCGGGTGCTCGACCTGGAGGCGGGTGTTGACCTCCAGGAAGGAGATCAGGCCGTCGGCGGAGACGAGGAACTCGACGGTGCCGGCGCCGACGTAGCCGGCTTCCTTCAGGATGGCCTTGGAGGCGGCGTACAGCTCCGCGTTCTGAGCATCGGTCAGGAACGGCGCCGGAGCCTCCTCCACGAGCTTCTGGTGGCGGCGCTGGAGGGAGCAGTCACGGGTCGACACGACGACGACGTTGCCGTGCGAGTCGGCCAGGCACTGGGTCTCGACGTGGCGGGGCTTGTCGAGGTAGCGCTCGACGAAGCACTCGCCGCGGCCGAAGGCGGCGACGGCCTCACGGACGGCGGAGTCGTAGAGCTCCGGCACCTCTTCGAGGGTGCGGGCGACCTTCAGACCGCGACCGCCACCGCCGAAGGCCGCCTTGATGGCGATCGGCAGGCCGTGCTCCTTGGCGAAGGCGACGACCTCCTCCGACCCGGAGACGGGGTCCGGCGTACCGGCGACCAGCGGCGCCCCGGCGCGCTGGGCGATGTGACGGGCGGCCACCTTGTCGCCGAGGTCACGGATGGCCTGCGGCGGCGGACCGATCCAGGTCAGGCCGGCGTCGATCACGGCCTGGGCGAAGTCGGCGTTCTCGGAGAGGAAGCCGTATCCGGGATGGATGGCGTCCGCACCGGAGTCGGCTGCGGCCTGGAGGACCTTGGAGATGTCCAGGTAGCTGGCGGCCGGGGTGTCACCGCCCAACGCGAAAGCTTCGTCGGCCGCGCGGACGTGCAGAGCGTCCCGGTCCGGATCGGCGTAGACGGCTACGCTCCCGATCCCGGCGTCCCGGCAGGCCCGAGCAACGCGGACAGCGATTTCGCCACGGTTGGCGATGAGCACCTTGCGCACGATGGCTCCCTCCTTGAAACAAGCTGAGTTTAGGGACAGCCCACACGGCCTTTCGACCCTTCCCCGGTGGTGACCTTGCCCACACAGAGTGTGATGCGAGGGCCGATCCGCCGGGGAACCCTTGTGGCGCCCCAGGTCAGGGGGATCCCCGACTGCACAGTAACCCCGTCGTGTATCCAAGGTCTCTGTCCCCCCGGTCAGCGGCCCCGGGTGATTCTTTGTCGAGTCCCTACGAACGGCCCACAGTTTCTTTGCGGTCGTGAGAGGAGTTGTCCCCTTGTTTACTGATTGGTAGCCCGGTCGTCCCGCAGGCCGAACAGGGACAACACCGTACCCACAGCGATGCGGCCCGTACGGGCCCGGGCGGGCGGCAGCGCGCCGGGCGTGTCCTACGGATGGACGACATCGCGGCCCGCGACCGCGCGGCGGCGGTGATACCGGCGAGTTGACAACCCGCGCGGGCCGAACGGCGTCCTACGGACGGAGCGCGAAACGGCGACGGCGAGACGAGGGCGAGGCACATGGCGTTACAGGACTCCTTCCGGGAGCCCGTTCCCACCCGGTCCGGCACGGCAGAGGCCGGGTGCTGCGCACCGGCCGAGCAGGCGTGAGCGCCGGGACGCGGGCGCCAGAGGATCCGGCCGGGCGCCGGGTCCTGTCGGCGGCGCTGTTCGCGAGCGCCCCGGCGGAGGTGCTCGATTTCCTGCTGCCGCTGTGGGCGGGGTCGACGCTGGGCGCCGGGGCCTCGGTGGTCGGCGCGCTGATCGCCTTCGAGGCGGTGCTGTCGCTGATGGTGCGCCCGGTGGCCGGGGAGCTGGCCGACCGCTTCGACCAGCGGCGGGTGGCCGCGGCCGGTGCGGGTCTGTACGCCCTGTCGTTCGCGGGGTACGCGCTCGCCGACTCGCTGGTGGTGGCCTTCGTCGCGGCGGGCCTGGGCGGCGCCGGCGGTGCCCTGTTCTGGGTCGCGCTGCGGGCCTGGACCGGGCGGCGGGCGCAGGACGGTGACGGCACCTCCGCGTACGGAAAGTTGCTGTCGGCGGAGGGTCAGGGCGCGTTCGCCGGCTACCTGGTGGCGTTCTCCCTGCTGGAACGCGGCGGCTATCCGCTGCTGTTCTGGCTGGGCAGCGCCGCCTGCGCGGTGGCCATGGCCTCGCTGCTGCGCGGACCGCGCCAGGAGCCGGCGCGCGCCGCGACCGGGCGCGGGGAGCGGTGGGGTGCGGCGGAGCGCCGGCTGCTGCCGCTGATGGTGGTGTCCGCGGTGACGGCCGCCGCCGAGGCGGGGCTGTGGATGCTCCTGCTGCTCCGGCTGCAGTCGGACCTGGGGCTGTCCCCGAACGAGGTCGCGCTGGTCTTCGCCCCCGGCTTCGTGGTGTTCGTCCTGCTGCCGGCGCACGCGCACCACCTCACCGACCGGCTGGGCCGTACACCGGCCATGGTCGCCTCGTTCGCGGCGAGCGCGCTGTTCGCCGCGGGGCTCGCGGTGCTCTCCACACCGCCGGCCATAGCGGTCCTGTGGACGGTGGCCGCCGCCTGTTTCGCCGCGCAGATCCCGGTGGAGCAGGCGACCGTGGCCGCCGCCTCCGGGGGGCGGCTCGGCCGGGCCATGGGCCTGTACGAGAGCGCCCGCCTGGCCGGTGTGGTGGTCGGCCCCCTGGTGATGGGCCTGCTCTACGAGGAGGCCGGCTGGGCGGCCGCCTGCGGGGCTGCCGCGGCCACCTCGGTCGTGGGGGCGCTCGTGGTGCCGTACGCGGTCCGCACCCTGGGCCTGGCGCAGGAGGGGAAGAAGGCCGGGCCGCGGACCGGCGGCGCGGGAGAGGACCGGGCGGACCGGGAGGACACCGGCATCGACATGGGCGGGGACGCGGAGCCGGGCATGGACACGGAGACGGAGACGGGGACGGGGACGGGGACGGAGACGGAGACGGACGCGGGCATGGGCATGGGCATGGGCGAGCGGGAAGCGGCGCGGCAGCCGTCTGCGGAGACCGACCCCGGGCCGAAGGCCCACGCCCGCAAGGAACGGCGGGACTGGTACGTCCACACGGCCGCGTTCGCGGTGGGACAGCTGGTCCTGTGGGCCCTGGACTCCAGCTGGCTCGTGTGGCAGATCACGGACGGCGGCGTGCCCGGCGAACAGCGCGGACCGCTGGTCTGGGCCGGCCGGATCTGGCTGACCATCTGGGTGATCGACACCCTCTGGTCCTGGTCGTACACCGTCTGGCCGCGGGAGGAGAAGCCGAAGCCGTCGTCGTAGTCCCGCCGTACGGCGTGCCGTGGGGCGGGAGACGTCCGCAAGCCGGGTGTGCGGATGTCTTGCCCGCCGGGCTACCCGTTAGTAGCCTCCAGGGCGTCGAACGGGCTTGTGACACGTGGGGGGTGGGGGCATCGTGCTGCGAAGACTCGTGGCCGGACTGGCCGCGATCGTGCTCGTCGTGGAAGCGGCGGTGCTCGTGCTCGTCCACATCGTGCTCGGCCGGACCACGGCGAACCAGTCGATGTCGATCGCGGGCAGCGATCCGGATGTCATGTCCAAGGCGACTTACGCCATGGGGGCGGGCATGGGCGCCTTCCTCGTCCTGTGCGCCGTGCTCGCCGCCGTCACCGCCCTCCGCGACCGCGCCCCGGGCCGCTTCGGCCGCGTCGTGCTCATCGGCGGCGCCGTCGTCCACGGGGTGCTCGGCATCCTCTGCGTGGTCCTGGTGACCTGGGCCGCCTTCGCGACGATGATGCTGATCCTGTGTCTGCTCGTCCTGACCCTGACGTCCTACGCCGCCCGGCCCGCCCGGACGGATGGGAACGGCGGCGAGGGCGATGCGGGCGGGGACACCCCGCCCCTGCCGCCACCGCCGCCGTACGGGGAGCTCAAGCCCACAAGTCCGTGATGGACACGTCCAGTTCGCCCAGCAGGGAACGCAGCAGCGGCAGCGACAGTCCGATGACGTTGCCGTGATCCCCGTCGATGCCGTCGATGAACGGCGCCGACAGCCCGTCCAGGGTGAACGCCCCCGCCACGTGCAGGGGCTCCCCGCTCGCCACGTACGCCGCCACCTCCGCGTCCGTGGGCTCACCGAACCGGACCGTCGTCGACGCCGTGGCCGAGACCTGACGGCCGTCCGCCGTGTCGATCACGCAGTGCCCGGTGCGCAGCACGCCCGACCGTCCGCGCATCGACTTCCAGCGCGCGGTGGCCTCCTCGGCGTCCGCCGGCTTGCCCAGCGCCTCGCCGTCCAGCTCCAGCACCGAGTCGCAGCCGATCACCAGGGCGCCCGCGGCCTCGTCCAGCCCCGCCACGACGGCGGCCTTCGCCTCGGCCAGGGCCAGCGCCAGGGCGGCCGGCTCATCGTGGTTCAGGGTGTCCTCGTCGAACCCGCTGACGATCACGTGCGGGGCGAGCCCGGCCTGCCGCAGCAGGTTCAGCCGGGCGGGGGAGGCGGAGGCGAGGACGAGCGTGCGCCCGGTCGTCGAGGGCTCAGGTGTCGCAGTCATGGAGGTCATCGTAGGCGCGGCCCGCACCCCCCGGACAGCGTCTAGAAGTGGCCCACACCCAGGACGTACACCACCACGAGCATGGCGACGGCGAGCACCAGGGTCAGCCGCCGGATCATCGCCTGCGCGTCGCGCATGTCCTTGGGCGGCTCGTTCTTCGGGTCGGACCAGAGCATGTCTCGATCCTGGCCCGGGAACGGGTGCGGCGCCTGAGTACGGGTACTCAGGCGCCACCGTCCGTTCACATCAGGCCGGGCTACGCGGGCCAGTACGTACGGCCCCAGGCCCGCGGCCCCGGGTGCGGAACCCGGCGCCGGGCCACCCGGGCCGGCGCCGACCACTCGTCCGTGACCGGCGGAGCGCCCGACGGGGCCATGGCCAGCACCGCCGCGCGCGCCTGGACCACCGCCAGTGCGGCGGCCAGCTCCTCCGGGGTCGGGTTGCCCTTGACGACCTTGATCACCACAGAGTCCTCCTGGAGGGGCTAGAGCGGGATGTTGCCGTGCTTCTTCGGGGGCAGGGACTCACGCTTGGTACGCAGCTGCCGCAGCCCCTTCACCACGTGCGCCCGGGTCTCGGACGGCATGGTCACCGCGTCGATGTACCCGCGCTCGGCCGCCGTGTACGGGTTGAGCAGCGCGTCCTCGTACTCGGCGATGAGCCGCGCCCGGGTCTCCTCCACATTCTCCGCCTCCGCGATGGTGCGGCGGTGCAGGATGTTCACCGCGCCCTGCGCTCCCATGACGGCGATCTGCGCGGTCGGCCAGGCCAGGTTCAGGTCCGCGCCGAGGTGCTTGGAGCCCATGACGTCGTACGCACCGCCGAAGGCCTTGCGGGTGATGACGGTGATCAGCGGAACGGTGGCCTCGGCGTACGCGTAGATCAGCTTCGCGCCGCGCCGGATGATTCCGTTGTACTCCTGGTCGGTGCCCGGAAGGAAGCCCGGGACGTCGACGAAGGTCAGCACCGGGATGTTGAAGGCGTCGCAGGTCCGGACGAACCGCGCCGCCTTCTCGGAGGCGTCGATGTCCAGGCAGCCGGCGAACTGCATCGGCTGGTTGGCGACGACACCCACCGGGTGGCCCTCGACGCGGCCGAAGCCGGTCAGGATGTTCGGCGCGAAGAGCGCCTGTGTCTCCAGGAACTCCGCGTCGTCGAGCACGTGCTCGATCACGGTGTGCATGTCGTACGGCTGGTTGGCGCTGTCCGGGATCAGTACGTCGAGCTCGCGGTCGGCGTCGGAGACCTCGGTGTCCGCCTCCTCCGGGAAGGCGGGCGGCTCGGAGAGGTTGTTCGACGGCAGGTACGCGAGCAGTGACTTCACGTACTCGATGGCGTCCTTCTCGTCGCCCGCCATGTGGTGCGCGACGCCGGACGTGCTGTTGTGCGTGCGCGCCCCGCCCAGCTCCTCGAAGCCGACGTCCTCGCCGGTGACCGTCTTGATGACGTCCGGGCCGGTGATGAACATGTGCGAGGTCTGGTCGACCATGACCGTGAAGTCGGTGATGGCCGGGGAGTACACGGCGCCGCCCGCACAGGGCCCGACGACCAGGCTGATCTGCGGGATCACGCCGGACGCGTGGACGTTGCGGCGGAAGATCTCCCCGTACATGCCCAGCGCGCTGACGCCCTCCTGGATCCGGGCGCCGCCGGAGTCGTTGATGCCGACGAGCGGGCATCCGGTCTTCAGCGCGAAGTCCATGACCTTCATGATCTTCTGGCCGTAGGTCTCGCCGAGGGCCCCGCCGAAGACGGTGAAGTCCTGCGAGAACACGGCCACCGGGCGGCCGTCCACCGTGCCGTAGCCGGTGACGACGCCGTCGCCGTAGGGCCGGGTCTTCTCCAGCCCGAAGCTGGTGGAACGGTGCCGGGCGAACTCGTCGAGCTCGACGAAGGATCCTTCGTCCAGCAGCAGGGCAACCCGCTCACGCGCCGTCAGCTTGCCCTTGGCGTGCTGCTTCTCCACGGCACGCGCGGACCCGGCGTGGGTGGCTTCGTCGATGCGGCGCTGCAGATCCGCGATCTTGCCCGCGGTGGTGTGCATGTCGATCGGCTCTGACGGATGTGACATCGGGGTCGCGGCTCCCTGCGTGGTGTCAACTGCCTGGTCAATTGATTGACTACTGCTGGCTACTGGTGCGTAGCGTATCGGCGGGCATGGCGCTCGGCAGTGCGGCGTTTGACACACCTACTGTGGGTTGCATGACGCCATCAGATGCCTCAGCAGGTGCTTCCGCCGGTCGCTGGTCGAGCCTGGACCGGCCGCCCCTCAATGCCGCCGCCCTCCGGAGGGCCCTCGTCACCGGGGACGGGCTGTGGACCTCCGTGGAGGTCGTCGCCAGTACCGGGTCCACCAACACCGACCTTGCCACCCGGGCGGCGGAGCTGCCCGAGGGGGCCGTGCTCGTCGCCGAGGAGCAGAGTGCCGGGCGCGGGCGGCTGGACCGGAGCTGGGTCGCGCCCGCGCGGTCGGGGCTGTTCTTCTCCGTCCTGCTCAAGCCGGGCGACGCGGTGCCGCAGGAGCGGTGGGGGTGGCTGACCCTGCTGGCCGGGGTGGCCACCGCGACCGGGCTGTCCCGGGCGGCCGGCGTGGACACCGCCCTCAAGTGGCCCAACGACCTGCTGGTCAGCGTGGACGGCGAGGAGCGCAAGACCGGCGGGATCCTCGCCGAGCGGGTCGAGGACGGCGTGGTCCTCGGGATCGGGCTCAACGTCAGCCTGACCGAGGACGAGCTGCCGGTACCGGCCGCGGGGTCGCTGGCGCTGGCCAAGGCCTCCGTGACCGACCGCGACCCGCTCCTGAAGGCCGTCCTGCGCTCGCTGGAGGAGTGGTACGGGAGGTGGCGCGCGGCCGGCGGCGACCCCGCGGCCAGCGGCCTCCAGGAGACCTACGCGACGGGCTGCGCGACCCTCGGCCGGCACGTCCGCGCGGAACTGCCCGGCGGGCGCACCCTCACCGGAACGGCCGAAGCGGTGGACACCGATGGCCGTCTGGTGATCCGTACGGCCGAGGACCGGCACGAGACGGTGGGCGCGGGCGACGTCATCCACCTGCGTTCCGTGCACTGACAGGGGCGCGGGGGGGGGGGGGGGGGGGGCCCCCCCAAGGGTCTTGAACCCCCACCCCAACCCCGGGGCGGACTGAGAAGGGGGGGGGGGGGGAGACACACCACCCCCCCCGTTATGGTTCCGCGA
>NZ_JBVIWA010000001.1:405946-634827 GCF_055595065.1 Streptomyces sp. NPDC040545
TGGGGGGGGGTGGGGGGGGGGGGGGGCGGGGGGGGGGGGGGGGGAGGGGGGGGGGGGGGGGGGGGGTTTGGGGGGGGGGGGGGGGGGGGGGGGGGGGGGGGGCCCCCCCCCCCCGGGGCCGCGGCTCCGGACCCCGCACCCAGGTCGCGGGCCGGCCGGAAGCGGGGAGGGGGAGTGAGCTACGGCACACCTGCCGTATGGTTTAGGCGATCCCGGTGCTCGTGGTGATCAACCGGTTCGCAGGGCAGTGCGCACGGAATGGACAGGAGGCGGCCCTTGACCGTCGACGACCCTACGTCCAGCGCGTCCGCCGGTGGCGGCTCCGCGTCCGGCCCGGGCACCCCGATCGGCCGTGACCAGCACACTCCGCATCACGAGGTCGATCACACGGCCCAGCCGACGGCGGATCCGCTGGCCATCCGGCTGGAGCAGCTGATCCTCGGTGCCGAGCGCCGGTACACGCCCTTCCAGGCCGCCCGGAGCGCGGGCGTGTCCATGGAGCTGGCCTCGCGCTTCTGGCGGGCCATGGGCTTCGCCGACATCGGGCAGGCCCGGGCGCTCACCGAGGCCGACGTGCTGGCCCTGCGCCGGCTGGCCGGTCTGGTGGAGGCCGGGCTGCTGTCCGAGCCGATGGCCGTGCAGGTGGCACGGTCCACCGGGCAGACCACGGCCCGGCTGGCGGAGTGGCAGATCGACTCGTTCCTGGAGGGGCTGACGGAGCCGCCGGAGCCGGGCATGACCCGTACGGAGGTCACGTACCCCCTGGTGGAGCTGCTGCTCCCCGAGCTGGAGGAGTTCCTCGTCTACGTGTGGCGGCGCCAGCTGGCGGCCGCGACCGGGCGCGTGGTGCAGGTGGCCGACGACGACGAGATGGTCGACCGGCGGCTCGCGGTGGGCTTCGCCGACCTGGTGGGCTTCACGCGCCTGACGCGGCGGCTGGAGGAGGAGGAGCTCGGCGAGCTGGTCGAGTCCTTCGAGACGACCGCGGCAGACCTGGTGGCCGCGCACGGCGGCCGGCTGATCAAGACCCTCGGTGACGAGGTGCTGTACTGCGCCGACGACGCGGCGACGGCGGCGGAGATCGCGCTGCGGCTGATCGAGACGATGGAGCTCGACGCGCAGATGCCCGAGCTGCGGGTCGGGATCGCCTTCGGCACGGTCACCACCCGGATGGGCGATGTCTTCGGGACCACGGTGAACCTGGCCAGCCGGCTCACGTCCATAGCCCCCAAGGACGCGGTCCTGGTGGACGGGGCGATGGCCGAGGAGCTCTCCCGGACCGGGGCCGCTCCGGTGTCGGAGAAGGAGGCCGAGACGGCCCCCGACGAGGGCGCGTCCTACCGGTTCGCACTGCAGCCGATGTGGCAGCGGCCGGTGCGCGGGCTCGGCGTCGTGGAGCCCTGGTCGCTGACGCGCAGGAAGCCCAAGAACCCCGCCTGACGCGACTGCGGGCCCTGGGGGGTGCCCGTGCCTCCTGCCGACGGGCCGGGGCGCAGCCGAGCCGCGCAGCGGCGCAGCCTTGACCCGGTGGCCTCCCCGCGCACTAGAGTGCGGCGATAACGCTCGTTAACCGGGAGGGTCGCAGGCATGTCTGAGCAGCGCTTCGGAGAGTTCGTCGCGGTACGCCGGGAGGGCGACGGGCACGTCGCGCAGCTGGCGATGGACCGCCCCAAGGCGATGAACGCGGTGTCGACGGAGATGGCCCGGTCGATCGGCGCCGCCTGCGCGGCGCTCGCGGCGGACCCGTCGGTGCGGGTGGTGGTGCTGTCCTCCACGGCGGAGCGGGCCTTCTGCGTCGGCGCGGACCTCAAGGAGCGGAACTCCTTCTCGGACACCGAGCTGGTCCGGCAGCGGCCGACCACGCGGGGCGCGTACGGGGGTGTGCTGGCGCTGCCGATGCCCACGATCGCGGCGGTGCACGGATTCGCGCTGGGCGGCGGCTTCGAGCTGGCCCTGGCCTGCGACGTGATCGTCGCCGACGAGAGCGCGGTGGTGGGCCTGCCCGAGGTGTCGGTGGGCGTGATCCCCGGCGGCGGAGGTACGCAGCTGCTGCCGCGCCGGGTGGGTGCGGCGCGGGCCGCCGAGCTGATCTTCACGGCGCGCCGGGTGGAGGCGGCCGAGGCGCTGTCCCTGGGGCTGGTGGACTCGGTGGTCCCGGCCGGCCAGGACACGGCGGAGGCGCTGGCGCTGGCGTCCCGGATGGCGGCGAACTCCCCGGTGGGTCTGCGGGCGGCCAAGCGGGCGCTGCGGCTGGGGCACGGGATGGACCTGGAGGCCGGTCTGGAGATCGAGGACGCGGCCTGGCGGACGGTGGCCTTCTCGGGCGACCGGGTGGAGGGCGTCGCGGCGTTCAACGAGAAGCGCAAGCCGAACTGGCCGGGGGAGTAGCCACCCGCGCCGCGGTGCCGCCGATCACCCTTGGTGATCTTGGCGGCACCGAAAGTCGCGCCAATTGTCTCCAAATCTGACAAAAGTACCTAGCCTGGGGTGATGGGAGTTGACGGGCGGCTACGAGCCGTGGTGGGACTCGCTCAGGCGATGGCCGCGGCGTGCGCGCCGCGGGACAGCGTGCGGGCGGCCGCGCGGGGGGCGCGCGTGGCGCTCGACGGCTCGTTCGCCGCGATCTCCGCGTGGGAGCGCGAGCGGGGGCGCCTGCGGGTGCTCGTGAACGAGGGCGAGCGGCGGGCGGGCGAGGAGGAATTCCCCGAGGACGAGTCCTACCCCGTGCACGACTTCCCCGAGATCACCGAGTTCCTGCACGAGCTCTGGGTGGGCGGCGGAGGCCCGCACGCCTGGGTCGAGAGCGCGGTCGGCGACCGGCCGGGGCGGCGCGGGGAGGCCCTGCGCCGCCGCGGCCGCGGGACCTGCGTGGTCGCGCCCATCGTGCTGAGCGGCCGCGCCTGGGGCGAGCTGTACGTCGCGCGGGACGAGGGGCTGCCCGACTTCGACGAGGACGACGCCGATTTCGCCACCGTGCTCGCCGCCGTGGTCGCGGCCGGTCTCGCGCAGAACGAGCGGCTGGAGGAGGCCCGGAGGCTCGCCTTCACCGACCCGCTGACCGGGCTCGCGAACCGGCGGGCGGTCGACATGCGGCTCGACGAGGCCCTGGAGGAGCACCGGCGGACCGGGGTGGTCGTCAGCCTCGTCGTCTGCGACCTGAACGGGCTGAAGAAGGTCAACGACACCCTCGGCCACGCCATGGGCGACCGGCTCCTGGAGCGGTTCGGATCGGTCCTGAGCCTGTGCGGGGCGATGCTGCCCGGGTCGCTGGTGGCCCGGCTCGGCGGCGACGAGTTCTGCCTGGTCGGGGTGGGCCCGACGGCGGACGAGATCGTGCGCGTAACCGAGGAGGTGTGCACCCGGGCGGCCGAGCTGGAGCTGGGCGAGGGGGTGGCCTGCGGCGTGGCCTCCACCGGGGACCCGATCGGGCTGGTGAAGTCCTCCCGGAGGCTGTTCCGGCTGGCGGACGCCGCCCAGTACAAGGCGAAGGCCGCGCGCTCGCCGAAGCCCGTCGTGGCGGGCCGGGACACCGCGGTGGTCCGGCTCGCGGACGCCGCCGCCGAGGAGGCTCCCGGGGAGCGGCGCCGCTTCCGCGGCCGGCAGTGACCGGCCGCTCGCGCTACCGGCCCGTAAGGGGTCCATCCGCGTCGCGATCGTGACAATTTCGCCTAGTGACATGAAGCGATTCAATCCGTAGGGTGCTGAATATGGATATGCACACTGTCGTGGTGGGGACGTCCGGGACCACCGCCGAGGACGTCATCGCCGTAGCCCGCGGCAACGCACGCGTCGAGCTCTCCGCGGAGGCGCTCGCCGCCCTCGCCCGGGCCCGCGAGATCGTCGACGCCCTCGCCGCCAAGCCCGAGCCCGTCTACGGGGTGTCCACCGGGTTCGGTGCGCTCGCCTCCCGGCACATCAGCCCCGAGCTGCGTGCCCAGCTCCAGCGCAACATCGTCCGCTCGCACGCCGCCGGCATGGGCCCGCGCGTCGAGCGGGAGGTCGTCCGCGCGCTGATGTTCCTCCGCCTCAAGACCGTCGCCTCCGGTCACACCGGCGTACGCCCCTCCGTGGCGCAGACCATGGCCGACGTGCTCAACGCCGGGATCACCCCCGTCGTCCACGAGTACGGCTCCCTGGGCTGCTCCGGCGACCTCGCGCCGCTGTCCCACTGCGCGCTCGCCCTCATGGGCGAGGGCGACGCCGAGGGCCCGGACGGCACCGTTCGCCCCGCCGGCGAGCTGCTCGCCGAAGCCGGCATCGAGCCCGTCGTGCTCCGCGAGAAGGAGGGCCTCGCCCTCCTCAACGGCACCGACGGCATGCTCGGCATGCTGGTCATGGCCCTCGCCGACCTCGGCAAGCTCTACACCTCCGCCGACATCACCGCCGCCCTCACCCTGGAGGCGCTGCTCGGGACGGAGAAGGTGCTCCAGCCCGAGCTGCACGCCATCCGGCCGCACCCGGGGCAGGGTGCCTCCGCCGCGAACATGGCCGCCGTCCTGAAGGGCTCCGGGCTCGTCCGCCACTACCAGGAGGAGACCGCCCCGCGCGTGCAGGACGCCTACTCCGTGCGCTGCGCCCCGCAGGTCGCCGGCGCCGGCCGCGACACCATGGCGCACGCCGCCCTGGTGGCCTCCCGCGAGCTGGCCGCCGCCGTAGACAACCCGGTGGTGCTGCCCGACGGGCGCGTGGAGTCCAACGGCAACTTCCACGGGGCCCCGGTCGCCTACGTGCTGGACTTCCTCGCCATCGCGGCCGCCGACCTCGGTTCCATCGCCGAGCGCCGCACCGACCGGCTGCTCGACAAGAACCGCTCGCACGGCCTGCCGCCGTTCCTCGCGGACGACGCCGGCGTGGACTCCGGTCTGATGATCGCCCAGTACACGCAGGCCGCCCTGGTCAGCGAGATGAAGCGGCTCGCGGTCCCGGCCTCGGCCGACTCGATCCCCTCCTCCGCCATGCAGGAGGACCACGTCTCGATGGGCTGGTCGGCCGCGCGCAAGCTCCGTACCGCCGTCGACAACCTGACGCGGATCATCGCGATCGAGCTCTACGCGGCCACCCGCGCCATCGAGCTGCGCCACGGCCTGACCCCGGCCCCGGCCAGCCAGGCCGCGATCGCGGCCGCCCGCGCGGCGGGTGTGCAGGGTCCCGGGCCGGACCGTTTCCTCGCCCCCGACCTGGCCGCCGCCGACGAGTTCATCCGTACGGGCGGCCTCCTGGCCGCGGTGGAGCCGGTGACGGGTCCGCTCGCCTGACCCCAGGCCGCGTACGCGGCGAAGGGCCGCCCTGGGATCAGCTCCCGGGCGGCCCTTCGCGCGTCTGCAGTGCGTGTCTGCGGCCCGTGTCTACAGCGCGTGCGAGCGGCGGACCGAGAAGGCCACGAAGCCGGCCCCGACGCCGAGGAAGAGGGTGCCGCCCAGGAGGTAGGGGGTGGTGTCCACGGATCCGGTGTCGGCGAGCAGGGACTGCGGGCGCGCGGCCGGACCGGAGGCCGTTCCCGTGACCGTCCCGGGGGCGTCGGAGCCGTCGGAGCCGGTCACGTCGGCGGCCGCCTGGGCGGCGTTCGCGCCCGCGGGCACGCCGGAACGGGTCTCCTCGGCACCGGCTGAGGTGGCGCCCGCCGAGGGTACGAACCACAAGGCGGCGAGGAGGGTGGTCGCTCCGAGAGCGGTGAGCAGCGGTCGGCGTGCGGACACGGTGCGATCCCCCTTGTGGCAGCAGCGAATTGGCCGTGTGCGGTGATGCTACGGAAAGGGGCGGGTCGTGGGAAAGTCGGGGCTTCCGCGGGCTTACTCTCCGTCGTATGAACGCTTCTGAGACATCACGTTACGTACGACTTCGGGTGGATTTGGTGCTGGAGGTGCCGGACGTCCAGGCACTCACCGGAGCCGCCCTCGACCACATCAAGGCCGACGAGTTCATGCCGGACGAGGAGCGCGGCCACGCCGAGTCCGCCGTCCGCGAGGACGAGTCGGAGGCCCTCGCCTACCTCGTCGACCCCACCGACCTGGTCGCGGACATCCCCGGGGTGGAGCTCGCGCAGGCCTCCTGGAGCAGCGAGCCCGTCGAATACGACCCCGAGTCCATGGAGTGGGACCTGGACGAGGAAGATGGTGACTTCGACGAGGAACCCGACAACGCCTGACCGTGTGGTGGACCACATCCGAACGGAATGTGGAACCGGCCGGTGCCGTTAACGCGTTGTCAGGACCAGGCAGGGGGTCTGCCCCCCTGCCCGGCCAACCCCGGGGACGGCCAGCCTCCGGGGTATCCGGCAACGATGGAGTGGCGTGTGAGGACGGACAGTATGCGGCGGAGAAGGTCCCTGGTGGCCATATCCGCCCTGCTCGGTGGGGTACTGATGCTCACGGCATGCGGCGGCGGGGACGACGCGAAGCCGAAGGGCTCCGAGGCCGGCAAGGCCCAGGCGGACGCCGACGCGGCAGCCGCCAAGGACACCTCCAAGGCCAAAATAACCATCACGCCGAAGGACGGGGCCACGAACGTCGGCCTCAACGACGCGGCCAACGTGGCCGTCGCCGACGGCACCCTCACCCTGGTCGAGCTGAAGACCAGCGAGGGCACGGCAGTGGCCGGCAAGATCGCCGCCGACGGCAAGAGCTGGAAGCCCGACGCCGCGCTGAAGCGCTCCACGAAGTACGCCCTGGCGGCGACCGCCAAGGACGCGGACGGCAAGGAAGCGCACGAGAACGCCTCCTTCACCACCGTCTCCCCGGAGAACAGCTTCGTCGGCTCGTTCATACCGGACGAGGGCCAGACGGTCGGCGTGGGCATGCCGGTCTCGATCACCTTCAACAAGCCGATCCAGGACAAGAAGGCCGTCCAGGCGGCGATCTCGGTCAGCTCCAGCAGCGGCCAGGAAGTCGTCGGCCACTGGTTCGGCACGCAGCGCCTGGACTTCCGCCCGGAGAACTACTGGCAGGCGAACTCCACCGTCACCATGAAGCTGGCGCTGGAGGGCGTCCAGGGCGCTCCCGGCGTCCAGGGCGTCCAGAACAAGACCGTCACTTTCAAGATCGGCCGCAGCCAGGTCTCCGAGGTCGACGTGAAGAGCAAGAAGAT
This sequence comes from Streptomyces sp. NPDC040545, assembly GCF_055595065.1. Taxonomy (NCBI): domain Bacteria; kingdom Bacillati; phylum Actinomycetota; class Actinomycetes; order Kitasatosporales; family Streptomycetaceae; genus Streptomyces; species Streptomyces sp. NPDC040545. Next base: position 413,030 of record NZ_JBVIWA010000001.1, read on the forward strand.
GACGGTCACCCGGGACGGCGCGGTCCTCAAGACCATCCCGATCTCGGCGGGCTCCCCGGAGAACCCGACCTACAACGGCCAGATGGTGATCTCCGAGAAGTTCAAGGAGACCCGGATGGACGGCTCCACCGTCGGCTTCAAGGACAGTGAGGGCAAGGGCGAGTACGACATCAAGGACGTCCCGCACGCCATGCGGCTGTCCCAGTCCGGCACCTTCATCCACGGCAACTACTGGGGAGCCGACTCGGTCTTCGGCAGCGCGAACACCAGCCACGGCTGTGTCGGCCTGAACGACGCCAAGGGCGCGGGCGACCCGAACCAGCCCGCCGCGTGGTTCTTCGACAACTCGCTCATCGGCGACGTGGTCAAGGTGGTCAACTCCCCGGACAAGACCATCAAGCCCGACAACGGCCTCAACGGCTGGAACATGGGCTGGGCGGAGTGGAAGGCCGGCTCGGCCGCCTGACCTGGCGACCGCACACCGCGAACGGCGGGGATCCCTCACGGGGTCCCCGCCGTTCGGCGTGAAAACGGCCGGATCCGCCCGCACGTGATCACCTAGGGTCGCCGGTATGACCATTCGCGCGCTGCCGCTTCCCCCCACCGACGCCGAGACGGACGCCTGGATCGCGGTCCTCACCGCCGCCCAGGCCGTCGACCTGCCGCAGGCCCCGCCGCCCGCCCGTACGGAGGTGGCCGGACGGTTGCGCGTGACACCCGCACGCGGCCGCGCCGCGCTCTGGGCGGCGGACGGGGGGACCGGTGTGGCCGCCCTGCTGCTGTTCACGGACGAGGCCAACGCGCACACCGCCTATCTCGACGTGCTCGCCGTACGCCCGGACGCCCGGCGCCGAGGCCTGGGCCGCGCCCTGTGGGAGCAGGTCCGGGCCGAGCTGCTCGCGCAGGGCCGGTCCTCCGTCATGACGCTCGTGGACCTGGGCGGGCCGGGGGAGTGGTTCGCGCGGTCGCTCGGCTTCCAGAACGTCCTGCCCATGGCCTGGTACGAGCAGGACGTGACGCGACAGCCGCAGGCCGCGGCCGGGGCCATGTCCCCGGCGACCGCCGCGATCGCCCCGGGGTACGCACTGCGCGCCTGGCACGGCCTGGTGCCGCAGGCCTGGGCCGGGCCGCTGGCCACGGCCCACGCGGCGATGGAGGACGCGCCCACGGGCGACATCGACGAGAAGACCGAGACCTGGACGCCGGAGAAGCTCCACGCCGCGCACCGGCTGATCCTGGAGCGTGGCGGCGAGATCACCACCGTCGCTGCGGTCACCGCCGCGGGCGAGGTGGCCGCGTACACCGAACTGGTCCTGCCCGACCCGGCCGGCCCGCGCGCCCTCCAGTACGACACCGTGGTCGCCCCCGCCCACCGGGGCAACGGCCTGGGCCGCGCGGTCAAGCTGCACATGCTGGAGCTGGCCCGCCGCCGCTACCCCGCCCTGCGCCGGATCGCCACCACGGTGGCGGACGAGAACACTCCGATGCGCGCGGTGAACGAGAGCCTGGGCTACCGCCTCGACCGCCCCGCCGCCTACTTCCAGCTCAGCCTCTAGGCCGTCTCTTCCGGATCCTGCCGGGCCCGGCCCGCCCGGCACGGCACCTCATCCCCCAGACTCCGTCCGGGGGGACCCCCAGGTTGTCGGGGCACTCGAGTACGTCCAGTACACGAGGGCCCTCCGCCTTGCGATGCACCGCACCGGACGACCCGGGCTCATCCGGCAAGATCCGGAAGAGACGGCCCAGCCGCCGGGTTCCGCGCCCCGGCCCCCTCCGACGGGGCCGACCACGACGCCAGCAGACGCAGGGCGTCCGCCGACGGGGAGCCGGGCGCGGCATGGAAGGTGACTAGCGACTGCGCCGGGTCGTCCGGGAGCTTCAGCGTCTCGAAGGACAGCCGCAGCTCACCCACGATCGGGTGCCGCAGCAGCTTCTCCCCGTGCGTCTTGTCCGCCACCGTGTGCGCCGCCCACAGCCGACGGAACTCCTCGTTCTTCACCGACAGCTCCCCGACCAGTGCCGACAGCTGCTCGTCGTCGGGGTGCTGGCCCGCGTACATCCGCAGGTTGCTCACCACCTCGCACGCGCGGCACTCCCACTCCCCGTACAGCTCCGCCGTCGCCGGGTCCAGGAACACCAGCCGCACCAGGTTCCGCTCGGCGGCCGGCAGCGCCCCGAAGTCCCCGAAGACCGCGGCCGCCAGCCGGTTCCAGCCGATGACGTCCTGCCGGTGCCCCACCAGGTACGCCGGTACGCCGTCCATCGCGTCCATCAGCGTGCGCAGCTCCGGGCGCACCTGCTGCGGGCGCCGGCTGTGGCGGCGCCGGTGCGCCTTAGGCCGCGCCAGGTCCATCAGGTGCGCACGCTCGCTCCCGTCCAGGCGCAGGGCCCGCGCGAGCGCGTCCAGGACCTCCACCGACACGTTGTGCCCGTCGCGCTGCTCCAGCCGCGTGTAGTACGCGACCGACACCCCCGCCAGCTGCGCCAGTTCCTCCCGGCGCAGCCCGGGCACGCGCCGGTGGCGCCCGTGGTCGGGCAGACCCACGTCCTCGGGGCGCAGCCGTGCCCGGCGGGAGCGGAGGAACTCGCCGAGGCAGGCTCGCTGATCAAGCTGGTCCATCCCGTCAGTATCCCCGGGCGGCGGACCCCGGGGCAGGCGTCAGCCTGACCCCGCCAGGAGTAGGTTCACCGGGCGTAGGCAGGACAGGGGGATGGCTGCCCACCGGACGAACCGGCAGCGTGGGGACCACCGCAGATGGCACGACCCCGTTCGAGGAGCACACCCCCATGTCCGTCACCCAGGCCACCCACGACGCCCAGGCCACCCAGGGCGCGCAGCCCGTCCGGGGCACGCAGGTCGCCGCGTACGCCGCCCCCGCCGCCAAGGCCCCGCTGGAGCGCACCACGATCACGCGCCGCCCCGTCGGCGCGCACGACGTCCTCATCGACATCAAGTACTCCGGCATCTGCCACTCCGACATCCACCAGGTGCGCGACGGCTGGGGCGAGGGCATCTACCCGATGGTCCCCGGCCACGAGATCGCCGGTGTCGTCTCCGAGGTCGGCCCGGCCGTCACTCGGTTCTCCGTCGGGGACCGGGTGGGCGTCGGCTGCTTCGTCGACTCCTGCCGCCGTTGCGAGTACTGCCTGCGCGGCCAGGAGCAGTACTGCTCCGAGGGCATGACCGGCACGTACAACGCCCTCGACCGCAGCGGCGAGCCCACCTACGGCGGCTACTCCACCCACCTCGTCGTCGACGAGAAGTACACCGTCCGCATCCCCGACGGCTTCGGCCTGGACGTCGCCGCCCCGCTGCTGTGCGCCGGGATCACCCTCTACTCCCCGCTCAGGCACTGGCAGGCGGGCCCCGGCAAGAAGGTCGCGATCGTCGGCCTCGGCGGCCTCGGCCACATCGGCGTGAAGATCGCGCACGCGCTCGGCGCGGAGGTCACCGTCCTGTCGCAGACCCTGCGCAAGAAGGAGGACGGCCTGAAGCTGGGCGCCTCCCACTTCTACGCCACCAGCGACGAGGCCACTTTCGAGGAACTGGCCGGCCGCTTCGACCTGATCCTGTCCACCGTCTCCGCGCCGCTCGGCCTGGACGCCTACCTGGGCCTGCTGAAGGTCGACGGCGCGCTGGTGAACGTCGGCGCCCCGGAGGAGCCCGTCGCACTCGACCTCTTCTCCGTCATCGGCGGCCGCAAGACCCTCGCCGGATCGATGATCGGCGGGATCGCCGAGACCCAGGAGATGCTGGACTTCTGCGCCGAGCACGGACTGGGCTCGGAGATCGAGCTGATCACCGCGGAGCAGATCAACGAGGCGTACGAGCGGGTGCTGGCGAGCGACGTGCGCTACCGCTTCGTGATCGACGCGTCGACGATCTGACCCGGGAGGGGGAGCGGGAGCCGGAGCGGGGCGGGAGCCGGACCGGCGGCCGGCGGCGGTGTCACACGTTCTTCATGCCGCGTGCATGGCCTCCACGGCGCACGGCCGCGGATGATCTCCACACACCGACCGCCGCCCGCGACCGCGCAGGAGTCCGCCATGCCCACCCGCCGTCACTTCCTCGCCGGATCGGCGGCGGCCGCCGCCGGTCTCGCGACCCTGCCCCAACTGGCCGCCCCCGCAGCGGCGTCCGCCGCCGGGAGCGCGGCGCCGCCGCCCCACCTGGTGGTGATCCTGGCCGACGACCTCGGCTACGGCGACCTGGGCGCGTACGGCCAGAAGCTGATCACCACCCCGCACATCGACCGGCTCGCCGCCGAGGGCCTGCGCTTCACCGACGCCTACTCCGCGGCCGCCGTCTGCGCCCCGTCGCGCGCCGCACTCCTCACCGGCCTGCACACCGGCCACGCCGCCGTCCGCGCCAACCCGGCCGCCGGCGGCCAGGGCAGCCTCGCCGCCGGGGACACCACCTTCGCCGAAGTGCTGCGCGCGCGGGGCTACCGTACGGGCCTGTTCGGCAAGTGGGGCTTCGGGCCGGAGGCCGCGGACCAGCCCAGCCACCCGGGCGCGCGGGGCTTCGAGGAGTTCTACGGATACATCGACCACAGCCACGCCCACCAGTACCGCCCCGCGTACCTGTGGCACAACGACACCAAGGAGACGCTCCCCGAGGGCACCTACGCCCCCGACGTGATCGCGGCGCGCGCCCTCGACTTCATCGACACCCACGCGGCCGGACCCGACCCGTTCCTGCTCCTCCTCGCCCCCAACCTCCCGCACGCACCCAGCGAGATCCCCGACGTCGGCGCCTACGCCGCGCGGTCGTGGACCCAGGCGAACAAGGCCCACGCGGCCCAGATCAGCCTCCTCGACGCGCAGGTCGGCGCCGTCGTGGACCGGCTGCGCGCACGCGGGATCGCGGAGCGGACCGTGGTCCTGGTGGCCTCCGACAACGGCCCGCACGAGGAGGGCGGGGTCGACCCCGACCTGTTCGACGCCAACGGCCCGCTGCGCGGCTACAAGCGCAACCTCTACGAGGGCGGCGTCCGGGTCCCGCTGATCGCCTGGTCCCCGGGCCGCATCGCCCCCGGCACCACCAGCGCCCGGCCCACCCCCCTGTACGACGTGCTGCCCACCCTCGCCGAGCTCGCCGCGGCACCCGCCCCCACCGACATCGACGGCCTCTCCGCCGCCCCGGTCCTGGGCGGGGCGGCCGCCCTGGCCCCCCTCCACGGCCACCTCTACTGGTACCGGGACGAGCAGGGCGTCACCTCCCGGGCGAACGGCCAGGACGGTGGCCGGGCCAAGCAGGTCGCCGAAGCCATCCGCAAGGACCGGTGGAAGGCCGTACGGTTCGCCCCCGGGCGGGACCGCACGGTCGCCGACTCCGCGTGGGCGTTCGAGCTCTACGACCTGGCCGCCGACCCCGGCGAGAAGAACGACGTGGCGGCCGGGAACCCCTCGGTGGTCGCCTCGCTGACCACCCTGCTGCGCGCCTCGTGGACCGACACCTACGTACGCCGCCCGTGGGGCCTGACCGCGGTGGCCGACCCGTCGGCCTCGACGCTCACCACCACCGTCTCGAACGGCAGCGCCCGCCCCTGGCCCGACGTACGCGTCACCCTCCCGCTCCCGTCCGGCTGGACGGCCACACCCACCGGCCCGGAGGCCACGGCCTCCCTCGCCCCGGGCCAGGCCCTGACCACGACCTGGCGGGTGGCCGCGCCCTCGACCTTCCCGGCCGTGCTCGTCCCGCAGGCGACCACGTCCTCGTCCTTGCGTTTCACGGCGGCGACGCGCTTCACCCCGCTCCCGGCGCCGCCCACCCGGGACAGCCACCTCAGCGACCTCCCGTGGGTCTCGGCCGCCAACGGCTGGGGCCCGGTGGAGATCGACCGCTCCAACGGCAAGCAGGCGGCGGGCGACGGCACACCGATCGCCTTCGGCGGCGTGACCTACGCCAAGGGCCTCGGCGTCCACGCCCCCTCGGAGATCGTCTACCACCTGGGCGGGCGCGCGTCCCGGTTCACGGCCCTCGTCGGCATCGACGACTTCTCCACGAAGCAGTCGCCGGCCGGCGCCACCCGCGCCGTCGTCCGCGCCGACGGCCGGACCCTGCTGACCACCGCCACCCTGACCGGAGCCACCGGCCCCACGGCCATCGACCTCGACGTGACCGGCGTCCGCCTCCTCCACCTGCTGGTCGAGGACGCGAACGCCCGCTCCTCCTTCGACCACACCTCCTGGGCCCGCCCCTACGTGACGGTCGTCTGACCCGCCCGGACCGGCCTCAGCAGCCCTGGGTCACGCCCCGGGCGCCTTGGCCACGCCGATCGGGCAGGACACGCCCGTGCCGCCGACGCCGCAGTAGCCGCCCGGGTTCTTGTCCAGGTACTGCTGGTGGTGCGCCTCCGCCGGCCAGAAGGGCCGCTCCGCGGCGGGCAGCACCGCCGTGGTGATCGGGCCGTAGCCCGAGGAGGCCAGGACCTGCTGGTAGGCCGTCCGGGAGGCCTCCGCCGTCGCCTGCTGGTCGGGGGAGTGGGTGTAGACCGCCGAGCGGTACTGGGTGCCGACGTCGTTGCCCTGGCGGAAGCCCTGGGTGGGGTCGTGGGACTCCCAGAACAGCTTCAGCAGCGCGGCGTAGGAGACCTGGGACGGGTCGAAGACCACGCGCACCACCTCGGTGTGGCCGGTCAGACCCGAGCAGACCTCCTCGTAGGTCGGATTCTCGGTGAAGCCGCCCTGGTAGCCGGCCAGCGTGGTCCACACCCCGGGGGTCTGCCAGAACTTGCGCTCCGCACCCCAGAAACAGCCCAGACCGAAGTCGGCGACCTCCAGGTGCGCGGGGTAGGGGCCCGACAGCGGGCTGCCCAGCACGGTGTGCCGGTCGGGCACGGCGAACAGCGGCTCCGCGCGGCCCGTCAGGGCCTCCTCGCGGGTGGGGAGCTCGGGCGTACGGCGGTACGAGAACATGGATTCCCTCCTTGTGGGAGTGACAACGTGCGGAGGGCGGGCCGGGATTCCCCGACCCGCCCTCCGCCGCCGGCTCACAGGCCCGGCGTGACCTCGCGTACCGCGTAGTCCCGGGCATACACGTAGCGGGACTTCGGCCAGTAGTACCAGGGCATCGCCCCGATGTGTCCGTCGATGTGGCGGAACTGCTCGACCGCCTCCGCGTCCCGGTCCTGCCAGAACAGGAACCACGCGAGCAGATGCCGCAGCCGGATCGACCGCCAGTCGTCCGGGTCGGCCGCCGCCAGGTCGACGAGGGCGGCCTCCACCGCCGCGATGACCTCCGGCTCCTTGAAGAAGGTCTCCGGCTTGAGCTCCGACTCGTGCATCTCCTGCTCGACGTACGCCACGAGCGACAGCAGGGACAGCAGCTCACCCGGCTCGGCGGAGGCGGCGGCCTCGCGGGCGAACGAGAGCGCCAGCTCGTGCGAGCCGCGCCACTTCTGGCACCAGTACTGCAGGGCGTTCGTGTGGGCCGACAGCCCCTTCGGGTCACGCTTGACGATCTGCGACCACAGCTGCTGGTACTCCTCGTGCGAGTAGCCCAGGCCCTGGCTGATGGACTGCTCCACCATGTACGGAACCGGGTCCGCCGGGTCCGCGAGCCGCTGGGCCTCGCGCGCCTGCTCCTGCGCCTTGAGCAGCAGCTCGCGGAAGATCCGGAACTGCTCCTGGGTGGTGTGGCTGGCCCGCGCGGAGCCCCGTACGTTCCATGCCACCAGGACGCCCGTGTCCGCGTTCACCAGCGCCGCGGACGGGTCCGTCGGCCTGGCCGCGCGCCAGGCCAGCAGCCAGGCGTCGTCCTCGGCCGCCAGGCCGGACAGCGGACGCAGGCGCTGCCAGCGCTCCTCCCAGTCCTGTCCGGCCGCGTCGAGATAGGCCGCGCCCGCCTCCCAGTCGCCGGCCTTGACCTTCGCGAGGACGGCGGTCCGCTCGGGCGGCACGGGCAGCACGTTGTCCGTGTCGAGGTCGGCCTCGGGTACGAAGCCCAGCGCGACGACCGCGGCGGCCTGCTGCGCCTTGCGCTCCGCCTTGAGGGCGGCGGTCTCGGCGTTCGTGGCCTCCGTCCGGCCCTCGATGACGGCTATCTCCGCCTCCAGCCGCTTCGCCTTGCGGATGTAGTAGACGCCGCGCAGAACCTTGAACGCGCCGAACAGCAGCATGGCGCCCAGTACGTACAGGCCGATCACGGGGCAAGCACCAGCTTCCGCAGGGGTTCGGTGTCGGGCAGGTCGGCGACGGCCGCGTCCAGGGCCGCGCCCAGGCGGTCCCCGAAGCCGTCGGCCGGGTAGCTCAGGGAGGCCGAGTCGGACCACGACAGCTGCCAGCGGGCGGCGCCGCGGGCCGTCAGCTCGACGGTGACCAGCTGGTTCAGGGCGCGCCGGACGACCGGGCGGGCGAACTCGCGGGCCGTACGGCCGGTGGCGGCCTCCGCCTCCTCCGACTTCGGGAAACGGTCGGCGATGCGCCAGCGCACCGCCGGGTCGGCGTCGAACGCGTCCAGCACGGCGTCGAGCCCGGGACCCGCGCCCTCGGCGGCGAAGGCCTCACGGATGTCCTCCGCGCCCTGGCCGACGTACACGGTCATGGACTCGTGGACGAGGTCCTCCCAGTCGACCCGCTTGAGCGCGAGCGCCTCCGGGGTGAGGACGACCTGCTCCAGTGCGGCCAGCGCCGCGTCGGCGTCGGCCAGCAGCTCCAGGGCCGGCCGGGCGGCCTGCCCGGAGCGGCCGTCGTCGGGCAGGGCCTCGATGCGGGCCACGCGCTCGGCGAGCGCGGGGTGGGAGTCGTAGGGGGAGGTGGGCTCGGTCGACAGTTCCTGGCGCAGCTCGTCCAGGTCGGCCGAGCGTGCGTCCAGGAGCCGGCGCAGGCCGCCGAAGACCTCGCCCGGGCGGGGCAGCAGACCGGCGCCGACACCGAGGGTGGCGTAGGAGCCCATGTAGAAGTCGTGCGCCGAGTCGAGGACGTTCAGCTCGCGCAGCGCGGACGCCGCGGAGTCGCGGCCGGCGACCCGGACCGAGGCGAGGTCGGCGGCGAGCTCCTGGCGGCGGGAGGTGGAGCGGGTGGCGCGCATGTAGAAGTTGCCGTACGCGATGTAGATCTTGGCCATGGCGCGGTACATCGCGCCCTCGCCCGCGGTGTCGACGCCCTTGGCCTTCTTGCCCTTGGCGATCCGCTTCTCGTCCTTGCGCTCCTGCTTCGCGCGCTCCTTGGCCACCTTCTTGTCGGCACGGTCGTGGAAGTAGCCGATGGTGCGGATCAGCTGGGCGCGGCCGCGGGCGATCAGCGGGGTGAGACGCGTGTCGAAGTTGGCGTAGTGGCCCATCTCGTGGGCGAGCACGGCGCGCAGCTGCATCTCGTCCAGGCCCGTCATCAGCGGCAGGCCGAGGTAGAGGCGGCGGGTGCCGGGCCGCAGGCCCAGCAGCTTGGCGTCCTCGCCGACGGCCGCGTTCACCTCGTCGATCAGCACGATCTCGTCGGGGGCGCGGGTGCCGACCTGCTGCGCGATGTCACGCACGACCGCCCACAGCTCGGGCTCCTGCGCCTCGCTGACCGTGACACCGGCCGGGGGCTCGCCCTGGGGGGTGCGCAGCATGAACATGCCGCGCACGATCGGGACGGTGAGGACCACGGACACGAGGACCAGCTTGGCCACGATCGGGCCGTGCAGGGTCGTGACGACGGCGTAGTCGATGCCGCCGAGCGCGGCGAGCAGGAACACGCCGAGCAGGTAGAAGCCTGCGAGCAGGACGAGAGCGCGCAAGGCGCGCAGTGAAGCGCCCATATGGACAGATCCCCCCACGGGAACGAAAAAGAATGGGTGGCAGGGCAGAAGGCCACGGCCACCGCCGCATCATGCGGCCTGTGATTACTTACAGCAACTTTATTCCCCAAGGATCCCCGCGGGGCGGCCGGGGCGGCCGGGGTGGCCGGGGTGGCCGAACCGGGCCGGACGCCCTGGGCCGGACGCACCGGGCCGGACCACCGCTCCGCCGGCCAAGACCGTGGATCCGCCGACCGGCCCGGAGGGCTACCGTGCCAGGGTCGCCGGCGAACCGCCGTTCGCCTCGTACCCCGCCACCGCCATCGCCCGGTACACCGCGTACGCCGCGGCCGGGTCGTCCGCCTCCGACCACGGCAGCGCGCCCACGTACCCGTCCACGTGCCGCACCTGCTCCATCGCCTCCGCCCAACGCTCCATGCAGACCAGGAACATCAGCAGCATGTGCCGTACGTGCACCACCATCGGGTCGTCCTCCCGCGCCGTGTGCACCGCGTACAGCGCGCCCTCCACCGCCCGCGTGACGACCGCGCCCCGGTAGAAGCTCGGGCTCAGCACGATGTCCGGCTGGTTCTCGCGCAGCGCGAACATCGGCAGGGCCGCCAGCAGCGAGCCCTGCGGGGCGCGCGCCGCGGCCGCGTGCGCGAAGGTGTCGGCCTTCTCCCGCGAGCCGTGCCACTTCTCGCCCCAGTAGTGCAGCGCGGCGAGATGGGCGCCCATGTGCTCAGGGGCCCGGTCGACGACCTTCGCCCACAGCTCGTCGAACTCCGCCTCCGGGTACGCCAGTCCCCGCGCGATCGCCAGCTCCGTGATGTACGGGACCGGGTCCCCCGGAGCCAGCAGCGCGGCCCTGCGGCACGCGTCCCGGGCCTCCTCCAGGATGATCCGGTGGTCCTCGGAACCGACCCCGCCCGAGTGCCGCCACGCCTGCTGCACCAGCAGCTCCGCGTGCACCTGCGCGCCGCCCGGGTCCTTCTCCGCCTCCAGCCGCCACGCCTTCAGCCACTGCGCGCCCGTCCCGGGCTGCGCCATCAGTTCCAGGGCCGCGGCCCCGCCGAAGGCCTGCACGCGCTGCCAGCGCCGCTCGCCCTCCCGCGGGGTTCCGGCGAGCAGCTGCGAGGCCGCCTGCCACCGGCCGGTGAGCCGTACGTTGTCGAGGGCGTCCATCAGGTCCTGGTCGGGCCCGGGGATGCGGATCTCGAGCTCTTCCTGCCGGTCGAATCCGTAGTTCGCCGGGTCTGCGGCGTCGGGGCTGCCCGGCGCGACCAGGCGGATACCACCGCGCCGGCGCCGTATGTACGGACCGAGAATGAACACGATCATGAGCATCGCGAACACCAACCACAGAATCTCCATGCCTCCAGCGAACCAGACCGAGGGGGGAGCAGGCCAATAGGGGGGCGGGCGCCGGGCGGGCATAGCATCGGACCATGAGCGACGACAGCCACGAGCACCAGAGCTTCGAGACCCGCGCGATCCACGCGGGCAACACGGCGGACCCGCTGACCGGCGCGGTCGTGCCCCCGATCTACCAGGTTTCCACCTACAAGCAGGACGGCGTCGGAGGGCTGCGCGGCGGCTACGAGTACAGCCGCAGCGCCAACCCGACCCGGACCGCGCTGGAGGAGAACCTCGCGGCCCTGGAGGGCGGCCGTCGCGGCCTCGCCTTCGCGTCCGGACTCGCCGCCGAGGACTGCCTGCTGCGTACGCTGCTCGCCCCGGGCGACCACGTGGTCATCCCGAACGACGCGTACGGCGGCACCTTCCGCCTCTTCGCGAAGGTCGTCTCCCGCTGGGGCGTGGAGTGGTCGGTGGCCGACACCTCCGACCCCGAGTCGGTACGGGCGGCCCTCACCCCGAAGACGAAGGTCATCTGGGTCGAGACCCCCTCCAACCCGCTGCTCGGCATCACCGACATCGCCGTGGTCGCCGGCATCGCGCGCTCGGCCGGCGCCAAGTTGGTCGTGGACAACACCTTCGCCTCGCCGTACCTCCAGCAGCCCCTGGCGCTGGGCGCGGACGTGGTCGTGCACTCGCTGACCAAGTACATGGGCGGGCACTCCGACGTGGTCGGCGGCGCGCTGGTCACCGCGGACGCGGCGCTGGGCGAGGAGCTGGCCTACCACCAGAACGCGATGGGCGCGGTGGCCGGTCCGTTCGACTCCTGGGTCGTGCTGCGGGGCATCAAGACCCTGGCCGTGCGCATGGACCGGCACGCGGAGAACGCGGGCAAGATCGTCGAGCTGCTCAAGCGCCACCCGAAGGTCACCAACGTCCTGTACCCGGGCCTGCCCGAGCACCCGGGCCACGAGGTCGCGGCCAAGCAGATGCGCAACTTCGGCGGCATGATCTCCTTCCAGGTCGCCGGCGGCGAGGAAGAGGCCGTCGCGGTCTGCGGCCGCACCAAGATCTTCACCCTGGCCGAGTCCCTGGGCGGCGTCGAGTCCCTGATCGAGCACCCGGGCCGCATGACGCACGCGTCGGTGGCCGGCTCGGCGCTGGAGGTCCCGGCGGACCTGATCCGCCTGTCGGTCGGCATCGAGAACGCCGACGACCTCGTGGCGGACCTCACGCAGGCCCTGGGCTAGCCCACTCCCCCCCCGCCGGGCCCACCCGGGCCCGGCGGCCCCCGGCCATTCCGGCTCCGCCGGGCAACTCCCGGGCCCGGCCCTTACGGCTGCGCCGGGCAATTCCAGCCCGCCGGGCCAACTCCAGCCTCGCCGGCGTCTGAGGCGCGGGTCTGGGGCGGAGCCCCAGGAAACCCGGCTCCGCCGGGCACCGGGCTCCGCCCGGACCCTCCCCCGGCTACCGCTGGGAGGTGCCCCCTGCTCAAACGCCGGCGAGGCCGAATGTGGCCCGGCGGAGCCGGAATGGGCTCCGCCCGGGCTACCAGCCCTGCAGGGGTGGGGAGATGCCGCTCGGGGGGGTGGTCCAGGGGTGGGTCAGGGAGGCCCACACCGCGAAGGCCACCGCCGCGGCGAAGAGCACGGCCCAGCCGAACCTGCGCAGCGCCCGCCGCCGCCGCAGCAGGCGGTCGCCCCGGGCCGCGGCGCCCGCCGCGAGCCCCGTCGGCACCGGCGGGTACGGGCCGTCCAGGAGCCGTCTGACCTGCGCTTCCTTCCGGTCGGGGAGTCCGTTCACGCCGCCTCCCGGTTCCGCAGCGCCTCCACGGCCCGGTTGCACAGCACCCGCACCCGCTCCACCGGCATCCCGAGCTGCGCCGCCGTGACCTCCTCCGCGACCCCTTCGTAGAGCCGCAGGACCAGGACGATCCGCTCCGGCGGGCTCAGCCGTGCCAGTACACCGGCGCCGCCGTGATGGCGCCAGCCGGTCCGGGCGAAGGCCGCGCAGAGCTCCTGGCGGGTGAAGTCGTACGGATCGTCCCCGCGCAGGCGCCGCCAGTTCGCGTACGTACGGGCCAGGGCGCCCGTCAGCAGCCGCCGGGCCGACTCCGGTTCACCGGTCAGCAGGAGCGCGACATGCAGGAGACGCCCGGCCGCGCCCGCGACGAAGGCTTCGAACTCCGCGTAGGAGCCCGCCTGTTGATCAACCACCCGCATAGTCCACATAGTGCGGGCAGCGGGGCCGCCCCGGTCAAGAGGACGGACGGACTCCGCTCAGGAGGCGGGACCGGCTTCGGCCACGGCCGCCATGAGCTCCGACAGCGACAGGTTGAAGCGCGTCAGCAGACCGGTGAAGGATTCCCGCTCGCCCTCGCTCCAGCCCTCCGTCACCCGGGCCATCAGCTCGCGCCGCGAGGAGCGGACCTCCTCCAGCCGGGCCAGCCCCCGCGGGGACAGCGCGAGCACCACGGCCCGCCCGTCCTCGGGGTGCGAGGTCCGCTTGACCAGACCGCTGTCGACCAGCGGCGCGACCTGCCGGGTCACCGTGGAGGAGTCGATCCCCATGCCGCCGGCGAGCGCCTTCACGCCCATCGGGCCTTCCAGGTCGAGCCGGTTCAGCAGCAGGTAGGCGGCGCGGTCCATCGAGTTGCGGGCCTGGCCCACACCGCCCAGACGGGTCTGCTCGGCGCGGCGGGCGAAGACCGCCACCTGGTGCTGGAGCGCGTCGAGGAGACCGGCTCCGGCGGGCGCGTCGGGCGCCGCGGGCAGATCGGAATTGGCCGGGGTGGAAGGCATGGCCATGGGCTCTCTTCGCGTGGGTCCGACAAGGATGGGGGACAGAGTACGCGGCCGTGCGGCGGCTCGTACGCCTCGTACGAGAACTGATGCGGCCGGTTCGGGCCCCTGCCCCGCACGTGTCCCGGATGGCGAGATATCGCCCCTCGCGCAGGCCCTCGCGCAGGCCCTCGCGCAGGCGCTCCCGCGGCCCCTCCCGCGGCCCGGAGCCGGCTCCCGCCCGGGCTGCGAGACTGGCGGCATGAACTACCGCGTGCCCCAGCCCGTCCCCCAGGTCATCCTCGACGACGTCCGGGGGGCCCAGAAGATGCTGTCCGGCGTCTCGCGGGTCACCGCCATGGAGGGCAGCCGGCACCTCTCCGCACTCACCGGCTCCCCGGTCCACCTCAAGTGCGAGAACCTCCAGCGCACCGGCTCCTTCAAGCTCCGAGGCGCCTACGTACGCATCGCCGGCCTGCGCCCCGAGCAGCGGGCCGCCGGTGTCGTCGCCGCGAGCGCGGGCAACCACGCGCAGGGAGTGGCGCTGGCCTCCTCCCTCCTCGGGGTCCGCTCGACCGTGTTCATGCCGGTCGGGGCGCCGCTGCCGAAGGTGGCCGCGACCCAGGAGTACGGCGCCGACGTGCGGTTGCACGGGCAGGTCGTCGACGAGACCTTCCTGGCCGCCCAGGAGTACGCGGACCGCACCGGCGCGGTGTTCATCCACCCCTTCGACCACCGCGACATCATCGCGGGCCAGGGCACGGTCGGCCTGGAGATCCTGGAGCAGTGCCCGGAGGTGCGGACCATCCTCGTCGGGATCGGCGGCGGCGGTCTCGCGGCCGGTGTCGCGGTCGCCGTGAAGGCGCTGCGGCCGGACGTGCGGGTCATCGGGGTACAGGCGGCCGGCGCGGCCGCGTACCCGCCCTCGCTCAAGGCCGGACATCCGATCTCGATCGACGAACCGATCACGATGGCCGACGGGATCAAGGTCGGCCGCCCCGGAGACGTCCCCTTCAAAATCATCGGCGAGCTCGTCGACGACGTGCGTACGGTCTCCGAGGACGCCCTCTCCAGCGCCCTGCTGCTCTGCCTGGAGCGGGCCAAGCTGGTGGTCGAACCGGCCGGGTGCAGCACGGTCGCGGCCCTGCTCAGCGAGCCCGAACTGTACGGCGGCGGCCCGGTGGTGGCCGTCCTGTCCGGCGGGAACGTCGATCCGCTGCTGCTCCAGCGGATCCTGCGCCACGGCATGGCGGCGGCGGGCCGGTACCTGTCCCTGCGGCTGCGCGTGGCCGACCGGCCGGGCGCCCTGGCCGGGCTCCTGGCGGTGTTGTCAGTGGTGGATGCGAACGTGTTGGACGTGAGCCATGTGCGGACGGACCCGCGCCTGGGGCTCACGGAGGTGGAGGTGGAGCTGCACCTGGAGACGAAGGGCCCGCAGCACTGCACGGAAGTCGCGCGTTCCCTGCACGGCGCGGGATACAAGGTGATGAGCTAGGCGATGCCGTGGGGGCGTCCTCGGCCGGCGCCGGACATCCCCCGTTCGGCCGAGCAGGACCTGCCCGGCACTCATAGGATTTGCGTAGAAATGCCCTGAATATCCTGATTCTACTGGCCCGATTCACTGGGAGAATCCATATGCCAGGCGCTATCTACGCCGAAGGTCTGGTCAAGACCTTCGGCGATGTACGGGCTCTCGACGGCGTGGACCTCGATGTCCCCGAAGGCACCGTCCTGGGTCTGCTCGGCCCGAACGGCGCGGGCAAGACCACGACCGTACGTGTCCTGACCACCCTCCTGCGGCCCGACAGCGGCAAGGCCGTCGTCGCCGGCATCGACGTACTGCGGCATCCCAACGAAGTCCGCCGCGCCATCGGCCTGTCCGGCCAGTTCGCGGCCGTCGACGAGTACCTGACCGGCCGCGAGAACCTCCAGATGGTCGGCCAGCTCTACCAGATGAAGGCCAAGGCGGCCAAAGCCCGGGCCGCCGAACTCCTCGAACGCTTCAACCTCTCCGACGCCGCCGACCGCACGGCCAAGACGTACTCCGGCGGCATGCGCCGGCGCCTGGACCTCGCCGCCGCCCTCGTCGTCAGCCCGCCCGTGATGTTCATGGACGAGCCGACCACCGGACTCGACCCCCGCAACCGCCAGCAGCTGTGGGGCATCATCCAGGAACTGGTCGCAGGCGGCACCACCCTGCTCCTCACCACCCAGTACCTGGAGGAGGCCGACCACCTCGCGCACGACATCTGCGTGGTCGACCACGGCAAGGTCATCGCCCGCGGCACCTCCGACCAGCTCAAGGCCCGTACCGGCGGCGAGCGCGTCGAGGTCGTCGTCCACGAACGGCAGCACATCACCACCGCGCGCGAGGTGCTCGCCGGCTTCGGCAAGGGCGAGACCACGGTCGAGGAACACACCCGCAAACTGACCGTGCCCGTGTCGGGCGGCGCCAAGCTGCTCGCCGAGGTCATCCGCGAACTCGACGGCCGGGGCATCGAGATCGACGACATAGGCCTGCGCCGCCCCACCCTCGACGACGTGTTCATCTCCCTGACCGGGCACGCCGCCGAACGGGCCGCGGAGGAGAACGAGAACGGCGACGCGCCGGCCGCTCCCGCGGCCAAGGACCGCAAGACGGCTCGCAAGGAGGTGGCGAAGTGACCCTCACCTCCCCGGACCCGGGCGCCTCCCCGAACCCGGGCGCCTCCCCGCACCGCGATCTCACGGCACCCCGTCCGCGCGGCGGCGTCGTCCAGAGCGTGAACGACTCCCTCGTGATCGCCAAACGGAACGTGATCCGCCTCAGCCGGATTCCCGAGATGCTGATCTTCGGGCTGATCCAGCCGGTCATGTTCGTGGTGCTGTTCAGCTTCGTCTTCGGCGGCTCGATGATGATCGGCGGTTCGACCAGCGCCAGCGACTACCGGAACTTCCTGATGGCCGGCATCTTCGCCCAGACCGTCACCTTCGCCACCGCGGGTGCCGGCGCTGGCATCGCCGACGACATGCACAAGGGGCTGATCGACCGCTTCCGCTCGCTGCCCATGGCCCGCGGCGCCGTCCTGACCGGCCGCACCCTGGCGGACCTGATGCAGACGGCCCTGACCATGGTGGTGCTGGCGATGGTCGCCCTCCTCGTCGGCTGGCGCACCCACACCAGCGTCGGCGAGGTGCTGGCAGGCTTCGCCCTGCTGCTCCTGCTCGGGTACGCGTTCTCCTGGATCGGCGCCCTGATCGGGCTGTCCGTACGCACTCCGGAGGCGGCCACCTCGGGCGGGCTGATCTGGCTGTTCCCCGTCACGTTCATCTCCAACGCGTTCGTGCCCACGGAGAACATGGCGAGCTGGCTCCAGCCCATCGCCGAGTGGAATCCGTTCAGCGCCACCGTCCAGGCCTGCCGCGAGCTCTTCGGGAACCCGGGCGTCTCCCCGTCCGACGCCTGGCCGATGGTCCACCCGGTATGGGCCTCGCTGATCTGGTCGGCGCTGATCATCCTGTTCTTCCGCACGCTCGCGGTCCGCAAGTACCGCGGGGCCGACGGCTGAGGTCCGCAGGGACGCCCGCACCCGCAGCAACGCGCGATGCCCGGCCGGGAGAGCCCGGCCGGGCATCGCGCGTCATCACTCAGGAAGAAAACGGTGACCGAGGGTGATCAGCCGGTGAAGGGCTTGACGTCCAGGATCTTGACCGAGGCCTTCTTGCCGTTCGGCAGCTCGTACTCGGCGTCCTCGCCGATCGCCTTGCCCAGCACGCCGCTGCCCAGCGGGGACTGGGGGGAGTACGTCTCGAAGTCCGAGGACGCGTACTCACGCGAGGCCAGGAGGAACTCCATGGTGTCGTCCTCGTCGCCGTCGAAGGCGATCTTCACGAGCGTGCCGGGGGCCACCACGCCGTCGGACGCGGGCGCGGTGCCGACCTTGGCGTTCTCCAGGAGCTGCGTGAGCTGGCGGACCCGGAGCTCCTGCTTGCCCTGCTCCTCCTTCGCCGCGTGGTAGCCACCGTTCTCACGCAGGTCGCCCTCCTCGCGGGCGGCTGCGATCTTCGTGGCGATCTCCGTGCGGGCGGGACCAGAGAGGTAGTCCAGCTCCGCCTTCAGCTGGTCGTACGCCGCCTGGGTCAGCCAGGTGACGCTTTCGCTCGTCTGGGTCACGGGTGCTCCTCGTCGGTACAGGGGACTACTGGCCGCCGTCGGCGGACGAAACCACGAGCCTAACAATTCGGGAAGAAAAGGGGGAGGACCCCAGAGGCTCATTGCCTCGTGGGGCGCCACTTCAATCCTCTTCGGACCTCAGTGGGCGGAAGGCGCCGGCTGGCAGCCGACCAGCTCGATCATCGTGGCCCGGCCGGTGGTCTTCAAGGTGACGATCTCGTCCACCCGCGACCGGTTCTGCGCGAAGGTGAAGTCCGCGCGGCCCACCTCGGCGTGCTCCTTGTCCTGGGAGCTGAGGGAACAGACCCCGGTGACCGAGGCGTCCTTGCGGACCTCCAGGTGCACCTTCACCTCGGTGTCCGAAATCACCTGGAACTTGATCACCTCGGCGCTCACGCTCTGTCCCGCGACGTAGTCCCAGCCGATCCAGCCGACCACGCCCAGCAGCGCCGCACCCAGCACCGATCCGATGATCTTGAGCTTCCGGTCCGCACGCTCGTCCGCCGACCGGCCGTAGCGGCCCTCGGGCAGTCCCTCGCGCACCGCGCTCATGATCGTTCCTCTCGCCGGGGACGGCTTGGTCACCCCTGGAATTTTCCGCCCCCCAGTTCGGTCACTATAGGAGCTGAGTGTCGCGCCGAATCGCAGAGGATCCTGTTTTGACCGAGCAGCTTCGACTGATGGCCGTCCACGCCCACCCCGACGACGAGTCGAGCAAGGGCGCGGCCACCATGGCCAAGTACGTGTCCGAGGGGATTCCCGTGCTGGTCGTCACCTGCACCGGTGGCGAGCGCGGCTCGGTCCTGAACCCCAAGCTCCAGGGCGACAAGTACATCGAGGAGAACATCCACGAGGTCCGCGCCCGGGAGATGGACGAGGCGCGCGACATCCTCGGCATCGAGCAGGAATGGCTCGGCTACGTGGACTCCGGCCTCCCCGAGGGCGACCCGCTGCCCCCGCTGCCCGAGGGCTGCTTCGCGCTCGCGGACGTCCACGAGGCCGCCGGCGAGCTGGTGAAGAAGATCCGCGCCTTCAAGCCGCAGGTCGTCACCACGTACGACGAGAACGGGGGCTACCCGCACCCCGACCACATCATGACCCACACGATCTCCATGCTGGCCTTCGACAGCGCGGCCGACACCGAGAAGTACCCGGAGAGCGAGTACGGCCCGGCCTACCAGCCGCAGAAGCTCTACTACAACCAGGGCTTCAACAAGCCGCGCACCGTCGCCCTCCACGAGGCGCTGCTCGCCCGCGGCCTGGAGTCCCCCTACGGGGAGTGGCTGGAGCGGTGGAAGGAGTTCGAGCGCAAGGAGCGGACCCTGACCACCCACGTGCCCTGCGCCGACTTCTTCGAGATCCGTGACAAGGCGCTCATCGCGCACGCCACCCAGATCGACCCGGACGGCGGCTGGTTCCGCGTTCCGATGGACATCCAGAAGGAGGTCTGGCCCACCGAGGAGTACGAGCTCGCGAAGTCGCTCGTCGACACCTCCCTCCCCGAGTCCGACCTCTTCGCGGGCATCCGGGAGAATGCGTAGCTATGAGCGCTACGCAGGCAGCACTGACCCAGCTCCTTCCGCTGGCGGGTGACACCTTCGACAAGAACAAGGTGACGCCCGGCCTCCTCGGCTTCATCGTGTTCGCGGCCCTCGCCGTAGGCGTGTGGGCCCTGATGAAGTCCATGAACCGGCACATGGGCCGGGTGAACTTCGAGGAAGCCCCGGAGCCGGCCGCCTCCGGCGGGGACGGCACTCGGGCCCCGTAAGGCCGGTCCGGGGTCGGCAGGGGGCTGCGGGGTCCTTCGCGTGCATGCCCGTCGCCCGGGCCGCCTCCGGCGCGGCGCCCACCGGGCCCCGTAGGGCCGGGACCGGCGCGGCGCTGCGGGGACCTTCGCGCGCATGCCGCCGCCCCGGCCGGGAAGCCGGGGCCGGGCCTTCCGCGCGTGCGCGATCCGGCTGCCGGGTCCGCCGCGGGGCGCTTCCCGCCGTTTCCCTCCGCCCTCGGTCCGCGCCCGGCCCGCGGCCCCCGGCGGGTTCCCGCCCTTCCGGTCCCTGGGCAGCCACGCCACGGAGCGGCTCGTCGGGCCGGTGGCCGGCCGAGGAGCGCGCCCGGGACCCGCGGTGCCCCACCCTGCCCGTCGGGACGCGAGCGCGTCAGGCCCGCGGGACCCCCATGACCTCCCGCGAGTGCAGGTTCGGGACCAGGCCGAGCCGCCACGCCTGCCAGCCCTCCGCCGGATCCACCCCCCGGCCCAGGATCACCCCGTAGGTCTCCAGGCAGTCCTCCAGCCGGCCGTCCCGCGCCGGATGCGGCGCCTGCGCGAGGCGCCCCAGCTCCGCCCGCGCCTCCTCCGGCGCCGCCGGCACCGCGTACGGCAGCATCGTGCACCGCAGGAAACGCGCCCAGTCCTCCCCGCGCCGGTCCCCGTACGCGATGAACAGCCGCACCGCCTCCTCGCACAGGCCCAGCGCCTGCGACAGCCGGCCGTTGCCCGCGTCGATCACCGCCAGCTCCAGACACGTCCACGCCTCGCCGTGCGCCAGCCCGATCCGCCGGAAATCCGCCCGCGCGTCCACCAGCAGCTGACGGGCGAAGCCGGAGTTCCGCAGGTTCCCCGTCTGCGCCGCCCGCTGGTCCCGCGTCACCCGGCCCGAATGGTGGCGGGCGTACGCCAGCCCGTACACGTCGCGCATCCGCGAGAACATCGTCCGCGCCCGCTCCAGCTCCCGTACCGCCTCGTCGCGCGCGCCGCCCACCTCCAGCGCCTGCCCGAGGTAGTACTGCGTCCACGCCTCCCCCCGCGCGTCCTCCGCCTCCCGGTGCCGCGCCAGAGCCTCCCGCAGCCCGTCCACCGCCGGCCCCGGATCCCCGTCCACCACCCGGGCCCGGCCCAGCTGCGTCAGCGCCCAGGCCTCACCGCGGTCGTCGCGGGTACGCCCGTACAGGTCCAGAGCCAGCCGCAGCTCCACCTCCGCCCGCTCCACGTCCCCGAACCGCAGGTGCACCTGCCCCAGCTGGAAATGGGCCCACGCCTCCCCGTGCACGCTCTCGCTCTCCCGGTGCAACGCCAGCGAGGTCTCCAGCAGCCGCGCCGCCTCCGCCAGCCGCGCCCGGTCCCGTTCCACCGCCGCCAGCGCGTGCAGCCCCCACGCCCGGTCACCCGCCAGCTCCGGCGCCTCCTGCAGCACCAGCGCCTCCCGGATCCGCACCGCCGCCTCCGGGAGATTGCCCTGGTGGTGCAGCGTGATCCCGAGCGAGACCAGGGCCATCGCGGCCGCCGCCTCCTGATCGGCCTCCATGTACTGGTCCACCACCGACGCCAGCGTGGTGCGGGCCTTGTCCAGCTCGCCCAGCTGGCGCGCCGCGATACCCGTACGCCACTGCACCGACCGCACCAGGCGCCCCTGCTGCCCCTTCAGCCCGTTCTGACCCGCCGCCACCACCTGCGTCAGCTCATCGATCTCGCCCAGCCGGTACAGGTCCCCGCGCAGCAGACAGAAATCGCACAGCGCACCCAGCAGATCCAGCACCGCCTGCTGATCCACCCCCTCCGAATGCCGCAACGCCGCCGTGATGAAGCTCGACTCGTCGTCCAGCCAGCGCAGCGCCGCATCCAGCGAGGTGAAACCGTGCCCCCCGACCGGCCCCTTCAGGAAGGTGTTCGCCCGCGTCGACATCTTCCCGTCGACCATCCGGATCACCGAGTCCGCGAGCCGCGCGTAGTCGCGGATCAGCCGCTCGTGCGCCGCCGCGGCCTGCGCCCGGTCCTCGTCCGCCAGCGACCGCGCCGCCGCGTACGCACGCACCGCGTCGTGCATCCGGAACCGCTGGCCGCGCACCCGCTCGATCAGCCCCGCCTCCCACAGCTCCTCCAGCGTGCGCAGCGCCGCCGCCTCCGGTACGTCCGCCAGCGCGGCCGCCGCCGCACCTCCCAGCGACGCCCGGCCGGCCAGCGGCAACCGCCGCAGCAGCTGCCGGGCGGGTTCGGCCAGCCGCGCGTCCGCCGCACGCAGCGCCGCCTCCACCGGGTGCGCCGCCGCACCGCCCGCCAGGGCCCGGCCCTCGCCCGCCAGCGGAGCCAGCAGCCGCAGCGCGAGCGGCAGCCCGCCGCTCAGCTCCACCACCGCGGCCAGATCCTCCTCCGCGACACCCGCCGGAGCTGCCGCACCCGCCGCACCCGCCGCCCCCGCCCGCGGCGCCCGGAGCAGCTCCGCCGCCTCCTGCGGCGCCAGCCGCTCCACCGGCAGCTGGTACACCCACGCCGCCAGATCCGCCGGCAGCTCCAACGGCTCCCGCGCCGTCACCAGCACCAGGCTCTCGGAACGCTCCGGAACCAGCATCCGCACCTGCGCCGCGTCCACCGCGTCGTCCAGCAGCACCGTCACCGGCAGCCCCTGCAGATGCTGGTGGTACAGCTCGCCCAGGCGCCGCACCTGCTGCTCCGCCGACGCGCCCTCGCGGAACAGCAACTGCTCGCGCGGCGCGCCCAGCCGGTTCATCAGGTGCAGCAGCGCCTCCCGGGTGGCCAGCGGCGCCTCCCCGGACGCCTCCCCGGCCGAACCGCCCCGCAGGTCCACCACGCACGCACCCCGGAACTGGTCCCGCAGAGCGTGCGCCGCCCGCAGCGCCAGCGCCGTACGGCCCACCCCCGGCTCACCGTGCAGCACCACCACCACCGGCCGGGTCTCCGTACTGGCCCGGGCCGCCTGCACCCACTGCGCGATCCGCGTCAGCTCGGACCGCCGCCCCGCGAACACCTCCGCCGGAGCCGGCAGCTGCCCGAAGGAATGCTCCAGCGCACTGCGCCGCCGCGCCTCCGCGCTGCGGTCCGCACCCCGCAGCCGCGGAGCGGGCCGCGCCGCGGGCCGGGCCGCCGCGGGCCGGGCCGCCCGGGCCGCCGCGGCCACCGCACGCTGCTGCTCCAGGAACGGCCGTATCCCGCGCACCTCCAGCGCCGACAGCCACTGCAGCTTCAACTGCTCCGGCCCGCCCGGCCGGCCCCGCTCCCCGGCCCGCCGGTTCGCGGCCGGCAGGTGCAGCGCCGTCACCTTCACCACCGTCGCCACCGCACCGGAGATCCCCACCACGGCCCCCGCGGTCAGCGCCGTACCGGCCGCGACACCCAGCGACAGGTCCGCACCCACGGCCGTGGCCGCCGCGACCGCCGTCACCAGCAACGCCGTGGAGTGGTTGCCCCGCCGGAAGGCCTCACCCAGCGACTGGTCCCCGGCCGCCGCCTCGTCCAGAGCCCGCACGTACGCCTCGTACTCCGGCGCGGCACTCGCGGCGAGCGCGT
Organism: Streptomyces sp. NPDC040545; assembly: GCF_055595065.1. Taxonomy (NCBI): domain Bacteria; kingdom Bacillati; phylum Actinomycetota; class Actinomycetes; order Kitasatosporales; family Streptomycetaceae; genus Streptomyces; species Streptomyces sp. NPDC040545. The sequence goes on from NZ_JBVIWA010000001.1 coordinate 436,342, forward strand.
CCAGCGCCTCCCGGCCCCGGGCCAGCAGCGTCGCCCGGTCGATGCCCGCACCCGTTCCCCGCTGCGCGGCGTCGTCCACGGCCCGCTCCAACAGCCGCTCGGCCTCACCGCGATGGCTGTCCCGCATCGGCATCCCCCTCAGAGAGCTCCGGCAACGAGACCCAAGTGTCCTTCGGGACTCCTCCGAGCGCGAGGGAATCTGAGCTAGTTCAGAGGGAACTGCGCACTCTCTCCCACAGTCGGGTCGAAATCAGTCAACTGGCATATTCAGAGGGCGACATGACGCCACGTCGCCTAGCGCGACAGCGCCGGCTTCCTGAAGCGGGGCCCCGCTCCCGCGGGGAGCTGGCGAGGCCGGTGCGAAGGCGGGACGGGGCCGACCGGATTCGAACCGGCGTCCTCCTGCATGCGGTGAAGGCGCGACTACCGCTGCGCTACGCACCCCGTCCCGCTCGCGAGCACACGGGGCCGACCGGCCCTGCGACGCCCCCGAACACGCGACGCACGGCGGGCCGCACCCCCGCCTTCGGGCCGGTCCCCACCGGGTGCGCGAGGATGGAGGCATGCCCAACCGACTTGCGCACGCCACGTCCCCGTACCTTCTCCAGCACGCGGACAACCCCGTCGACTGGTGGCAGTGGGAGCCCGCTGCCTTCGACGAGGCGCGCAGGCGCGGCGTGCCCGTCTTCCTGAGCGTGGGGTACAGCAGCTGCCATTGGTGTCATGTCCTCGCGCACGAGTCCTTCGAGGACGAGCTGACCGCCGCGTACATGAACGAGCACTTCGTCAACATCAAGGTCGACCGCGAGGAGCGGCCCGACATCGACGCCGTCTACATGGAGGCCGTCCAGGCCGCCACCGGCCAGGGCGGCTGGCCCATGTCGGTCTTCATGACCGCCGACGCCGAGCCCTTCTACTTCGGCACCTACTTCCCGCCCGAGCCCCGGCAGGGGATGCCCTCGTTCATGCAGGTGCTCGAAGGGGTGCGGACCGCCTGGGTGGGGCGGCCCGAGGAGGTCGCCGAGGTCGCGCAGCGGATCGCCCGGGACCTGGCCGGCCGGGAGCTGGACTACGGGAAGGCCGGCACGCCCGGGCCCGGGGAGCTCGCGCAGGCACTGCTCGGACTGACGCGGGAGTACGACTCCGCGCGCGGCGGATTCGGCGGGGCACCGAAGTTCCCGCCGTCCATGGTGCTGGAGTTCCTGCTGCGCCACCACGCGCGCACGGGTTCCGAGGGCGCGCTCCAGATGGCCGTGGACACGTGCGAGGCGATGGCGCGCGGCGGGATCTACGACCAGCTCGGAGGCGGGTTCGCACGCTATTCCGTGGACCGGGAGTGGGTGATTCCGCACTTCGAGAAGATGCTCTACGACAACGCGCTGCTGTGCCGGGTGTACGCCCACCTGTGGCGCGCCACCGGGTCCGATCTCGCGCGCCGGGTCGCGCTGGAGACGGCCGACTTCATGGTCCGGGAGCTGCGCACCGACCAGGGCGGCTTCGCCTCCGCGCTCGACGCCGACAGCGAGGACCCGCTGACCGGGAAGCACGTGGAGGGGGTCTACTACGCCTGGACCCCGGCCCAGCTGCGCGAGGTGCTGGGGGAGGACGACGGAGATCTGGCCGCCGGGTACTTCGGGGTGACCGAGGAGGGAACCTTCGAGCACGGGGCGTCCGTGCTGCAGCTGCCCCAGGACGGGCCCGTGGTGGAGGCGGGCAGGCTCGCCGCGATCAAGGAGCGGCTGCTGGCCGCGCGCGGGCGGCGGCCCGCGCCCGGGCGGGATGACAAGATCGTCGCCGCGTGGAACGGGCTGGCGATCGCCGCGCTCGCCGAGTGCGGGGCGTACTTCGAGCGGCCCGACCTGGTGGAGCAGGCTACCGAGGCGGCCGATCTGCTGGTGCGTGTGCACATGGACGGCCGGGCGCGGCTGTCGCGCACCAGCAAGGACGGACAGGTCGGCGTCAACGACGGGGTGCTGGAGGACTACGGCGACGTGGCGGACGGCTTCCTCGCGCTGGCGTCCGTGACCGGCGAGGGGGTCTGGCTGGAGTTCGCCGGATTCCTCGTCGACCTGGTCCTGGACCGGTTCACCGCCGAGGACGGGTCGCTGTACGACACGGCGCACGACGCGGAGAAGCTCATCCGCAGGCCGCAGGATCCGACGGACACGGCCACCCCGTCGGGGTGGACGGCCGCCGCGGGCGCGTTGCTCTCGTACGCGGCGCACACCGGATCGGAGGCGCACCGTACGGCGGCGGAGCGGGCGCTCGGGGTGGTGCACGCGCTCGGGCCGCGGGTGCCGCGCTTCATCGGGCACGGGCTGTCGGTGGCCGAGGCGCTCCTGGACGGGCCGCGCGAGGTGGCGGTCGTCGGCCATCCGGAGGATCCGGCGCTGGCGCTGCTGCACCGGACCGCGTTGCTGGGGACGGCTCCTGGGGCGGTGGTGGCGGCCGGTCTGCCGCGTGCGGCGGACGGCACTGGCGGGGAGTTCCCCCTTCTTGCCGAGCGCACACTCGAGCACGACCGTCCAACGGCGTATGTGTGTCGACATTTCGTCTGCGCGCGGCCTACGACGGAACCGGTCGAACTGGCCGAGCAGTTGGGTGCGATTCGTCCCTGAAGTGGCCGGAGTACCGTCAATTCCGGTTGCTCGCATATGAGTTAAGAAACGTGCTTTTTATCTGCGATGCAGCTGAGTGTCATGTTCACTGCCTAATCTCTTGGCTTCGGGAGTTACCGAGACAGCGCACTGGGGGGTGCGCGCAAGGGGGAAGCGGGGGCGGCGGGCCGGGGGGCCCGCCGTGAGCCCCCGGGGGGTTTGCTGATCGCCGCCGGGGGGCGGCGGGTCTGTGGGGGGCCTGTTGTACACATCTGTGTTCATCACTGTCATTTCCCTGGCGCTCTTCTGGATGGCCGCATTCACGCTCTGGTGGCAGATGCACGCGTGGCGGACCCCCGAGGTGCTCGCCTCCACGCGTTTCGACCGCCCCGACGGGGAGGGGCGCCTCGCCTTCTCGCTGCTGCTGCCCGCACGCCACGAGCAGGCGGTCCTGGAGCACACCATCGACCGGCTGCTGGAGTCGAGCCACACCGACTACGAGATCCTCGTGATCGTCGGACACGACGACCCCGAGACGGCCGCCGTCGCCGAACGGGCCGCCGCCCGCGCCCCGGCCCGCGTACGGGTCGTGGTCGACCACCACGAGACGAAGAACAAGCCGAAGGCCCTCAACACCGCCCTCCCGTCCTGCCGCGGTGACATCGTCGGCGTCTTCGACGCCGAGGACCAGGTCCACCCCGAGCTGCTCGCCCACGTCGACCACGCCTTCCGCTCCACCGGCGCCGACGTGGTCCAGGGCGGGGTCCAGCTCATCAACTTCCACTCCAGCTGGTACAGCCTGCGCAACTGCCTGGAGTACTTCTTCTGGTTCCGCTCCCGGCTGCACCTGCACGCCGAGAAGGGCTTCATCCCGCTCGGCGGCAACACCGTCTTCGTGCGCACCGAGGTGCTGCGCGAGGCCGGCGGCTGGGACCAGAACTGCCTCGCCGAGGACTGCGACCTCGGGGTGCGGCTGTCGTCGGTCGGCAAGAAGGTGGTCGTCGCCTACGACTGCGACATGGTCACCCGCGAGGAGACGCCCGGCTCGCTGGTGAGCCTGCTCAAGCAGCGCACCCGCTGGAACCAGGGGTTCCTTCAGGTGTACCGGAAGAAGGACTGGCAGCAGCTGCCCGGGCGCGGCCAGCGCTGGCTGGCCCGCTACACGCTGATGACGCCCTTCATGCAGGCCGCGTCAGGGGTGATCATTCCGCTCAACTTCGCCGTCGCGGTCCTCCTCGACGTACCGGTCGGCATCGCGATCATCACCTTCCTCCCCATGATCACGGCGATGGTGACCTTCGTGTTCGAGATCGTCGGCCTGCACGACTTCGGCCGCCAGTACGGTCTGCGGGTCCGTTTCGTGCACTACGTCAAGCTCGTGGTCGGCGGCCCGTTCTACCAGGTGATGCTCGCGGGGGCCGCGATCCGTGCGGTCTGGCGCGAGCAGCGCGGCCGCAACGAATGGGAGCTGACCAGCCACACCGGCGCCCACCTGACCGCGACCCCGACCGCCGCCGCCGCCGTCGGCGTCGGCGCGCCCGCGCCCTTCCCCGCCACCGCCGCACCCGGTGTCGTCTCCGCCTCCACCGCGATCCGAGAGGACAGCCGCCAGTGACCGCCACCCTGCCCACGGCCACTGATCCCCAGCCAGAGACCCGCACCGTCCCGGACCGGCGGACGCCCGTCGCCGGCGGCCTCGGCGTGCGCCCGGCCGCGCCCGCCCGGCCCCTCGTGCGCTTCCGCTCCTCCCGCCCCGACCTGCTGCTGTGCGGCGCCCTGCTGCTGGTGATCGTGCTGGTCCAGGGCTGGAACATCACGAACTTCCCGACCCTGAGCGACGACGAGGGCACGTACCTCGCGCAGGCCTGGGCCGTCCAGCAGGGCGACGGCCTCGCCCACTACACCTACTGGTACGACCATCCGCCGCTCGGCTGGATCCAGATCGCGGGCCTGACGTACCTGCCGTCGCTCTTCGTGCCCGACTGGATGACCGTCGCGCCGATGCGGTTCTCGATGCTCGCCGTCTCCGCCGCCTCCTCCGTCCTGCTGTACGTCCTGGCGCGCCGGCTGTGGCTGCCGCGCTGGGCGGCCGGGCTCGCGATGGCCCTCTTCGGCCTGTCGCCGCTCTCCGTGGTCCTCCAGCGGGAGATCTTCCTCGACAACCTCGCCGTGATGTGGATGCTGCTGGCCTTCTGCCTCGCCGCGTCCCCGAGCCGCCACCTGTGGCACCACTTCGGCTCCGGGCTGGCGGCCGCCACCGCCGTCCTGACCAAGGAGACGATGCTGGTGGTGCTCCCGGCGCTGCTGGTGACCATGTGGCGCCACAGCCACCGGGACACCCGTAAGTTCGCGGTCACCGGAGCGATCACCGCCTGTGCGCTGATCGGGCTGTCGTACCCGCTGTACGCCCTGCTCAACGGCGAGTTGCTGCCCGGCTCAGGGCACGTGTCGCTCATCGACGGCATCACCTACCAGATGGGCCGCGAGGGCTCCGGCTTCATCCTCACCCCCGGGTCCGGCTCGAACGGCGCCTTGCGGTCCTGGCTCTACTACGACACCGTCCTGCCGCTCGGCGGGCTGGCCGGCGCCGTCCTGCTGCTGGCCACCTTTCGCTGGTCGGTCACCGCCCGCGCGCTGGCCGGCCCCGCGCTCGCCGCCGTGATCCTCGCCGCCGTCGCGATGCGGCCCTCCGGCTACCTGCCGGCGATGTACGTGATCCAGGCGCTGCCGTTCCTCGCGCTCGTCCTCGCCGGGGGCGCGGCCAGCATCACGCACGCCGTGCTGCGCCGCCGCCGAGGTCCGGGCGAGCGCCGGTCGCGCGTGTGGGCGCGCCGGGCGATGGTCGGCGTACTCGCGGCGTCGGCCGCCGTGTACGTGCTGCCGCGCTGGTACGACGCCAACCGCACCGCGCTGACGGTGGACGCGAACGCCCCGTACCGGCAGGCCGCGGCCTGGCTCGGCAGCGAGGTGGCCGATCCGGTGAACACCCGGGTGCTGGTGGACGACGCGCTCTGGCTGGACGCGGTGCACCACGGCTTCACGCCGGGGCCCGGCGCGATCTGGTTCTACAAGGCGGACCTCGACCCGGCCGTCACCAGGACCCTGCCGCGGGGCTGGCGGGACATCGACTACGTGGTCTCCTCGCCCACCGTGCGCCGTGACGCGGTGAACCTGCCCAACGTGAAGGCGGCGCTGGAGCATTCGGCGGTGGTGGCGGTCTTCGGGTCGGGTGAGGACCGCATCGAGATACGCAGGACCGACCGTACGAGTGGGAGCTGAGCGAGTATGAGCGAGGACCTGTGGCACCTCCATGCCCCCGTCGATGCGGAGCTCAGCGCTCCGCAGGCCCTGACCGGAAGCGTGACCCTCATCGTCCCGACCTTCAACGAGTCCGGGAACATCACCGAGTTGCTGCGCCGGCTCGGTGAGGCGCTGCCCGACCACCTGCCCTGCGAGGTGCTGTTCGTGGACGACTCCACGGACGACACCCCCGCCGTCATCGAGAAGGCCGCCGCCGACCACCCCTTCCCCGTGTCGGTCCTGCACCGGGAGACGGCCGACGGCGGGCTCGGCGGTGCCGTCGTCGAAGGGATCAAGCGCGCGGACACCGACTGGATCGTCGTCATGGACGCCGACCTCCAGCACCCGCCCCACCTCGTCCCCGAGCTCGTCGGCGAGGGCCTGCGCACCGGCGCCGACCTCGTCGTCGCCTCCCGCTACATCAGCGGCGGCAGCCGGGCCGGGCTCGCCGGGAGTTACCGCATCGCCGTCTCCCGCGCCGCGACCTGGCTGACGAAGGCGCTCTTCCCGCGCGCCCTGCGCGGGATCAGCGACCCGATGAGCGGCTTCTTCGCGATGCGCCGCTCCGTCGTCACCGCCGAGGCCCTGAAGCCGCTGGGCTACAAGATCCTGCTGGAGCTGGCGGTGCGCTGCCGCCCCGGCGAGGTCGCCGAGGTGCCGTTCGTCTTCCAGGACCGCTATGCGGGCGAGTCGAAGTCCACCGCCCGCGAGGGCATGCGCTTCCTCGCCCACCTCGCCTCGCTGCGCTCGGCCGCCCCGCTGGCCCGCATGATCGGCTTCGGGCTGATCGGGCTCTCCGGCTTCGTCCCGAACCTGGCCGCGCTGTGGCTGCTCACCCATGCGGGGATGCACTACCTGCCGGCCGAGATCGTCGCCAACCAGGCGGGGGTCCTGTGGAACTTCCTCCTCATCGAGACCCTGCTCTTCCGCGACCGGCGCCGGCACCGCCACTGGGCGGACCGGGTGGGGCGGTTCGCGCTGCTCGCCAACGCCGATCTGCTGCTGCGCATCCCGCTGATCGCGGTGTTCGTCGCCGAGCTCGGGATGGAGGTGCTGCCCGCCACCGCCCTTGCCCTGGTCACGACCTTCGTCCTGCGGTTCGCGGCCACCGAGGCCCTCGTCTATCTGCCGCGCCACAACAGGAGCTGAGCCGCACAGAAAGGAACCTTTCCATGCGTCTGACGATCCGGCGGAGGGCCGGGCGGAGGGCCGCCCTGCTTGCCGTCGGGGCGATGACCGCGAGCCTGCTGCTCACCGCACCGCAGCAGGCCACGGCCGGCCCGCCCAATCTGCTGTCCAATCCCGGTTTCGAGACCGCCGGGGCCCCCGGCTCCGACATGCCGTCCTGCTGGTCCAGGTCCGGCTGGGGCAACAACGACTTCACCTTCGCCACCGTCGCCGACGCGCACGGCGGCACCAAGGCGATGAAGGTCTCGCTCACCCGCCGCGTGGACGGCGACCGCAAGGCGCTGGTCACGGAGAACAGCACCTGCGCCCCGACCGTCACGCCGGGCAAGCAGTACGACCTGTCCGCCTGGTACAAGTCGAACACCCCGGACGTGTCGGTGACCGTGTTCCGCCGTGACACGACGGCGGGCTGGCAGTACTGGACCGACCTGCAGAATCCGCCCGTCAGCGCGGCCTGGGCGCGTACGGAGGTCCGTACGCCGGTCGTTCCGCCGGGCACCGACAAGATCGCGTGGGGTCTGTCGGTCTACGGGGTGGGCACGCTCACCACCGACGACTACGCGCTGGAGGAGGTGGGCGCCGTCCCGCCGCAGCCGTCCTGTTCGGGGACCGCGGAGGAGTGCGCCAAGGGCAAGTGGCAGGTGATCCCGGCGCAGAACCCGGTGCGCTCGATGCACGCGGTCGTACTGAAGAACGGAAAGGTGCTGCTGATCGCGGGCTCGGGCAACGACATCGCCCAGTTCAACGCGGGTACCTTCACCTCCGCCGTCTACGACCCGGCGAACGGCTCCTTCAAGACGATCCCGACCCCCGTCGACATGTTCTGCGCGGGCCATGTGCAGCTGGCGGACGGCCGGGTGCTGGTGATGAGCGGCAACAAGGGGTACCCGTCGGCCGACGGCAAGATCGGCTACCAGGGGCTGAAGGACTCGTACACCTTCGACCCGGCGACCGAGAAGTACACCAGGACCAACGACATGAACGGCGGGCACTGGTACCCGTCGGCGACGATCCTCGGCAACGGTGACGTGATCTCCTTCGGCGGGCTGAAGGAGGACTCCACGGGCAATGTGACGGCGGAGAAGTTCTCGGCGGCGCAGAACAAGTGGCTGCCGATGAACGAGGTCAACCAGACCTGGTCGTACTGGGGCCTGTACCCGTCGATGATCCTCATGCAGGACGGGCGGCTCTTCTACTCGGGCAGCCACACCTTCGGCAACGGCACGCAGGGCACCGGGGCCTCGATCTACGACTACGACGCCAACACCATCACCGACGTGCCGGGCCTGCGGAACAAGGACGAGCGGGACGAGTCGGCGAGCGTGCTGCTGCCCCCGGCCCAGGACCAGCGGGTGCTGACCATCGGCGGCGGCAACAACGAGCGCAATCCGGCGGCCAACCGGCTCACCGACATCATCGACCTCAAGCAGCCCAGCCCCGCCTACACGGCCGGACCGCCGATCCCGCAGGGCCTGGTGGACCAGGGCCAGGGCAAGCGGCCGCAGACCGGCGCCGAGGGCAAGATGTTCGTGTCGGCGGTGCTGCTGCCGGACGGCAAGGTGCTGGAGACCGGCGGCGGGCTGCACGACCGGGCCGACCCGGTCTTCGAGGCCTCCTTCTTCGACCCGGCGACCAACACCTACCAGGCGGGTCTCGCCACCGACCCGATCCCGCGGACCTACCACTCGGCGTCGTTCCTGATGCCGGACGGCCGGGTCATGTCGGTCGGCGACAATCCGGGCAACGGGACGTACAACCACAACGTGTCGATCTACACCCCGCCCTATCTCTTCAAGGGCGCCCGCCCGCAGATCACCTCGGTGATCGACACGCAGTGGGTGTACGGGGACACGCAGCGGATCACCGTCAACCGGCCGGTCGCCAAGGCGGAGCTGATCCGTCCGGCGGCGGTCACCCACTCCTCGGACCCTAACCAGCGGTTCGTGGACCTGCCCATGACCGTCGACGGGAACAACATCGACCTGAACGTCACCAGCAACCCCAACCTGGCGCCGCCCGGCTGGTACATGCTCTTCGCGGTCGACGCGAACGGCATCCCGTCGATCGCGACCTGGGTGCACCTCGGCGGCCCGTCCGCGCTCGCGGCCACCCAGGAGCAGCCCTCCGCGCACGAGCACACCTTCGCCGACAAGCTGGGGCCCGCCAAGGAGGCTGTTCCTGATAAAGAGGGGGCCGCGCGCGACTTTGCCCCGGTCGCGCCGAGCGTGGCCGGCTGCGACCGGCACTACGGCACGGTCAACGTGTGCGTACCGACCCGCTTCCCGGCCGAGGTGCAGGCGACGACGAAGGCCCGCTGCGACTGGCTGGCCTCCCACACGTACCCGAAGCGCCTCAAGGTCAACGGCAGCGACCCGCTGCGCCTGGACCCCGACCGCGACGGCTACGCCTGCTGAAGCCGGACCCGGCGACGGCCACGGACCAGGACCCCGCCACCCCCAGGGGCGGCGGGGTCCTGGTTGCGGCGGTGGCCCGGCTGGCGTTCCAGGGGTGCGCCGACGGCTTCGCCGACGAGAAGCTGAGCTCCGTCTTCGGCGAGCTGGCCGACCGGCTCTTCGACGCGGCCCTGGACGACTCCGGTTCCGGCTCCGCCTGAGCGCGCGGAACGCGACCGGGGCCGGGGCCGGGCCGCCCCTCGGTCAGTGCTGGTACGCGGCGAGCGAGATGCCGACGTAGTGGGCCACGAAGGCCGCGAGGGTCAGCGAGTGGAAGACCTCGTGGAAGCCGAAGAAGCGCGGGGAGGGGTTCGGGCGCTTCATGCCGTAGATGACCCCGCCCACGCTGTAGAGGAGGCCGCCCACGACCACCAGGACCAGGACGGCGATCCCGCCGGTATGCATGAAGTCGGGCAGGAAGAAGACCGCCGCCCAGCCCATGGCGATGTAGCAGGGGGTGTAGAGCCAGCGCGGGGCACCGACCCAGAAGACCCGGAACGCGATGCCGGCGGCGGCCGCGATCCACACCGCCCACAGCAGGGTCCGCCCGGTCGAGGGCGGCAGCAGCAGGACGGTCAGCGGGGTGTAGGTGCCCGCGATGATCAGGAAGATGTTGGCGTGGTCGAGCCGGCGCAGGATGGCCTCGCCGCGCGGTCCCCACGTGCCGCGGTGGTAGACCGCGCTGACGCCGAAGAGCAGGCAGGCCGTGAGGATGTACACACCGCAGGCGACGCGGGCCCGGGTGGAGTCGGTGAAGGCCATGAGCACCAGGCCGGCGACGACCACGGCGGGGAACATCCCGAGGTGCAGCCAGCCGCGCAACAGCGGCTTCTCCTCCAGGGCGGTCTCTGCCGCCTCCAGGGCCTCGACTACCGGTGTGGCCTCGGCGGCCGGGATGGCCGCGGCATCAGAAGTCATGCGCGCCATGCTACCTACGGGTCCGTAGGTTTCCGTTAGTGGTCTTTACGGAAGATTGACGGACGTGGCAATGCTCACGTGAGAGGCCCTCTGGACATATGCGCACATCCACCGGATGATCAGATGAGTGCGGTCGACACCGGATGAGCGGAGCGCGAAGCGTCCGGGTCGCAGCCCCCACGGGGCCTACACCAAACAAACCCCTCAACAAGGAGCAATCGTGGCGCGCGACAACGCGGCTCCCACCATCCCGACGACTCACCAGGAGCTCATCTCCTGGGTGGACGAGATCGCTGCCCTCACCCAGCCGGACCGCGTCGTCTGGTGCGACGGCTCCGAGGCAGAGTACGAGCGCCTGTGCGAGGAGCTCGTAGCCAAGGGAACGTTCAAGAAGCTCGACGAGACGAAGCGCCCGAACTCGTACTACGCCGCCTCCGACCCCTCCGACGTCGCGCGCGTCGAGGACCGGACCTTCATCTGCTCCGAGAAGGAGGAGGACGCGGGCCCGACCAACCACTGGAAGGCCCCCGCCGAGATGAAGGACATCTTCGCGGGCGAGAAGGGGATCTTCCGCGGCTCCATGAAGGGCCGGACGATGTACGTCGTCCCGTTCTGCATGGGCCCCCTCGGCTCCGAGCTCTCCGCGATCGGCGTCGAGATCACCGACTCCGCCTACGTCGCGGTCGCCATGCGCACCATGACCCGCATGGGCAAGGCCGTCCTCGACGAGCTCGGCACCGACGGGTTCTTCGTCAAGGCCGTCCACACCCTCGGCGCTCCGCTCGCCGAGGGCGAGGCCGACGTGCCGTGGCCCTGCAACACCACCAAGTACATCTCGCACTTCCCGGAGACCCGCGAGATCTGGTCCTACGGATCCGGCTACGGCGGCAACGCCCTCCTCGGCAAGAAGTGCTACGCCCTGCGCATCGCGTCCGTCATGGCCCGCGACGAGGGCTGGCTCGCCGAGCACATGCTGATCCTCAAGCTCACCCCGCCGGCCGGCGAGGGCGAGACCAAGTACGTCGCCGCCGCCTTCCCGTCCGCCTGCGGCAAGACCAACCTGGCCATGCTGGAGCCCACGATCTCCGGCTGGACCGTCGAGACCATCGGCGACGACATCGCCTGGATGCGCTTCGGCGAGGACGGTCGCCTCTACGCGATCAACCCCGAGGCCGGTTTCTTCGGCGTCGCCCCCGGCACCGGCGAGCACACCAACGCCAACGCCATGAAGACCATGTACGCGAACACCGTCTTCACCAACGTCGCGCTCACCGACGACGGCGACGTGTGGTGGGAGGGCATGACCGAAGAGGCGCCCGCGCACCTCATCGACTGGAAGGGCAACGACTGGACTCCGGCCTCGGAGACCCCGGCCGCCCACCCCAACGCCCGCTTCGCCGTCCCGGCCTCGCAGTGCCCGACGATCGCCGCCGAGTGGGAGGACCCCAAGGGCGTCCCGATCTCCGCGATCCTCTTCGGCGGCCGCCGCGCCTCCGCCGTGCCGCTGGTCACCGAGTCCTTCGACTGGAACCACGGCGTCTTCATCGGCTCGAACATCGCCTCCGAGAAGACCGCCGCCGCCGAGGGCAAGGTCGGCGAACTGCGCCGCGACCCCTTCGCCATGCTGCCGTTCTGCGGCTACAACATGGGCGACTACATGGCCCACTGGGTCAAGGTGGCCGCCGACAAGGACCAGGCCAAGCTCCCGAAGATCTACTACGTGAACTGGTTCCGCAAGAACGACGCGGGCAAGTTCGTGTGGCCCGGCTTCGGCGAGAACAGCCGCGTCCTGAAGTGGATCGTCGGCCGCCTCGACGGCACCGCCGAAGGCGTGGAGACCCCCATCGGCATCCTGCCGACCAAGGACTCCCTCGACCTCGACGGCCTCGACCTCCCGGCCGAGGACCTGGACTTCCTCCTCACCGTCGACAAGGAGGTCTGGCGCGAGGAGGCCGCCCTGGTCCCCGAGCACCTCAACACCTACGGCGACCACACTCCCAAGGAGCTGTGGGACCAGTACCACGCACTCGTGGAGCGCCTGGGCTGAGCCAGGACGCGCCCTGAAGAAGGGCCAATGAACGTGGGAGCCCCCGACCAAGCGGCGTCCCACCGCTGTGGGAGCCCCCGACCAAGCGGCGCCCACCGCAGCACCGGCCCGTCCTGTCAGGAGCGTCCGCGCTCCTCCAGGTAGGCCGTGTGCGTCTGCTGACGGCGGGCCTCCACCTCGTGGAGGCCCGCCGTTACGCGTTGCGCCTCCTCACCCAGGAGCCCCAACTGCCGCTCCAGGTGCCGCTCCGGCGACTCTCCGCCCGGCGTCATCCGGCTCCACCAACGGGTCCGGTGGTACGCGTCCACGCTCTCCGGCACGTCCTGCCGGACCGCCCGCGACACCGCGTGCACCGCCTCCGGATCGGTGACCAGCACATCGGCCACCCACCCCGGCTCCAGCAGCGCCCCGTACAGCTCCAGCAGTTCCGCGAGGGCCTCCCCGGCCCCCGACGGCAGCTCCACCCCGGCGACGTACTCCCGCAGTCGCCCGAAGTCCTCGCGCAGTACGCCGAGCTCCTCCCGCGGATCGAACGGCGGCGGCGCCGTCCGCTCCGGCGGTGCGATCAGCGCGCCCGCCCCGTACAGCCCGGCGACCACCACCGGCCAGTACGCACCGGCCACCCCGGCGAGGGTGAGGGCCAGGCCGGCCACGCCGCAGGCGGAGCCGGCCAGGTTCTTCTTCGACTCCAGGTACATCAGGCCCCGGGCCGTCCTACTGGTAGCCACGGATCTCCTCGAAGGCTCCGGCCAGCGAACCGGTGCCGCCGGTGGCGTCGAAGAGCCGCCCGCCGGTCAGCTCGGTGATGTGGGTGAGTTCCTTGCGGTCCGAGTCGCCGAACAGCACCGCGAAGACGGGCGTCTGCTTCTGCGCCGGCGGCAGGGCCGCGTAGAAGGAGTCGAAGTGCTTCGCCCCGACCCCCTCGGTGTTCTCGCCGTCCGTCATCAGCACGATCGAGGTGAACGCGTCCGCGCCGCCCTGGCCGAGGTGCTGGTACGCCGCCTCCAGACTGCCGTAGACCGCCGTACCCCCGTCCGGCTCCAGCGACTTCACGTCCCCCCGGATCGCGTCCAGGGCCGGACCCGGATTGCCGGGCTCGACGACGTGGGTGCGCACCTTCTTCACCTTGGACCCGAAGGGCAGCAGCGTCACCTCCTCACGGTCCCGGAACCGCTGCCCGGTACCCGAACTCCCCGAGCCCGTCAGATCGGTGAGCGCCGACTTCAGCCGCCCGATCCGGTCCTCCTCGCTCATCGAACCCGAGGTGTCCAGCACGTACACCGTCCGCGAGGGCCGGCGCAGCTCGTTCTCGTACGAGGCCAGCAGCCCGTCGGCGACCGACCGCGAACCCGGGAAGGGCAGCTCGCGCCGCTTCTCGGCGTCCAGCCCGGCGGCCGGCGCCACCCCGGCCGCGACCGGGCGGCGGAAGGTCTGCTCGGTGATAGCCTTCTGCGCCTCCGGGCCCCGCAGGTACTCCGTGAGCGCCCGCCCCGCGTCACGCGCCCCGGCCGGGGCCGAGGTCAGCAGCGTCAGCGGATAGTGGGCGGTGACCACCCCGTCGCGCGGCCGGATCACCGCCAGCGGACCCCCGGCGTCCTTCGCGTCCCGGTTCATGGACAGCAGCACCGACTCGTAGTTCACCAGCGCGTCCACGTCCCCGCGCTTGCCGTACGCGGTGACGAGCCAGCCCGAGGAGCCCGAGGTCAGCCTCTGCCCGGTGAAGAACTCCTTCAGCCGGGGCGTGGCCGCCTTCACGTCCGCGTCGCTCAGCGCCGCCTGCGCGCCCGACAGCCCCGACGCCACCGACACCAGCGCCGAGAAACCGGAGTTGGAGCGCACCGGATCCGTCATCCCGTACGTCAGCTTCCCGGCGGCGACGGCCTCGTGCACCGCCGGCCAGGTGACCTCCTCGGGCTTCCAGCCGAGCCGGGCCAGCGCCTGCGGCTTCACACCGAGGGCGACGGACGAGGACATCACCGAGGTCTCGCTGGACAGCTTCCCGGCCGCCTCCGGCCGCAGCCGCAGATAGTCGTTGGAGGAGAGCCAGATCGCGTCGTACTTGCCGTCGGCCTGCCCGGAGGCGACCTGCTCGGCGGCGTCCAGCGTCCCGGACCAGGTGAGCTTCACGGTGACCCCGGTGGCGGCCTTGGCGGCCTTCAGCACGGGCTCCATGTCGCTGAGCTCACTGGAGGCCAGCACCCGCAGGGTGCCCTCCTTGTAGGCCGTCTCTGCCGGCTCGGCCGAACCCCCGGAGGTGCAGGCCGTCGCCGCCATGAGCACGCCGAGCGCGAGCGCGAGCGCGAAGCCCGTCCGGCCCGGCCCACGGCCCGTCCGCGGGGGCCGGGGCGCGATCCCCACCGCCGCCCGTACCCGCCCGGCCGCGCTCACAGCGCACCCCCGTCGAGCGCACCGGCGGTCCGCGTCCGCGCGAGGTACGCCGACGCGCTCTGCAGCTCCCCGGCCAGCGACTCCACCGTCGCCGCCATGTTCTCCGTCGCCTGCACCTTGAACGTGTCGATCGCGTCCAGCGTCTTGTAGATCTGCGCGAACGCCGTCCGCAGCGTCTCCGCGCCCACCGCCGGATCGGCCGCGATCCGCTGGATCTCGC
Organism: Streptomyces sp. NPDC040545; assembly: GCF_055595065.1. Lineage (NCBI taxonomy): Bacteria > Bacillati > Actinomycetota > Actinomycetes > Kitasatosporales > Streptomycetaceae > Streptomyces > Streptomyces sp. NPDC040545. The sequence continues at coordinate 451,453 of NZ_JBVIWA010000001.1, forward strand.
CGCTCTGCGAGGACAGCATCTCCGCGTTGCCCCGGATCAGCTCCTCGGTGGTCCCCCTCAGGGCGTTGACCTGCTCGGTCACCTTGCGCTGACTGTCGAGGGCCGACGCCAGCATCACGGCGATCCGCAGCGCGGACACGGTGGTGGTCGCGGCCCGGTCGACGCCCTTGATCAGCTCGTCGTTGCTGCGCCGGACCACGTCCATCGCCAGGTAGCCCTGCGCGCAGACGGCCAGCTGCGTCAGCAGGTCCTGGTGCTTCTGCCGGACCGGGAAGAGCACGTCCGCGCGCAGCGCGTCGGCCGCACCCGGATCGGTGTGCTCCGCCTCGGCGACCCGCTGCTCCACGGCGCTGTCCAGGGCCTCGGTCAGGACGGCGTACTCCTGGAGCTTGCCCATCGTCTCCCACAGGCGCGAGCGCTCGGTGTGCAGGGCCGCGTTGTCGCGGCGCAGTTCGTCCTGGCCGCTGCGCAGCGAGCCCACGATCTTGTTGAGCGTGGCCTGCGAGGAGGCGTACTTCGCCACGTGGTCGCGGAACTTGTTGCCGCCCGGCAGCTTCGCGAGCAGCTTGCGGGCCCCCTTGGCGGGCGTGTCGCGCGGGTCGAGGTCCTCGACCGTGCGCCGCAGCTCCACCAGGGACCCGGCGACCCGGGCCTGGGCGTCGCCGCCGCCGTCCGGGCCCAGCGAGCGCACGGCCCGCTCCAGCATCCGGTTGGACTGCTGGGCGGCGCTGCGGATGTCGGCCTGGCCGAGGCCGGCTATCTCCCCGATGCGCTGCGCGAACTCGGGGGAGCGGGCATCGATCGCGGCGAGCGAGCCGACGTACTCCCCGGCCCGGCGGGCCATCTCCTCGCGGACGCCGTCCTGCAGCGGGACCAGCCCGGCGGCCTGCTCCTGGCGTACGGGGGCGACGGGCTCCGGAGGACTCAGGCGGAAGGAGGTGTCCTCGGGCGGTGTCAGTGTCATGGCGTGTCCCCCTGGCCCTTGGCGCGCTGGGCCAGCGCCATCAGGATCTTGACGGTGGGTGTGCCGACCTGGCGGATACCGGTCAGCCCCGTGTTGAGGTAGGCGTTGTGCGGGGCCGTCGCCGCGGCGAACTCGGCCACGCCCTCCTGCGGGCGGAACCCGCGGAGCACGGCCAGTTCGCGCAGCTTCGGATCGGTGGCGAGGAGGGTGCCCAGCTCCCTCGCCTGCTCGGTCAGCGGCACGAAGGTGTGCGCCGAGTTGACGGTGGTGTCCGGGTAGAGCACGACCATGTCGCCCGGATCCTGCTTCTGCATCAGCAGCGAGGCCACCTGGGACTCGTACACCAGGATCAGCGGTTCGCCGCTGCCGCTGATGAAGGCCCGGAAGGGGTCGTCGGTGCTGGGCTCCAGCGCGCCCTGGACGGAGATCAGCTTGCGCATCAGCGGCGCGGTGCGGGCGATGCCGGCGTCGTCGGCGACCACGGTGTTGCCGTTCGCCACGTTGGACGTGGCGGCGAGGAAGAGGGCGCCGGAGTTGGAGGACGACGGGTCGGTGGTCTTGATGAACACCGTGCCGGTCAGCTCGGCGTGGGCCGCGGAGCCGGGCAGCTGCTGCCAGGTGCGGTCCTCGCCGGAGGCCTTGAGGAAGGGACCCATGAGCAGGGTCCCGGTGTTCTTGCCCGTCATCCTGGCGAGGCCGTTGTCGGCCAGCACCTGGGCCGCGCCGGAGCGGGCGATGACGACGAGGGGGGAGAAGAACGGCTTGGTCTCCTGGGCCCCCTTGAGCCCGGCGGCGGCCGCGACCTCCTTGGCGGGTTCACTGCTGCTGGGGAAGGCGAAGTCGAACTCCTTGAGGGCGAGCTGGTCCATCGCCCAGGAGCCCGAGGTCTCCGTCTTGACGGTGTAGCCCTTGGCGGCAAGGGCCTTGACGACGTCGGGGTCGCGGAAGAATTCGGACTTCTCCGAGCCGATGACGCCACGCACGGTCTTCGTTGCCGTGGTTGCTGGGTGATCCTGCCCCTGGAATGCGGCGACGTAGAGCACGCCGCCGATCAGGAGGAGGCCCAGGACGATTCCTAGGATGCGTCTCACGGGTGCAGAGTGCTCGCGGAAACCCACATTCCGCGCCGATTTGAATGAACGTCAGGTGTCCAGGCGGTCCCACTTCGAAATGCTGTGTGAGCCCTCGGGTGCTGGTGGGCGGGGCGGCGGCCCGGGAGGATCGGCGCATGGGCGTGAGCACGTTGAAATGGCAGGGCTGGCTGGTCGGCCTGGTGACGGTGGCCGGGCTGCTGGTGTTCGCCCCGCTGGGTCTGTACGTGTGGGCGAGCGGCGGCGATCCGCCGCAGGCACCACCGCGGGCGGCGGTGGAGGACGTACGGGTCACCGGGTGCCGAATCGATCCGGCCAGCCGCCGGGTGGTGGCCGCCGTGGAGGCGACGGGGCGGGCCGAGGGCCCCGGCGCGTACGTCGTCACGGTGGAGTTCCGAGACAGCGCCGAAGCGGACCCGCAGAGGCGGGCCGCGCAGGCGCTGGTGAAGATCCCGGGCGTGGCCCCGGGCGCGACCGAGTACGGGGAGGCGGTCGGCCCGGTGTGGCCGGTGGCGACGGTGCCCTGGTGCGGGGTGGCCGGCGCGGAGTTCGCGCCGACGGCCTAGAAGGGATTGCGCAGGGAGTCGCCACCGGTCCTCACCGTGGGGCGATCAGCCGTTCTTGTTCACCTTGATGACGACGGTGCTGCACACCTTGTCGGCGAAGGTCTGCTTCTTCTCGTCCCACAGCGGCCACAGGTAGCCGATGTAGCAGGCGATGTTGTCGAGGAAGTGTGCCAGCTTGCGGACGAACGCCATGCCGAAGCCGAGCGTGGCCCCGTCGAGCTCGCGGTGCACGCTGATGCCGACGATCTTCTTGCCGAACGTCTGGCCGGTGGTGCCTTCCTTGTAGATCTGGAAGAAGACCATGCCGAGGGTGTACAGCATGCCGATCAGGCTGAGGACGCCGGCGATCGTCTCACCCGTCTCGTTGGTGGCGACGGCGGCGCCGACACCGATGAGCGCGTACATCGGGCCCGCGATGATCAGTGCGTCGAGCAGGGTCGCGCCCAGGCGCAGACCCCAGTGGGCCAGCGGCGGCATCCCCGTGCCCGGCATGCCCGGTGCGGGCATCCCCGGCGGCGGGTAGGCGCCGTACGGCGGCGGGGCCTGCTGCGGGTAGCCGTACTGCGGGGCGCCGCCCTGCGGAGGCTGCTGGGGGTAGCCGTACTGCGGGGGCACGCCCTGCGGGGCCTGCTGCGGGTAGCCGGGCTGGCCCTGCGGAGGCTGCTGGCCGTAGGGGTTGTTCGGGTCGCCGAAGCTCATGGGCGAGTCTCTCCAGAATGCTCGAACGGGGACGAAGCGGAGTGGAGGAGATCGACCATGTGGAGCGGCCTCCCCCGTGCTGCCGCGATCTTTCAGCCATCATCGTGTTCGGAGCACCGGCTTCTGTCCAATTTCCGTCCTCGCCGCAGGCCCTCGCGCAAGGAACATGGCACCCGGTCCGGAGCCTCCGCGGCCCCGGACCGGGGCCGTCTAGAGGGCGCCGGCCAGGTCCGAGGACTTCAGGGCGGCGGCGTGCGCGTCCATGCGCTCGGCGGCGAGGATCGCGACGGTGGTGTCGGCGCGGGACGCGGCGACGAGGAGCGCGCGGGCGGCGAGGTCGTGGGCGCGCTGGTGCAGCGCGGCGGCGTCTTCGGGGGAGTGGTGCGGCGCGCGGGCGGGCCGGGCCCCGCGCAGCCGGGCGACCTGGGCGGCGATCGCGGCGGCATCCTCGTCGAGCCCGAGCTCGTCGGTCACGGCGAGCAGGGCCGCGAGGTGGCCGGCGAGCTGGATGTCCAGGGCTTCGCCGCGGCTGCGGTGCGGGTAGTCGGCCGGAGTGTCGCCCATGCGGTGGACGACCGGCTTCGTGCGGATCGGCTCGTACATGAGGTGGCCTCCTGCGTGGTCAGGAGACCATCTTACATTGGATCGGTTCTAAAGTTGAGCTGAATCCTGCTGGTGGGGGGTGTGTCTCGCCGGCTGGACTCCGGCGAGTCGCACCGTGCGCGGCTACAGCTGGCTGTAGCCGTCGAGGAAGTTCCCGATCCGGGTCACGGCATCGGCCAGATCCTTGGCGTTCGGCAGGGTCACGATCCGGAAGTGGTCGGGCTCGGGCCAGTTGAAGCCCGTACCGTGCACGACCATGATCTTCTCGGCCCGCAGCAGGTCCAGGACCATCTGCCGGTCGTCCTTGATCTTGTAGACGGACGGGTCCAGCCGTGGGAAGGCGTACAGCGCGCCCTTCGGCTTCACGCAGGTGACGCCCGGGATCTGGGTGAGCAGGTCGTACGCGACGTTGCGCTGCTCCAGGATCCGCCCACCGGGCAGGACCAGGTCCTCGATCGACTGCCGGCCGCCGAGCGCGGTGGCCACGGCGTACTGCGAGGGCATGTTCGCGCACAGGCGCATGTTCGCGAGGATCGTGAGGCCCTCGATGTAGCAGGTGGCGTGCTTCTTCGGGCCGCAGACCGCCATCCAGCCGGCCCGGTAGCCGGCGACGCGGTAGTTCTTCGAGAGGCCGTTGAAGGTCAGCGTCAGCAGGTCCGGGGCGATGGCGGCGGTGTTGTGGTGCACGGCGCCGTCGTACAGGATCCGGTCGTAGATCTCGTCCGAGCAGACGACCAGGTTGTGGCGGCGCGCGATGTCCGTGAGCCCGCGCAGCATCTCTTCGTCGTAGACGGCACCGGTCGGGTTGTTCGGGTTGATGATGACGATCGCCTTGGTGCGATCGGTGACCTTGCGCTCGATGTCGGCGAGGTCGGGCATCCAGTCGGACTGCTCGTCGCAGCGGTAGTGCACGGCCGTGCCGCCGGCGAGGGACACGGAGGCGGTCCACAGCGGGTAGTCCGGTGCGGGGACCAGGACCTCGTCGCCGTCGTCGAGCAGCGCCTGCATCGACATCTGGATCAGCTCGGAGACGCCGTTGCCGAGGTAGATGTCCTCGACGTCCAGGTCGATGCCCTTGGTCTGGTAGTGCTGCATGACCGCGCGGCGCGCGGAGAGCAGCCCCTTCGCGTCACCGTAACCGTGGGCGGTGCCCAGGTTGCGGAGCATGTCCTCAAGGATCTCCGGAGGGCACTCGAAGCCGAAGGCCGCGGGGTTGCCCGTGTTGAGCTTGAGGATGCGATGACCTGCTGCTTCGAGCCGCATCGCCTCTTCGAGCACGGGGCCGCGGATCTCGTAACAGACATTGGCGAGTTTGGTTGACTGGATCACCTGCATGACGGGAGCTTACGGGCCCGGGTGCGCGCTTGACGTGTGTTTTCGAAGAGAGGCCCGAGGGGTGATTTGTCCCACTTCGGGCAATGCGTGGGTGGGGGAGTGGTCCCCCCTTGGAATCCGGGGCCGCGCCCGCGTTCCGGCCTGCGGAATGAGTGGGACGCGGGCGCGTACGAGCACCTGGTGTTGCGCTCGTCACCCCAGGTGGCCGGCTGGATCGGGAACGACCGGGTAGGCCGCATGAGTACCCCGCATGAGTACGTGCACTCATGCGGGCGCCGGTGCCGCGGCGGAGGCTGGGTGCATGAACCAGGGCGAGTGGAAGCCGGCGGACCGCCGCCGGCGCACCGAACGGGTCGGCACGGTCGTCGTCGCGGTGGCGGGCGCCTTCATGGCGGCAGGAGCGGTCCGCATCGGGTCCGTCCTTCCGGTGTACGTGTACAGCGGCAACTGAGGAGCGCGGGACAGTGGTTTTCGTAGTCGGTGACATGGAGATCGCCACGGTCGGCACGGATGGCGACGACCGGGCGATCGAATTCCTGGTCAGGCCGGAAGGAGTCCTGGAGGAAGCCCGCTTCGCGATCTTCCGTGAACACGGCCAGGAGTGGGAATCGGCCCGCCTCGCCATCGACCCCCACTCGGGCAGCGTCCCCCTGGCGGCGGTGGAATGGGCGGTGGAGTTCGCCCGCGAGTACCTGTGAGGGGGCGGGGGCTTCGGTGGGGGCTTCGGTGGGCGGGAGCCGGTCGGTCGGGGGTCAGGACCTGGGGTGGGGGCTTCGGTAGGCGGGAGCCACTCGACCGGTATCAGAGTCGCGTACGGGGGTTTCCCGTCAGTCCCATCGTCCCTCCGGGGCGGGCCGGTCCCTCAAGGGCGCTCCTTCGTCGCGTCACTGCGTGATGGCCTTCGGCCACCCTTGACCGACCGACCCGCCCCGGAGAAACGAAAGACTGCCGGGAAGCCCCCAAAGGAACGGGCCGGGACATCAAGACAGGGGCGGGGCGGCCAAAGATGTGAGGGGAGATCTCGGCTGGCACGACCGAGAGGCGGGGTCCATCACGGACCAGCGCCCGCGTCGGGGGGAGCGCGTCCAGTCGCTACGCGCTCCTCATCTCTCAGCGTCCGACGACCGTCCTGGGCTGGACATAGGCCGCCCACGAGCCTTGGCTGCTCCTCATGGGGGGCGTCTGCCGACCGACTGGGGTGGGAAGGCGTGAAACTGCGGCTATTTCGTCGTGGATGTGGGTCAGTACAGGTGAGTGGCCGGAAGGGCCGACCGTTTGTGCCAATTACCCCTGTTTGGGCGGGAGCTTGCGGGGTGATGTTCGCGTTGACCCGGCTCCACGACGGAATGGCCGAGCTGCCGGCCGTCCGTCCCTCTCAGCGGCTCTCATCAGCCCCGGGAGGCCGTCGGTCGCGGTCGTGGAGGAGCGTGTAGCGATCTGAGGCGGCCTATGTCCAGCCCAGGACGGCCGTCGGACGCCGAGAGATGAGGAGCGCGTAGCGATTGGACGCGCTTCCTCCATCCCGGCAGGCCGCTGCCATGGGCCCCGTCTCTGGACCACTCCCGCCCGGATCTCCCTGGGCGTCTCTGATCGCCCCGTCCTGCTCCTGGATCGCCCGGCCCGTTCCTTTGGGGGCTTCCCGGCAGTCTTTCGTTTCTCCGGGGCGGGTCGGTCGGTCAAGGGTGGCCGAAGGCCATCACGCAGTGACGCGACGCAGGAGCGCCCTTGAGGGACCGGCCCGACACGGAGGGACGATGGGACTGACGGGAAACCCCCGTACACATCCCTGATACCGCCCGAGCAGACCCCGCCTACCGAAGCCCCCGCCCATCCCCCCGCTGTCAGTGCCGGCGCATACCGTTCGAGGTGTGAAGCCGCTCAGGATCATTGCCGGGGATGCGACGAGTCCCCAGGCCAAAGGGCCCAAGGTCATCGCGCATGTCTGCAACGACCTCGGGGGGTGGGGGAAGGGCTTCGTGCTGGCCGTTTCGAAGCGGTGGGGCGAGCCCGAGGCCGCGTTCCGGGCCTGGCATCGGGGGCGCAGCGGGAATGACTTCGGGCTGGGCGCGGTGCAAGTGGTGCGGGTGAAGCCTGACGTGTGGGTGGCCAACATGGTCGGTCAGCGCGGCATCCGGACCGGGAGCGGGGGGCCGCCCATTCGTTACGACGCCGTGGAGCGGTGCCTCACCGCGCTCGCCGATCACGCGGTCGAGCTCGGGGCGAGTGTTCACATGCCGCGCATCGGGTGCGGGCTCGCGGGCGGTACGTGGTCGCGTGTCGAGCCGCTGATCACCCGGGCGTTGTGTGCGCGTGACGTGGAAGTGACCGTGTACGACCACGGGTGAGTGGCGCCTCCTCAGCGACCGGCGGCCGGTGCGTGGCGGGCCGGCCATGCCGGCTTCGGGAGCCTGGGCGTGCGGCGCCTGTCAGCATCGAAGGCGAGCCAGACGGCTCCTGAGGCGACCGTCGTGAGGAACGGCAGCGCCCAGGCGGCCAGCTGCCAGACGGTCGCGACGTCCAAGGTGCTCACCAGAGCCGCCGCCGGAGCGGCGGCAAGGGTCAGCAGCAGGGTGATCCTGGCCCAGAGCGGCAGCCTGCGGCTCACCGCGGCCGTCGCGAGGCCCAGGCCCGCGCTCGCCGTGAGGATCACGGCCAGGCCCACGAGGGCGAGCGCGAAGGCGACTATCAGGGCGAGGATGATCAGGACAAGGCCCATGTCGTGCCCACCTCCGGTCTCGTGGCAACCCGTCGCGAGGGCAGACGGATTCGCGTTCCCGCTGTTCCGGCAGGTTCACCGGAGACCATTCTGCCAGAGCGTTGAACGTGTTCAATACTGCCCCCGGTGTCACCCGTAGGCCCGGTGTCGGCGGCACGGTCCGGCCGTGGGGGCGTGGCACGATCGCGGGATGGAGTACCGGTACGCCACCGAGGCCGATGCGCCCGCCATGGCTGAGCTCTTCGCCGCCAACCACCACGACGCGCTGACGGAACGGCAGCGGGCGGAACAGGGTTTCGTGCAGGGGCACTTCGACGTCGGCGTGCTGCGGGCGATGGCCGGTGCGCGGGAGCTGCTGGTCGCGGACGACGGGGGCCGGATCGCCGGGCTGCTCGCGCTGTCGGCGCCTGCGGCTCTTGCCGACCCTTCGCCGCCGGTCGCGGGCCTGCTCCAGGCCCAGGCAGCCCTGGACTGGCAGGGGCGCCCGCTGGCCGAGGCGCGGTGGCTGCTCTACGGGCCGGTCGTGGTCGCCGCCGCGTACCGGGGGCGTGGTGTGTCGCGGGCGCTCTTCACCATGGCGGTGGCGGCGGCCTCGGAGCGCGCCGACGCCGTGGTCGCCTTCATCGAGGCCGGGAACGTGCCGTCCTGGAAGGTGCACGTCGACGGCTTCGGCATGGTCCCGCTGGGCGACTTCGTCGCGGGCGGGCGCACGTACAGCGCGGTCGCCGCGGCCACGCTCTGACCCTGACCTTGGCCCTGACCCTGACCTACGCGCGTGGAGTGCTCAGCCCTCGCGCTCCAGGATCACCAGCGGGATCTCGCGGGGCCGGGCCGCGGCGCGGTCGTCCTCGAACGGGGGCCACAGGGCCGTCATCATCTCCCAGTACACCTCCCGTTCCAGGGGGGTGGCGGTGCGCGCCCGCGCCGTGAAGGTGGCGGCGCCGACCTGGAGGCGGACCTCCGGGTGGGCGGTGAGGTTCCGGTACCAGTGGGGGTGGTCCGGGGCGCCGTAGGCGGAGGCCAGGACGATGTGGCGACCGGCGTCCTCGGCGTAGATCAGCGGGGTGCGGACGGTGCGGCCGCCGACGCGGTCGAGCGTGGTCAGCAGGAGGGTGCGGACTCCATGCCACAGGTGCCCGTCAGCTCCCGCGGTGCTCACGTAGGCGCGTACGTGGTCGAGCCGTGGGCCGGGTCGCGGGTCGGTGGGGTGGTCCCAGTCGACATCGAGTACGTGCATTTTACTGTCCTTAGGGTCGTGTCCCCCTTGCGGCTAACGAGCATTAACGATTCTGGATGCGCCCGACCCGTACTGCGCACCGGGCGGGTGCGGCGCCGTTGCGGGGGCGCTGCCCGCGAGCCCCCGCGCCTCGAACGCCGGCGAGGCTGGAAGATCGGGGACGCCCCCGGCGGGGCCGGGGGCGGTTGCGGCAGTCCTCGGGCTGTGCCGTCGCTACGGCAGGTAGCGCTCGATGACCTGCGGGCCCTCCTTCTCCATGAGCTTCCGGGCCTTCTCGATCCGCTCCGGAGTCGGGTCGTGGCCGGTCACCATCACGAGGTCCTCGGGGTCGTACGGTCGCTCCCCGCCGGTGAAGAGGCGGTCCGACCGTGTGGGCTGCTCGTCGGGTTCACTGACCATCGCGTACCTCCTACGGTTTCCCCTGGCCCCATCCTCCGGCCGCCGCCCCATGAACGCACCTCGACCGCGCGCGGGCCGCCGGACGGCCCCGGGCACAACACCGGGGAACAGGCCCAGGGCGTCGAACCGCGCACGCGCGGACCGGTGCCGTGACTGCCAAGGGGGGAGTCACGGCACCTCCGTGTGCGCGGGTCAGACGAGGACCGCCGCCAGCGTGCCGAGCGCGCCGAAGACGGTGAGCACGGCGCAGATCGACAGGTTCACGATCCGGTGCTCCCAGAAGACCGCGACGAACTCGCGGATGGTGGCGCTCGGCCAGTAGTACTTCGCGGTGGGGGAGCCCAGCACCTGCCCGTTGACGCCGGTCTTGCGGGCCAGCATCGCCGCCCGGAAGGCGTGGAAGTTGTTGGTGACCACCACACACCGGTAGGCGGGGTCGTGCGCCGTCATGATCTCCCGGCTGAAGAGCATGTTCTCCTCGGTCGTGGTGGAGCGGTCCTCCAGCACCACGTGCTGCTCGGGCACGCCCTGCGCGATCAGCCAGTCCGCCATCGCCCGGGCCTCGGCGACCTTCTCGTCCGAGCCCTTGCCGCCCGAGACGAGGAGGACCGGCGGCCGGCCGCTCCGGGCCAGCTGGGCCTCGTAGATCTGCTGCCCCTTGCGCAGGCGGGAGGCCAGCAGCGGCGGCACGCGGTCGCCGCCGACCAGGCCCGAGCCCAGCATGACCACGTGGTCGACGTCGCCGCGCACCTTGATCCGCCCGTAGAGGAAGGCGTAGCCGAGGAAGCAGAAGAAGACGAAGGAGACGTAGCCGGCGACCACGGTGACCGTTCCGGCGATGCCGCCGAGGAGGGGGGAGCCGACCACGCCGACGACGACCAGCAGCGCCATCAGCGCGAAGATCGTGAGGCCCGCGAGCATCGACAGCAGGTTGGCCGGCCGGAAGCCCTCCTTGCGGATCATGACCATGCCGTTGCGGACGAGGAAGACGCCCAGGGCCAGGGCGGCGAACGCGGGTGAGGCGAAGACGAGTACGACGATCGTGACGGCCGCCCAGGTGGGCAGCTTGCCGACCTGGAGGAACAGCGCGGAGAACGCGCTGAGGAAGGTCAGCCCCAGGAGCACGGCGTTCTGGAAGCGCCGCCGGTCCTGCCGGACGCTTATGCAGAACGCGAGGAAGAGGAGGGCGGCGAGGGCGAAGGCGACCATGCGGCCCATCGTAGATGTCGGATCTACCGAAGATCGCGGGCGGTTCGGCGAACCGCCCGTCCGGCGAGCACGTCCGTCCGGCGCCCGTCGCGCATGACGAAACGCCCGTCGATCAGGACGTGCGGGACACCGGTCGGCAGCACGCGCGGCCGCTCGTACGTGGACCCGGCCGCGACCGTGTCCGGGTCGAAGAGGACGAGGTCGGCGCGGTACCCCACGCGGACCAGGCCCCGGTCGGGCAGCCGCAGGCGCGCGGCGGGGCGGCCGGCCAGGTGGGCCACGCACTCCTCCAGGGAGAGCAGGCCGAGTTCGCGGACGTAGTGGCCGAGGTAGTGGGGGAAGGTGCCGTAGGCGCGCGGGTGCGGTTTCGCGCCCTGGAGGATGCCGTCGGAGCCGCCGGTGTGGACCCGGTGACGCATGATCGCCCGGACGTTCTCCTCGTCCCCGACGTGCTGGAGGATCGTCGGCGCGAGCCGGTCGCCGAGCAGCAGCCCGCGGGCGGTCTCCCAGCCGTCCAGGCGCCTGCCGACGTACGGGCCGTAGGCGGGGTCGGCGGTGCCCGAGATCTCGATCGTCGACCAGTCGACGGGCACCCCGTGGCAGCCGTCGGAGCCCTCGACCTCCAGCGCGTGGCGGATCCGCCCGGCCTGGGTGTCGTCGCGCAGCCGGGCCAGGACCGCCTCCGGGCCGCCCTCGTTCGCCCAGCCGGGCAGGAGCGCGACGAGGGTCGTGCAGCCGGGGGTGTACGGGTAGCTGTCGAGGGTGATGTTGGCGCCCTCGGCCAGCGCCGCGTCGAGCAGGGCGAGCAGTTCGCCGGCCCGGCCCCGGTTCTCGCCGAAGTTCATGGTGGCGTGCGCGAGGTGCAGGGCGCAGCCGGCCTCCCGGGTGAGGGCGACCATCTCGGCGTAGGCGGCCAGCGCTTCGTGGCCGTAACTGCGGTGGTGCGGGCAGTAGTAGCCGCCGTACCGGGCCACGACCCGGCACAGCTCGGTCAGTTCGGCCCCGGTGGCGTACATGCCGGGGGTGTAGGTGAGGCCGGAGGACAGGCCGACGGCTCCCTGGACCAGGCCGTCGGCGACGAGCCGGCGCATCCGGTCCAGCTCGGCCGCGGTCGCCGGGCGGTCGTCCCAGCCGAGGGCGTACGCGCGGACCGTGCCCTGGGGGACGAGGTAGGCGGCGTTGACGGCGATGCCCTCGCCGCCGAAGCCGCGGTCCAGCCGGTCGAGGTACTCGCCGACCGTGCGCCAGTCGAGGTCGATGTCGTCGCCGGGGCCGTTCCAGCCGGCGATGGCCGCCCGCACCTCGCCGAGGGTGCGGTCGTCGGCGGGCGCGTACGACAGGCCGTCCTGGCCCAGGACTTCGAGGGTCACGCCCTGCGCGGCCTTCGCGCTGTGGTCCGGGTCGCGGAGCAGGGCGAGGTCGCTGTGGGCGTGCATGTCGACGAAGCCCGGGGCGAGGGCGAGCCCGTGCGCGTCCAGGGTCTCGCGGCCCCCGGACAGCCTGCCGATCCCGGTGATCCGGCCCTCGTGGACGCCGACGTCGGCGGTGTACGAGGGCCCGCCCGTGCCGTCGACGACGCGGGCCCCCCGGATGACCAGGTCCACCGGCCCCCGCCTAGAAGAAGGTGCGGACGTAGTCGGTGACGGTGCCGTCGGCCTCCACGACCGGGATCAGCGGCCACTTCTCGAAGATCGTGCAGGGGTGGGACATGCCGAGGGCCACCCAGTCGCCCACCTGCACGTCGTCGGCGGAGTCGGTCTCGAGCCAGGCGTGCTGGTCGGACAGCTTGACCACGCGAATGCCGGTGGCGGGGCGCTCCGCGCCGGTGAGGGCGTCGCGGACGAGCTCGGCCTCGGGCAGGCCCAGGTCGTAGGCGATGTCGCGCTTGCCCGCGTTGACGAAGGCCTGGGTGGGGGAGGGCCGGGAGACGACCTGGGTCCACAGCCGGAACGCCGGGCGCAGCCCGCCCTCCTCCGGGTGCCGGTTGAAGGGGGTCAGCCGGGTGTACCAGCCGTGGTCGTGCGAGACGTACGCGCCGGAGCGCAGCAGCTTGAGGACCGGGCGGGACAGCTCCGGGAGCTCGGCGAACACGTCGGCGACCGCGTCGAACCAGGCGGAGCCGCCGGCGCTGACGACGATCTCGTCGAGGTCCGCGGGGAAGCGGCCCGCCTTGTCGAACTCGACGGCGAGCGCGGTGAGCCGGCGCAGGTACGCGTGGACGGATCCGGGGTCGGCGCCGGGGACCTCGGCCTCGTAGCCGCCCATGCCGACCAGGCGCAGGGTGGCGGTGGCGGCGACGGCGTCGGCGACGGCGCGGCAGTCCTCGTCGCTGCGGGCCCCCGTACGGGCGTCCTCGCCGGCACCGAGCTCGACGACGACGTCGATGACGGCGGGCGAGTCGCGCAGGGCGCGGTCCATGAGGTGGACCCCGCGCACGGAGTCGACGTAGCAGACGAAGCGGAAGTCGGGGTCGGCGGCGAGCTCGCCGGCCACCCAGCGCAGGGCGGCGGGATCGACGAGCTCGTTGGCGAGGAAGATCCGCTGGATGCCGAAGGCGCGGTAGACGCGGGCCTGGTGGGGGACGGCGGCGGTGATGCCCCACGCGCCGTGCTCCAGCTGGCGTCGGAAGAGCTGCGGGGACATGCAGGTCTTGCCGTGCGGGGCGAAGGCCAGGTCGTGACGGGCGGCGTAGGTGCCGAGCGCGGCGAGGTTGTGCTCCAGCGCGTCCGCGTCGAGGGTCAGGACGGGGGTGGTGAAGCCGCCGGTGTACAGGTCGCGGCGCTCGGCGGCGAGCCGGCCGACGGTGAGGCCGTGCGTCTGGGCGTCCGGGGGGAGGCCTTTGAACCGGTGGTCGACCGGCTCGTCGGCGAGGTCCTTGACGGGGTCGCTGTCGCTGGCCATACGGGTACCTTCCGATTGTATTGCGTGGGCTGCAACGGTCGTTGCGTGTGCCGCTGCATGCTGTCTAACATCCGGGGTGACGGCGGGTCAACGTGCGGCGCCGCTCCTGGGGCTCCGCCCCAGACCCCGCGCCTCAAACGCCGACGAGGCTGGATTTGTGCCGGCGCGAGCCTTTGTCTGCGGACGCGGCCGGATCAAGCCCCGCCGGCGATTGAGGCGCGGGTTCGGGCGGAGCCCGAGTCTCCGGCGGAGCCGGTGGTGCAGTGACCGTACGAGAGGACGAGGGATGAGCCAGTCCGTGGAACGGGCACTCGCGGTGCTGTCGCTGCTCGCGAAGGGGCCCGCCGGCCTCGGCGAGGTCGCCGACGAGCTCGGCGTGCACAAGAGCACCGCGCTGCGCCTCCTGCGCACCCTGCACGAGCGCGGCTTCGTCTACCGCCGCCCCGACGGCCGCTACCGCCTCGGCGCACAGCTCTTCGCGCTCGCCGCCGAGGCCATCGAGAACCTCGACGTCCGGGAGATCGCGCACCCCCACCTCGTCGAGCTGAACCGGGCCACCGGGCACACCGTTCACCTCGCCCTCCACCAGGACGACGAGGTCGTGTACGTCGACAAGGTCGACAGCCGCTACCCGGTCCGCATGTACTCCCGTATCGGCAGGCCCGTGCCCCTGACGGTCGCCGCCGTGGCCAAGCTGCTCCTCGCCGACCTGCCCGAGGCCGAGCTCCGCGCCCTCGCCGGCCGGATCGACTACCCGCGCTACACCGCCCGTTCGACCCCGGACGCGGCGGCCTTCCTGCGCGAGCTGGACCTCGTCCGGGAGCAGGGCTGGGCCACCGATCTCGGCGGGCACGAGGAGTCCGTCAATTGCCTCGGGGCGCCCGTGCACGGGCCGGACGGGCGGGTCGTCGCCGCGCTGTCGGTGTCCGCGCCGAGTGTGGTCGTCTCCGCCGAGGGGCTGCTCGAACTGCTGCCGCAGGTGCTGCGTACCGCCGAAGCCATCAGCCAGGACTACTCAGGAGTACAGGAGAGCACGTGAGCGAGAAGAACGTGACCGAGAAGACCGCCATCACGCCCGGCACCCACACCGCCCCGCCCGCGAAGTTCTCGCACGGCGTGCGGAAGGGGAACATCCTCCAGGTCGCCGGCCAGGTCGGCTTCCTCCCGCACGTCGACGGGCAGCCGCCCACCCCCGCCGGGCCGACCCTGCGCGAGCAGACCCTCCAGACGCTGGAGAACGTCCGTTCCGTCCTGGAGGCCGGCGGTGCGGGCTGGGACGACGTGATGATGATCCGCGTCTACCTCACCGACACCGGGCACTTCGCCGAGATGAACGGCATCTACGACGCCTACTTCGAGGAGCAGGGCCTGAAGGAGGCCCCCGCCGCCCGCACCACCGTGTACGTGGGCCTGCCGGCCGGGCTGCTCATCGAGATCGACGCCCTCGCCGTCCTCGGCTGAGGCTGCGGCTGAGACCGGGGCTGAGGCGCCCCGCCGGACGCGCGGGCGGGGCGCCCCCCTGGCGGCGGGGCGCCCCCTTTCACACGGTCAGCCGGTCACGGCGCCGCGCAGTACTGGGCCTCCTTGCCGATCGAGCGGTACATGCAGTCCGCGTTCTCCAGCAGCTGGAGCACCGCGTCCTTGTTGCGCGCGGTCTCGCGGTCGATGACCTCGTCCGGCGGGTAGAAGCCGCCGCCGCCGCTCTCCGGGTACATCTCGAAGGTGTAGGCGAAGATCTTCTGGTTGCCCCACAGCCAGTCGTCGATCGTCCCGTCCGTGATGTACAGGTCGCTCGACTGCTCCGGCGTGTAGCCGTTGCTCGCCGCCATGCTGGTGCCGATCTTCTTGTAGACGGCGAGGTC
The DNA here is from genome assembly GCF_055595065.1 of Streptomyces sp. NPDC040545. Classification (NCBI taxonomy): domain Bacteria; kingdom Bacillati; phylum Actinomycetota; class Actinomycetes; order Kitasatosporales; family Streptomycetaceae; genus Streptomyces; species Streptomyces sp. NPDC040545. Next base: position 467,035 of record NZ_JBVIWA010000001.1, read on the forward strand.
GTCGGCGGTCAGGCCCGGGGCGGTGTCGTTGTAGGTCCAGCCGAAGGGCCACAGGACGAGTTCGCTGTAGGTGTGGAAGTCGATGGCGGCCTTGATCTGCTGCTTGCCGCCGACGACCCGGCTGCGGACGAAGTCCGCGACGACCTTCACCTCGGGCGCCGACTCGGCGGAGGCGCCCCGGTAGGTCTCGGAGCTCTTGCTGCCGCTGGAGCCGCCGCAGCAGCCGAACTTGTAGTTCCAGTTGCGGTTCTCGTCCGTGCCGACGTAGGAGGAGCCGGAGTTCGGCTGGCGGTTCTTGCGCCAGGAGCGGTAGGAGCCGGTGGCGATGTCGTACTCGCCGCCGTCCGGGTTGAGGTCCGGGACGATCCAGATCTCGCGGCCGTTGACGGCGCCCGTGACCCGGGAGTCGGTGCCGTACTTGGAGGTGAACTCCTTGAGCAGGTACAGCGCCATCTCGACGGTCAGGTGCTCACGCGCGTGCTGGTGGGCGGTGAAGAGCACCTCGGGCTCGGCCTCGTCCGTCGCGACGTTGTCGCTGATCTTGATGGCGAACATGTCCCGGCCCTGGTACGACTTGCCGATCACCTGCTTGCTCGCGATCGCGGGATACTGCGCGACGAGCTGGTTGATCTCCGCCGTCGCCTCGGCGTAGTTGTGGTACTTCGAGTCCGCCGAGGGGAAGTCCATCGGGCTCGCCGCGATGCCGGGCACCGAGCGGTCCGGGGGTCCGGGCAGGGCGGTCAGCTTGTAGCCGAGCTCCTTGAGCTTCTTGGCCTGCATGGTGTCGGCGCTGACCACGACGGTGTGGTCGTCGACCTCGTCGATCGAGACGCCCGTACGGAGCAGGGCGGTGCGGTCGGTGGCGGTGGAGGGGCCGTGGATCCGGTACTGGACGATGGCCTCGTCCTGGGTGGCGGTCGAAGGGGTGGGCGGAGGGGAAGCCGTCGCGCTCATGCCGTAGGCGGGTGCGCCCAGCGCGAGCGCCAGCAGGGCCGCCGTGAGGGCGGCCCTCCGGCGGGTATGGAGCCGCATGCGTTCTCCTGGGTCGGGAGTGTGGGGTAGCCGTGCGGACGCGCACAGCGTGCTCTCGTGGCATGTCCCGGTCAAGGACACGCTGTGCAGGCCGTACCGATCCGGCCACCCCTACACGTACCGCCTACGGGAGCCCGTGGACCTTGGGACCCACCGAGTTCGACCAAGCGCTACCCGCCTTGGCGTCCCAGTTGGTCGACCAGGTCATCGCGCCGCGCAGACCCGGGTAGGTCTTCGACGGCTTGAAGGAGCCGCAGTTCGTTCCCCTGGTCAGGCAGTCCAGGGCGTTGTTGACGACGGCCGGGGACACGTAGCCGCTGCCCGCGCCGCTGGGCGAGGCCGGGACGCCGATGCCCACCTGCGAGGGGTCGAGGCCGCCCTCCAGCTGGAAGCAGGCGAGCGCGGTGAGGAAGTCCACCGAGCCCTGCGAGTAGACCTTGCCGTCGCAGCCGTTCATCGAGCCGCTGTTGTAGTACTGCATGTTGACGACGGTGAGGATGTCCTTGATGTTCAGCGCCGTCTTGAAGTAGCCGCCCTGCGTGGACTGCATGTCGATCGTCTGCGGGGCCATGGTGATGACGAGCGAGGGGCCGGCCTTTGACGACAGCGAGCGCAGGGCCTGCGTCATGTAGGTGGGGTTCAGGCCGTTCTCGAGGTCGATGTCGATCCCGGTGAACCCGTACTCCTGCATCAGGGCGTACGCGGAGTTCGCGAGGTTGTTCGCCGAGGTCGAGTCGTTGACCGAGATGGTCCCCTTCTCTCCGCCGATCGAGAGGATGACCGACTTGCCGGCCGCCTTCTTCGCGGCGATGTCGGCCTTGAACTGGGCGACCGTGTAGCCACCGAGGCCGGCCGAGTCGAGGTTGAAGGTGATGGCGCCGGGCGTGGTGGTGGCGTCCGCGAAGGAGACGGCGATGATGTCGTACTGCGCCGGGACGTCGGAGATCTTCTGGACGGTCGCGCCGTTGTTGAAGTTCTGCCAGTAGCCGGTCAGGGCGTGCTTGGGGACGCCCGGGCCGGGGCCCGGACCCGGGTCGGTGCCGGTGGTGGTGCCGGTCACCGGGGCGGACTTCGGGCCCTCGCCCGCCGCGTTGTACGCGCTCACCTGGAAGGAGTACGAGGTCGAGGCCGCGAGCCCGGTGATCTGGGTGGAGGCGGCGCCGCCGGTCACGGTCTTGACGCGGACGCCGTCCTGATACACGTAGTAGCCGGTGGCCGAGCTGACCGCGTTCCACGAAAGGGTGAGGGCGCCGGCGCTCTGGCCGGAAACGGCCGTCCCGGCCGGGGCGCCGGGGACCGACGAGCCGGGGTCGGTGCCGCCTCCGCCGTCCGGGCCGAAGACGCTGAACTCGTCGACGACGTAGGCGGGCTGGCCGTACCAGCCGTGCGTGTAGACGGTGACCTGGGTGGTGCCGGGGCCGGTGGTGAAGGTGGTGGAGAGCTTCTGCCAGCCGGCGCCCGACCCGGGTGTCCAGGTGGAGACGTCCTGGGTGCCGGTCCCGGTCGCGCCGAGGTAGACGTAGCTGCCCTGGACCTGCGTGCTCAGCGTGTAGGTCGAGTTCGGCTTGACCGTGACGGTCTGGCTGCAGCGGGCGTTGTCCTGGCCCGCCGGGGTGGCCTTCAGGGCGCCGGATCCGGCGTAGACGGGCGAGGAGACGGAGGCGCCGGTTCCGCCGGTGCAGGACCAGTTGGCGAGGCCCGACTCGAAGCCGCCGTTGCGGGCGACGTTCACGTCGGCGGCCTGTGCGGTACCGGCGGCGAGGGCGGACAGGGCGCCCGCGGCCAGGGTGACGGCGATGGGGAGGGCGAGGGAGCGTATGCGGTTCACGTGGGCTCCGGTGGGGGGAGGAAGAGGGGTGTGGGGAGAGGCGGACCGGGTGGGGTGGGTCCGACTCAAGGCGTTGGCTGCCAAGTTGGTCCAGACCAATCCCTGTGTCAAGAGTCTTCGCGATGTGGCTTGAAATGGCCCGCTATGCGATCCCTGTTGTCCGGGTTTCCGCCACCTGTGACATGTGCTGGTAGCACGGGAATCTTCAAGGCCCTGCCCCGTCAGGGGTGACGCGGATATGGTGCTGGGGCAAGGGGGGAGCGGGTCGATCGGATGCGGTCGCGCGGCGTCTGCGCGGACGCGGGAAGTCCGTATCGAATCCGCGTCGAGTCCGCGTCAGGTCCGTGCCAGGTCTGTTCCGAGCGCGCGCCGGGCACGTGAAGTGCCCGCGGCGTACGGGGCGTACGTACGGGGCGTACGTGGGGGGAACGGGGGAATGCGCGTGCCGACCGCCATCGCTGTCACCAGCGCCGATCTGGTACTTCCGGCCCCTGACCGGCACACGCCCGGGGCCGCCTTACTGCACCCGCCCGAGCAGCTCGACCTGGAGTCCGCGCTCGCCGAGACGGGCGCCTTGCTGGAGCGGCACGGCCACCTCGTGGCCCTCGTACCGCCCTGGCTCCCGCGCTCCACCGTCCAGCGCCTGCACACCGTACGCGCCATCCTGGAAACCGACCGGATCGCGCTCCTCGGCATCGATCTGCCGCCGCTGGGAACCGCCCTGCTGGCCCGTCAGCTGCGCCAGCTCAGCGTCTGCGACTTCAGCCCCGGAATCATCGCCTCCGCGGCCCGGCTGCTGTCCCACTACATCTACGCGGGCGCCCTGCTGGGCTCGGTCGCCAAACTCGACCGGGTCCGGGTCCCGGTCGGACTGGGGGCGCACGCCAGGTCCTGGTCGCCGAGCACGCAGTTCGCCGTCATGGCCCACCCGAAACCGCACCTCGCGAAACTGAGCGGCGGCGGATCCCAGGGCGGCGCCCACGGCCCGCGCAGCGCGGTGCTGCCGGCCGGCCCCGAGTTCGCCACGCACCTCACCTTCGCCCGCGGCCAGCTCACCTCCGACTGGGTCACCGCCGAACTGGCCCCCGCCTGGCAGGTCCAGGGCGTCCTGGAGAACCCGCTGCCCGCCGCGTCCCCCGGCTGGTGGGGCACCCCGAAACTCGTCGAGTTCGCCGCCGGCATCCCGGACCTGTCCGTGCTCTACCAGCTCGTCGCCTCGGTCCGCCGGGAGGAGTGCCGCTGGTGCGGCCTCGAACTCATCGGCGACCGCTGCGGCTTCTGCGCGGCACCGCTCACCGCACCGCCGCCGCCCGCGAGCACCGCCCGTTCCAGACCCTGATCACTCGAACGCACGAATGAATGAAGAACGGCGAGGTAGGTAAGGCCCATGAACTCACGCCAGCGCCGCGGCGTCATCCTCCTGCTCCTGTCGGTCCTGTGCGCACTGGGGGCCTTCGCCGGAGTCCTCGTGGTGATCGGCGACGTCAACTCCAAGGTCGGCGCCGAGGTCGTCGCGTACCGGGCCAAGGGCGACATAGCCCCGTACAGCCCACTGGCCGCCGGGCAGTTCGAGGAGGTCAGGATCCCCCAGCGGTGGCTCTCCGGCACCGCCGTCACCGACCTCGGCGCACTCAAGGACAAGATCGCCCTCACCACGCTGAAGAAGGGCTCGCTGCTCCAGTCGGACATGTTCGTCGACCGGCCGCAGCTCCAGCCCGGTGAGCAGGAGATCGCCATCATGATCGACGCGGCCACGGGCGTGGCCGGGAAGATCACCTCCGGCGCCAAGGTCAACATCCTCGCCACCTTCAAGGGCGCCAAGGACACCGAGCCCTCGCGATCGGTGATCATCGTCGCCAACGCCCGGGTCCTGGGCGTCGGCAAGCTCACCGCCCTGGACAGGGACAGCGACCGCAAGGGCCCCGCCGAGGCCGTCCCGATCACCTTCGCCCTGAGCACCAAGGACACCCAGCGCGTCGCGTACGCCGAGTCCTTCGCGGAGCACGTACGCCTGGCCCTGGTGGCCCCCGGCACCGATTCGGCGCCCGCCCCGGGCGACCGCACGTACACCCTCGACGGGGACAGGTGAGGCCCGGATGACCACCCGAATCCTCCCCGCGGTCGGCGACCCGGACGCCGCGCGCGCCATCGTGACACTGCTCAGCCAGCTCCCGGCCGCCGAGCCGGCCGCCCCCGTCCCCGACGCGACCACGCTCCTGGACACCCTCGCCCGGCTCGCCGCCGACTCCATCGACGAACTCCCCGAGGTCGTCCTCGTCCACGAGCGGATCGGCCCGGTGCCCGCCCTGGAGCTCATCCGGGAGGTCGCCCTGCGCTTCCCGGCGGTGGGCGTCGTCCTGGTCTCCTCGGACGCCGGCCCGGGGCTCTTCTCCGCCGCCATGGACTCGGGCGCCCGCGGCCTGATCGGCCTCCCGCTCTCCTACGAGGAACTCGCCGCCCGCGTCCAGGCCGCCGCCCAGTGGTCCGTGGGCGTACGCCGCCACCTGGGCGGGGGCGCCGCCGCCGACGTGTTCACGGGCCCGGGCGGCCGGGTGGTCACCGTCACCGGGGCCAAGGGCGGCGTGGGCACCACCTTCACCGCCGTGCAGTTCGCGCTGGCCGCGGCCGCCTCGGGACGGCGTACCGCACTGGTCGACCTGGACCTCCAGGCGGGCGACGTCGGCTCGTACCTCGACGTGCAGTTCCGGCGCTCCATCGCCGACCTCGCCGGGATCCAGGACATCTCCCCGCGGGTCCTCCAGGACGCCGTCTACGACGACGCCTCGGGCCTCGCGCTGCTCCTCGCCCCGGCGGACGGGGAACGCGGCGAGGAGGTCGACGACCGGGCCGCCCGGCACATCGTCGGAGCCCTGCGCAGCCGCTACGAACTCGTCGTCGTCGACTGCGGCACCCAGGTCACCGGGGCCAACGCGGCGGCCGTGGAGATGGCGGACGTGGCGGTGCTGGTCACCACCCCGGACGTGGTCGCGGTACGGGCGGCCAAGCGCATGGTCCGGATGTGGGAACGGCTCCAGGTGCGCAAGGCGGAGGACACGGCGATGGTCGTCAACCGCTGGAGCAAGCACACCGAGATCCAGCCCGCCCTGATCGAGAAAATCACCAAGACCCGCGCCACCCGCACCCCGGTCCCGGCCGCGTTCAAGGAACTCCAGGCCGTGGTCGACGCGGGCCGCGTGCAGGACCTCGACAACCGCTCGACGGTCAAACAGGCTCTGTGGACCCTGGCCGGCGAACTCGGCCTGCTGTCGACCCCGGACCCCGCCCCGTCCGCCGCCACCGCCCCGGGCGCCTCGCTCGCGGTCCGCGCGACGGGCCCGGTGGCCCGCCTGCGCCGCGGCCGGGAGGGCTGACACATGCCCGCCCGCAGACCGGGGCGCGGGGACCGGGGCCAGGTGGCGATCGAGTTCGTGGGCACGGTGCCGCTGATCCTGCTGCTCGTGGCGGCGGTGTGGGAGTGCGTACTGATCGGGTACGCCTTCTCGCTGGCGGGCAACGCGGCGGACGAGGCGGCGCGGGCGGGGGCGGTGAAGGGCGAAGCGGCCTGCGTCGCGGCCGCGAAGGAGCACATCGGGGAGGCGTGGGGCCTCGACGTGGACTGCGGCGCGTCCGGGGACATCTACCGGGCGAAGGTCAGCCTGGGCGTCCCGATCCTCTTCCCCGGCCTCAGCTTCGACCGGATCGAAGGCACCGGCGGCGCGGCGATGGAGAGGGAGGCGAAGTGACGTGAGACGGCGCATGCGCTCCGACCGGGGCCAGGTGGCCATCGAGTACATCGGCTTCGTACCGATCCTGCTGTTCGTCGCCCTCTGCGGGATCCAGCTGGGCTGGGTGGGGTACGTCCACGAACAGGCCGACACGGCCGCCCGTACGGCGGCCCGGGTGGAGGCCCGGCACAAGGGCCGGGGAGAGGCCGCCGGATACGCCGCCATCCGCGAAGGGCTCCCCGCGACCGTCATCGTGGACGGAGAAGGCGACGCGGTGACCGCGACCGTGACCATCCGGATCAACTCGATCATTCCCGGGCTGAAGCCCGAACCGGCGAAGGCGACGGCGGTCATGCCCAACGACGACCCGAAGGTGACCGGACCATGAGCCTGCGTTCCAGGGTCAACACCCCCGACGACCGCCACAGCCCGCGCGAGGACGGACGGCTCGTCTCCTCCTACCGCGCCAAGCTGCTGGAGGAGATCGACCTCGCCGAGATGTCCGCGCTCGCGCCCGCCGAGCGCCGGGCGCGCCTGGAGCGCGTACTCGGCCACATCATCAGCCGCGAAGGCCCCGTCCTCTCCACGGTCGAGCGCGCCCAGCTGATCCGCCGCGTCGTCGACGAGGCCCTCGGCCTCGGCGTGCTCGAACCGCTCCTCGAAGACGCCTCGATCTCCGAGATCATGGTCAACGGCCCCGACCACATCTATGTGGAGCGCGCCGGCCGGGTCGAACAGCTCCCCATCCGCTTCGCCTCGCACGAGCAGCTGATGCAGACCATCGAGCGCATCGTCTCCACCGTCAACCGGCGGGTGGACGAGGCCAACCCGATGGTCGACGCACGCCTCCCCAGCGGCGAGCGCGTCAACGTCATCATTCCGCCGCTCTCCCTGACCGGCGCCACCCTCACCATCCGCCGCTTCCCGCGCGCCTTCACCCTGCACGAGATGATCGCGCTCGGCTCGCTCGACGAGCAGATGCTCCTCCTGCTCTCCGGTCTGGTCGCGGCGAAGATGAACGTGATCGTCTCCGGAGCCACCGGCACCGGCAAGACCACGCTCCTCAACGCACTCTCCGGCCTGATCCCGGAGGGCGAACGCATCATCACCATCGAGGACTCGGCCGAACTCCAGCTCCAGCAGGCCCACGTCATCCGCCTCGAATCCCGCCCCGCGAACGTGGAGGGCAAGGGCCAGATCACCATCCGCGACCTGGTCCGCAACTCCCTGCGCATGCGACCCGACCGCATCATCGTCGGCGAGGTCCGCGGCGGCGAGACCCTCGACATGCTCCAGGCGATGTCCACCGGCCACGACGGCTCCCTGGCCACCGTCCACGCCAACAGCTCCTCGGACGCCCTGATGCGCCTGCAGACCCTCGCCTCCATGTCGGAGGTCGAGATCCCCTTCGAGGCCCTGCAGGACCAGATCAACAGCGCCGTGAACGTCATCGTCCAGCTGACGCGCTTCGGCGACGGCTCGCGCCGCATCACCGAGATCTCCGTCCTCGAATCGCACGGCCGCGAGCCCTTCCGGATCACCACGGTCTGCCGCTTCGGAGCCCAGCCGATGGGGGCGGACGGCCGCGTCCGCGGCTACTTCGAGTACTACCCGCTGCCCCGCCGGATCGCCGAACGCCTCTACATGAACAACCAGCCCATCCCGCAGGCCTTCGGGGTCGCGCCGGAAGACCCCCTGACCGCCCGCATCACACGGACCGCCCTGTGAACCCACTCATCCTCGCCACCCTCGGCGCCACGCTGCTCGCCTGCGTCCTGGTCGTCGCCGGCCTCCAGGCGTACATGGCCGGCCGCGCCCAGCGTGCCGCCCTCATCGAACGCCTCTCGGCGAGCGGTGTCCCGGAGCCCGCCGGCCGGCGCCGCCGCTTCCCGGCGGTCGACCGGCGGCTGCGCAAGACGAAGCTCGGCCGCCGGATCGAGCTGAAGCTGGCGACCACCGGCCTGGACCTCACCCCCGGCGAGTTCTTCGTCTACATGCTGGGTTCGATCGCGGGGGTCTGGCTGATCGCCTCCTCCCTCCTCGCACCGTTCTTCGGCCCGGTGGCGGGTGCCATCGGCATCTGGGCGGCGAACGCCTTCCTCAACTGGCAGCGGGCGCGCCGCACGGAACGGTTCATCAACCAACTCCCGGACCTGGCACGCATCCTCGCCAACGCCACCCAGGCCGGACTGGCGCTGCGTACGGCCATCGGCATCGCCGCCGAGGAGCTGGAGGCACCGGCCGGCGAGGAACTGGCACGCGTCGCCGACCGGCTCGCCGTCGGCCACTCGATCGACGACTCCCTCGGCGAACTCACCGAGCGCCTGCCCTCCCGGGAACTGGTCGTCCTCGTCTCCACACTCGTCCTGTCCGCCCGCGCGGGCGGCGCGATCGTCGACAGCCTGCGCAACCTCACGGTGACGCTGGAGCAGCGCAAGGAGACCCGCAGGGAGATCCGTACCCAGCTGTCCCAGGTGACGGTGACGGCGTACCTGGTCCCCGCCATCGGCCTCGGGTCCCTGCTGCTGGTCGACCTGATGATGCCGGGCGCGCTGGACCGGATGACGGGCGCGTTCATCGGCCAGACGGCCGTACTCATCGCCCTCGGCCTCTTCGCCCTGGGGTTCATCCTCATCCGCCGCCTGTCGAAGATCGACGTGTGAGGGGGCGGACGGGACGATGACCGGACTCCTTCTCGCACTGGCCGTGGCCCTGTCGGTCCTCGGCGCGTTCCACGGCATCCGCCTCTACCGCGCGGACGTGAAGCTGCCCACGGACCTCGCGCTCGCCCTGGAGGTCGGTGCCACCCGTACGACGGCGGTCGGCTCCCTGGTGGACCGGATGGGCATCCGCTGGGCCCCGGCTGTGCTGCGCCTGATGGGGCCGGCGCGGGTGGCCCGCAAGCGCCGCCAGATCGACATGGCGGGCAACCCGGCCGGCCTCACGATCGACCGCTACGCGGCCCGGCGGGCGGTGTACGGGGCCCTGGGCGCCCTCGGCGCCTTCTCGATGCTGATCAACGGGCAGCTGGTCGCCGCACTCCTCATGGTGGCCTTCGGCCTGTTCTGGATCGAGGCCGGCCTGTGGTCGGCGATCCGGGTCCGCCGCGACCACATCGAACGCACCCTGCCGGACTTCCTGGACGTACTCGCGGTCGTCGTCAGTGCCGGGCTGGGCTTCCGGCAGGCGCTGGAGCGGGTGGCGGAGAAGTACGAAGGCCCCTGGGCCGACGAAATCCGCATCACACTGCAGCAGATGAACATGGGCGTCAGCCGCCGCCAGGCCTTCGACGAGCTGCGCCGCCGCAACGACAGCGAACAGGTCGCGCAGTTCGTGACGGCCCTGCAGCAGGGCGAGGAGCTCGGCTCGCCGATCGTCGAGACCCTGATCGCGATCGCCGAGGACATGCGCCGCACGGACGCCCAGAACGCCCGCCGCCGCGCCGCCCGGGCCGTCCCCAAGGCGACGTTCGCCGTGACCATGTTCATGCTGCCGGGCACGCTGATCCTGCTCGTCTGCGGTTTCGTGTACGGCGCGAACGTCGACTTCGGCGCGCTGTTCGGGGGTGGCTGAGCCATGGCCCGGCTGAGCGTGCTCATCGCGGACGGCAACCCGGTCATCCGGGCGGGCCTGGCGGCGATCCTGCGCACGGCCGAGGACCTCGACGTCATCGCCGAGGCGGCGGACGGCCGCGAAGCCCTGAGCCTGACCCGCCGGCACGCCCCGGACGTGATCCTGCTGGACGTCCGGATGCCGGGCGTGGACGGCATCTCCGCGCTGCCGCACCTGGTGCGGCTGGCTCCCGTACTGATGCTGACGTACAGCAGGGAAGCCGAAATCATCTGCGAGGCCCTGTCGTTGGGTGCCGGCGGCTACCTGGTGCACGGCGAGTTCACGGCGGAGGACCTGCTGAGGGCGGTACGCGACGTCCCACTGGGCCGCCCCCACTTCACGCCGACGGCGGCGAGCGCGCTGCTCGCGGAGCTCCGGGCCTCTTCGCATCCGCAACGAGTTGTGGCACAGTCTTCTGAGCGGATGCACAACTCTGTTGTCTTCGGGCTGAGTTCCCGGGAGGTGGAGATCATGGATCTGATCGCGTCCGGGATGAGCAACCAGCGGATCGCGGCGGCCTGCTTCATCAGCGAGAAGACGGTCAAGAACCACATCAACCGCATCTTCGCGAAGCTCCAGAGTGCGACGCGCAGCGAGGCGATAGCCCGCTGGCTGGGAACCGCCCGTCCAGGAGTGACCGGTCATGGGTAGACAGAGTGCGCAGTGGGTCCGTAATTGGGTCCCGGGACCCTTGGTGACGACTGGTGACTCGCCGTACCGTCCGCAGATCGACACCGGTACCGGCCCGGGAGGGAACCCCCATGTTGCAGAACACCGTGGCGAGGATGCGCGAGCGGTACGAAGGCAAGGGCGCGAGGGATCGAGGCCAGACGGCATTCGAGTATCTGGGGATCATTCTGGTGGTCGTCGTGATCATCGGAGCGATCATCGGTACCGGCATCGGCCAGGCCATTACTACGAAGATCACTGCTGCCGTCGCGAGCATCACGGCAGGCAAGTGATATGGCGTCGATTCGGCGGTGACCGCGGGCAGGCCTTCCCCATTTACGCCGTAGTCGTAGCGGGTCTCCTCTTTGCTGCTCTGGCGTACTTCACCATAGGCAAGGCGGCGATCGTCCGCAGCGATGCACAGGGAGCTGCGGACGCCGCCGCACTCGCGGCGGCGCGCGAGGCCAGAGACACCCTGGTGCCAGGCCTCGACCTCACCACCCTTTCGCCTGAGGAGTGGGAACAGGTCCTGCTGGGCAATCGGTTCGACCCGTACGGAGACGCTTGTGCGGCTGCGCAGGACTTCGCCGCCATGAACGAGGCGACGGTGACGTGCGAGCGGTCGGGCACCCGGTTCAGCGTCCGGTCGAGGACGAACGGAACGGTGGGGGACTCTGTCGTCCCCGGAACGAGCGGAAAGCACGGCGAAGCGGATGCGAGAGCGGAGATCATTCCTCGCTGTCACGTCCAACCTGGGGGGTCGGGGAGCGGCGGCGGCTCGGCGCCGACACCGGCACCGGAGCCGCCGGGGCCGATCAAGTTCTCCTGCAGCAAGGGGGTCGTCGTGGACTACGACCCCGCCCGACCGCGCGCATGGCGTTCGCTGGCTGCGGCTCTGTTCGACATACGCCTGATCGACTGACGACCGAGAGACAAGGAAGCCAAGTACATGAGTGTTCGGCGGCGCGCGGCCCACGGGAAGGTGGCTGTGGGGATGGTGGCGGTCCTGGCCTTTGCCCTGACCGGGTGCGGGGGTGAGGGTAAGTCGGACAAGCCTGCTGCGTCGACGTCGGCGAAGCCGAAGGACGTTGGTGAGACGTCCCCGTCCGGGGCGGTGAAGAGCGCCGATGCCCCGCCGGCTCAGGTCATCGCCACGGTGAACGGCGAGGCGGGCATGGTGCTGACGATCAACAAGGCCGCCCGGGATGCCGGAGGATTCCTCACCGTCGAAGGGCAGTTGAAGAACACCGGCAGTGCCGCGTACGTGAACACCGCGCCCTGGCGCGGCAACGAGCTGAACTCCAGTGGAGTATCCGTGGCCGGCGTGACCTTGGTCGACAAGGTCGGCAAGAAGCGGTACTACGTGCTCAGGGACACCGATGGCCGGTGCCTGTGCACGACTGGTCTGAACATCATCGAAGCCGGGCAGACCATGCCGTTCTTCGCGCAGTTCCCCGCTCCTCCGACCAGCACCGTTGAGGTGGACCTCAGCCTCCCCACCTTCGCCACGGCGACCGTCAAACTCTCCGGGTGACCCCATGACCAAACGCCACCGCGTCCTCTCCGCAACAGCCGTCGTCGGGCTCGTCATTGCCGGCGTTCAATCAGTGGGTGCGGCGGCCGCCCATGCCGACGGCGTCAAGCCGTCCGTACCACCCGGCACCGAGCCATCCGCCTCCGCTCCCGTCGCCATCGACTCCAACGCCCCCGGGCTGAAGATCCCGCAGGGTGGGACGCTCGCGCCCATCAAGGTGCTCGACATCGCCGAGGTCGTCGAGGACCTCGGTGGGGAGCAGCGGCGGCAGGAGACCAATCAGACCGTCATGATGGCGCTGCAGTCGGAGGTGCTGTTCCCGGAGAACAGCGCCGTGTTCAACGCGCAGGCCGCCGCCCGGATCCAGGCCATCGCCAACGAGATCAACACGCAGAAGGCGACCCGCATCCGCGTCTTCGGGTTCACCGACGACCAGGGCAGCTACGAGCACGGCAAGGAACTGTCCAAGCAGCGCGCCGATGCCGTGCAGGCCGAGCTGGCCAAGACCGTCACCGATCCGAACGTCGTCTTCGACGTCCGCGGCTACAGCGAGGACTATCCGATCGCCGACAACAGCACGGAGGAAGGCCGCAAGAAGAACCGCCGCGTCGAGATCACCTTCCCCCGCAGCACGGGCGGATGACGCGCACGACTACCCCGGAGAGCAGCCGCAGTTGTGGCCTCAGTCGGCCAGCAGGTGGTCGGCCTTGCCCGCCTTGATGTCCCGGATCAGCTGGCGGAGTGCGTCCGCCGAGTCGGTGAGGTACGTGGCTTCCGCGCCCGCGACGGCGATGTAGCTGTTGCCGTCCCCGTCCACCCCTATTCGGTAGCAGTTGTTTCCTTCGCCGCAGTACGGGTCTTCCCAGGTGACGTCGGCCATAGGTGGCTCCTCAAAGGTCGCGGACGATCGTGTGGATGAAGTCGCGGGACGCGTCCTCGGACAGCGCGTGCTGGTCCATCCAACGGAGATGGGAACGGTACTTCGCGAGCTGTGACGCGTCGTGGGTGAAATCCGGGCCGTGCGCCGAGTCCAGCTGCACCGTGTCGAGCAGGCGCACGGGGCCCTCGGCGTAGAGCATCGCGTGGCCGGCGCCGGGGAAGGCCCCGGCCTCCACGGACAGCACGCGCAGCGTGATGTTGTCCCGCTCCGACACCGTGCACAGGTGTTCCAGCTGCTCCCGGGTGGCCCGGCGGCCGCCGAACTGCATGCGCAGGGCGGCCTCGTGTACGTACCCCGTGTACGGCCGGGCGCGGTCGCCTTCGAGCACCCGCTGCCGCTGCATGCGGTGGGCCACCCGCAGTTCGACCTCGGATGCCGGGAGTGCCGGGATCACGGAGCCGAAAACAGCTCGGGCGTAGGTGCCCTGGTGCAGCAGCCCTGGAAGGTGCACCGTCTGTACCGTGTGCAGACGCGTGGCGTGCCACTCCAGCTCGGAGACGTCCAGTAGCCCGGCCGGAATCGTTCCCCGGTAGGCCTCCCACCAGCCGCGTTCCGGCGGATGCGCCAGAGTGGCCAGGCCTGCGACGTACAGCTCGTCCGTCATGCCGCAGTGGCTCGCGAGGGTGCGCAGCCGCTCCGTGCTGACGGCCCGTAGGCCTTGTTCGATCGCGGACAGCTGTGAGCGGCTGACGTTGAGCACCCCGGCGGCCGACTCGGCGGAGACGTCTGCCGCGGCGCGCATGCGGCGCAACTCCGAGCCCACACGCCGCTGTCGTGCCGTCGGGGAAGTCCTGGCTGTCATGCCTGCAGTCTGCCGGTTGCGGTGCCGCCTGACGAAGGTCCGGCAATTTTCGGGATCAGGGGTGCAATTGTGCCCGCATCACCTACATTAAGTGACGCACCGCTCACGCATGGGAGTTGAAGTGCATCGCCGCAGCATGCCTCGGGCCTCGGCGACGAGCCACGCTCCCGGGCCCCGCGTCAGCCATCCGTGCGCGTCGAACTCGCCGTAGTCACCTCCGACCTCAGGGAGTCCGCGATGTCCGTCCACCCCTTCACCGCCTGCCCGGTGTCTCCGCCCGAGCCCCCCGTCGGCGAGCCGCCCGCGCTCGACACGCTCGCGTGCAGCCTCACCGTGCCCGGGGAGCCGCTCGGTGCCCAGGTCGCGCGGGCCGCCGTACGTGCCGTCCTGCGCGCGTACCGGCTCGATCCCCTGGAGCCCGCCGCCGTGCAGGTGACCGGGGAACTGGTCGCCGCCGCCTGGATGTTGGATCCGGGGCGGAGTCTGTACCTGTCCGTCCGGTACCGCGACGACGCGCTCCGCCTCACCGCCTACGACGGGCACGCCCCCCACGCGCACCCCCGCCTCGCCGCCCACTGCGAGGCCCGACGGCGCGCGGCGCTGCGGCTGATGGCGGCTGTGGTGCGCTCGTGCGGCGGGGCCTGGGGCTTCGGGGAGTCCCGCGAACGCGGCGGTGGGACCCGGACCTGGGCGGCCTTGCCGAGGGCAGGGGCCACTGCGTACCTCGGCCACGTCGCCCGGCAGTTGAAGGAGGAGACTGCCTCCCGCTTGCCCGCGGCGTCCGACTAGTTGGCCGGAGTACGGGGCGTGCCGCGGCGGAGGCGGCCGCGGGAGGCTTCCACGATCGTTCCGAGGACGAGCGACTGGGCCAGTACGCACAGGACGAGCTCGGTGACGAACAGCCACGTCGCGGGCGCGCCGTCTCCGGGCGCCATGCCGTGGGCCAGCGCCACCAAGAGGAACAGCGGGAACGCGCACAGGGCGGGCAGCACCCATACGAAGCCGGGGTCCGGGGCGAAGAGCGTGACGGCCGTCGCGATGGCCACGGCGACGCCGACGAGACCCAGGTAGATCGCCGAAGCGGGGTTCGCGAAGGTCAGGCGGCCGAGCATCCGTGCGGTCATCAGGTTCCCCCAGGGTGTGTGGACCGACTCCATGGTCGGGAACGCCGCGGGTTCTTGTCGTGAGTACCCGTACCCAGGATGTGCGCGGAGCGGAACGGTGTGGTGCGGTGCGCGGGGTCCGGCCCCTCCCCGGTGAGGGCCGGACCCGTGTGCGGGATCAGCCGAACTGGCCCGGCTGGTAGTCGCCCGCCGGCTGCTGGACGATCACGTTCATCCGGTTGTACGCGTTGATCAGTGCGATGAGGGTGACCAGTGCGGCCAGCTGGTCCTCGTCGTAGTACTTGGCGGCGTCGGCCCACGCCTCGTCCGTGACGCCGCCGGCCGCGTCGGCGATGCGGGTGCCCTGCTCGGTCAGTTCCAGGGCGGCCCGCTCGGCGTCGGTGAACACCTTCGCCTCGCGCCAGGCCGCGACCAGGTTCAGCCGCACCGGGTCCTCCCCGGCGTGCGAGGCGTCCTTGAAGTGCATGTCGGTGCAGAACCCGCAGCCGTTGATCTGGCTGGCCCGGAGCTTCACGAGCTCCTGCGTGGCGTGCGGCAGGGTGGAGTCCGAGATGACCTTGCCCGCGGAGTTGATGTACCGGGCGAACTTGGTCGCGACCGCGTTGCCGTAGAAGTTGAGACGCGCTTCCATCGTGATCTCCTCGCTGTGCCGACGGTTACACAGCTCTGACGGAAAACGCGGCCCGGATGTGACAGTCCCACGGGATCGTGCGACGTGACCTGCGTCACTTCGCCAGGAGGAGCTCCGCGATCTCCCGGGCCCGGTGGGCCGGCTCCGGGCCGGGGGTGAGTGCGGCCACCGCCGTCGCCCCCTCGGTCAGGATCAGGAGCCGGTCGGCGAGGGCGGGGTCGGCGGTCAGGCCGGCAAGCAGGGCGTGGAGTTCCGCCTTGTGGATGCGGACGATCTCCGGGGCTGCCGCCCCCAGTTCCCCGTACGCGTTGAGGAACGCGCAGCCCCGGAAGTCGGGCTCGGTGAACCAGTCCGCCAGCCAGTCGAAGACCGCGAGCACGCGGGCCCGCGGCTGCGCGGGGGTGAGGGCCGCGGTGCGCAGGGAGTCCAGCCAGCGCCGGTCGCGGCGTTCCAGGTAGGCCGTGACCAGGGACTCCTTCGCCGGGAAAACGCGGTAGAGGCGCTTGAGGGGGACCCCGGAGGCGGTACGGATGCGGTCCATGCCGACGGCCTGGATGCCGTGCCGGTAGAACAGCTCCTCCGCCGAGTCGAGCAGTCGGGTCCGTGCCTCTTCATCGTCCATGAGGGCAGGGTAGCCCGTTTCGCCTTGCGGCGAGAACGTTCGTTCTCGTACGGTGGGCGGCGAAGAGAACGCTCGTTCTCGCCCTTCTCCCCTCCGGAGGTTCCGCCGTGACACGTCCGCCCCTGCCGCCCTTCACCGAAGAGTCCGCCCGCGCCAAGGTCCAGGCCGCCGAGGACGCCTGGAACAGCCGTGATCCCGAGCGCGTCGCCCTCGCGTACACGGAGGACTCGGTCTGGCGCAACCGCGACCGCTTCCTCACCGGCCGCGCCGAGATCCGCGAGTTCCTCGCCCACAAGTGGGAGCGCGAGCTCGACTACCGGCTCCGCAAGGAGCTGTGGGCCTTCACCGGCAACCGCATCTCCGTCCGCTTCGAGTACGAGTGGCACGACGCCGCCGGCCAGTGGTTCCGCAGCCACGGCAACGAGCAGTGGGAGTTCGACGACGACGGCCTGATGAGGCGGCGCGAGGCGAGCATCAACGACGTACCGATCGCCGCCGGGGACCGCCGCCTCGTCTGAGCCGGTCCGGCCGGCCGACAGGGCAGGGCAGGGCAGGCCAGGGCAGGGGCGCTACGCCTCGTGGTGGGCCTGGGTGATGAGGTCCGTGGCGACCTCCAGGGCCGCGAGGCGGGTCTCCTCCGGGTTGCCCTCGACGTGCTGGAGGAACATCATCCCGGCGTGCAGCGTGAACAGCGCGCTGACGCAGCGGACTTGGTCCGTCAGTGGGCCGTCCTGCGTGCGGAGCAGTTCCACCAGGGTGAAGAGCCGCTTCTTGACCGTCTCGCCGATGGTGAGCTCGCGCGTCGTCGCCTGGTTCTCCTGCATGAAGCGGTACAGCACGGCGCCCCCCGCCATCGCCTCGCTGTAGCGGCGCAGCACCTCGCGCTTGGTCTCCAGGGTGCGCGGCTGGCCCTCCGCCCACGTGATCAGCTCGTCGATGGGCCGCGTCAGGTCCTCGAAGATGCTGATGATGATGTCTTCCTTGGTCTTGAAGTGGTAGTACAGCGCCGCCTTCGTGACCTCCAGCCGCTCCGCGATCTCGCGCAGCGACGTCTTCTCGTACCCCTGCTCGGCGAAGAGCTCCAGTGCGACGTCCTGGATGCGCTGGCGCGTGTCGCCACGGCGTCGCTGCGGACTGCTGCTGGACATGGCTCTCCCCAATTACTTACTTGACGCCCGGCTAGTTGCGGGTCTACCGTCCCCATTGTAGTGAACTAGCCGGGCGGCAAGTAAGTGCCGGTGCGGGACGTAGGGCGAGCGGTAGGGCCAGGGGAGTGGACATGGTGGACAAAATCAAGCCTGCGGGGACTTCGGAGGAGGTGAAGCCGCGCAGCGTACGGGTCGTCCTCATGGCGCTCATGATCGCGATGCTGCTGGCGATGCTCGACAACATGATCATCGGCACCGCGATGCCGACGATCGTCGGCGAACTCGGCGGCCTGGAGCACCTGTCATGGGTGGTCACCGCCTACACGCTGGCCACCGCGGCCTCCACCCCCATCTGGGGCAAGATCGGCGACATGTACGGGCGGAAGGGCTCCTTCCTCACCTCGATCGTCATCTTCCTCATCGGCTCCGCGCTCAGCGGCATGGCACAGGACATGGGCCAGCTGATCGGCTTCCGCGCGATCCAGGGCCTCGGCGCCGGCGGTCTGATGGTCGGCGTCATGGCGATCATCGGCGACCTGATCCCGCCCCGTGAGCGCGGCAAGTACCAGGGCATGATGGCCGGCGTGATGGCTCTGGCCATGATCGGCGGCCCGCTGGTCGGCGGCACCATCACCGACCACATGGGCTGGCGCTGGTCCTTCTACATCAACCTGCCGCTCGGCGCGGTCGCGCTGGCCATGGTCACCGCCGTGCTGCACCTGCCCAAGAAGCGGTCGCAGGGCAAGATCGACTACCTCGGCGCCGCGCTGCTGACCGTCGCCATCACCTCCACCGTCCTCGTGACGACCTGGGGCGGCACCGAGTACGCGTGGGGCTCCGTCGAGATCCTCGGCCTCATCGTCGTCGGCGTCCTGTCGACCGCCGCGTTCCTCTACGCGGAGACCAAGGCCGCCGAGCCGGTCATGCCGCTGCACATCTTCCGCAGCCGCAACTTCACCCTCATGTCGGTGATCGGCTTCCTCGTCGGTTTCGCGATGTTCGGCGGCGTGCTCTACCTCCCGCTGTTCCAGCAGTCGGTGCAGGGCGCCTCCGCCACCAACTCGGGCCTGCTGCTCCTGCCCATGCTGCTCTCGATGATGGTCGTCTCGCTGATCGCGGGCCGCGTCACCACCAGCAGCGGCAAGTACAAGATCTTCCCGATCGCCGGCGGCGCGCTCATGGTCGTCGGGATGTTCCTGCTCGCGACCATGGACACCGGCACCACCCGCCTCGTGTCCGGCCTCTACATGGCCGTCCTCGGCGCCGGTCTCGGCTTCCTGATGCAGATCACCATGCTGGTCGCGCAGAACAGCGTCGACATGAAGGACATGGGCGTCGCCTCCTCCTCGGCGACCCTCTTCCGTACGCTCGGCGGCTCCTTCGGCGTGGCCCTGATGGGCTCCCTCTTCACCACCCGGGTCACGGACACCATGGCCGAGCGCCTCGGCCCGGAGGCCGCCGGAGCCGCGGGCTCCGCCCAGCTGGACGCCGCGAGCCTGGCCAAGCTGCCCGAAGCGGTACGCGACGCCTACCAGCACGCGGTGGCTGCCGGTACGCACTCCGCGTTCCTGCTCGGCGCGGCCATCGCCGTACTGGGCTTCGCGGCGGCCTGGTTCGTCAAGGAGGTCCCCCTCCGCGGCGCGGGCCCGGCGACCCCGCCCGCCGCCGAAGACGGCGGCAAGGCGGCCCCGGCCGCCCAGGAGTCGCTCGCGCACTGACCGGGCACGTACCGCACCGGCGGCAGCGCCGGCACCAGCACCGCCAGGGAGGCGGCACCACCGGGACGACCGGGGGTGCCGCCTCCCGGCACGTCCGGGCCCGGCCCGGCAGGATCTGCACGAGACGGCCTACCTGGGGTGGCTCCGGGCCAGGGCGATGTCCACGAACGCCCGCCACTCGCTGCGCGAGGCCGGGACTTCCGTCACCAGTCTGCGGCCCAGGCGGAGCGTGGTCGGTTTGTCCGGAGGCCAGTCGGGTCCGTCATGCATGCGCCCCATTCTCGTCCGGTCCGCCGTCCCGCGTGGCGGTGAACCGCCTTGGCCGCGGCGGGATGTGGGGCCGGGCGGCGCGGACTTCGGGGATCGGCCCGTTTCGGGCGGGTTCGCCCGGGCAGGTATGCAACTCCATGGAGGACTAAAGTCCCATCGGTCCCAACCATCCCATAACAGGGAATTTATGGGCTATTTGGCTGGAACTCCTCGGCGGCGATGAACGTCCTGATCCACAGAACGCTCACACAGCGGATGGGGAGGGGACAGTTCATGAGTTTCTTGGCGCGTGCGAACAAGAAGGGCGTCCGGGCCGGTGCCGCCGTCGTGGCTTCGGCCGCCGCCGTGGCGGCGACCGTGTGGGGTGTGGCGGCCCTGGTCGGACCGGACGGAACCGCCGCCTCCCAGCAGAACGTGGCCCGGCCCGGCGCCGACGACAACTCCGGCCGTGGCGACGACGGCCGGCCCGGCCAGCAGCCGCAGGGGATACCCGAGGGCATAGCCCACGCCTCCGAGAGCGGCGGCAACGCCGTCAACATCACCATCGACGACGGCCCCGACCCCCGCTGGACCCCGAAGGTGCTGGACGTACTCCGCCGGCACGACGTCAAGGCGACCTTCTGCATGGTCGGGCCGCAGGCCAAGGCCCACCCCGACCTGGTGAAGAAGGTGGTCGCGGCCGGACACCGGCTGTGCGACCACACCATGAGCCACGACACGGCCATGGACAAGAAGCCCGTCGCCTACCAGGAGCAGCAGATCCTGGAGGCGAAGAAGCTGATCGAGGAAGCCGCGGGCAGCGGTGCGAGGGTCGAGTACTACCGGGCCCCCGGCGGCGCGTTCACCCCCGACAGCCGGCGCATCGCCGCCGCGCACGGCATGCGGCCGCTCGGCTGGAACGTCGACACCAAGGACTTCGACAAGTCGGGTACGGCCGCCATCGTCAGCGCCGTCAAGCGCGAGATCGGCAACGGCCCGACGGTGCTCTTCCACGACGGCGGCGGCAACCGCGCCCAGACCGTCGACGCCCTCGACCAGGTGCTGACCTGGCTGAAGGAGCAGGGCCGGCCCACCGGCTTCCCCGTCCGCACCGCCCCGGACACCCCCGGCACGCCCGGCACCCCCGGCGCTCCCGGCGCTCCCGCCACCCCCAGCACCTCCTGACACGCCGTCCGCCGCGCGAACGGGTGACGGTCGACGACGCGGACCCGCCCGCGTTGTTCCCTGGTCGGGCACGGACGAACGTACGCCCGACCCCGACCAGGAGGCTCCTGTGGCCATCGCCCCCGCCAGACTGTCCGACCCGGTGGTCGGCGCCCTCGTCGCCGCCGTCAACGCGCACGACAAGGACGCCTTCCTCGCGGTCCTGACCGCCGACGCGACCATGTCCGACGACGGCTCCGACCGCGATCTGCACGACTGGATCGACCGCGAGATCTTCGACTCCGGCGGCCACATGGACGTCCAGTCCGAGTCCGACGGCGGCCGCACCCTGCTCGTCAACTACCGCAACGACACCTGGGGCGAGATGCGCACCACCTGGCGCTTCGTGATCGCCCCCGGCGGCGGCCGGATCAGCCGCTTCGAGACCGGTCAGGCCTGAGCGGACTCCAGGACCGCTCGCGCACCGTCATATCTCCCGACCTGGTAAGGGAGTTGATCGACGGCTGTTCCGAGGTCGCCGGAACCGGGCGCTCCCGTACGGGTGAAAGCCCGCCCGGCGTCGTTCCGGCCGGCCGGAGGGGCCCGTTGGTCCGGGCATGAAGCGCACCCGCATCGCCGCTCTCGCCCTCGCCACCGCCTCCGCGGCCCTCGCGCCCCTCCTGGGCCAGGCCGCCACCGCCGCGGAGGGAACGGCGTACCTCCAGGACCCGGCAGGCGGCGAGAAGACCATGAAGTCGATGTGGACCAAGGACGAGATGCACAAGGTGGAGGCGCAGTTCCGCTTCCACCCCGGGGTTCAGTACAGGACGGTCACCCGCCCCGGCCCCTCGGGCGCGCCGGACTTCGAGCGCAAGGTCGCCGACCCCAAGACCCTGGCATGGCTGCCCGGGTACGAGTTCGCCTGGTCGGTGTCGGACTCGACGGTGGTCAAGAAGGCGGTGACGGTGAAGGAGGGCGAGCACCCGATCGTCGTGCACGCCGTACTGCGCTCCGCCGACCGGGCCAAGGTCGCGGAAGTGCGCAAGGAGCTGACCGGGAAGCCGCCGGCCGGGCGGGAGAAGGTCGCGGGGGACAAGCGGATCGCGTGCGACACCGGGGAGTACACGGTGGAGTGGTCGGTCACGCGCTCGGGCTACGGAACGCTGGCGGGGACGCTGCGCTGGAACTCCAGCTGCGAGCAGTACCGGACGGCGTTCGCCGCGGACCACGGGCAGCAGCGCTGAGGGTCCGGGTGGAGGCCGGCCGCCCCGTGCACCTTGTGGGTGCTCGTCGGGCGACTGGGCCGAGGCCTTGGATCAAGTGCCGTAGTGGCCATGGTGCCGCACGGGGTGGTCTGCGGCATGGGTCGAAGGTCCCGTGTCGAGGAACTTCTCAGTGCTTCTTGGAGGCCTGGGCGGCCTGTCCCGCGATGTCCTCCAGCACGCCCTTCGGGCTGCCGGTCGGTTCCACGGCGCGTCCGATGTTGCGCTTGATGGTGTCGCTGACCGTCAGCCAGGCCGGGTCGTTGACCGGGTAGAGCTGGGCGCCGCGCAGCGCGTTCAGGAACTGCGTGTCGTTCTTGTCCAGGCCGCCCCCGGCCGGGGTGCGCGAGGCCGTGACGGTGGACGGCAGCAGGTGGTAGCGGCCGGCGAAGTCCGACAGGTTCTTGTCCTGGTAGATGAACTCCAGGAACTTGCCGATCTCCGCGCGCTTGCCGTTCTCCTTGAAGGCCATCATCCAGTCGGCGACACCGACGGTCGGCGGCGGCACCCCCG
Organism: Streptomyces sp. NPDC040545; assembly: GCF_055595065.1. Lineage (NCBI taxonomy): Bacteria > Bacillati > Actinomycetota > Actinomycetes > Kitasatosporales > Streptomycetaceae > Streptomyces > Streptomyces sp. NPDC040545. Next base: position 489,608 of record NZ_JBVIWA010000001.1, read on the forward strand.
TGCCGAGGTTGTCCGAGACGGGCATGGAGGTGGTCTGGACACCGATGCCCTTGGCGCGCGCCTCGTGGGCGAGCGAGGGATACCCGTTGACCATGCCGACCTCGCCGCGCAGGAAGGCCGCGAAGGCGTCGGCGCGGTTCAGCTGGGACGGCGGGGTCGGGCCGGTGAACCCGGGAGCGACCATCTCCTTCTTGACCCAGTCCCAGGTCTCGATGTTCTGCTCGGAGGCCAGGCTGTAGTTGCCGCTGCTGTCGGCGTAGCCGCCGCCGTTGCTCAGCTCCCAGATCAGCGCCTCGGCGTGCGCCTCCTCCGGGCCGAGCGGCAGGGCGTAGGGGTACTTCACGCCCTTGTCCTTGAGTGCCTTGGCGTCGGCCTTGAGGTCGGACCAGGTCTTGGGGGGCTCCTTGATGCCGGCCTTGGCGAAGAGGGCCTCGTTGTAGAAGAGGAGACGGCTGCTCGCCACGAAGGGCAGGCCGTAGAGGGTGTTTCCGACGGAGCCCGCATCGGCGAGCGGCTGGAGGAAATTCGCCTCGGCGGTGACCGAGAGGAGTTCGTCCGCGGGATACAGCTTCCCCTGGGCCGCGAAGTCCGAGTAAGACCCCATCAGCGCCACATCCGGCGCCTTGCCGGCCTTGACCATGCGGGAGACCTCGCGGTCGATGTCGGCCCACGGCAGGAGCTTGACGTCGAGCTTGATTCCGGGGTTCGCCTCGTTGAAATCGGCCGCCATCTTCTCCCAGTAGGGCTTGGAACTGGTGGCCGGGCTGTCGCCGTATTCGGCGGCGACCAGATGCAGCGTACCGCTGTCACCTGCATCGTCTCCGGACCCACCGCATCCGGCCAGTGGTATCAGCAGACCGAGCACGGCCGTGGTGGCGGTCGTGCCGGAAATTCTTCGTCGCACGGGTGTATTCCCCTGATTTTCTTTTGGATCCCGTTATTACTTATGAGTTGCTCCGGACCGTGGTGTCCCTCGATGGCCCGTTGGCCGGAATTCTCTCCTGAGGGAGGGGTGGTTGATTCCATTGGGGGCGCACTTGTGGTCAATGCTCCAAGTGGGGCTTTTCCTCATGGTGTTTTCCGATATGTGATCCAAATATTGGACGCGCGTAGACATGCCGAAAAGCCCGTTTCCGGTCTCGGAACGGGCTCTGCGGGGTCTGCGGGTCCTGCGGGCCGTCAGGGCGCTACGCGCGCGCTTCGGGTGCTGATGCTGCTCGGGCTAGTCGGCGAACTCGCCCGCGTACGGGTCGGGCTCGCCCGTCTCCGGGTTGCGGCCCTCCTGCCAGCGCCGCTGGGCCTTGCGCCAGTGCACGAAGCTGAGGTGGCCGCCGTCCCAGAAGGTGATGCTGACGGGGCTCACGTCGAACTCGTCGGAGCACAGCCGGTAGAGGAACTCGGCCATGCCGTACGGGTAGACCGCGAAGGAGTCGGCGGTGTGCCGCCCGCAGACCAGGACCGGCCACCGGTCCGGATCGGGGTCGGAGGTGAGCCAGCACAGGATGTCCGACCCGCCGGTGACACCCCAGGCGATGATCGACTCGGGGTCCACGTCGAAGGCGGAGCGGCCGCCCTCCGCCTTCCAGGTCTGGCGGGCGTTGTCGGTCTCCTCCGCCATCCCGGCCGGGTCCCACTGGAGTCCGGGCTTGGGCAGCGGCAGCAGGATGCTGGCCTCGCCGTTGATGGAGCCCGCGCCGAAGCGGCCCATGAACGCGACGAAATCGGCCGGGAACCGGGTCCCCCAGACGGCCTCCACCGCCGGCCAGTCGATGTCCTCGTCGGCGCCGTGCGTCGCCGGCATGATCTGCTCCAGCGCCTTGATCCGCGCGTTCTCCGTCATGCCGCTCCCCTGATGCCCCAGCTCAACCGCCCCAACCTACTGCCAGTGAGGGGCCTCGCCTAGCGGCGAGTGAGACGCCCGGGTACGTCCACCTTGATGAGGGTTCCGGCCCGCAGGCCCCAGCCGGCCATGGCACCCGCCGCCGACTCCAGGACGTGCCGGGAGCGCAGTCGCGGCAGCCCGAGCCGGCCCGGCGCCATGGTGACCACGGCGAGCACCCGGAGGTCCCGGTCGAGGTACGCCACGTCGATCGCGAACCGCATCCGGAAGGTGTGCACGCTCGCCGCGGGGGTCAGCAGCATCGCGCCGCCGATCCCGTCCCGCCCGAGCAGGCCCCGCGTGCGGGCCCGGTAGGACGCGGCGACCTCCAGGGGGATGCGGTGCGTGCCGGCGTGCAGTGTGCCGGGGCCGTCCTGCCAGTTCGCCATGCCGGCCAGCCTAAGGGCTGTCCCGCAAAAGATCTTCGGGAGTCAGCGGTGCGCTACCCCATGACCTCGCGGGCCGCGTCGAGGAACGCCGACCGGTTGTCCTCCAGGTAGTCCCGCACGCTCTCACCGTCGGGCAAGCCGTGCCACACGGTCCTGTTGAGGTCGAGGAAGTGCGCGTGTGCGGCGCCATGCACGGGCCGGGGGAATTGAATGCGGAGGAGCCGATCCGCGACCCACAACCTGTACATGACGTCCCGGGTCGTGAGGTACCAGTCATCGGTGTCCTCCCACTCGGACGGCCGGGTGTATGCGCATCGTTCCGCCTCTGCCGATACCTCGATGAACCGCTCCAGCAGCGCCAGCCGTTCCGCGCGTCGGGTCTCCGACAACGCGATCCGCTGCCGTTGCTGTTCGGCGCGTTCCGCTGATTGCTGAGTCCTGTGCTGAACGAGGTAGGACAACACGCCGCCGAGGACAACGCCGCCCAACGATATGAGTGACACCCAGATCTGACCTGCCATGACGATCATCGTTCCACAGCGTCGGTCTTTGAGAAGATCTCGCTGTGGCTGGTGTGATCACGGCGTCCGAGCCGTCCTGGATAGCCCCGTTCACCGGGCTGAGCCCACGTCAGTTCGGCAAGCTGCTCACCGCGCTACGGCGAGACGGCGCGGATCCGGTCCGCAAGGGCCGGCCGTGGAGCCTGCCGCTGGAGGACCGGGTGTTGGTGGTGGCTGCGTACTGGCGGACGAATCTAACCTTGCGGCAGCTCGCTCCGCTGTTCGGCATCTCCAAGTCCGCAGCCGACCGCATCATCGACCACCTCGGCCCGTCGCTCGCGCTCCGGCCGCGCAGGCGGTTCCGCAAGGACACCGTACTGATCGTGGATGGAACCCTGGTGCCCACCCGCGACCACACGATCGCTGAGCAGTCGAAAAACTACCGGTACTCGGCAACCACCAAGTCGTCGTCGATGCCGACACCCGGCTCGTGGTCGCTGTCGGCCGGCCACTGCCTGGCAACCGCAACGACTGCAAGGCATGGGAGCTGTCCGGCGCGAAGGCCGCCGTCGGCAAGGCCACGGTCATCGCGGACGGCGGCTACCGGGGCACCGGCTTGGTCATCCCGCACCGCCGGGAGCGCGGCCAGGCCGAACTCCCGACATGGAAAGAGGAACACAACGCCTCCCACCGCAAGGTCCGCGCCCGCGTCGAGCACGTCTTCGCACGCATGAAGGGATGGAAGATCCTCCGCGACTGCCGCCTGAAAGGCGACGGCGTCCACCACGCCATGCCCGGCATCGCCCGCCTGCACAACCTCAGCCTGGCCGGGTAACGGAGAAACGAGCTGGTCAGTCAGCCCGCCGTGGAACATTTACGGGACAGCCCTTAGGTCCTGTCGTCAAAGTCCCGTCGGGCCCGCGGCTTCCGGCACCGCACCTCGCTGCGTTGTCGGGGCGCCCGAGTACGTCCAGTACACGGGCGCCCCTCCGCCTTGCGATGCACGGCACCGGACGCCGCGGGCCTTACCGACGCCACTTCGACGACAGGACCTAGGGGGCGGGGCGCCGCTGTGCGGAGCCGTCCCCCGCCCGCCCTTCCACCGTTCCCCGGGCTCCGCCCGGATCCGGTCCTCGAACGCGGACGGGCCGGAAGAGAGCCCCGGAAGCCCCGCGCAGCGGGGTGCGTCGGCGCTACCGTCGCCGCATGGGTGCCGCCTTGATCGTTCTCGCCGCCGCCTACGGCGCCACCGCGGGATGGCTGCTGCCGCGTGCCGCGTACCGGTTCTCCGTCGAGCCGGGGGAGCCCTGGCGCGGCCGCTGCCCCCGGGGGCACCGGGTGCGGGGCTGGCTCGGCCCGGCCCGCTGCCCCGTTCCCGAGGCGGCGGGAACGGCCCCGCACCCCTACGGGCGCCGCGCCGCCCCCCTCGCCGCCCTCGTCGGGGCGTTCTGCGCCGTGCTCGGGGCGGCCGTCGGGGCGCGGCCCGAGGTGGTGGTCTTCGTGGGGCTCGCCCCGGTGGTCGTGCTGCTCGCCCTCGTGGACCGCGCCGTGCACCGGCTGCCCGACGTGCTGACCCTGCCGCTCGCGGCCGGGGCGGCGGCCCTGCTCGGGGCGGCCGCCCCGCTGCCCCGAGCCGGGGGTGACTGGCGGCTCGCACTGCTGGGCGGCGGCGCGCTCGGAGCGGCGTACCTGCTGCTCCATCTGATCAACCCCGCCGGCATGGGCTTCGGTGACGTCAAGCTGGCGCTCTCGCTGGGGGTCGCTCTTGGGTGGTACGGGTGGGGGGTATGGTCCGCCGGGGCCTTCCTCGGCCTGCTCTACGGGGCCCTGTACGGGCTGATCCTGCTGCTGCGCGGCCCCGACGAGCGCAATCAAGGCTACGCGTTCGGCCCCTTCATGGCGGCCGGTGCACTCACCGGAGTGCTGCTGGGTGGCTTCGGAGCGTAATCATCGTGCGCCAATGCACGCACCATGCTCTACGAAGGGTTATGGTGGAACCCCCCCCTCGGGCCGGTCCGTATCCCCCCCACGGACCGGCCCGTTTTTTGTTTTCCGGCTCCCCGACCGTGCCGCGCGGAAAATGCGCAGGTCAGCCGCGCTGGGCCCAGATGTTGGTGCCGGGGGTGGAGACGGCGAGGGAGTCGATCTCCTTCAACTCGTCCTCTCCGAGCGGCGCGGACGCCAGCGCGGCCACGTTCTCCTCCAGCTGCGGCACGCTCGACGCACCGATCAGGGCCGAGGTCATCCGGTCGTCGCGGAGCACCCACTTGAGCGCCAGCTGGGCGAGGGACTGCCCGCGGCGGGCCGCGATCTCGTTCAGACCGGTCAGCCGGCGGAGCACCTCGTCCGAGAGCAGGTCCGGGTTCAGGGACTTGCCCTGCGCGGCGCGCGAGTCCGCCGGGATGCCCTTGAGGTACTTGCCGGTCAGCATGCCCTGCGCGAGCGGCGCGAAGGAGATGCAGCCCATGCCGGCGTCCTCCAGGGTGTCCAGCAGCGCGTCCTCCTCCGTCCAGCGGTTGATCATGGAGTAGGAGGGCTGGTGGATGAGCGGGCGCACACCCATCCCGCGCAGGATCCGCACGGCCTCGGCCGTCTGCTCCGCCGTGTAGGAGGAGACGCCCACGTACAGCGCCTTGCCCTGCTGGACCGCGGACGCGAGGGCGCCCATGGTCTCCTCCAGCGGGGTCTCCGGGTCGAAGCGGTGCGAGTAGAAGATGTCGACGTAGTCCACGCCCATCCGCTTCAGCGAGGCGTCGAGCGAGCTGAGCAGGTACTTGCGGCTGCCCCATTCGCCGTACGGCCCGGGGTGCATCAGGTAGCCGGCCTTGGTCGACAGGATCAGCTCGTCGCGGTAGGACGCGAAGTCCTGCGAAAAGATCTTGCCGAAGTTCAGCTCGGCCGAGCCGGGCGGCGGACCGTAGTTGTTCGCCAGGTCGAAGTGGGTGATGCCGAGGTCGAAGGCCCGGCGGAGGATCGCCCGCTGGGATTCCAGGGACCTGTCGTCGCCGAAGTTGTGCCAGAGGCCGAGGGAGATGGCGGGGAGCTTGAGGCCGCTGTGGCCGGTGCGCCGGTACTCCATGGAGTCGTAGCGCGAGGGCTCTGCCCGATAGGGATTGGTATCAGTCACGTTGTCCTCCCTATCACGGACTTGTGACAGACCGAGTTGGGTACCCGATCCCACCGCGCAGTAATGTGGCGGACTCGGGGGAGGGACCGCATTTCGCACACGGGGGCAAGGCACGGAGGGGCTGGAAGATCGTGAAGCTGCGCGACCTGGTGTACAGGCTTTACGCACGCCGGGTGGAAGGCCGCCTCGACCATGATGCGGCGCCCAAGCACATCGGCGTCATCCTGGACGGAAACCGCCGCTGGGCGAAGGCGTCCGGAGGGACGACGGAGCAGGGCCATCAGGCCGGCGCCGACAAGATCTCCGAGATGCTGGGCTGGTGCACCGAGACGGACGTCGAGGTCGTCACCCTGTGGATGCTCTCCACCGACAACCTGGACCGGCCCGAGGTCGAGCTCCGGCCGCTGCTCAACATCATCGAGAACACCGTGCGGGGCCTCGCCGCGGACGGCCGCTGGCGCGTCCACCACGTCGGCAACCTCGACATCCTGCCCGCCCGGACGCAGACCGTGCTCAAGGAGGCCGAGCAGGCCACCCACGACGTCGACGGGATACTCGTCAACGTCGCCGTCGGCTACGGCGGCCGCCAGGAGATCGCCGACGCGGTCCGCTCGCTGCTGCTGGAGCACGCGCGCAAGGGCACCTCCTTCGAGGAGCTCGCCGAGATCCTCGACATCGACCACATCGCCGAGCACCTCTACACGCGCGGCCAGCCGGACCCGGACCTCGTCATCCGCACCAGCGGCGAACAGCGGCTGTCCGGATTCATGCTGTGGCAGAGCGCCCACAGCGAGTACTACTTCTGCGAAGTCTTCTGGCCGGCCTTCCGCAAGGTCGACTTCCTGCGGGCCCTGCGCGACTACGCGGCCCGCCACCGGCGCTACGGCACCTGAGTCACCGTAGGGGTTTTCCCGCCCCCGGTGTCCCGACGCCCCCTCCCCTCGAAGCCTTCACCAGGGATTCACCGAGCGTCCGTCATATGCCATGGCATGGCCTGGCCTGTTCGGGGAATATCCCTTTCAGGTCGATGCCCGATCCACGGGTGTCGAGTCTCAGCGGACGGCATGGGGTCGTCCGCCCGGGAGGCCCTTTGCACCAGGACGCACGTGCGGTTCGCACGGACGGAGTGGAGGGCCGGAAATCGGCCCTGGCATGGGTGCCGATGACCGGTCCGGTCTTCATGGCCCGACCTCTTCCGAGGGGGTACGTCCTTCCGTGGTGACCAGCACAAAGAGCCGCCTGCCCGACAGGCGGACCTACGTCCTCGACACCAGCGTTCTGCTGGCAGACCCCAATGCGATCTCCCGCTTCGACGAGCACGAGGTCGTGCTCCCGATCGTGGTGATCACCGAGCTGGAGGCAAAGAGGCACCATCCCGAACTCGGGTACTTCGCGCGCCAGGCCCTGCGCCTGCTCGACGACTTCCGGGTTCGCAACGGTCGCCTGGACGCCCCCATCCCGCTGGGCGATCTGGGCGGCACCCTGCGCGTCGAGCTCAACCACTCCGACACGAGCGTCCTGCCCGCGGGCTTCAGGCTGGGGGACAACGACTCGCGGATCCTCGCGGTCGCCCGCAACCTCCAGGCCGAGGGCTACGACGTCACGGTGGTCTCGAAGGATCTCCCACTGCGCATCAAGGCCTCCTCCGTGGGGCTGATCGCCGAGGAGTACCGCGCGGAACTCGCGATCACCGACGCCGGCTGGACGGGCATGAGCGACCTCGCCCTCTCCGGGGAACAGGTGGACCTCCTCTACTCGGAGGACCGCCTCTACGTGCCGGAAGCCGCGGAACTGCCCGTGCACACCGGACTGGTCCTGCAGTCCGAGCGCGGCAAGGCCCTCGGCCGGGTCACGGCCGACGGCAACGTGAAGCTCGTACGCGGCGACCGCGAGGCCTTCGGGCTGCACGGCCGCAGCGCCGAGCAGCGCATCGCGCTGGACCTCCTCCTCGACCCCGAGATCGGGATCATCTCGATGGGCGGCCGGGCCGGCACCGGAAAGTCGGCGCTGGCGCTCTGCGCGGGGCTGGAAGCGGTCCTGGAGCGCAGGCAGCATCAGAAGGTGATGGTCTTCCGGCCGCTGTACGCGGTGGGCGGTCAGGATCTCGGCTATCTGCCCGGGGACGCCTCCGAGAAGATGAGCCCCTGGGCGCAGGCGGTCTTCGACACCCTCTCGGCGGTCGCCGGGCGCGAGGTCATCGAGGAGGTGCTGAACCGCGGGATGCTGGAGGTCCTGCCGCTCACGCACATCCGAGGCCGCTCGCTGCACGACGCCTTCGTGATCGTGGACGAGGCGCAGTCGCTGGAGCGCAATGTCCTGCTGACCGTTCTGTCCAGAATTGGAGCCAATTCGCGGGTCGTTCTGACCCACGATGTCGCCCAGCGGGACAACCTGCGGGTCGGCCGGTACGACGGAGTGGTCGCCGTGGTCGAGAAGTTGAAGGGCCACCCGCTCTTCGCCCACATCACGCTGACGCGCTCGGAGCGCTCCCCGATCGCCGCACTGGTTACCGAGATGCTGGAGAACCTCTGACGGTCAGATCGGTCAAATCCCCCATAGCGGGAAGGTGAGTTGGCGCCGCCCGGCAAAGGCACGAGAGCCTAGCCGGGCGGCGTCGTGCTGCACAGGTCTTTTCTCGAATCGGCGGCGACATGCCAGGTGTGACCTTTCACACGCAACGGAGAATTGCCTTGCGGTGTCGCGTTCCGGCAGAGTCTGGTTTCCGTCAGGCCCCGCATACGGCACACCTGTATCTCCCGTGAGGTACGCGCAGCACCACAACTCCACAGCCGATCGCCGTATGCCGCCCGGAGTTTCACGCGGCAGCCTCCGCAAGGGGGTTGCCCACGGGCCCGCGCCTCCAGTGACCGTTGCACCACGGAGGCCAGAGTCGAGGGCACTTTTGCGCCCGCGCGGTCACTGCGGACGCTGCTGGAAGGACACCGTGTGAGCCGGATCTCGGTCCGGGGGTTCGCCGTGGCTTCGGCCACCGCGGTCACCACCGTCGGCGCAGTCGTAGGCGTTGCCACCGGCGACCCCACGAACGATCTCGAGACGACCGCGTCCGGCGCGACTCTCCTTGCCGACATCCCGGTCGGCGACCAGGCACAGGTCCAGAGCGCGTCCCTGACGCAGCAGGCCGATGCCATCGCCCACGCCGCCGATGCCGACGCCAAGCGTTCCGCCGAGGAGGCCGCGCGCGTCCAGGCCGCCGAGGACGCCAAGTCCAAGAAGGCGGAGGCCGAGAAGGAGAAGGCCGAGGCCGAGGCGAAGCTGAAGAAGGAACGCGAGGAGAAGGAGCAGGTCGCCAGCCGCTCCGCCGCCCGCGACGCCGGGGACTTCGCCCCCCAGAGCTCCTACACGGTCGCTCAGGTCAAGGCCATCGCCCAGCAGATGGTCCCGGCCGGGCAGTTCCAGTGCTTCTCGAACATCATCAACCAGGAATCCACCTGGAACTACAAGGCCGTCAACTCCTCCTCGGGAGCCTACGGTCTGGTCCAGGCGCTGCCCGGTTCGAAGATGGCCTCGGCCGGCGCGGACTGGCGCACCAACCCCGCCACGCAGATCAAGTGGGGTCTGAACTACATGGAAGACCGCTACGGCAGCCCCTGCGGCGCCTGGAGCTTCCACCAGGCCAACGGCTGGTACTAGCCGGCCCGTGGCGCCGCGAGCGCCGCAGCATCGCACAACCCGGGGGAGCCCCGCACCGTCCTACGGTGCGGGGCTCCTCGCGTGTACGGTCTTCGAGGTGAGCCCGTAGACCGGGGGCGGGGGAAGGAAAGCGACATGGCGAAGAGGGAAGGCTGGCTCGGCCGGCTCGGGAACAAGCTGAACCGGATGGAGGCGCGGCTCAACGAGCGGCGCGCCGAGGTCGAAGCCGAGACCAGCGGCGATCTGCCGCGCCCGGTCGGGCCCGGGCGGGCACCGGAGGCCGGGGCCGCCGAAGTGTCCGCCGCGGTCGCGACCGTTCCCGCGCCGCCCTCCTACCCGCCCGTGGTCCCCGCGCCCCATCTCGCCGCCCCGGCCGCGCCCGTGCGCCCCGACCCGGCGAGCGTCGTCCCGTGGGGGATGCGCGTCGCCGCCGAGGCCAGCTGGCGGCTGCTGCTGCTCGCCGGGATGCTCTGGGTGCTGATGAAGGTGATCAGCGAAGTCCGCCTGGTCGTCCTCGCCTTCGCCGCCGCCATGCTCGTCACCGCGATGCTCCAGCCCTTCGTGGTCCGGCTGCGCAGACTGGGCCTGCCGAGGGGTCTGGCCACCGCCGTCACGGCGATCCTCGGCTTCGTCGTCATCGGGCTCGTCGGCTGGTTCGTGGTCTGGCAGGTCATGGAGAACCTCGACGACCTCTCCGACCGGGTCCGTGACGGCATCAACGAGCTCAAGCTCTGGGCACTGGACAGTCCGTTCCACGTGACCGAGAAGCAGATCAACGACATCGCGAAGAACCTCAGCGAGACCATCGGCACCAACACCGAGCAGATCACCTCCGCCGGACTGCAGGGCGTCACGGTGCTCGTCGAGGTCCTGACGGGCATCCTGCTCGCGATGTTCTCCACGCTCTTCCTGCTCTACGACGGCAAGCGCATCTGGAACTGGGCGCTGGGCCTGGTCCCGGCCGCCGCCCGGGCCGGTGTCGCCGGCGCCGGTCCGCGCGCCTGGCGCACGCTGACCGCGTACGTGCGCGGCACGGTCATCGTCGCCCTCATCGACGCCATCTTCATCGGCCTCGGCATCTACTTCCTGGACGTGCCGATGGCGGTGCCGCTGGCCGTCTTCATCTTCCTGTTCGCCTTCATCCCGCTGGTCGGCGCCGTGGTGTCGGGCGCCCTCGCGGTGGTCGTGGCGCTCGTGACCCAGGGCGTGTTCACCGCCCTGATGGTGCTGCTGGTGGTGCTGGCGGTGCAGCAGATCGAGGGGCATGTGCTCCAGCCCTTCATCCTCGGCCGCGCCGTACGGGTGCACCCGCTCGCGGTGGTGCTCTCGGTGGCCGCGGGCGGCATGATCGCGGGCATCGGCGGAGCGGTCGTCGCGGTGCCGCTGGTGGCCGTCACCAACACGGTGGTGGGCTACCTGAAGGCGTACTCGCGCGAGCAGCACCACCTCGGATCCGGAAGGATCGGCCCGGCCCCGCACGGTTCGACGGCCCTGAGCGTGGCCCCCGAGGGCGAGGGGCACGTCACACCCTGACCGTCCCGCCGGAACCAGATATTCCGGCGATCCGGGCTGCGATGATCGAATCGATTTCGCGTGCCGACGGCATCGCTGCGGAAAAAGGGACACTGGGGGACAGGCATGATCACCGATCCGGAGCTCGGCGAGGAGTGGAAGACCGAGACTTTGGAGCCGGCCCGTTCGGCGGACCGGCTCGCTCCGCGCGAGCGGGCGACGGGCGGTCCGGGCCCGCGGCCGTGGCTGTGGGCGCTGGGCGGTGCCGTGGTCGCCTCGGCGGTGTGGACGGGCGGGCTGTACGCGCTCGGGGAGCGGACGGCCGGGCCGGAGATCTCGTACCGGGCGTCGAAGAACCTGTGCCAGGACTTCAAGGCCCGGGCGCTGAGCGGGATCACCGGGGACATGCACACGAAGAAGCCGGTGAACCACGAGAGCGACCACCCGGCCGTGTACGCGGCCCGCTGTGGCCTGGCGAACGCCGGCAAGGACGGGGTGGCCCCGGACTTCGAAGTCGTCGCCCAGGTCGGCCTGCACAAGAAGACCGATCCCTCGGCCGAGTTCGACGCGCCGGACCTCCGCGTCCTCGCCTACGCGGGCGGCGTGCGCACGGAAGCGGTGCCGGACCTCGGAGAGCGTGCCGTGATGAACGTGGTGACCGGAGAGAGCTGGCTGATCCTCAAGGTGCTCGACGGCGGTGTGGTGTTCACCGTCGAAGCGGGCGTCGGCACCTTCGCGGAGACGAACGGCCGGCCCGCCACCGACGTCGACGCGGTCCAGGCGGCGATGATCCAGGACGCGCGTGAGCTGATGGCGGCACTCAAGAAGTAGGGGGGCGCACATGATCGGGGAGCCCGAGCTCGACGGGGAGTGGGGGCCGGCGGCCCCGGCCGAGGTCGTGGAGGGCGTCGTGGAGCGCGCGCCCGTACGGGTACCGGCGTGGCCGTGGCGGTGGGTCGCGGCGGCGGTGGTGGCCACCTCCGCGCTGTGGGCGGGCGGGCTGTACGCCTTCGGGGGCCGGACCGCCGCGCCCGAGATCCGCTACCGGGTCACGGACGACCTGTGCGGCCAGTTCAAGGCCCCGGCCCTGGAAGGGCTGCTCGGTGGTCTCGCGGACGGTTCACCGGAGACGGGTGTCCGGCATCCGGCGCTGGACTGGGCGTCGTGCTCCCGCAGCGGGGACAGGCCGGCCGTGAGCGGGGGCGTGCACGTCATGGCCACGGCAGAGTTGCACAAGAAGACCGATCCGGCGCCGGAGTTCACGGCCGACTCTCCTGCCGGTCTGTTCTACGCGGCCGACGGCGACGGGTGGGAGTCCGTGCCCGGTCTCGGGGAGGAGGCCCTCGTCTCCCGCCCCGGGGGCGGTGGAGGCCTCCTGCTGCGCGTCCGTGACGGCGGCGCGGTGTTCTCCGTCTCTGTGGTGGTCTTCCCCGTGACGAGCCAGGACGGAGCCGACCCCCGGGCCGCGCCCCTGCCGGACCCCGACCGGGAGGCTCTGGTGGCCGCGGCGGTCGAGGACGCGCGGGCGCTGATGGCGGCACTGCGCACGAGCTGACGCCACGGGGGCCCCGCGACCGTTTCCGGTCGCGGGGCCCTCGTGGCGTCGTACGGGGTGCCGTTACTCGGCGGCGAGGGCGGCCTCGGCATCGAGGGTGACGGCGACGGCCTGGATCACGGAGGCGATCTTGAAGGCCTCCTGGATCGTCTCGCGGTCGACGCCCGCCTTGCGCAGGACCTGCTCGTGCGAGTCCAGGCACTGGCCGCAGCCGTTGATCGCGGAGACCGCGAGCGACCACAGCTCGAAGTCGACCTTCTCCACGCCCGGGTTGCCGATGACGTTCATCCGCAGGCCCGCGCGCAGCGTGCCGTACTCCGGGTCGGAGAGCAGGTGCCGGGTGCGGTAGAAGACGTTGTTCATCGCCATGACCGCGGCGGCGGACTTGGCGGCGGTGTACGCCTCCGGCGAGAGGTTCGCCTTCGCCTCGGGCTCCAGCTCACGCAGGACGAGCGGCGAACGGGCGGCGATCGCGCAGGACAGGACCGTGCCCCACAGCTGCTGCTGCGGGAGGTCGCTGTTGCCGATGACCGAACCGAGGTTCAGCCTCAGGTCCTTGGCGAAGTCCGGTACGGCCGACTTCAGGGAGTCGAGGGACATCCGTCACTCACCGGCCAGCAGCGCGCCGGCGTCGATGGTGCTGTCACCCTTGTTCCAGTTGCACGGGCACAGCTCGTCGGTCTGCAGGGCGTCGAGGACCCGCAGGACCTCCTTGGGGTTACGGCCCACGGAACCGGCGGTCACCATCGAGAACTGGATCTCGTTGTTCGGGTCCACGATGAAGACGGCGCGCATCGGGAGGCCGTCCTCGCCCAGGATGCCCAGCTCGGCCGACAGCTCGCGCTTGATGTCCGACATCATCGGGAAGGGCAGGTCACGCAGGTCGGCGTGGTCCTTGCGCCAGGCGTGGTGCACGTACTCGGAGTCGAGGGAGAAGCCGAGGATCTGCGCGTCGCGGTCGGCGAACTCCTCGTTCAGCTTGCCGAAGGCGGCGATCTCGGTCGGGCACACGAAGGTGAAGTCCAGCGGCCACGCGAAGATGACCTTCCACTTGCCCTCGTAGGTCTTGTGGTCGATCTGCGCGAACTCGGCTCCGGCCTCGAGCGAGACACAGGCGGTCAGGTCGAAGGCGGGGAACTTGTCACCAACAGTGAGCACGCGCTCTCCTTATGCAGTGGAAAATAACCCTTTTGGGGGTTTTCCGAGGGGGTTGGACGTATCTCACATGCTGACACACCTGCATTGATTACAGAAATAGCTACTCTTGTGCCGGGTGATCGGAGGTACCTATCAGTGGCTGTCAGTAGTAGGGGAGCGAAGCAACCGACGCTCGCGCAACTGCGCGCCTTCGCGGCGGTCGCCGAGCACCTGCACTTCCGGGACGCCGCCGCGGCCATCGGCATGAGCCAGCCCGCGCTCTCCGGAGCCGTCTCCGCCCTGGAGGAGGCCCTCGGCGTACAGCTGCTGGAGCGCACCACCCGCAAGGTGCTGCTCTCCCCGGCGGGCGAGCGGATCGCGGCGCGGGCGCAGGTGGTCCTTGACGCCATGGGCGGGCTGCTGGAGGAGGCCGAGGCGGTACGGGCACCGTTCACCGGAGTCCTGCGGCTCGGGGTGATCCCCACGGTGGCGCCGTACCTGCTGCCGACCGTGCTCGGGCTGTTCCACCGGCGCTACCCGCGCATGGACCTCCAGGTGCACGAGGAGCAGACCGCCTCGCTGCTGGAGGGCCTCGGCGGCGGGCGCCTGGACCTGCTCCTGCTGGCGGTGCCGCTCGGGGTTCCTGGAGTGAGCGAACTGCCGGTCTTCGACGAGGACTTCGTCCTGCTCGCCCCCCGGGAGCACGCACTGGCCGGGCGCCGGGACATCCCGCTGGAGGAACTGCGCGGACTGCAGCTGCTGCTGCTCGACGAGGGGCACTGCCTGCGGGACCAGGCCCTGGACATCTGCCGGGAAGCGGGCCGGACGACCGGTGCGGACGTGACGACGACCGCCGCCGGGCTGTCCACCCTCGTACAGCTGGTCGCCGGGGGACTGGGGGTGACGTTGTTGCCGCGCACCGCGCTGCGGCTGGAGACCGCCCGCAACGAGTACCTGTCCACCGGGTACTTCGCCGAGCCCGCCCCCTCCCGGCGCATCGCCCTGGCCATGCGCACCGGAACCGCCCGCCAGGAGGAGTTCAGGGCGATCGCCGCGGCCCTGCGCGAAGCCGTACGCCCGCTCCCGGTCTGGCCCACCGACTAGGGGATCGGGGGCGCTGCCGGGAACGGGCGTACGGGTCGGGGGCGTGCGGCGGTCACTCCGTACGCAGGCCGTCCGGGCGCATCAGCCGCAGCAGCGGCGGCAGGCTGAGCAAGGTCACCACGACCACCACACCCGCGCCGGCCGCCGTCATCCCGAGCACCGACGCCCAGTCGATCCGGATCGGCTGGGCGGCCATGCCCATCAGGACGGCGCCCAGCCCCACACCGACCCCCGCCGCCAGCACCAGGCCGAGGACGATCGGCACGGCCGTCTGCCACAGCACCGACAGGCTCAGCGTGGAGCGCTTGGTGCCGAAGGCGACCAGGGAGGACAGCAGCCTCCGGCGCTCGCGCAACTGCTCCAGCTGGGAGACGAGCAGGCTGCCGCCGATCAGGACCAGGACCGCGGTGGCACCGAAGAACAGCCCCGTGCGGATCGAGGAGAAGCCGGCGGCCTCCGTGCTGTCCCGCAGCGTCATCGCCGTGACGCGCGGGTCCGCCTTGAACACGGCGTTGCGCGCCCGGTCCAGGGCGTCCGGTCCGGACTCGTCGACCTGGACGAAGATCCGCGCGTCGGGGAAGTCGCCGATCTCCTTCGGCGCGGCCGACGGGGTCACCAGCAGGCCGCTGCGCAGCTGGCCGGTGGGGTCCTCCCGGCTGGGGACCTTGCGGGCGTCCGCGGGGACCTTCCACTTCACCGGGGCGCGCGGGGCGGCGGCGGTCCCGTACTCGTCCCCGTACCCCCGGACGTTCCCGACGAACACCTCGTCGCCCGGCGCGGCCGTGTCCCCGTAGAAGTCCTTCGAGGGGGAGCCGGTCAGCACGAAGGAATCGCCCTCCTCGCAGGAAGCGAGCGTCGCGACCTCGCCGAGCGCGTCGCAGGTGCCGATGGTCACCTGGACCGTCGTCTCCGCGGGCACCCGGTGGGCGGCCTGCGCGGAGGTCAGTGGGACGGCGCGGGTGACGCCCGGAACGGCGGCGATCCGCTGGGCGAGCTCGTCCACGCGCGTCCCGGGATCACGGTTCACGATGACCGCGACGGCTGCCCGGCCGGGATCCTGGCCGGTCGACTCGGTGTAGTCGCCCTCCACGCCCGCGAAGAGCATCTGGAGGGCGATGGCGCCCGCGACGGCCACGGCGATGCCGTTGACGAGCCGGGCGGCGGCGCCGCTGTTGACCTGGAGCCGGCGCACGGCCAGCTGCCAGGAGACCGGGCCACCGGACATCCTCGCGACGAAACGTTCCAGCAGCCAGGGCAGCAGCACGGTGATCCCGACCAGCAGCAGCACCACGCCTCCCGTGACCTGCCACTGGTTGAACCTGCCATGGTCGTTGCCGCGACCGCCCATCGGCGCCAGCAGGCCGAGCCCGACCAGCGGGAGCAGCAGCCGCCACCAGATGCGGCGCCGGGAGGGCTTGGCCGTCCGGACGACGCCCAGCGGCTCGATGACCACACCGCGCAGCGCGAACAGGGTCACGGCCACCGCGGCCGCGGGCACCGCGAGGGCGACCAGGACGGCGAGCCAGGGCGCCGGGTCGAGGTCGGCGGGGAAGACACTGCGCTCCCGGAGGCTGATGCTGCCGACCAGGGAGCGGCCGACGGCGAAGAAGCCGGTGCCCAGCACCAGTCCGACCAGGGAGCCGGCCAGCGCCTCGCCGCCTGCGATCCGGCGCACCATCTGGCTGTCGGCGCCGACCAGCCGCAGCGCGGCGAGCCGCCGGTCGCGCCGCTCCCCGCCGAAGCGGACGGCGGTGGCGATGAACACGGCCACGGGCATCAGCAGGGCGACGAACGTCAGCACGACCATCAGCATGAGCACGGGGTCGAGGCCGTCGCGCTCCGCGTCGTAGCCGAAGTCGGTGATGCGCTGGACGCGGTAGTCCTCGGGGCCGTCCTTGCGCAGGGTGTCGCTGCCCAGGTAGAAGAACAGTTCGCCGGGGCCGACCAGCCCCGGGGCGCCGACGATCTCACTGACCCGCGCGTCGAGCCGCTCGCGCAGCAGGGCGCCCTCGGAGGACTTCAGCAACGCGTCGAGGGCGGGGGAGATGGCCATCTCGCCCGGGCCGGGGTACCGCTTCAGGCCGGGCGGCAGCGCGGCGTCCGGGCCCTCGGCCCGGAGCATGTGCCCCTCGATGTCCTTGTGCCGGTACGTCTGGTTGATGCGCGTGATCAGCAGGGTGTCGGGGCCGGGGGCGTCGGCCGACTCGGAGTTCAGCGTCGACCGCGCGTCGCCGCGCTCGTACCGTGCGGCCAGGGCGCCGGGGATCGCGGTGCTGATCAGCAGCAGCGCGACGCCGAGACCGACGCCGACGCCGGTGAACAGGGTGCGGGTCCACCCCTCGCGGCCGCCGCCGAAGGCGAAGCGGGTGCCCATGGCGAGGTCGCGGGCCCATACCCGGAGCCGGCTCATACGATCCGCTCCATGTCGCGGGATCTGCCGTCGCGTACGACGATCTCGCGGTCCGAGTAGGCGGCCACGCGCGTCTCGTGCGTCACGAGCACGACGGCGGCGTTCGCGGACCGGGCGGCTTCCGTGAGCAGCTGCATGACGAGTTCGCCGTTGAGGGAGTCGAGGGCTCCGGTGGGCTCGTCGGCGAACACCACCCGGGGCCGGGTCACCAGCGCGCGGGCCACGGCCACCCGCTGCCCCTGGCCGCCGGATATCTCCCCGGGCCGCTGGGCGCCGAGGTCCTCCACCTGGAGGCGCTCCATCCAGTGCAGGGCGGTCCGTTCGGCCTCCTTCCGCTTGACGCCGGTCAGGCGCAGCGGCAGGGCGACGTTCTCCACGCAGGTCAGCTCCGGTACGAGCTGGCCGAACTGGAAGACGAAGCCGAACTCGGTGCGGCGCAGCTCGCTGCGCTCGGCATCGCTCATGGAAGTGAGCTCGCGTCCGGCATAGGTGATGGAGCCGGAGTCGGGAGGGACGATGCCCGCGAGGCAGTGCAGCAGGGTCGACTTGCCGGAGCCGGAAGGGCCCATGACGGCGACGACCTCGCCGGGGTGGATGGAGAACTCGGCGCCGTCGAGGGCCTTGGTGGTTCCGAACGCCTTGCGCAGGTCCGTCGCGGCGAGGAGGGAACCGGCCGGGATCATCATCGGCGGACCTCCCGCGCGAGCTGGTCGAGGCGGGCCGCCGTGAGCTCCAGCCACCGCAGGTCCGCCTCCAGGTGGAAGAGGGCGTGGTCGCACACGAGCTGGTCGGCGATGTCCCCTTTGCGCTTGCGCTGGGTGAGGATGCGCATGAGGCGCAGGTGCTCGGCGCGCTGGGTGTCCAGCAGCTCGTCGGCGCGGCGGCCGGTGAGCAGGGCGAGGACCACCTTGGTGTAGAGGGTCGAGTGGAGGTACGGCTCGGGCTTCTCGGGCTGCGAGAGCCAGGCCTCGACGTCGGTGATTCCGGCGTCGGTGATGGCGTACCGCTTGCGGTCGGGACCGCCGCCGCTCTCTACCCCGTCGACCTCGACGAGGCCGTTCTTCAGGAGGCGGGACATGGTCGCGTAGACCTGCCCGTACGCGAGGGGGCGGTCGTGGCCGAACTTCTCGTCGAAGGTGCGCTTGAGGTCGTAGCCGTGGCGCGGGCCGGCCTCGAGGAGGCCCAGGAGGGTGTGACCGATGGACATGGCCGCGACTCTACACCGCGTGTATACGCGGAGTGTATAGAGGGCGGGCGAAGGGGCGGACGGGGATCGGACAAGGGCCGATTGCGGGGGATCGGCGGGGATCAGGGGATCGGGAGCCGGCCGGCGCCGGGCCCCCCGAACGCCGCACGCCCGGTGGGGCCGGACATCCGGCCCCACCGGGCGTGCGCGTCATTCCGAGGGCTTCGGGGGGCGTCCCCGGCGCGGGATGGGGCCGGGGGCCGAGGGGAGGCGTCCGGCCTCGGCGAGGGCCCGGCGGAGCACGAACTCGATCTGCGCGTTGGCGCTGCGCAGTTCCTCGCCCGCCCAGCGGGCCAGCGCGTCGTACACCTGCGGGTCGAGCCGCAGCAGCACCTGCTTGCGCGCCTGCCGGCCCGCCGGTTTCTCCTCGCCGCCGGGGGTCACTGGTAGAGGGTTCCCGTGTTGACCACCGGCTGGGCGGCGCGGTCGCCGCACAGGACGACCATCAGGTTCGAGACCATGGCCGCCTTGCGCTCCGGGTCCAGGTCCACGATGTCCTGCTCCGCGAGCCGGGTCAGTGCCAGTTCGACCATGCCCACCGCGCCCTCCACGATCTGCTTGCGGGCCGCCACGACCGCGCCCGCCTGCTGGCGCTGGAGCATCGCGGAGGCGATCTCCGGAGCGTACGCGAGGTGCGTGAAGCGGGACTCGATGATGTGCACACCGGCCGCGTCGACGCGGTCGTGCAGTTCGGCCGCCAGCTTCTCGGTGATCTCCTCGGCGTTCCCGCGCAGCGACAGGCCGCCCTCGTCGTGCGCGTCGTAGGGGTACTCGATGGCGATGTGCCGGACCGCCGCCTCGGTCTGGGTCTCGACGAACTCCGTGAAGTCCTCGACCTCGAAGGTGGCCCGGGCCGTGTCCTCGACCCGCCACACCACGACCGCCGCCAGTTCGATCGGGTTGCCGTACGCGTCGTTGACCTTCAGGACGGCCGTCTCGTGGTTGCGCACCCGGGTGGAGATCTTCTCGCGGGAGGTCAGCGGGTTGACCCAGCGCAGCCCGTCGGTGCGGACGGTGCCCTTGTAGCGGCCGAACAGCTGGACGACCCGTGCCTCGCCCGGCGCCACCGTGTTCAGCCCGCACATCGCGAACGTGGAGACCAGGCTCAGGAGTACGCCGAGCGATATGAGGGCCGCCTTGGCCGCGGCGGCCGTGGCCACCGAGCCGGCCACGATCAGACCCGCACTCGCCAGCAGACCCAGGAGACCGAGCAGAAGTGCCAGCCCGCCGCCGACGCTGCGCGCGGTGAACTCCCTTACTCCGTCAGGGGTGGCGTTTTCGTTCGTCATGGTTTGCCCCGTTTCTCAGCTCGCGGCCGGTCGGACCGTCTAGCAAAGTGATATCACTTTTTTGCGCTACAGCAACCCTTCGGCTTAGGTGGGCGTCGGTTCCCATGACGCGGGTGCTGATTCTCACGTCCGAAATGACCGTAATTAGTCATGGTTGGCCAACTTTTGTCACAGCCTGCGGTGTTAGCTTTCTGAGCTGACGTCGGGGGGGAAATCGAGCGGAGCGGGAGCGATGGGCCGAGCAGAAGTGCGTAAGGCGCAGCAGCAGCGCGGTGCGCGGCGTGCGCCGAGCGGACGCGCGCAGGGCACCAAGGGAAGCGGAAGTGCCGGCAAACGCACCGGCATACGCCGCTTCTTCACCTGGAAGAAGATCCTGGGCACGTTCTTCGGGCTGGCCCTGCTCGGCATGGGCGCGCTGGTCGCCCTGTACTTCTGGGTGGAAGAGCCGGACCCCAACAAGCAGGCGCTCCAGCAGAGCAACGTCTACAAGTACTCAGACGGCACGATCATGGCCAGCAAGGGCAAGGTCAACCGCGAGATCCTGGCGATCGACAAGATCCCGATGGACGTGCAGGAAGCGTTCATCGCGATCGAGAACAAGTCCTTCCGCAACGACCAGGGCGTGGACTTCAAGGGTCTGGCCCGCGGTCTGTGGAACACGGCCACCGGGCGCGGCAAGGCCGGTGGCTCCACGATCACCCAGCAGTACGTCAAGAACTACTACTTGACCCAGGATCAGACGGCGAGCCGCAAGCTCAAGGAGCTGGTGATCTCCCTCAAGGTCGACCAGCGCATGAAGAAGCCCGAGATCCTCGCCGGTTACCTGAACACCAGCTACTTCGGGCGCGGCGCGTACGGCATCCAGGCGGCCGCACAGGCCTACTACGGCGTCGACGCCGGCCAGCTGACGCTGGAACAGGGCGCGTACCTGGCCACCCTCGTCCAGGCCCCCAGCCAGTACGACTGGTCGACCGCCAGCGAAGACACCAAGAAGCGGATCATGATCCGCTACAACGCCACCTTCGTGAACATGGTCGAGAACGGCAAGCTGGACGAGGCCAAGCGCCAGACGCTGAAGTTCGCCGACCCGATCCCGCCGCAGCCGCCGATGGGCATGGACGGCCAGAAGGGCTACCTGGTCCAGGCGGCCGAGGCCGAGCTCAACGCCCAGGGCGTCGAGAGGAAGCTGATCGACGCCGGTGGCTGGACGTTCACGCTGAACATCGATCCCAAGAAGCAGGAAGCGCTGGAGAAGGCCGTCCAGGACGAGCTGGAGTCCAAGCTCGACCGCAAGGACACCAAGGGCAAGCCCCAGGACCAGAGCGTGCAGGCCGGTGCCACCTCCGTGGACCCGAAGACCGGCGCGATCGTCGCGATGTACGGCGGCACGAGCCTGAAGGACCACTGGTCCAGCAACGCCCTGCGCAAGGACTACCAGCCCGGCTCGACCTTCAAGCCGATCGTGCTCGCCTCCGCGCTGGAGAACGGGGCGAAGACCCAGGACGGCAAGCCGATCACGCCGAACGCGCTCTACGACGGCACCAGCAAGCGCCAGGTCGTCGGCAGCGACATCCCGTTCGCCCCGCAGAACCAGGAAGACCGCAACTTCGGCACCCCGATGATGACGGTCCAGGAAGCGACCAACTTCTCGGTCAACTCCGTCTACGCGCAGATGATCGTGGACGTCGAGCCGCGCAACGTGAAGAAGACGGCCCTGGCCCTCGGCATGAAGGACCGCGAGGGCTGGCCCGAGGACAAGCCGGCCATGTCGCTCGGCACCATGAGCGCCAACACCGTGGAGATGGCGGGCGTCTACGCCACCTTCGACAACCACGGCAAGAAGGTCACGCCGACCATCATCAAGAAGGCCGAGCACAAGGACCGCGAGGTCCCGCCGGCCCAGCCCGTCGGTTCCCAGGCCATCAGCCGCCAGACCGCCGACACCGTCACCAAGGTGCTCACGGGCGTCGTCAACGACGAGGGCGGATCCGGCAACAAGGTCCGCAGCAGCGCCTACGAGGCCGCCGGCAAGACCGGTACCACCGAGAACAACGTCTCCGGCTGGTTCTCCGGGTTCACCCCGGAGCTGGTCACCGTCGTCGCGATCTTCGGCGAGGAGCCCGGCACCGCCAAGCAGGTCACCCTGACCGGTACGGCCGGCCTCGGCCGACTGGGCGGCTCCAGCTTCCCGGCCTCGATCTGGAAGGCGTACACGCTCGCCGTCCTCAAGGGCAACGCGGGCAAGTTCCAGCTCAGCGAGGCGGAGATGGGCGCCGTGCAGACGCCGTCCCGCAGCGCCTCGCCGACGCCGTCGACGTCGCCGTCCTCCAGCGCCCCGGCGGCCAGCAGCAGCCCGCCGCAGTCCCCGACGCCGACCCCGACGCCCACGGCGACCAAGACGACCCCGACGACGCCGACCCCGACGGTGCCGACCCCGACGCCCACGGCGACCAAGACCAACGGTCCCAAGCCGCCGGACCCGCCGCTGGTGCCCGAGCGCTAGGCCCCCTGCAGGCCCACGACAGACCGCCGCCCCGCAGCCTTCCAAGGCTGCGGGGCGGCGGTCTTCGCGCCGTCGGGCGATCAGCGCCGCTCGGGCGTCCCCGGCAGCGACAGCTCGAACCAGACGACCTTTCCGCTGCTGAGCCGCGTCGCACCCCAGCGGCGGGCCATCCGGTTGACCAGGAACAGGCCGCGGCCGCCCTCGTCGGTGTCCCGGGCCCGGCGCTGGCGCGGCAGCTGCGGCGAGTCGTCGCCGACCTCGCAGCGCAGTACGTCCGTACGCAGCAGGCGCAGGGTCACGGGCCGCTCCGCGTACCGGACGGCATTGGTGACCACCTCGCTGACCAGCAGTTCGAGCGAGTCGCTCAGCTCCTCCAGACCCCACCGGGTCAGGGCGCGGCGGGCGAACCGGCGGGCCCGGCCCGGGGCGGTCTCCTCCGGGTCCAGGAACCAGTACGCGACGTCGCTGGGCGCGATCCCGTCGAACCGGGCCGCGAGCAGCGCGATGTCGTCGTCCCGGTCGCCCGGGCCGAGCATGTCCAGGACGTCGTCGCAGAGCGCCTCCAGCGGCGGCGGATGGTCCAGGCCGGTCAGCTGGGCGGTGGTGGCGAGGCGCTCGCGGAGCTGCTCGATGCCGGTCCACACGTCCCGCAGGCGCGACTCCACCAGGCCGTCGGTGTAGAGCAGCAGGGTGCCCCCGGCGGGCGCGTCCAGTTCCACGGCCTCGAAGTCCACGCCGCCGACGCCGATGGGGGCGCCGGGGGGCACGCGGAGCACCTCGGCGCGGCCGCCCAGGTGCAGCAGCACCGGCGGCGGATGGCCCGCGTTGGCGATGGTGATCCGGTGCGCGACGGGATCGTAGACGGCGTACAGGCAGGTGGCCATGCGGTCGGAGCCGAGGCGCTGCGCCTGCTCGTCCAGGTGGTGCAGGACCTCGGCGGGCGGCAGGTCCAGCTGCGCGAGGGTCTGGGCGGTGGTGCGCAGCTGCCCCATGATCGCGGCGGAGGTCATGGAGTGGCCCATGACGTCGCCGACGACGAGCGCGACGCGGCTGCCGGGCAGCGGTATGGCGTCGTACCAGTCGCCGCCGACCCGGGCCGTCTCGGCGGCGGGCAGGTAGCGGGAGGCGAGCCGCACCCCGGTGGGCTGCGGAAGGCTGTCGGGCAGCATGGTGCGCTGCAACTCGTCGGCGATGTACGCCTCACGGCCGTAGAGGACCGCCTTGTCGATGCCGAGTGCGGTGTGGGTGGCCAGCTGGGCGGCGACCAGGAGGTCGTTCTGCTCGAAGGCGGGCCGCTCGGGGCTGCGCAGGAAGACCGCGGCGCCGATCACCCGGCGGCGGCCGCGCAGGGGGGCGAGGACGGCCCGGTTGCCGCGCGGCAGCGGGTGGTCGACGCCGAGCAGCTCGGGCAGTGCGGCCCGGGCGGCGGCGGAGGACCCGAAGACGGGCCGTACGCCGCGCAGCACCTCGGCGAGCGCGCCGCCGGGCCGGATCTCGCACAGCTCGGCCGCGGGCAGGTCACCCTGCGGGCCGACCAGCGGCAACTGGCTGAAGTCGAGCTCGCCGGTGGCCCCCGCGGCCCCGGCGAGGTCCATCCCCGCGCCGATGGTGCTGCTGATGCCGGTCAGATCGTCGATCGGCCGGAGCCGGTCGGTGCGGCGGAGCCTTAAAACGACCGGGCCGACGGGCCGCTCGTCGCCGACCGGGAGCGGGTCGCGCAGGTAGACGAGGATGGCGTCCGAGAAGGTCGGCACAGTGGCCCGGCACAGCCCCAGCACGATCTCGTCGAGGTCGATGCCGCGGGCGATCCGCCGGGTGGCGGCGCCGACGAAGCGCAGCCGGTCGCCCTCGCGGCGCGCGGCGGTCGCCTCTGGGGCCGGTCCGGCGCCGCCTCCGTGGCGGCCGGCCCCGCCTTCACCGCTCGTCATCGTGCCCGCCACGGGGCCGTCGCCGTCATCGGTCATGTCGTCACTCCCGCCGCGCGGGCGTGGGGCCTCGGCGGGACCGTCGTGCCCGGCCGCCCCGATCGACGCGTCGAGGGCGCTCGCACCGGGCCGGGGGCGGGCCGCGCCCTCACCGGGCTCGGCCGGTACCTCGCCGGGGGCGGCCGCGTTGCGGCGGGGCCGGGGGAGCCCGGCGGAACCGCCCGCGCCCGCCGCGGAGCGGGCCGCGCGCACGTCGGAGGCCGCCGCGGCAGCCGCACCGTCCGGATCGGCCGCCGGGCCGGAACCGGCGCTCGCGGCATGCGTGCGTACGGCCTCGGTGGCGGCGATGGGCGCCTTGCCGTGGCCGGCCTCGTCCGTACCTCCGCCGGAGGCGACGGGCTGCGGGCCCTCCTGGGAGGTGGGGTACTCCGTCACGCGTGGATTTCCGTCCGTTTGCGCTCGATGTGCGCTGCACTCAACTCGGTCAGTCGCGGTATACCCGCTCAGCGGCCCGGGCACCATCACCCCGAGATTCCTGCCCCAAACTTCTCTCGCCACCTCCGGCCGGGAGGTGCCCCAGGCGGACCCCCGCCCCCTCGTCGCCTCTCGTCGTGCGTCCGACCTCCGGTCAAATCCCTTGTGCGGAGCGACACTTGCACAACGGTGCATCCACCGCACCGTCCCGCGCGCGTGATCTCGTGGAGGACGATCCTACGTTTGAACCCTGGGGGCGCATCAAGGGTCTCATGAGGTCATATGCGCCGGGGTGCCGTCCCAGTCCTCCGGAAGGGCCGGAATCCTCCAGGCCGGATCCGGCCGCCAGTCCTCCCAGCCGCCGGAGAACGGGGCACCCCATTCCGTGATCACCCCGACCGCCGCGCGGCCCGCCTCCCGTACCCGGTCGGCCTGCTCACGGCCCATCAGACCGCACCGCTGCGCCTGCGCGAACTCGTCCTCGTCCAGCCACTCCCAACTGCGGTCCGGGTAGACGGCGATGTCCAGGAAGTGGTCCACGGAATCCACCCCGCCGGCCCAGCGCGAGCGCGGCTCCTCGAGGTTCACGTACCAGTTCTTGAACTGCCAGCCGGGGCCCCAGAACAGCCACACCGACCAGGCGTCCCCGGGCCGGGCCAGTTTCAGGACACCGCCGCCGAACCAGCGCGACCGTACGGTCGTCCGCGGCGCGGTGTAGCGGGTGGCGAGCGGTTCCTGGTGGACGGAGGTGCCGTCGGCGAGGACCGGCTTGACGCATTCGGTGCCAGGGGCCATCCACACCGCCAGCAGCTCGTCCGTGTCCTGGACCACGGTCACGGGGCGGCAGATGTGGACCGGGCCCTTCAGTCCCGGGGCGTGATCGCGGTAGCGCCAGAGGATCTGCTCCCCGGGTGCCCAGCGCGGGCCCTGCGCGGGGCTCCGCGGCGCGCTCCGCGCCGCGGAGTTCCCGGGCTTGAAAGTACCTGTCATGCGCAGATCTTAGGGCGGGGGTCCCCGGGCCCGCTGCGGCGCAGGTCACCGGGGGGTTCGGCGATGAGAATCGACCGGATCCGGCCCCCGCCCGAGGGGGCGGCCGGACGGGTCAGGGATGCGTCATGCGCAGCACGTCCAGGGCCTCGTCGAGCTGCTCCAGGGTGAGGGCGCCGCGCTCCACGTAACCGGACTCCAGGACCACCTCCCTGATCGTCTTGCGCTCGGCGAGGGACCTCTTGGCGACCTTGGCGGCCTCCTCGTAGCCGATGTAGCGGTTGAGCGGGGTGACCACGGAGGGCGAGGACTCGGCGTACTCCCTGGCCCGGGCCTCGTTGGCGGTGATTCCGTCGATCGTACGGTCGGCCAGCAGGCGGCTCACGTTGCCGAGCAGCCGGATCGATTCGAGGAGGTTCCTGGCCATCACCGGGAGCATCACGTTGAGCTCGAAATTGCCGGCCGCACCCGCCACGGCGACGGCCGCGTCGTTCCCCATGACCTGTGCGGCGACCATCAGGACGGCCTCCGGGACCACCGGATTGACCTTCCCGGGCATGATCGAGGAGCCCGGCTGGAGATCCGGGAGATTGATTTCGGCCAAACCGGTGCGCGGTCCGGAAGCCATCCAGCGAAGGTCGTTGGAGATTTTGGTGAGGGAGACGGCGATCGTACGGAGCATTCCGGAGGTCTCCACGAGGGCGTCCCGGGCCCCCTGCGCCTCGAAGTGGTCGCGGGCCTCGGTCAGCGGCAGCCCGGTCGTGGCGGCGACCTCGGCGATCACCGCGGCGGAGAACCCGGGCGGGGTGTTGATGCCGGTGCCCACCGCGGTGCCGCCCAGCGGCAGCTCGGCCAGCCGTGGCAGGGCGGCCCGCAGCCGCTCGACGCCGTAGCGGATCTGGACGGCGTATCCGCCGAACTCCTGGCCGAGAGTGACCGGGGTGGCGTCCATCAGGTGGGTCCGCCCGGCCTTGACGACCTGCGCGAACTCGTCGGCCTTGCGCTCCAGTGCGGCCGCCAGGTGTTCCAGGGCCGGGATCAGCTCGCCGGTGACGGCGGCGGTGGCGGCGATGTGGATGGACGACGGGAACACGTCGTTGGAGCTCTGCGAGGCGTTGACGTGGTCGTTGGGGTGGACCTCGCGGCCCAGGCGCTCGGTGGCGAGGGTGGCGATCACCTCGTTGGTGTTCATGTTGGACGAGGTCCCGGAGCCGGTCTGGAAGACGTCCACGGGGAAGTGGTCGTCCCAGCGGCCGTCCGCGACCTCGGCGGCGGCGGAGCGGATCGCGTCGGCGACGTCCTGGTCCACCACGCCGAGCTTCGCGTTCACCACGGCGGCGGCGGCCTTGATCCGGGCGAGTGCCTCGATGTGGGCGCGCTCCAACCGCTGCCCGGAGATGGGGAAGTTCTCGACCGCGCGCTGGGTCTGGGCGCGCCATTTGGCGTACCGGGGCACCCGTACGTCGCCCATGGAGTCGTGCTCGATCCGGAACGCGTCGGCCTGCTGGTCATCCGTCATTTCTGTGGCCTCCTCAAAAAGTTGAGCAATTGTCTTGTTCGAAGTGTTCCCAACTCCCCTACCGGCCAGTAAATACCGGGGGTAACACCCACTTCCGGGGAGGCGTTCCATGGCACGTGCCCGTACGAGACCCATGCTCAGATCTACCTTCGCCGCCGCCGCGGCGATCGCGGCCGCCCTGGGGGGTGTCACCGCCATCACCCCCCTGGCCCAGGCGGCGCCCGCCTCCGGGGCCGTCGCCGTGCCGCTGTCGCCCGAGCTGGAGGCCATCCGGGCCGCGGAGGCCACCAAGATCTACGGCGATCCTGCCGTACGTCCGCCGAACGAGCGCAAAACCGGCCTGATATCGCTGGGCGACAGCGAGATTTCGGGCGAAGGCGTCGGCAACTACGACCCCGCGACCAACACGCCGGACAACCAGTGCCACCGCTCGCCCGACGCGGCGATCCACCGCACCGGCATACCGGCCGACCTGACCTTCAACGTCGCCTGCTCCGGCGGCTACACCGGCAACATCAGGATCGGCGGCAGCAAGCAGTACGCCGACGAGCTGGTGCAGAGCGACAACCTGGCCGTCAAGGCGCGCAACACGAAGATCAAGATGGTCCTGCTGGTCGCCGGGGCCAACGACGACCTCCAGTTCGGCCCGGTCATGACCGACTGCGTGACCCGCTGGGTGCTCAGCCAGGGCACCTGCGAGCCCAAGTATGGGCCCGGCTGGCAGGCGCGCGTCGACGGCCTGAAGCCCAAGGTGGAGGCCACCGTCGCGGACCTCAGGACCGTCATGCGCGACGCCGGCTACGCCGACTCCGACTACAAGCTGGTCGTGATGGGCTACCCCAGCCCCATCGGGCCCGACTTCTACGACAACCCGAACTTCCCCGGCAAGCTGCCCGGCGGCTGCGCCGGCTACGACTCCGACGCCGCCTGGGGCCGCAACTACGCGGTGCCCGCCTTCGAGAAGGGCATGCGTGCGGCGGCCCTCGCTTCCGGCGCGGTCTACCTGGACAACTCGCGGCTCTTCCACGGCCACGAGGTCTGCATGGAGGACACCTGGGCGCGCGGCCTCTACCTGGACCTCGGGGACCACTTCCCGTGGGACGAGAACACCGCCCGCCAGTCCTTCCACCCCAACTACCGCGGCCACGGCGCCTTCGCGTCGTGCCTGACCCAGCTCTACGACTCGGGCCTGCGCGAAGCCTCCTGCGCCGACCCCGCGAGCACCGGGACGCCCGTCCTGCAGGCCGGCGCCTGGGACGACAAGTTCAAGGCCCTCAGGAACGAGGCGACCGGCAACTGCCTCGACTCCTTCGGCGGCTCCAGCGCCGATGAGACCAAGATCGTCGGATGGGACTGCCACGGCGGCCGCAACCAGGGCTGGTGGTACGACAGCGTCCGCAGGTCCGTCCACATCGAACTGACCCAGGACCGCTGCCTCGACGCCCCCGGCGCCAACTACGGCTCCGGCACCGGTCTGATCATCTGGAACTGCCACGGCGGCGCGAATCAGCAGTTCGTCCGCGACGGTGCCACCTTCCGCCCCGCCGCCGCCCCGGGCATGTGCCTGACGGTGGCCGCCGCCCACGAGCCGCTGCGCCTGCAGACCTGCAACGGGTCCGCCAACCAGCGCTTCGTGTAACCGCCCCGCACCCGCAGACCCCCCACGCCCGGCCGGCGCACCCCGGCCGGGTGTTTCCATGCCGGGCCCGGTGCCGGGCCGGGTGCCGGGCCGGATTCCCCGCGGGGCGTTCTCGTGTTCGGCGAACTCATGTCCGCTGCTCGGAGGGGGTGTTGTGGCAGGGTGACGGTGGCCCCCCGCCCTCCGGCGGGCGCCGACCTGATGCCTCGTTTCCACCGTTCCGACCGTTTCCACGTAAGGGTGAGTCCGATCCTCGTAGCAGCCGCAGCCCTCCTGTCGTCAAAGTCCCGTCGGGCCCGCGGGCGGTCGGCGCTACTTTGCGGTCACAGCCTGGCGCACCGCGGCGGAGCGGGCCTGACGGCCGCCGCCGCCGGGCCGCGCGTCAGCGGCTCTCCAGCTGCTCCCGTACCTGCCGGGGCCGGTTGGTGATGATCGTGTCCACGCCGAGCCGCAGGCACAGCTCCACGTCCCGCGGCTCGTCCACCGTCCACACCCGCACCGACAGCCCCTTCGCCTTCAGCCGGGCCACCAGCCCCGGGTCCCGGCGTACGAGGTCGATGCCCGGGCCCGCGTGGGTCGCGTAGGGCGGGCGCACCGGGCGCAGCCGCCGCTCGATCAGGTAGACGGCCGGCAGGCCGGGCACGAGCCGGTGCAGCCGGGTCAGGGCGTTCCGCGAGAAGCTCATCACCTCGACCCGCCCGGCCGCTCCGTCGGCCAGCCCGTACTCCCGGAGCATCCGCACCAGCTCGGCCTCCAGCCGGCCGCCGGCCCGGGTCGGGTGCTTGGTCTCCACGGCCAGCCCGACGGGCCGGGGCGCGGCCAGCGCCTCCCGGAGCAGGTCCTCGAAGAGCAGCACCCGGGCCCCGGCGTGCCCGGCTCCCTTCCACGCCCCGAAGTCGAGCGCGGACAGCTGCTCGTAGGTCATCTCGGAGACCACCCCGCGCCCGTCGGAGGTCCGCTCCACCCGCCGGTCGTGCACGCACACCAGCTTGTGGTCGGCGGTGAGGCGTACGTCGCATTCGAGCGCGTCGGCCCCGTCGGCGATGGCCTGCCGGTAGGCGGCGAGGGTGTGCTCGGGGTGCTCGTCGGAGGCCCCGCGATGTGCGACCACGCGGACGGCACGGTCAGTGCGGAGATGCATCTGCGTCATGCCCGAGACGTTATCCGGATGCGTGGGACGTCCCGGTATCGCATCCTGCCCGGATGGCTGAACAGCGGACGTACCTGACCTCACACTGCGAGCCGTGCGAGGACTGCGTCCAGGAGGACTGGCAGTTCATCCGGGACGGCGAGCTGCACTGGGCGGGGTTCGAGCACTGCCCGCGGTACGAGGTCCACGTCTGCGACGACGGCCGGGGCGTACCGCCGCCGCGGGTCCGGGAGCGCATCGTGGCCCGGGAGGGAACGGTTCACCTGCCGGTCGGCGGGCCCGACGGGGTGCCGATCGCGCTGCTGCGCGAGGTGTACGGGCTGAGCATCGCCGAGGTGGCGGCCGCGCGGAAGGCGGGGCACCGGGCCACCCCCGTTGAGGCCCGGTACCTGTCGGGTCCGACGCCGTGACTACGACTACGACTACGACGACGGCTTCGGCCGCGGGGCCAGAGGCGCCGGGGTGACCTTGAAGCCGCCCTTGGTGACCTCGGTGAAGGGGGCCGGTGCCATGCAGGTGCCCACGCGGGGCTCGGACACCGATCCGTCGGCCTTCACGTCGACGTTGGCGATGCCCCACGAGAAGCCCACCCGGTCGGGCCCGCCGCGCTCCCCGTCCTGGACGCTGATCCCGATCCGCTTGCCCTCCCAGCCGACGTTCGAGGACGTGACCACCGCGGTGATCGTGGCCGTCCTGCCGCCGGTGACCATGCAGTCCACCTCCGCCTCGGCGACGCCGGTGAAGTTCGCGTCGGGCATGGCGTGGTAGACGGTCACCTTGCCGCGCGCGTCGACCGGCATGCCCTGTTCCCCGCCCGGGGCCGGGAAGGGCCTGCTCCACGGGGCGGCGTCGGCGTCGACGGTGAAGCGGATGTCGTGCTCCTTCGGCACGTAGGGGTAGGACACCGTCCCGCCGCCGTGCACCGAGGCGAGCTTCGGCGCGGCCGGAGCGGCTGAGGCCGGCGCCGCTGGGGCCGGAGCCGCGGGGGCCGGAGCCGCGCCGATCAGCGTCGCCACGAGGGCGGCGGCCGTTCCGGCCAGGACAAGGGCGCGCTTGCGGTTCTTCATCGTGAACTCCCTTTGAAAGTGAGGCCGTTCGGCTACGGGAACAGCCTCGCCGGGAGCCCTGCGGCCTGCCATCTGCCGATGGGCGGATATGCCTGAGGGCCTCTCCCCCGAACGGGGGAGAGGCCCTCAGGCTGTCGCGCTACAGACCCGGGCCGCGGACCGGGATGTGGGTGAACGTCGGCTCCGGGGCCGGGTTCTGGAAGAAGTCGTTGCCCTTGTCGTCGACCACGATGAAGGCCGGGAAGTCCTCGACCTCGATCTTCCAGACCGCCTCCATGCCGAGTTCCTCGTACTCAAGGACCTCGACCTTCTTGATGCAGTCCTGGGCGAGGCGCGCCGCCGGGCCGCCGATCGAGCCCAGGTAGAAGCCGCCGTGCGCACCGCACGCGTCCGTCACCTGCTGGGAGCGGTTGCCCTTGGCCAGCATGACCTTGGAGCCGCCCGCCGCCTGGAACTGCTCGACGTAGGAGTCCATGCGGCCGGCCGTGGTCGGGCCGAAGGAGCCCGACGCGTAGCCCTCGGGGGTCTTCGCGGGACCCGCGTAGTAGACCGGGTGGTCCTTCAGGTACTGCGGCATCGGCGCGCCCGAGTCCAGCAGCTCCTTGATCTTGGCGTGCGCGATGTCGCGCGCCACGACCAGCGGGCCGGTGAGGGAGAGGCGGGTCTTCACCGGGTGCCGGGTCAGGGTCGCCAGGATGTCGTCCATCGGCTGGTTCAGGTCGATCTTGACGACGTCCGCCGAGTCGTCCAGGTGCTCGTGCGTGGTGTCCGGCAGGAAGCGCGCCGGGTCCGTCTCCAGCTGCTCCAGGAAGACGCCCTCGGCAGTGATCTTCGCGGTGGCCTGGCGGTCCGCCGAGCAGGACACCGCGATGGCGACCGGCAGGGACGCGCCGTGCCGGGGGAGGCGCACGACGCGGACGTCGTGGCAGAAGTACTTGCCGCCGAACTGCGCGCCGATGCCGATCTTCTGCGTCAGCTCGAAGACCTGCTGCTCCAGGGCTTCGTCGCGGAAGCCGTGGCCCAGCGGGGAGCCCTCGCGGGGCAGCTCGTCCAGGTAGTGCGCCGAGGCGTACTTGGCGGTCTTCAGCGCGTGCTCGGCGGAGGTGCCGCCGACCACGATCGCCAGGTGGTAGGGCGGGCAGGCCGCCGTACCGAGCGAGCGGATCTTCTCCTCCAGGAACTTCATCATGGAGGCCTCGTTGAGGACCGCCTTGGTCTCCTGGTAGAGGAAGGACTTGTTGGCCGAGCCGCCGCCCTTGGCCATGAAGAGGAACTTGTACGCGCCGCCGTCGGTCGCGTACAGCTCGATCTGCGCGGGCAGGTTCGAGCCGGTGTTCTTCTCCTCCCACATGGTCAGCGGCGCCATCTGCGAGTAGCGCAGGTTGAGGCGGGTGTACGCGTCGTAGATGCCGCGGGAGAGGGCCGCCTCGTCACCGCCCTCGGTCAGCACGTTCTGGCCGCGCTTGCCCATGACGATCGCCGTGCCCGTGTCCTGGCACATCGGCAGCACGCCGGCCGCCGCGATGTTCGCGTTCTTCAGCAGGTCCAGGGCCACGAACTTGTCGTTCGAGGAGGCCTCGGGGTCGTCGATGATGCGGCGCAGCTGCGCGAGGTGCGCGGGGCGCAGGAAGTGCTGGATGTCGTGGATGGCCTCTTCGGCGAGCTTGCGCAGCGCCTCCGGCTCCACCTTGAGGAACGTACGGCCGTCCGCCTCGAAGGTGGACACGCCTTCGGCGGTCACCAGCCGGTACGGGGTGGTGTCCTCGCCCAGGGGCAGCAGGTCGGTGTACGCAAACTCTGGCATGACGGCAGTCATTCCTCACTCGGCAGACGGCGCTGGCGACCAATTGGCAGCGCGGTCAACCAGCGTAGGACCTCTCGCCGGGGGCGTGTCTGTGAGGTAAGGCTCACTCGGCAGTATCGCGATCTATCGTGTCTGGCTATGCTGGGCGTCGTGGACCTGGAAAAGCACCCCGCCGCCCCCGCACCCGCCCCCGTTCCCGGGACGGCGGCCCCCGCCGGGCTGCGCGCCTCCGACGCGGACCGGGACCGGATCGCGCAGATCCTCGGCGACGCCGTCGCCGAAGGCCGGCTGACGGCCGAGGAGCATTCCGACCGCCTGGACACGCTCTACGCGGTCAAGACCGTCGGCGAGCTGGAAGTGCTCGTACGGGATCTGCCCGCGCCCGGCGGCGTCCATGCCGCGCCCGCCCACGCGGCCCCCTCCACCGCCCCGGGCGGCCCCGCCGAGACCATAGTGGCCGTCTGCAGCAGCTCGGCCCGCAAGGGCCGCTGGCGGCCGGGCGCGCACACCCGTGCGATCTCGGTCATGGGCGACATCAACATCGACCTCACCGAGGCGGTCTTCGAACAGCAGGTCACCGAGATCAACGTGACCTGTGTCCTCGGCAACGTCGAGGTCCTGGTCCCGGAGAACGTCACCCTGCGCGGCTACGGCAGCGGGGTCCTCGGCAACTTCGAGGTGCGCGGCGAGGGCCGTGGCGAGAGCGACCCGCAGGCACCGGTGGTGATCGTGCGGGGCTTCGCCCTGCTGGGCAACATCGAGGCGCGGCCCAAACTCGGCGCCCGCCTGGTGGACCTGGCCCGCAAGCTGCGCAAGCACCTGGACGGCTGAGCCCGCACGGCCCGGCGCGCCGTCGGCCGGACGCACGGCGGGTCCGACGAAAATCGGCCGACGGCTCACCGGAGCGCGCCCTAGGGTCCGGACCATGACGACAACCGAGTGGGAACTGCTCGACCAGGCGTACGCGACCCTGCGCGAGGCCGCCCTGGGGGTACCCGCGGACGGCTGGGACCGCCCGACCCCCTGCGCGCGGTGGAACGTCACCCAGGTCCTCCAGCACGCCGCGGGCGACCAGCTGGCCTACGCCGCCCGCCTGACCGGCGGGCCCGGGCCCGCCGAGGACCCCTTCGCGCCCTCCGGCGCCCTGGCGGGCACGCCGGCCGACCTGCTGGACCCGGCGCTCGCGGCCGCGGCCGAGGCCTTCGCCGGGGTCGCCCCCGGTGACGCCGAGGTGGCGGTGCCGCTGCCGCCCTTCTCCGTACCGGCCGGGACGGCCGTCGGCGCCGCCGCCCTCGACGCCGCCGTGCACGCCTGGGACATCGCCGTCGCCACGGGCCGCCCGCCCGGCCTGACCGACGCGCTGGCCGCCGCCCTGCGCCCGGCCGCCGACACCCTCGCCGAGCCCCTGCGCGGCTTCGCCTACGGCCCGGTCTTCCCCCTCGCGCCCGGCGCGGACGAGGGCGCCGCGGCGCGCCTGCTGGCCTTCCTCGGGCGGGATCCCGGGTGGGCCGCACCCGCGGCGTGACGGCCCGCGCGGCGGGGTCTTGTTTCGGACGAACCCCCGGCGGCCCGTGGCGCGCGGTGCATAGGGGCGCGTACAGCGGGTAGGGACAGGTGCGTCGTCTCTCGCTCACGTATACGTCGTCAGGAGTAGACCGTGCCGCATCCGCCGCATCAGTCCTTGCAGGTAGCCGCCGTCCAGAGTTTTCCGGGGCGCGCGGCGGCCGTGCCGAAGCCGCGGGTGCCGGCGAGGGCGGAGGACGGCCCATGGCATGCGGAGGCGGTGTGCCGCCGCGACGAGGCGGGGCTCTTCTTCGCGCCGTCCAAGGAGCCGACAGCGGCCCGGCTCTCCCGCGAGGAGGCAGCCAAGCGCGTCTGCGCCCGCTGCCCGGTGATGGTCGCCTGCCGGGAACACGCGCTGCTCCAGCCCGAGCCGTACGGGGTGTGGGGCGGGCTCACCGCGGCCGAGCGCCGGGTGGTGCTGGCGCGGATGCGGCGCAGGGCCGCCGAGCTGCGCCAGGCCCCGGGGTCCGGGCCGATCGCCGCGGCGGGCTGAGCCGGTCGCGGGCGGCCGGCCGTGGATGTGCGAGAGGGGCGGTACCGCCGCACGCGGTGACCGCCCCTCTCGCTTCCCCACTCCGGTGTGACTAGTGCGCGCGGTCGAAGTCGATCGCGCTGTACGCGCGCAGCTTCGACAGGCGGTGCGTGGAGTCGATCCGTCGGATCGTGCCCGACTTCGAGCGCATGACCAGCGAGGACGTCGTCGCGGTCTCCGAGCGGTAGTGGACACCGCGCAGCAGCTCGCCGTCGGTGATGCCGGTGGCGACGAAGAAGACGTTCTCGCCGGACACCAGGTCGTTCGTGGTCAGGACGCGGTCGAGGTCGTGACCGGCGTCGAGCGCACGCTGGCGCTCGGCCTCGTCCTTCGGCCAGAGCTTGCCCTGGATGGTGCCGCCGAGGCACTTTATGGCGCACGCCGAGATGATGCCCTCGGGCGTGCCGCCGATGCCGAGGAGCAGGTCGACTCCGGTGCCCTCGCGCACGGCCATGACCGAGCCCGCGACGTCGCCGTCGGAGATGAACTTGATCCGGGCGCCGGTCTCGCGGATCTCCTTGACGATGCCCTCGTGGCGGGGGCGGTCCAGGATGACCACGGTGACGTCCTCGACGGCCATGTTCTTGGCCTTGGCGACCCGGCGGATGTTCACCGAGACGGGTGCGTTGATGTCGACGAAGTCGGCGGCCTCGGGGCCGGTGACCAGCTTCTCCATGTAGAACACCGCGGACGGGTCGAACATGGTGCCGCGGTCGGCGGCCGCCAGGACGGCGATGGCGTTCGGCATGCCCTTGGCGTTCAGGGTGGTGCCGTCGATCGGGTCGACGGCGATGTCGACCTCGGCGCCCGTGCCGTCGCCGACCCGCTCGCCGTTGAAGAGCATGGGGGCCTCGTCCTTCTCCCCCTCGCCGATGACGACGACACCGTTCATCGAGACGGTGGAGATCAGGGTGCGCATCGCGTTGACCGCGGCACCGTCCGCGCCGATCTTGTCACCGCGTCCGACCCACCGGCCCGCGGCCATGGCGGCGGCCTCGGTGACCCGGACGAGTTCCAGTGCGAGGTTGCGGTCGGGGGCCTCCGGAGAGACTTCGAGCTGGGGCGGCAGGTTGTGCTCGGTCATCGGAGCGCACCTTTCTGTACGGCGACGGCCGGGAAGTGAGGGTGCTGGAACTCTATCGGTACGTCGACATATTGAGCAGGGCGGGTCACGTATGAGCGGCATATCGGTCAGTCGATTGTCCTGAGCGGACGTCTTGCGGTCCTCCAGGGCTTTCCAGGAGCCTCGCATGACTCTCCAGGACTCTCCAGGGTCCACCGACGCGCGCCGCACCGCGACCCCGGCGGTGATCGCCGCCCCGGGATGCGGGACGATGGGTCCCGTGGCAGGTATGAAAGGCAAGCAGACGGTCTGGGACATGGTCCGGTCGCTGGGGGTGATCGGCATCGTCGTCGCCGGGATCTACCTCTTCGTTCCCCATGACGAGCAGGCCGATCCGACGCGCACGGTCGACTACCGGGTGGAAACCCTGACGGCCCGGCGCGCGGCCCCGTATCCGGTGGCGTCCCCGGTGGGGCTCCAGGAGCAGTGGCGGGCGACCTCGGTGACGTACGAGCGCAAGAACGCCAATGCCTGGCACCTGGGCTTCCTCGACCCGGAGCGGCAGTACGCGGCGGTGGAGCAGTCCACGGACACCTCGGCGAAGTACCTCGCCAAGGTCACCCAGCACGCGACGGCCACCGGACAGACGCAGCAGGTCGGTGACCTGACCTGGGAGCGCTGGGACGGCGAGAAGTACGACGCCCTCGTGCGGCAGGAGCAGGGCCACGTCACGGTGGTGACCGGCACGGCCTCCTTCGAGCAGCTCGGCGTGCTGGCGGCGGCGCTGGAGTTCAAGCAGGGCAAGTAGGGCAAAGTAGGGCTTCGCGCGGCTGCGCGCAGCCGCCGCGTACGCGAGAAGGGCCGTGGGGGGGGGGGGGGGGGGGGGGGGGGGGGGGTGTGGGGGGGGGGAGGGGGGGGGGGGGGTGGGGGGGGGGGGGGGGGGTTCGTACCCCCCCCCCCCCCCCCCCCACCCCCCCCCCCCCCCCCCCCCCCCCCCCCCCCCCACCCACAAACCCCCCCCCCCCCCCCCCCCCCCCCCCCCCCCCCCACGGCCCTTCTGCGTGTGCGGCGACTGCGGCGCCGGTCAGACGGTGGTGATGACCTCGTCGATGGACAGGCGCGGGGAGCGGTCGAACCAGGCACCCTCGGCGGCCGGCTTGCCGATGTTGATGACCATGATCGGGGTGTGGTCGGCGTCCAGGAATTCCTTCTGGATGCCGGCGAAGTCGGCCCCGGTCATCGGGCCCGCGGCCAGGCCGGCGGCGCGGATGCCGATGATGAAGTACGCGGCCTGCAGCGCGGAGTTCAGCAGCGCGGACTGCTCGCGGACCGGGCGCTCGGAGAAGAACGCGTCCTTGGCCTGCGGGAAGTGCGGCAGCAGCTGCGGGAGCTCCTCGTGGAACTCGTTGTCCGCGGAGAGGATCGCGACCAGCGGGGCGGTGGCGGTCTTGGCGTCGTTGCCCTTGGCCATGTGCTTCACGAGGCGCTCGCGGGCCTCGGGGGAGCGGACCAGGGTGATGCGCAGCGGGGTCTGGTTGAAGGCGGTGGGACCGAACTTCACCAGGTCGTATATCGCCTGGACCTGCTCCTCGGTGACCGGCTCGTCGGTGAACGAGTTGGCCGTGCGGGCC
This sequence comes from Streptomyces sp. NPDC040545, assembly GCF_055595065.1. Taxonomy (NCBI): domain Bacteria; kingdom Bacillati; phylum Actinomycetota; class Actinomycetes; order Kitasatosporales; family Streptomycetaceae; genus Streptomyces; species Streptomyces sp. NPDC040545. The sequence continues at coordinate 527,264 of NZ_JBVIWA010000001.1, forward strand.
TCGCGGAACAGCAGGTCCTGCGCGGCGGAGTCAAGAACGAGAGACATCGGAAAGCCTTCTTCCATACGGAGGTGAAGCGATGTCCCAGACTCTACGGCCGAGATAGATGAATTTTCAACTAAATCCGTCTCCGGGTGACCGGGATCACTCCTCGGCCGGCTCGCGCGCCGCCAGCGCCGAGTCCAGCCGGGCCCGGGCCCCCTCCAGCCAGTGCCGGCACACCTTCGCCAGCTCCTCGCCGCGCTCCCAGAGCGCGAGGGAGTCCTCCAGCGAGGTCCCGCCGGCCTCCAGCTTGCGGACGACCTCGATGAGTTCGTCGCGTGCCTGCTCGTACCCCAGCGCCGTTCCGGCCTCTGCCATTCCCGTATCCATCCTCTGTGTGTCGTGCGACCACGTGATTGCGGCCGCGTGTCGCTATTCCGAAGCGGCCGTTGCGGCCGGGGCCTCCGGGGAACCGGGGGCGTGCGGGGCCTCCGGGACCTCCTGGGCCTCCAGTGCGGAGACCTCCACGGTGAACGTGCCCTCCGCCACCCGCGCGCGCAGCACGTCGTGGGGAGCCACCTCCCCCGGTGAGCGCACCACATGGCCGTCGGCCCGCTGCAGCACGGCGTACCCCCGCTCCAGGGTCGCCGCCGGGGACAGCGCCACCACCCGGGCGAGGGTGTGCGCGAGTTCCGAGTCGGCCCGGTCCAGCAGGTGCCCCAGCGTGCGCCGGGTGCGGGCCAGCAGGGCGTCCAGCTCGTCCTCGCGGATCTCCACCATCCGCTGGGGGTGGACGAAGACCGGCCGGGCCAGGGCGTGGGCGAGGCCCCGTTCCTCCCGGTCGAGCAGCCCGCTGACCGCGCGCAGCCCCCGGGCCTGCAGCTGGCGTACGCGCTCCAGCTCCTCGCCGACGTCCGGTACCACCTTCTTCGCCGCGTCCGTGGGCGTGGAGGCCCGGACGTCCGCGACCAGGTCCAGCAGCGGGGAGTCCGGCTCGTGGCCGATCGCCGAGACCACCGGGGTACGGGCCGCCGCGACCGTCCGGACCACCTCCTCGTCGGAGAAGGGCAGCAGGTCCTCCACGCTGCCGCCGCCGCGCGCCACGATGATCACGTCGACCTCGTCGATGGCGTCGAGCTCCTTGACCGCCTCGACGACCTGGGGCACCGCGTGCACCCCCTGGACGGCGACGTTGCGCACCTCGAAACGGACCGCCGGCCAGCGGCGCCGGGCGTTCTCCAGGACATCGCGCTCGGCCGCCGAGGCCCGCCCGACCACCAGCCCGATCAGCTGCGGCAGGAACGGCAGCGGCTTCTTGCGCTCCAGCGCGAAGAGCCCCTCGGAGGCCAGGGACCGCTTGAGGCGCTCCAGCCGGGCGAGGAGCTCCCCGATGCCGACCGGCCGTATCTCCGTGGCCCGCAGGGACAGCTGTCCGCGCGGGGCGTACCACTCGGGCTTGGCCAGGAGGACGACCCGGGCACCCTCGGAGACCACGTCCGCGACCTCGTCGAAGACCTGGCGGAAGCAGGTCACGCTGACGGAGATGTCGTGCGAGGGGTCGCGCAGCGTCAGGAAGACCACCCCCGCTCCCGGCCGCCGCGAGAGCTGCGTGATCTGCCCCTCCACCCACACCTGGCCGAGCCGCTCGATCCAGCCCCCGATGAGCCGGGACACCTGGCCTACCGGCAGCGGCGCCTCGGCCGACGTATTCAGACCCATGCACGCAGGCTATCCGGCGCCGCCGACAGTGCGTCAGGCTCCGGTGCCGGTGTCGCCGGGCAGGTCCCGGCGGCCGCGCTGGACGAGCAGCACGGCCAGGCCCACCGCCAGCCACACCGCCCCCACCAGTTGCGCCGTCCAGGAGGCCTCGAAGATCACCGCGAGGGTCACGGCCGCGCCCAGCACCGGCATCACGAGGTGCTTGAACCAGTTCGGCGGGCCCTCGCGCCGCTTGACCACGAACCAGCCCACCACCGAGGCGTGCAGCAGGGTGAAGGCCACCAGTGCCCCCACGTCCACCACCGACACCAGCTGGTCGAGCCCGTCGTCGCGCCGGGCCGCCCACACGGCGGCGACCAGCGTGATGGCGGCCGCCACCAGCAGCGCGGGCCTCGGGGTGCCGTCCGAGGTCCGGGCGAGCACCCGGGGCAGCCGCCGCTCGCGGGCCATCGCGAACACCAGCCGGCCGGCCGCCGCCTGTCCGGCCAGCGCCGCGAAGGCCGCCCCGACCGCCTTGCTGACCGCCACCAGGTCGTGCAGCCAGGAGCCGGCCGCGGACTCCACCGCGTCGTAGAAGGCCGGCCCCTGCAGCGCCGGCTCGGCCGCCAGCTCCGCCGCGGACACGGGCATGAGCAGCGCCGCGAGATAGCTCTGGGCGATGAACAGCACCCCGGCCAGCGCCAGGCAGAACAGCACCGCCCGCGCCACCCGCTCCGATCCGCCCGTCACCTCCTCGGCGAAGGAGGCGATGGCGTCGAACCCGAGGTAGGACAGGACCGCGACCGACACCGCGCCCAGCACCGCGGCCGTGCTGAAGCCGAGCGAGCCGTCACCGGTCAGCGGGGACAGCCAGCCGCGCCGCGCCCCGCCCTGGACCAGCACGGTCACCGCGGCGACCACGAAGACGAGCAGCACCACGAGCTCCATGGCCAGCACGGCGAAACCCACGCGCGCGGCCGCCCGTACGCCCCACAGGTTCAGGAAGGTGGTGATCACGACGGCCAGGGCCGTCCACACCCACCGGGAGACCTCCGGGACCAGCGCGTTCATCGCGATCCCCGAGAAGAGGTACGCGACCGCCGGGATCAGCAGGTAGTCGAGCATCGCCATCCACCCGGCGATCAGCCCCGGGCCCTCACCCAGACCCTTTCGGGCGTACGTGAAGACCGAGCCGGCCTGCGGGGCGACCCGCACCATCTGCGCGTAGGAGAAGGCCGTGAAGGCCATCGCCACGGTCGCGCAGAGGTAGACGAGGGCGACGGCGCCGTGCGATTTCGCGTCGAGCGTGCCGAAGACACCGACCGGGGCCATGGGGGCGATGAACAGCAGCCCGTAGACGACCAGATCCCGGAAGCCGAGGCTCCGCCGCAGCGCCGTGGGCGCGGCCGCACTGGAATCCGTAACGGAAGCCATCCGTCCTCCGGGGGCAGGGGCAGGTGTGCGCGGTATGCGCGGTAAGCGCTTCCGGACAAGTGTGTGCCGTACGGGGGACGCCCGGCCTCCTGGAGACCCCCGTACGATGGAGCACATGACTGCTCCCGCCCCCGCTCCTGCTTCCCGCCGTGTCCTGCTCGCCGCGCCCCGCGGCTACTGCGCGGGCGTGGACCGAGCCGTGATCGCCGTCGAGAAAGCCCTTGAGCAGTACGGTGCGCCGGTGTACGTCCGCCACGAGATCGTGCACAACAAGTACGTCGTCCAGACCCTGGAGAAGAAGGGGGCCATCTTCGTCGAGCGGACGGAGGAGGTGCCCGAGGGCTCCATCGTGATGTTCTCCGCGCACGGCGTGGCGCCGGTGGTGCACGAGGAGGCGGCGCGCGGCAAGCTCGCGACGATCGACGCGACCTGCCCGCTGGTCACCAAGGTGCACAAGGAAGCCATCCGGTACGCCAACGAGGACTTCGACATCCTCCTCATCGGCCACGAGGGCCACGAAGAGGTCATCGGCACCTCCGGCGAGGCCCCGGACCACATCACGATCGTCGACGGCCCGCACGACGTCGAGAAGGTCACCGTCCGCGACGAGTCCAAGGTCGTCTGGCTCTCCCAGACCACCCTCTCGGTCGACGAGACCATGGAGACGGTCGACGCACTGAAGACGAAGTTCCCGCTGCTCGTCTCGCCGCCGAGCGACGACATCTGCTACGCCACCTCGAACCGGCAGGCCGCCGTCAAGGTGATGGGCGCCGACTCCGACCTGGTCATCGTGGTCGGCTCGAAGAACTCCTCGAACTCGATCCGGCTCGTCGAGGTCGCCAAGGACGCCGGCGCCAAGGAGGCGTACCTGGTCGACTTCGCGAGCGAGATCGACGAGGCCTGGCTGGAGGGCGTCACCACGGTCGGCCTCACCTCGGGCGCCTCGGTGCCGGAGGTCCTGGTCGAGGAGGTCCTGGAGTGGCTCGCGGTACGCGGCTACGCGGACGTGGAGATCGTCAAGACCGCCGAGGAGTCGATCGTCTTCTCGCTGCCGAAGGAACTCCGCCGCGACCTGCGCGCCGAGGCTGCCGAACTGGTCGCCGACAAGTAACTCGTTTCGTACGGTATGTCCATGCAGATCTTCGGCGTGGACATCGGCGGAACCGGGATCAAGGGCGCTCCCGTGGACCTGGAGCGCGGCGACCTGGTTCAGGAGCGCCACAAAGTACTGACACCGCATCCGGCCGCCCCCGAGGGGGTGGCCGGATGCGTCGGCGAGGTGGTGCGCCACTTCGAGTGGAACGGGCCGCTCGGGGTCACCTTCCCGGGCGTGGTCACGGGCGGCGTCATCCGTACGGCGGCCAACATGGACAAGTCCTGGATCGGCGTCGACGCGGCGGCGCTGATCGCGCGCGAGCTGGGCGGCATGCCGGTCACCGTGCTGAACGACGCGGACGCGGCGGGCGTCGCCGAGATGACGTACGGGGCCGGGCGCGGGCGGGGCGGCACCGTCCTCCTGCTCACCCTGGGGACGGGCATCGGGAGCGCCCTGTTCACGGACGGGCGGCTGGTCCCGAACTCGGAACTCGGACACCTGGAGCTGAAGGGCCACGACGCGGAGACGCGGGCGTCGGTGAAGGCCAAGGAGGACCACGGCCTCACGTGGGAGCGCTGGGCGCACCGCGTGCAGAGGTACCTCCAGCACGTGGAGATGCTGTTCTCCCCGGACCTCTTCATCATCGGGGGCGGGGTCAGCCGCAAGCCGGAGAAGTTCCTGCCGCTGATCGAGGGCGTGCGGGCCGAGATCGTCCCGGCGAAGCTGCAGAACAACGCCGGCATCGTGGGAGCGGCGATGACGGCGAAGGCCGCGAAGGCGGCGAAGGCCGCGAAGAAGTAGGGCCGGGGCTCACTGGGTGATGCGTCGGGGCACCCGGCGCCTGCCGATGAGCACGGCCTTGCGCACGACGGCGATCAGCGCGGCCACCAGCGTCCCGGCGTAGAGCCAGCCGGCGTGCAGGGACAGCGCGGACACCAGCCCCATCAGCTGCCCGCCGATGCCGCCGGAGCCGCCCGAGATGGGCCACACTCCGGCGGCGAAGGCGATGGGCACGCCGACCGGCGCCGTGATCAGGTCGGCGGGCCGTACCCAGAGCGCGGTGGCGGCCGCGACGGGCAGGAAGAGCAGCCCGTAGACGAAGAGCGAGGAACCGAACAGCAGCCAGCAGATCCCGCCCACCAGCACCATGGCGGCGCACGAGAACAGCCCGCCGCCGAGCCCGGTCAGCCGGGGCCGCGGCATCCGCCGAGCGAGCGCGGACCGCCGCGGACCGCCGCCGGCCTGGGCGGGCACCGCGGCGGGCCGGGGTCCCTGGCGCTGGGCAGGCGGTCGCTGCTGGTGAGGGGCCGATCGCGTCCTGTATTGCTCCACCCCACCAAACTAGGCGGGGAGCGGGTCGGATCGGGGTCCGGACACGCGTACATCCACCGCCACTCATCGGAAAGTAAACTGTCCGGTGGCCCACTCCTGGGCCGCCGCCCCCTCCAGCTACGGGAAGTCGCCAACGTGTCGCTCACGATCGGAATCGTCGGCCTGCCGAATGTCGGCAAGTCGACCCTGTTCAACGCCCTGACCAAGAACGACGTGCTGGCGGCCAACTACCCGTTCGCCACCATCGAGCCGAACGTCGGCGTCGTCGGTGTCCCGGACCAGCGTCTGGCCGTCCTCGCGGGCATCTTCGGATCGCAGCGCGTCCTGCCGGCGACGGTCGACTTCGTCGACATCGCGGGCATCGTGCGCGGCGCCTCGGAGGGTGAGGGCCTGGGCAACAAGTTCCTGGCGAACATCCGCGAGTCGGACGCCATCTGCCAGGTCATCCGCGCCTTCAAGGACGAGAACGTCGTCCACGTCGACGGCAAGGTCTCGCCCAAGGACGACATCGAGACGATCAACACCGAGCTGATCCTCGCCGACCTCCAGTCCATCGAGAAGGCCGAACCGCGCCTGACGAAGGAGTCCCGCCTCCAGAAGGAGAAGGTCGCGGTCCTCGCGGCCGTCGTCGAGGCCAAGAAGATCCTCGAAGCGGGCGACACCCTCTTCTCCAAGGGCATCACCAAGGGCACGGAGCAGGGCGACCTCCTCCACGAGCTCCACCTGCTCACCACGAAGCCCTTCCTCTACGTCTTCAACGTGGACGAGGACGAGCTGACGGACGACGCCTTCAAGGCCGAGCAGAGCGCGCTCGTCGCCCCGGCCGAGGCGATCTTCCTCAACGCCAAGCTGGAGCAGGACCTCTCCGAGCTGGACGACGAGGAAGCCCTGGAGCTCCTCCAGTCGGTCGGCCAGGACGAGCCCGGCCTCGCGACCCTCGGCCGCGTCGGCTTCGCCACCCTGGGCCTGCAGACCTACCTGACGGCCGGCCCGAAGGAAACCCGCGCCTGGACCATCAAGCAGGGCGCCACGGCCCCCGAGGCGGCCGGCGTGATCCACACCGACTTCCAGCGCGGCTTCATCAAGGCCGAGGTGATCTCCTTCGCGGACCTGGTCGCCTGCGGCTCGGTCGCCGAGGCCCGCGCCAAGGGCAAGGCCCGCATGGAGGGCAAGGAGTACGTCATGCAGGACGGCGACGTGGTGGAGTTCCGGTTCAACGTCTGAGCGGATGAAATAACACTACGTCGCTGACGTGGCAAACATGCAGGTCAGATGGGGTCGGACTCTGTCGAGTGCGACCCCTTCGCCGTCACCGTGCTGGATGGGTGCTGGATATTCTGACGCGGGGTCAGCGGCAATCAGGTCTCGTAAACGGTAGACCTGTGTCCCACATGGACGACCCACACCACGAGCTCTCCGTTGTCGATCGTGTACACGATGCGGTAGTCGCCGACGCGCAGACGGCGTCGGTCGGGCTGGGACACGAGTGCGGTGGTGTTGAAGCCGAGCGGGTCGCTCTCCAGCTCGGTCAGCTTGGCCAGGATGCGCAGCGCCATGTCGCGAGGGATCTTCCGAAGCTCGGCCTGCGCCTCCGGTCGGAAGACGGTCCGGTACTCACTCACCGCGCGCCAGCGTCTCCCTCATGATGTCCTCGATCGGGATGCCGGGTGCCGGGTTGGCCATGCGCTCGTCGATGATCCGGTTGATCTCGCGCTCTTCCCACTCCTGATACTTGCGCAGCACCTCGATGGAGACGACGGCGGCGACTTCCTTGCCCCGACGCGTGATGACCGTGGGTACGTCGTCGCGGTCCGCACGCTCCACGACTTCCGCCAGGTGGGCGCGCACGTCGCGGATGGACTCTATGGGCAGCGGCTGCGTCATACGCTCAAGCGTACCGAGTGTGCCATGTGTACACAACCGTGGTTCGGCCGTGTGGTGCTGGATGTGCTGAGTGAGTTCGCACCGTGCTGGATGGATGCTGGATAACCACTTTCAGGGCCGTGTTTCATTCCCCTGGCGCTGCCGGACCGTGTCACCGCCCGCAGCAGGGTGTCCTCGGCACACCTCCGCTGCCAGCGTCTCCCTCCTGACGTCCTCGATCGGGATGCCGGGTGCGGGGTCGGCCATGCGCTCGTCGATGATCCGGTTGAGCTCGCGCTCTTCCCACTCCTGGTACGTGCGCTGTACCTCGATGGCGGCGGCTACCTTGCCTCGGCGGGTGATCACCGTGGGTACGGCGGCGCGGTCTGCGCCAGGTGTGCACGCAGGTCACGGATGGACTCTGCGGGCAGTGGCCGTGTACGGAGCGGAGCCTGGCGGCGGGCGGGTCGCCCCGTCGTGGTCGCGTGGGCCGGATGTGCAGCGGCGCGCGGGTGGGTGCGTTCGGGCGGGGAGGGCCTAGCCTGGGTGGGCGCGGGTGTGGGTGTGGAGGGTGGAGTGGTGGGCGTGGGGCCGGGTGGGCAGTGGGAGTGGCCGGGTCGGAGTCTGCTCGGGGTGTTGTCCGCTTCCGCGCGGGCCGAATTGCTCGCGCTGGGTTCGGAGTTGACGCTCGACTCCGGCGGCGTGCTGCTCACCGAGGGCGCCACCGACCGGCATCTGTACGTCATCCTCGGCGGGTTCGCCAAGGTCACCGCGACCGTCGAGAACGGGCAGGAGTCGCTGCTCGCCGTTCGGGTCGGCGGGGACAGTGTGGGCGAGATGGCCGCCCTCGACGGTGCGCCGCGGTCGGCCGGCGTGGTGGCCTGCGGGCCGCTGCGGGCGCGGGTGATCGGGCCCGGGGCCCTGCACGGGCTCATGCTGCGGCGGCCCGAGGTGGCGATGGCGCTGACCCGGATCGTGGCCGACCGGCTGCGCTGGGCCAACCGGCGGCGGCTCGAATTCCGCGGGTATCCGGTCAAGGTGCGCCTCGCGCGGCTTCTGGTCGAGCTCGCCGTGGCGTACGGGCGGCCGGAGGCGGGGGGCGGGCATGTGATCGGCTTCCAGCTCACCCAGCCCGAACTCGCCGCGCTCACCGGCGCCGCGGAGACCACCGTGCACAAGGGATTGCGCGAGCTCCGGGACGAGGGGCTGCTCGGCACCGGATACCGGACGACCACCGTGCACGACCTCGCCCGGCTCGCCCGGGTGGCCGAACTCGCCGAGCCCGTGGCGCCGCCCGCCCCGCGCCGGCCCCGGGGATCAGCCGAGCAGCGGCCGTAGCAGCAGGCAGAGACCGGCGGTGGTTCCCATCACCGCGGTGCACACCACGGCGGCCGTGACACAGCGGTACTTCCGCAGGGCCACGTCGGAGAGGAAGCGGATCACCGCCTGCAGCTGCCGCTCGTCCTCGGCGGTGACGGGCGGCGACGGATCCGAGGCGGAGGCCGGCCGGACGAAGCTGTAGTCGTTGGGGCCGGCGGGCCGCCAGACGCGCGGCCGCAGCGCCAGTGCGAGCGAGGCCGCGCCGCCGAAGAGGCCGCAGACGAAGAGGGCCAGCAGGACCCCCGCCAGCCAGCCGAGCGGGCCGCCGCGCCGCACGGCGTCGAGCGCCGCCTCGCTCCACCCGCCCGCCGTCCCCACGAGCCCCGCCTGCACGGCGGAGAGGATGCCGGCCTTGGCGTCGGCGTGCTGGTGCGTCGTCTGCAGGACGGTCAGCATCGTGCGCGCGGCGGAGCTGGGCACCGCCGTGGGCGGGGTGGGCGGGGTGGATGTCACGGAACCTCCAACGCGGCTCGGTCGGACTTCCATTGAGCCGCCCGCCCGCCGGGCGGACCAGGCACTTCTACGGGATCGGACGACTGCGCGAGATCCCGTATTTCCACGGGGTGCGAGTGGCCGGTTCCGGTGTACGACTGGCAGGGCGACCGGCGCTCCACGGGGGTGGGCCAGGGTCCGGGAGCGGCCTGCCGCATCGCTCCGCGCCGCGTAACTCTTTTGATTCGCGAGCGAGTTGGAGGTGCGGCATGCTGTGCTTCCCGATGTCACGGACGAGGAGGACGGGATGTCCGTAGGTGCGATGGGTGGGTTCGGCAGGCGGCTTCTGCTCGCCGTCGACGCGCGAGGTTACGGCAGCGCGGACACCGCGCGACAGCGCGAGATTCAGACAGTGTTGCCCCGGCTTCTCGCCGAGTCCGCCGAGGCGGCCGGGCTCGACCGGGCCTCATGGGTGCGGCAGGCCGCCGGGGATTCCGAGTTCGCCGTGCTCCCGGCCGGTTCCGACGAGCAGGCGCTCGTCGAGCCGTTCATGCGCCGGCTGGGCGCCGGGCTGCGGGCCCACAACCGCGACCGGGTGCCCGGCGCGCGGCTCGCGCTGCGCGCCGCCGTGCACTTCGGTCCGGCGTCCGAGGCCCCCAACGGCTTCGTGGGCCCCGGTCCCGTCGAGGTCTCCCGCATCCTGGAGAGCGACCCGCTGCGCCGGGCCCTCGCCGCGGCCCCGGACGCCGCGCTCGCCGTGGCGCTGACCGCGCCGGTCTTCACGGAGCTCGTCGCCCAGGGGTACACCAACTTCCGGCCGGAGGAGTTCCGCGAGGTCGTCGTCGAGAAGAAGGAGTACCGGGGCCGGGCCTGGCTGTGGGTGTCGGGGTACGACGTCCACACGCTGGACCTCGGTGAGCCGGGCCCCGGTCCGGGCTCGGGCCCGAACCCCGGTCCGGACCCCGGTTCGGATTCCGATTCTGGTTCCGGTTCCCGTTCCGACTTCGGTTCTGATTCCGGTTCTGGTACCGGCACCGGCTCTGGCCATCCCTCCGGTTCGGGTTCCGGTTCTGCGGCGGCCGCCGCCGGCGGAGGGGACTCGGCCACCAACAATCTGCACGGAACCGTCATCAACGGGAACGTCGTCTTCGGCATCTCCAAGTGAGTTGAGCGGACGGGGAGACGGGGTGCACACGTGAGATCCACGGATCGGCCCACGGAGGATCACGGCAGTGGTGGGGAAGGAGACGGCGTGTCCGGCGAACCCCGGCAGTTAACCGGCGAGGCGAACGGCACGGCCGATGTCCGCCCCGCCCCCGAGCCGCCCGCGGCCCCGGCCCCGCCGCCGGCCCCGGCCCCGTCCACACCCGCCTCCACGTCACCCTCACGAGTGAATTCCGGAGCCCATTCCGGAGCGGATTCCGCAGCCGATTCCTCCGACGGCGACTACCGCGTCTACAACAACTTCTACGGCCCGCAGTACCACGGCCGCGCCCACTTCGGCATCGCCACCGCCGCCGAGCGGCCCGGGCGGGCCCGCGCCACCGGCCTCCTCGACGCCGACGAGATCGACGCGCTGCTGCGCTCCTACATCCGACCCGACTGCTTCGACGAAGCCGCCCACGAGCTGTCCCGTACCGGCATCGTCGTCCTCACCGGCCCCCAGGGCACGGGCAAGCGCTCCGGCGCGGTCGCCCTGCTCCGGGAGACCGTCGGACCCTCCGCCGACTACGTGGTGCTCTCGCCCGACATCGGCCTCGACCAGCTCGCGGAGCGCACCTTCGACGCGGGCGTGGGCTACGTCGTCCTCGACCGCACCGGGACCGCGGGAGCCGCGGATGCGGCCGGGACCACCGCGGACGACGCCGGTCCGTCCTCCGACTTCGACTGGCGCCGGGTGCGCGACCAGCTGCGCCGCCACCGCGCCCATCTGGTGATCACCACCGTGCACGGCGTGGCCGGCCGTTCCCCCAAGGCCGTACGCCATCTGCCGTGGCGGCCCCCGCTCCTGGACAAGGTGGTACGGGCCCGGCTGGTCCAGGCCCGTATCCCGCAGGAGATCGTCGACCGGGCCGTGGCCGGCATCCCGCCCCGCTGCCCCCTCGCGGTCGTCGCCGACGCGGCCCAGCGGATCGTGGCGGGCGCCGACCCCGACCAGGCGTGGAAGGAGCACAGCGGCAGCGCGCCGCAGGCGGTCCAGGAGTGGTTCGGCGCCGAGGAGGAGCGGAGCCTGCGCGAGATCGCCGAGGTCACCACCCTCGCCTTCGCCCCGGGCATCGGACGGCGCGCGTTCGAATCGCTCCAGGACCTCCTCGAACGGCTCCTCGGGCCGGTCTACTTCACACCGGAGGCCGCGGCCGGGACCGGGGCCGCCGCCGACGGCGCGGCGGCCCCCGACACCACGGGGCAGGCAGCCCCCGACGGCCAGGACCCGCAGCAGCGCCGCCTCGCCCGCCCGGTGGACCGGCGCCGCTCGCTCTCCCGCAACGCCCTGATCACCACCGAGATGCAGATCTACGGCGCGACCACCCGCGAGGTCATGGTCTTCGCCGACGCCGAGCTGCGCCGCTGGGTGCTGCAGGCACTGTGGCGCGACCACCCCACCGAGTACTGGGACGCGGTCCGCCACTGGCTGGACGCGCTCGTCGACGCCGACCCCGACCCCGCCCTCCAGCTCTCCATCGCCTCCGGACTCACGCTGCTCGGGCACATCGCCTTCGACGAGGTCGTACAGAGCTACCTCGACCCGTGGGCGCGCGGCCAGAGCGGCGAGACCGGGCAGACCCTCGCCGTGTACGTGCTCTGGTACATGTGCCTGGAGGAGACCCAGGCGGCCGCCGCGCTCACCCTGGCCCGCACCTGGGCCCAGTCCACCCACCCCACCCTGCGGGGCACCGCGCTCCTGGCCTTCAGCGGCCAGCTCGGCGTCACCTTCCCCACCGACGCGGTGAAGTGGCTCTGGGCCGTGCTGCGCACCAGCGCCCTCGAAAAGCGGGAGGAACGCGAACACGGGCTGCGGGCCTGGGCGCAGCTGTTCCTGACGCTCGTCGACTGCCAGGAGGACGCCGGCATCGTGCTCGACGCCCTGGCGCACCGGATCAGGAAGGAGCAGCGCACCCGGTCCGCCGCCTACTCGGCGACCGGCCTGCTCGTCCTCGAAACCACCCTCTGGATCTTCACCGCCACCGAGCGGCTCTCGGGCCGCCCCGCCGTGGCACGCTACGTCGCCGACCGGCCCGAGGAGGCCGACGTCGTCGCCGAGTTGTGGGCGGCGGTCCTCTGCTACCGGCCGCTGCGCCGCAACGCCCTGTCCGCTCTCCTCGTCGCGGTCCGTGGCCTGCACGCCGTGACCTCCGACCCCACCGCCGCGGCCGCGCGACTCGGTCACGCCCTCGCCGCCGCGCTTCCGCACGTCGAACACCCCTTGCTGACAAGCGAGCTGGGCCGACTCGCGGACTCCCGTCCCACCCGCGCCCCGGGTCCCGACTGCGTCGCGACCCTGCTCGGCGCCTTGAACCGTGTGAAGGACACCCACCCACGATGACCACGATCCGCAGGACCTATCCCCTGGTGGAGGAGCGGGTGCTGGCTCCCGCGCCCCGTACCGGCCGCCGCTTCTGGAACCAGCCGACCCGTTCGCACGACGAACTGCCCCGCGTCTCCGCTCACCAGGTCCTCGTCTACCGCACCGGTGACCAGTACCTCACCGACCACGGCGTCCGCGGGCCCGGCGACGAGAGCGTCCTGAACGCCGGCTCGGTCACGGTCGTCGACTGCCGCACCGCGGTGCCCGTCACCGTCGGCACCGACGTACCGTCCGCCGAGACCGACGGCTTCACCGTCCAGGTCGCCTTCCACTGCACGGTCACCGACCCCGTGGCCGTCGTCCGCGAGGGCGTCGTCGACGTGGAGTCCCGGCTGCTCGGGTATCTCCGGGCGCTGCCCGGACTCACCGACGTCACCCAGGAATGGCCGCTCGAAGCGGGCAAGGAGGTGTCCCGGCGGCTGACCGCGCGCCTGATCTCGTACCTGGAGATGGAGCCGCCGCGGATCGCCGGGCTGTCCGTCGGAGACCCGTACCTGACGGTGCTCACCCCGCAGGAGTTCGCCGACCAGCAGCGCGAGCGCGAGCACGACCGCGTGAAGGAGGCGGTACGCCGCGAGCGCGAGCAGATGCAGCACGAGCGCGAGCAGATGGAACATGAGCGCACGAAGGAACGCAAGGCGATGGAAGCCGAGCGCAACTCGCTCGAAATGCGGCACCAGCAGGAACTGGAGGACCTGCGGCGGTCGTACACCCAGCGGACCGACGCCGAGGACCAGCACTACACCCACAACATCAAGCGCAAGGACTTCGAGTTCGAGCGCACCGAGGCGCTCAAGGACCTCGAGGACTTCGGCACCGACCCCGCCAACACCGACGTCCTCGCCCAGCGCCGGGGCGAGATCGGGTACTCCGAGCTGGCCGAGCGGCAGCGCGAGAGCGACCGGCTGCGGCGCGAGCGGCAGCGCGAGGACGAGGAGCGCCACTGGGAGAACGCCGAACGCCGGCGCCACGCCGAACGGGAGGACCTCCGCTACAGCCTGGAGCGCGAGGACCGCCACCGTGAGGTCGACCGCCAGGATGCGCGCGCCGCGCTCGACGCCGCCCGGGAGGAGCAGCGCGAGACGCGGGCCGCGGACCGCGACGACCGGCTGCGGCAGCGGGCGGAGCAGCGCGAGGACGTGCTGGCCGACCGGGCCGAGCGGCGTCACCGGGCCGACCGGCGCGACAACATCAACCAGGAGCTGAGCCGCCAGCTGATCAACCGCGGCCTCCTCGACAACGCGCCGCTCGACGCGCGCGCCTTCGTCGAGCGCCTCAGCACCGGGCAGAGCCTCCTCGACCAGGACCCGCCCGCCGCCGCGCAGGTGGCCGGCGCCGCCGACCCCCCGCAGCTGAAGGAGGGCACCGGCGCGTCGTCCGGGGACCGCTCCGACGAGCCCCGCCGCCGGTCCTACGAGGAGGAGGACCCGTACGGGAAGCAGAAGTACGGCCGGGATCACGGACAGGAGTACGGCCGGCGCGACGGCCGGCGCGACGATCCGTACGGGGACGACCGGTACGGCGACGACCGGTACACGGACGACCGGTACCGCGACGGGGGCGAGCGCACCGACCGGTCCGCCCGCGACGGCGGCACCGGCCGGGACCGCGACGGAGCGGGCGACGACGACGGCGCCCGCTCCGCGCGCCGCCCCCTGATCGCCGACGACGACCTCGGTGAAGCGGGGAGGGAGGAGCGTGGCCGCTGACACCCCCGTACGCCCGCCCGAGGAGGAGTACGACGCATGGGCGGCCGAGACCCGGCCCGCCCACCGCGCCCACCGCGCCCACCGGGCCTGGGGCGGCCCCGCCGCGCTCCTGCGCCGTCTGATCGGCATCCGCGAGGAGATCCTCGACCGCGAGAGCGCCGAGCGCGCCCGCTACACGTGGTACGGAGCCATCGTCCTCAACACCGCGCTGCTCGGCGGCGCCTCCATGGCCATGGCCATCTGCACGATCCGCGAGGGCACACCGGTCGTGGTGGCCGTCCTCGTCGGCATGGTGTGGGCGTGGATCGTGCTGGCCCTGGACAGCTGGCTGGTCTCCAGCACCCACGGCCACACCGGCGGCCGGGCGGTCCGCATGCTGGTGCCCCGGCTGTTCCTCTCCGTGGTGCTCGGGCTCACCATCGCCGAACCGCTGCTGTTCCAGATCTTCGACCGGGAGATACGCCAGGAGATGGCGGTCAGCAGGGAGCGCGACCTCGCCGAGTTCCGGGGTGACCTCACCGCCTGCAACCCCCTCGACGGCCAGGACACGACGAACCGCGACGAGTGCGGCGACTTCCATCTGACCGTGCCGGGCGCGCCGGCCTCGATCAAGGCGGACATAGTCGACAACACCGCCGCCACCGCCCGCCTCGACGAGCAGATCAAGACCTACAACGACACCCTCTCCGGGAAGCTGGAGGACGAGCGCCGCGAGTGCGCCAAGGACCGCTGGATCTGGCGCGGCAACGGCTGGGACACCAGCGAGACCTGTGAGCGCGCCCGCGCCGATACCGGCACGTACAAGGCCACGAGCAAGATCGCCGAGTACGAGGCCAAGCGCGCCGAGCTCGTCGGCAAGGGCAACCTCCTGTCCGAGGAGCTGATCAGGACCGGCACCTCCTTCCGCACGGACGTCAAGGAGGCGATCGACGCCAAGGTCGCCGACCGGCAGAAGTCGCAGCAGAACGACGGACTGCTGCTGCGTGCCGACGCGCTGTCCACGGTGGCCTGGTCCGACGGTTTCGCGCTCTTCATGATGTTCCTGCTGCACGCCGTGCTGCTGCTGGTCGACGCCATGCCGGTGCTCGCCAAGCTGATGAGCGGCCCGTCCGAGTACGACCGCAGGCTCGCCGAGCGGCGCGAGGCCAACAAGCGCATGCACCTGGAGGACCAGGAGGCGCAGCGCCGGGTCGACGCCATCGACCGCGAGGTCCGGCGGTACGCGGCGGAGGTGTGGGCCGAGGAGGACAAGGCCCGGCTGGGTCACGACCACTACAGGGCGCGCACCGAGCACGCCCGCATGGTCCGCGAGGAGCTCGACGCGCGCACCGCCCGGCTCCTGGGCGAGTGACGTCCGGCGGTGACCGGCCGCTCCGACCATCCCGGTGGTCGCGGCGGCCGGTCACCGTCGCATCCGGCCGGTACCGGCGCTTTCGGCGTTGCGCTGCGGCGGTGGGAGGATGCGGGGACACGGAGAGAGAGGCCGGGGCCGGATGGGGCGCAGGGAGCGGGAGGCGGTCGCCGGGGGAGAGCGGCTGTACGAGGCCGCGCAGGCGGTGGTCGGTGACCACCGGCAGGCCGTCGACGCCGTTCGGGAGGCCCTGAAGCCGATCCACGACGCGGCGGCGGAACAGGCCCTGGACGCCATCCCCGTGACCCGGCTGAAGGAGGTCACCGAGGGCCGGCTGAGGCTCGGGGAGGTCGAGCGGAGCGGGCTGCGCTCGGTCGGGCAGGTGCTCGACGCCGGGTCGTACCGGCTGCGCCAGATCCCCGGTGTGGGGCAGCGGACCGCCGATCAGGTCATCGCGGCGGCACGCCAGATCTCCGACGCCGTCCGCGAGACCATCGCCGTCCACATCGACGTGGACCGGCCGGAGCCCCGGACCACCGCGCTCGTGACGGCCCTGCACGTACTGGTGGAGGCGGGCCCCGACGCGCAGCGCGCCCTCGACGCGGCCGCGGTGCTCGCGGAGCGGCTCGGCCCGCTGCTCGCCGAGGCCAGGCCGGCCGCCGGGCGGCTGCGGATGCTGCTGGCGGGGCAGGCCAAGCGGGACCGGGCGCTCGGCGCCGTCGCCGAGGTCCGCGGCCTGACCGAGGAAGCGGCGCAGGGCGCGGTGCCCGAACTGCTCGCGCAGGCCTCGGTGGATCTGCTGCGCGGTCCCTCGACCGAGGTGGCGGCCTGGGTCGACTTCGAGCTGCGGTCCGCCGAGTACTACAGCCTCCTCGCGGAGATCTCCGGCCGCAGCCCCGACGCGGCCGCCGCCGAAGGGTTCCTGCCCGACGAGGTCGCCGAGCGGGTCCGCCGCCAGCAGCTCGACGACACGCACCGCAGGGTGTCGCTGCGCGGTTACCAGTCCTTCGGGGCGCGGTTCGCGCTGGCGCAGCGCAAGGTGGTCCTCGGGGACGAGATGGGGCTCGGGAAGACCATCCAGGCCATCGCCGCCCTGTCCCACCTCGCCGCCGAAGGCCAGAGCCACTTCATGGTCGTCTGCCCGGCCAGCGTCCTGATCAACTGGACGCGTGAGATCGAGGCCCGCAGCAAGCTGCGCGTGATGTGCCTGCACGGCCCCGACCGGCAGGAGGCGTTCGCCGACTGGAAGGGCCGGGGCGGGGTCGCGGTGACCACCTTCGACGCCCTGCGCGGATTTCCCACGCCCGGAGGCGGCGAGATCGGGATGCTGGTCGTGGACGAGGCGCACTACGTGAAGAATCCGAAGACCCGGCGCGCGCAGGCCGTGACCGAATGGTCCGGGCGCTGCGACCGCGTTCTGTTCATGACCGGGACACCCATGGAGAACCGGGTCTCCGAATTCCGCAGCCTGGTGAACATCCTCCAGCCCGACCTGGCCGCGGCCGTCGGTGACCGCGACGGCGTGGCCGGCTCCAAGGCCTTCCGGAAGGCCGTCGCCCCGGTCTATCTGCGCCGCAACCAGCAGGACGTGCTGACCGAACTGCCCGCGCTCCAGCACACGGACGAGTGGGAGGAGCTGAGCGCCTCCGACGAGGCCGCCTACCGCGAGGCCGTCCGCTCGGGCAACTTCATGGCGATGCGCAGGGCGGCGTACGCGCACCCCGAGAGGTCGGCGAAGCTGAACCGGCTGCGCGAGATCGTCGAGGACGCCGCCGAGAACGGGCTGAAGGTGGTGGTGTTCTCCAACTTCAGGGACGTCCTGGCGGTGGTGAAGGACTCCCTGGAGGCCGCGCCGGGCCCCGGCGGCGGCCGGGTGTTCGGCCCGCTCTCGGGGAACGTGCCGCCCGCCCGCCGCCAGCAGGTGGTGGACGAGTTCGCCGCCGCGCCGGGGCACGCGGTGCTGGTGGCGCAGATCGAGGCGGCGGGGGTCGGGCTCAACATGCAGGCCGCCTCCGTCGTGATCATCTGCGAGCCCCAGGTCAAGCCGACCATCGAGAACCAGGCGGTGGCGCGGGCCCACCGGATGGGGCAGGTGCGTCCGGTCCGGGTGCACCGGCTGCTCGCCACGCGCGGCGTGGACGAGCGGATGGTGCGGATCCTCAAGAACAAGAGCCGTCTGTTCGACGCGTACGCACGGCGCAGCGCCGTCGCCGAGTCCACACCGGACGCGGTCGACGTGTCGGACGTCGCGATGGCCCGCCGGATCGTCGAGGAGGAGCAGGCGCGGCTGGGAACGGTCCGCGGGCCGGCCTAGGCCCTGTCGTCAAAGTCCCGTCGGGCCCGCGACGCCACTTTGACGACAGGACCTAGGAGAATCTGACTGTCTTGCGGTGCAAGGGAGTCGGCGACTATCTTGTACCGCATGACAAAGAAGCCGGCCGCGACCGCAGACCAACGGCGCAGTCAGCTCCTGCGCGGAGTGCTCGACCTCTGTCTGCTGTCCCTCATCGCCGAACGGCCCCGCTACGGATTCGAGTTCGCCGAGGCCCTCGCCGAAGGCGGGCTCGACCTCGTCAGCGACGGCAGCATCTATCCGCTGCTCGCACGGATGGAGCGGGCGGGGCTCATCTCCTCGTACCGTGCCCCGTCCCCCAGCGGCGGCGCCCCGCGCAAGTACTACCGACCGACCGAGGCCGGCCGCGCCGAGCTGACCGGGGGGCGGGCCGACTGGCAGGCCTTCGCCGCCCCCGTCGGCCGGATCCTGAGCGCCGGTACGCAACCCACGGGGGAAGAAGCACCATGACGAACGAGCAGATACTTGCCGCCTGCCGTAGCAACTGGGAGTACCGCGGCGTCGGCGAAGCGGCCATGCGGGAGATGCTCGACGAGCTCTCCGCGCACCTGGAGGACGCCGAGGCCGCCGGGCGCACCGGGCAGGACGTCGTCGGCCCGGACGTACGGGCCTTCGCCGCGGCCTGGGCGCGCGAGCGAGCGCCGTTCGGCCGGCGGGCCCTGCGCACACTGGCCATGGCCTGCTTCGTCCTCGGCGTCCTGCCGGTCTTCTCGCACCTGCTCCGCTGGACCACCCAACTGGCCGTGACCGCCGACTACGTCGCCTTCTGGGCGGCCATCGGCGCGATCACGGTCGCCTGGGAACTGCGGCGGGGCAGCATGCCCATGCACCAGCACTGGCTGCTCTCCTTCGCCGTCGGCCTGCCCGTGATGATCCTCACCAAGTGGCTGACCGGGGACGGGGTGCTGTTCACGCTCCCGCTGTGGACCGCGGCGGTCCTGCTGCTGCCCGCGCTGCCGTACATAGTCGCCGACCTGCGAGCCCGCCGGAACGCCAAGAACGGCGCAGCTCAGCCTTGCTGATCCGGCTGATCCGGCTGATCCGGCTGATCCGGCTGCTCGGGCGGTGCGCGGCGGCGCTCGCGCCCAGCGTCGAGACGGCCGGCCGGCCGAGATCCCTGGCATGATTTTGCTCTGTTTTGGAACTGTGCGGGGGTTTCGCACATCAGAACCAGGGGATGCCCAGCCGTTCTGCCCTCGGGGGCAGCCATGACCGTTCGGAGCGAAGTTCGTGCACCAGTACCCGCAGCGCCCGCGGCCTGATGAGCAGCAGTCGTACCCGGAGTACCCGCCCCAGGAGCAGCACCAGGGGCACCGGGACTTCCCCGGGTACCCGGGGCCGGCGCAGCAGCACCAGCCGTACGGCGAGCAGGCCGCCCCCACCCGGACCCCGGAGCCCAGGCGCTCCCGGCGCCGAATAGGGATCAGCGCGACGGTCGCCCTCGCGCTCCTGCTCGGCGGCGGGTTCGCCGCCTGGAAGCTCGACTGGTTCTCCGGCAACGGCGAGGACGTGAGCTTCGGGAAGAACACCCCGCCCCCGGCCACGGACAAGGCGGACCCCAGCGCCCCGGCGACCGCCGCCACCCCCTCCGGCGACCCGGACGTGGCTCTGCCGGCCGGCCCCAAGTCAGGCTTCAAGCAGACCACCAAGCTCGACGACGGCACGATCATCGCCAAGACCCGCCTCGCCGGCGCGAAGTCCGGCTTCACGGGTGACGTATGGGTGTGGGCGCCCAAGGAGTACGACGACCCCAAGTACGCCAAGAGCGGCTTCCCGGTCCTCATCGCGCTCCCCGGCGGCAACGGCTACCCGGACAACTACTGGGCCGACCGCAGCCTCGGCCTCCAGAAGGCCATCAGCGACGGCGCCAAGGCCGGTACCAGCCTGCCATTCGTCGTGATCATGCCGGTGCTCAACCCGGACGCCAAGTACTACTACGACGGCTCCGACATCCCCGGCCAGGCCAAGATGGGCACGTGGATCGCCGAGGACATCCCGGACTTCGCCAAGGCCAACTTCCGTACGTACAAGTCCCGTGACGGCTGGGCCTTCATGGGCTCCTCCTCCGGCGCCTTCGTCGGCATGAAGACCGTCCTGCAGTACCCGGACCGGTTCAAGGCCGTGATCGCCAGCGGCGGCGAGATCGTCCCGGACTCCCCGCTCTGGAAGGGCCACCAGGCCGAGATGGACGCGAACAACCCCGAGAAGCTCGCCCAGAAGCTGATCGACACCAAGGGCCCCGAGGTCTACATCAACTTCCAGATCGGCACCAAGGAGAGCGGGAAGGAGCGGATGACGAAGTTCCAGCAGCAGTACGGCAAGGGACCGGTCAAGATGACCATCCGCGACATCCAGAACGGTGAGCACAACGGCTGGCACTACGTCCGGGGCATGAAGGAAGGCTCCCTGGAGTGGGTCAGCAAGGTCCTGAAGGGGCCCAAGCCCGAAGCCGGCTGACCGGGCCGGCCGCGGGCGTCCCGGCCGGCCGCGTGGTGCTCGCCACGTCACCCCCGTCCCAGGCAACCCATCCCGTCGTTCATACCTCTGTAAAGGGTGTAAGGGGGACCGATCGGTCCGACCCGCGCTCCTGGCGGGCGCCGGAGAAGGAACGGGACAAAAACCGTGCAGCAAGACCAGCAAGGCGACGGCAACCCTGTGACCGAGGGCGGCCGTCGCCCCCATCGCCTGCGCATGATCCTGATCAGCAGCGGGCTCGCGCTCACCCTCGCCGGGGGCGGAACGGCGGCGTACAAGTACGGCCTCTTCTCGGACATAGGGGATCCGGTCTCCTTCGGCCAGGTCCAGGAGAAGGCCGGCGCGGCCGCCGAGCTGCCGCCCGAGGTGCAGATGCCGACCGGGCCGAAGGCCTCGTTCGTCCGTACCTCCCGGCTGCCGGACGGCACCCAGATCGGCCGCACCACCCTCACCGGCAAGAAGTCCGGCTTCACGGGTGACGTGTGGGTGTGGGTGCCCAAGGAGTACGACGACCCGAAGTACGCCAAGAGCGGCTTCCCGGTCCTGATCTCCCTGCCCGGCGGCCGCGGCTACCCCACCAACTACTGGGGTACGGGTCCCGGCCTCGGCCTCCAGAAGGCCGTGAGCGACGGGGCCAAGGCCGGCACCAGCCTGCCCTTCATCCTGATCATGCCCGTGCACAACGCCGACACCAAGCACCACTTCGACGCCTCGGACATCCCCGGCCAGCCCAAGATGGGCACCTGGATGGTCGAAGACATCCCGGATTTCACGAAGGCCAATTTCCGCACCTTCACCTCCCGCGACGGCTGGGCCTTCATGGGCTCCTCCGCGGGCGGATTCGGAGCCTTCAAGCACGTCCTCAAGCACCCCGACCGGTTCAAGGCGGCCATCGCGAGCGGGGTCGACATCGTCCCCGACTCCCCGCTGTGGCAGGGGAACACGCAGGCCATGGACGCCGACAACCCGGAGAAGCTCGCCGCGAAGCTGATCGCGGCGGGCGGTCCGGACGTCTACATCAACTTCCAGATCGGCACCGCGGAGAGCGGCCGCGACAAGGCCGAGAAGTTCATGAACGACTTCGGGAAGGGCCCCGTGCACACCTCGCTGCAGGTGATCCAGGATGGTGAGCACAACGGAAAGTCGTACGTGCGCGGCATGAGGGAGGGCTCCCTGGAGTGGATCAGCAAGGTGATGAAGGGACCGACACCCGATCCCGGCGTGCGTTGAGCACGGCGGTGAGGGGGGCGTCGGCGGCCGCCGTGGCGGGGATCGCGGCGGTGTTCGCCGTCGCGTTCCTCGAGGTGCCCGGCGAGCGTCCGGTGCTCCCCTTCCCCACCGTCGGCGTCCTCATGGCGGGCGGCGAGCACTGGTGCACGGCGAGCGTCGTCGACAGCCCCGAGGGCAACGTCGTCGCCACCGCCGCGCACTGCGTGGCCCCGGCGGGCGAGGACGGGCAGCCGGGCGAGGTGGCCCACGACGGGCTGGCCATCGGCGAGCTCTCCTTCGCCCCGGCCTTCTCCGGCGAGGGCGCCGGCACCCAGCCGCTGGGGGTGTGGAAGGTCAAGTCGATCCACGTGGACGACCGCTGGACGAAATGGGGCGAGGACACCGCCGACTTCGCCTTCCTCACCATCGAGCCGGACGAGGACGGGCGCAGCATCCAGGACGCGGTCGGCGGCGGCGCCGAGGCCCCGAAGCCCGAGTGGACCTCGGGGTACGAGCGGGACGTGACCGTCGTCGGCTACCCGGAGTCCGAGCACAACCCGCAGAACAAGCCCGTCTCCTGCACCACCCAGACCCGCCACGACGAGGACGACCCCGACATGCTCTACATGAGCTGCGCCGGGTTCTGGACGGGGACCAGCGGCAGCCCCTGGATCGCGGACCGGGGCGGGCCGGACCGGGCCGGGCACCTGATCGGGGTGCTGAGCGGCGGGGACACGGACGTGGACTCCACGGCCGCGCTCTTCGACGAGCACGCGAAAGCCCTGTACGAGCGGGCCGCGCGGGGCTGAGCGCGCCCGCGCCGCCCCCGCTGCTACTGCCTCCGCTCGGTACTGACGATCACGCCCACCGCCGCCACGACGATCGCCCCGCCGACCAGGATCGGCCAGGTCAGGGCCTCGTCGAGGATCAGCGTGCCGAGCGCCACGGCCACGACCGGATTGACGTACGCGTACGTGGACACCAGCGACAGCGGCGCGGCCTGGAGCAGCCACACGTACGCCGTGAAACCGACGAGCGAGCCGACGACCGTCAGATAGCCGAGGGCCAGCCAGGAGGCGGTGGAGAACGCCGCCGGGTCCAGGCCGCGGTGCTCGCCGCGCAGCAGGCCCACGACCACGGCGGCGACCCCGCCCGCGAACATCTGGTAGGCGCTGCCCGTGAACGGGTTGGCCGGCAGCTTCAGCCGCGGCGCCGAGAACGAGCCCAGCGACCACAGCACCGAAGCCGCCACGACCAGCAGCACCCCCGACAGCCGCACGTCGCCGCTGAGCCCCGGGCTGGTCAGCACCGCGAGCCCGGCGAGACCCACCAGCACCCCGGCCAGGGTGCGCGGCGCGGGCCGGTCCCCCGTGGTCGTCCGGAGCACCACCACCCACATCGGCACCGCCGCCACCAGCAGCGCGGCAAGGCCCGACGGCACCGAAGTCTCGGCGAGGACCACCAGGCCGTTCCCGCCGAGGATCAGCAGCAGCCCGACCAGGGCCGCCGAGCCGAGCTGCGCGCGGGTGGCCCGCAGCGCGGCCGGACCGTACCGCCAGGCGACGACGGCGGACAGCAGCAGGCCGGCGGTGATGAACCGGGCTCCGGCGGAGAGGAACGGCGGCATGGTCTCGACGACGATCCGGATGCCGAGGTAGGTCGAGCCCCAGACGACGTAGACGACGGCGAGGGCGGCCCAGACCGCGCCCGGGATCCTGCCGAGGGCGGTGGTGGCCGGCCCGGAGGCCTTGCCGTCGACCGGCGTTGAGGTGCTCATGCTCGGATCCTAAGGTCCTTGGCCCATGCACGCTTCCGGATATCTCAGCCCTTGAGCAGGTCGTTCAGCTGGCCGTAGGGCAGGGAGTGTGCGAGCGCCCCGTAGGTGCCCTGCGAGATCAGCTCCTCGGCGGCGCGCCGGACCACGGCGTACGCGGCTTCGGCGACCCAGGAACCGAGGCTGACGCGGGAGACGCCGAGGGCGCCGAAGGCGGCGACGGTCGGGGCGTCCGGGCCGAGCAGGATGTTGAGGGGCGCGTCGATGCCCTTGGCGAGCTCGGCGACGGTGGCCGGGTCGAGCACACCGGGCACGAAGACGCCGGAGGCTCCGGCCCGCAGGTACGCGGCGGCGCGGGCGAGGGTGTCGTCCAGGCGGGTGGCGTCCTCGCCGAAGCCCCGGAGGTAGGTGTCGATGCGGGCGTTGATGTAGAGCGGGACCCCGGCGGCGTCGGCCGCGGCGCGGGCCGCGGCCAGGCGCTCGATCTGCTCGGCGGGGTCGCGGTGGCCGTCCTCGATGTTGATGCCGACCGCGCCGGCGTCCAGGACCCCGGTCACGGTCTCGCCCACGGCGGCCGGGTCGGCGCCGAAGCCGCCCTCGATGTCGGCGGTGACGGGTACGGCGGGGACGGCGGCGACCACGCGGGCGACGAGGTCCAGGGCCCGGTCCCGGGCGAGCGCGTCGCCGTCGGGGGAGCCGAGGGACCAGGCGACGCCGGCGCTGGTGGTGGCGACGGCGGGGGCGCCGGCGGCCGCGACGATGCGGGCGCTGGCCACGTCCCAGGCGTTGGCGAGGGCGAGCGGGGCGGCGGGGGTGTGCAGGGCCGCGAACGCGGCGGCCTTGGCGGCGAGATCAACATGGGTGGTCATGGGGTCAGTTCACCAGACCGGGTGCGTCCGGTCTCGCGGAATTCCGGCATGGACGTGGGACGGGGCGCGGGCGCGGCGGCTCCCGCCGCCGGCCTCCGCCCGTCCGCCGGCCTCCGCCCGTCGTCCGTCGGCCCGGATCCGCCCGTCGGCTATCCGCCCGCGCCGCACAGGGGGATCACGGCGGTGCGGCCCTGCAGGGGATCCCCGGGCGCCGCCGGGCCCACCGCGGCCCAGCAGGCCGCGGCCGTCGGCTCCACGGAGAGGCCGCGGCGGGCCAGGTCCCACTGGGCCTCCTGCAGCCGGTCGTCCGGGACGGTCAGGAAGGTGCCGCCGGACTTGCGGACCGCCGCCAGGATCTGGCGGGCGCGGGGCGGTGCCGGGATCGCGATCCCCTCGGCCAGGGTCGGCCGCTGTTCCACCGGGGCGGCTTCCTCGGCGCCCGCCGCGAAGGCCCGCGCCAGCGGGGACACCGCCTCCGCCTGGACCGCGATCAGCGCCGGCGGCCTGACCCCGCGCCGGGCCAGTTCCTCCACGGCCAGGGCGGCCCCGAGCAGCAGGGTGCCGTTGCCCACGGGGACCACCAGGGCCTCCGGGAGCCGGCCGCCCAGCTCCTCCCACACCTCATACACGTACGTCTTGGTCCCGTGCAGGAAGTACGGGTTGAACACGTGGCTCGCGTAGAAGACCCCGGGCGCGTCCGCCGCGGCCCGGGCTGCCTCCGAGGCGGCCTCGCGGCCACCGGCGACCACCCGGACGTCCGCGCCGTGCGACCGCATCCGGGCCGTCTTCTTCTCCGACGTGCCCTCGGGCACGAAGATTTCGCAGGCCAGTCCGGCCCGCGCGCAGTACGCGGCCACCGCCGTCCCGGCGTTGCCGCTGCTGTCCGCCACGACCCGCTCTGGTGCGAGCCGCCGGGCGAGCTCCACGAGCATGACCGCGCCCCGGTCCTTGAAGGACCGCGTGGGCATCAGGAAGTCGAGCTTGGCGTGGATCCGCTCCGCCAGCGGGACCAGCGGGGTGTGCCCCTCGGCCAGCGATACGGAGAACGCCCCGGGCAGCGGCAGCACGGACCCGTACCGCCACAGGGAGTTCGGTCCCGCGGCCGGTTCCAGTGCCGCGGCCGGGTCCGGCGTGAAATCGAGGTCCCAGGGTCCGCCGCAGACCGGGCACGCCCACGGCGCCGTCCGGACGTCCGCGCGGGTGCCGTCCTCGGAACAGATGTAGCCGGGGAGTGCGTGCGTCATGTGTGGAACACCTCTGCTCGGTCATGGCCGGTGTACGGCACGGATGTTACGCGCCGGTGATCGTCACCGGGGTCGGCCCACGCACCACCGCGCGGGAGCCGGGGGCGGCCGCCGGGCCGGGCGCGACGGCGGGGGGCGAGCGACCTGCCGGGCGCCCCGGCTGCGTACTATTTCGCGCATTCGTTCGCGCCTTCCGCGGCGCGCCCCGCGATGCCGCCCTGCGATGCCGCCCTGCGATGGAGTCCGCCCCCGTGAGCACCCCGCCGAGTCCTCCTCCCGGACCGGGCCACTCCTGGCCCCCGCCGCCCCCGCAGCAGGGCTGGGGCTGGGGTCCGCCGCCCGGTCACGGACAGCAGCCGCCGGCGCTCAACGGCTTCGCACTCGCCTCGCTGCTGTCCGGGCTGCTGTGCATGGCGCCGCTCGGCATAGCCTTCGGCATCGCAGCCCTCGTACAGATCGCGAAGCGGGGGGAGCGGGGCAAGGCCCTGGCGATCGTGGGCCTGGTGGTGTCCGTGGCGATGACCGGCGCGCTGGTCTTCACCGCCGAGCGGGTCCTGAGCTCCGACGACGACCGGTTCGGGTCGCTGAGCGAGTTCGCGGGCGTCGAGGGCGAGCTCACGGACCTCGACGACCTCCGGGCGGGCGACTGCTTCAACGTTCCCGGCGGGGACCTGATCGACGAGCGGCCCGTGACGTACCGGATCGACTGTGCGCAGGTGCACCACGGTGAGGTCACCGCGTCCAAGGTGCTGGGGGCGCCGGACGGTCCCGAGCCGCGTGAGGCCGGGCGCGCGTCCGAGGACGCGTGCTGGAAGGCCCAGGACGAGTACGCGATGGACACGTGGGCGCTGCCCGAGTACGCGGAGATGTTCTACTACGCGCCCTCGCGCCGGTCCTGGCGCGAGGGGGACCGGACGCTGCTCTGCGTGATCGGTACCACCGACGAGGAGTGGCGGGGCAGCCTGCGCAAGGACGCCGGAATGCTGAAGCCCGAGCAGTCGGCCTTCCTGCGGGCCGCCAACACCGTCGAGTTCGTCATGAGCCGGCCTCCCGAGGACGACGTGGAGGACGCGCTGCCCGCGTACCAGGCGTGGGCGCGCGAGGTGCACGCGGTGCTGGGCGCCGAGGCGAAGCTCCTCCAGGGGGAGGCGGCCCGGGCGGGGCTGGAGAAGGCCGCTGCGGCGCAGCTGGCGGAGATCGAGGCGGCGCGTGCGCAGTGGCAGCGCGCCTCGCAGGCCAGGACGCCGGAGGAGTTCGACAAGCAGTGGGACCGGGCGCTGGCCGCGATGTCCATGGGGACGGAGCAGGCGCTGCGTGGTGCGTACGGGCTTTCGACGGCGATTCCGCAGTGGCTGTCGGACAGCCATGAGGACCTGGAGGACCCGGACGACGGGACCGGCGGGGGCCCCTCGGCCGAGTCGGTGTGACGTCCTTCGGGTAACGCAGGGTAGCGGGTTTGAGTGACCTGGCTTCATCACTTCGAGTGAAACTCTGGCCCTTGCTTGCGGTCTTCAACCCTCGGTTGCCAGGGTGTAGCTGTCTGTCAACCTGATGGGAGTGGCCAGTGACTTTCGGTGAGCAGCCGGCCTATCTGCGCGTGGCCGGGGATCTGCGACGGAAGATCGTCGACGGTTCTCTGCCCCCGCACGCCCGGCTTCCCTCTCAGGCACGCATCCGCGAGGAGTACGGGGTCTCCGACACCGTGGCCCTGGAGGCGCGCAAGGTCCTCATGGCGGAGGGGCTGGTCGAGGGCCGGTCCGGATCCGGCACGTACGTACGGGAACAGCCGGTCCCGCGGCGGGTCGCCCGCGCCGGCTATCGCACGGGCGGCGCCTCGACGCCGTTCCGGCAGGAGCAGGCGGACGCCGCCGCGCGCGGCACGTGGGAGTCGAGCAGCGAGCAGACGGGCGCGCCCGCGGAGATCGCGAAGCGGCTCGGCCTCGATCCCGGCGAGCGCGTGATGCGGACGCGGTACGTCTTCCGCGACGCGGGGGAGGCGATGATGCTGTCGACCTCCTGGGAACCGCTGGCCGTGACCGGCCGGACGCCGGTGATGCTGCCGGAGGAAGGGCCGCTGGGCGGCTCCGGGGTGGTCGACCGGATGGCCGCGATCGACGTCGTCGTGGACAACGTGGTCGAGGAGGTCGGCGCCCGGCCCGGCCTGGCGGAGGAGATCATGCTCCTCGGCGGGGTGCCGGGGCACGTGGTGCTGGTGATCGGCCGCACCTACTACGCCTCCGGCCGTGCCGTGGAGACGGCCGACGTGGTCGTCCCGGCGGACCGCTACCGCCTGGCGTACCACCTCCCGGTGAGATGAACGCTCCCGCCGCAGGGTGAACCCCCGGGCACCGCCCCGGGGTTCACACGCGACCGGCGCGACGCCCGCGACCCGGCGGGTTTCGGCGCGATGGCGGACGCCCGCGCCGTCCCGGCCCCGGGCATCCCCGGACCGTTCGGTCCGCATGCCGGGACCCGCTCCCCGCGCACCGCGGCCCGGGCCGCGCCGGACGCCCCGCCGCGCCCGCCGCGCCACCTGCGCGGATGCCCGCCGCACGGCGGCGCCGCGGCCCCGCCCCGGCCCCGGGTGCGCCCCGTTCGGACCGGCGCGCACGGCCCACTCGTACGCGTGGCCGGATGCGTACGCCTGTGAGGTACCTCTTCGTGAAAAACCGTATCCGCTCCGTAAAGGTCGGGCGTAAGCTCGGGCATATGCGCAATGCGGTTTCCCGGACACATACGTCGGCGGAGGGTGAAACGCAATGAACGACAGCGGTGCGCTGCTTCCGTGGCTGGTCATACGCGAGGACGACAACGGCAACCGCTACCGGGTGGGCCGGTACGCCACCCGGGCCGAGGCCCAGAAGGTCGCCGACAGCCTCGAGGACCGAGGGCACAAGCAGCTCTACTGGGTCGAGCGGATCGGCCAGACCGCCACGATGAACTGAGCGTCGCAGCGCCCTGCGACGCTGACATAGGCTCCGCCCATGACGGTACGCGTGGTCGTGGGCGGAGCCCTTTGTCATGAGGGGCGCCTGCTGGCCGCCCGCCGCAGCGCACCGCCCGAGCTCGCCGGACGCTGGGAGCTGCCGGGCGGAAAGGCCGAACCGGGTGAGTCCGTCCCCGACGCGCTGGTGCGCGAACTGCGCGAGGAGCTCGGCGTGGAGGCCGAGCCGCTGGAGCGGATCCCGGGGGAGTGGCCGCTGCGGCCCGGGCTCGTCCTGCACGTGTGGACCGCCCGGCTGCTCTCCGGAGTGCCCGCCCCGCTGGAGGACCACGACGAGCTGCGCTGGCTCGGGCCGGAAGAGCTGGAGTCGGTGGACTGGCTGGACCAGGACCGCCCCGCAGTCGCCGAGGCGGGGCGCCGGCTGCGCCGGGGCGGTGGCGGGGGCGCGTGACGCTCGCGGTCTACGCCGTCTACGCCGTCTGCGCCACAGTGCGCCGGTGGGCGGGGATCGAGTGGTACGACGCCCCGAATATCGGGTATGTCGCTATTAATCCCTATCTCGTCCCCCTTTCGTCCCCGACGAACCGGACTGGGGTCGCTGCTGGCCCGGGAAGTGATCGGCGTGATCGACACAGACGGTGAGTGCGCCGAGTGGGCCTTCCCCGCCGAGCCGGGTGCCGTCCGCACCGCCCGCCACGCCGTCCGCGGCACCTTGCACGACTGGGGCCTGGAGGTCGTCGGCGATGTGACCGTCCTGCTGGTCAGCGAGCTCGTCACCAATTCCCTGCGGTACGCCTCCGGCCCCATCGGAGTCCGCCTGGAACGGCGCAATCCAGCCGCCGGCGGCCCCGCGGGCGGCCCCGCGCTCCTCGTGGAGGTTTCCGATCCGCTTCCGGATCCGCCCCGGGAACGCGTCGCGAACCACGACGACGAGGGGGGCCGTGGCCTGCACCTGGTCGCCATGTCCTCGCAGCGCTGGGGGACCCGGCACGGGAAATCGGGCAAGACAGTGTGGTTCGAATTGGCTATTCCTGGTGAGTAACAAGGTGAACGGTGGCGTGTGACCTTTCGGGAACGCCTCCCGGCGGCAGCCGGGGGGAGGGCTCGGAGGGGATCGCGCGACATGGCTCGAAATCATCGAGACCGTGCTGTGATCGTGAACGCCGTGCCGTCCGGGGCCGTGGTGCTGAATACTTCGGTCATGGCCGGTCCGGTTGCGGTGAGCTGGAGGGGACGGTCGCGTGAGCGAGATACCTGCGCAGGCACATCAGACCGACGTGCCGCGAGAGACATGGCACGACGCCCTGTGGCACAGCAGTCCGCCTGGCTCGATATATGACTACATAAAGGTCGCTTCCTTCTCGATCGGGCCCGACGGGTTCATCGATCAATGGAGCCTGCGCGCCGAGGAACTGTTCGGCCTGAGCGCCTCCCAGGTCGTGGGACGCGACCCGGTCGACGCCTTCATGCCGCCCGAGCTGCGCCCCGACGCGCACCGCAAGGTCGCCGAGATCCTCGACGGCAAGGAATGGACGGGCCTGATCCCCTTCCGGATCCCGGGCGGGAACGGCGCGCACGGCGTGGCCGAGATCTATGTGATGCCCACCCAGACCGAGACCGCCGAGCGGGCCGCGCTGTGTGTCGTCGTCGACGTACGCGCGCTGCGCCGGATCGAATCCGACCTCGCGGCTTCACAAGCGATATTCGGCCAATCTCCCTTCGGCTTCCTGCTCTTCGGCACGGACCTCACCGTGCAGCGGGCCAACCGCCGCTTCGCCACCGTCTTCGGGGGCGCCGCCGAGGAGCACCGCGGCAAGACCGTGCACGACTACCTGCCGGCGCACGAGGCCGACCGGATGACCGAAGCCCTGCGCCGGGTGCTGGACACCGGGGACTCGGTCACCGATCTGCGGATCACCGGGGCCACCCCCCGCAGCCGGGAGAACCGCCACTGGTCCATCAACCTCTACCGCGTCCACGGCGGCAGCGGGCGCCCCATCGGCGTCGCCGGGATCGGCACCGACGTCACCCGCCGCCACCTCGCCGCCCGCGAGGCCGCCGGGGTCCGGCGCAACCTGGCCCTCCTCAACGAGGCCGGGCACCGCATCGGGAACTCCCTCGACCTGGAGACCACCGCCCGCGAACTCCTCGACGTCACCGTCCCCGGCTTCTGCGACCTGGCCGCCGTCGACCTCTACCAGGGCCTGCTGCTCGGCGACGACGACCGGCCCGCCCGGCCGCAGGGCCCGGGCGTGCCCAGCCTGCCCGGCCAGGGCCCGGCGCGGACGCCCTCGGCCGCCCTGCGCCGGGTGGCCTTCGCCTCCGCCGTCTCGGACGCCCCGCTGTCGGGTCCCGGCGCACCGGTCTCCGTCGGCGACATCCACCGCTACCCGGCCGCGTCACCGGGCGCACTGGCCCTGCGTACGGCACGGCCACGGCTGATCGAGGGCGGCGGACCGGAGGACCTCGTCCAGTCCACGCTGGTCGTGCCGATGGTCGCTCACGACACGGTCGTCGGACTCGCGCAGTTCTCCCGGACCAAGGGCAGCGAACCCTTCGGCGAACGCGACCGCGCGGTCGCCGTGGAACTGGCCGCACGGGCCGCCGTGTGCATCGACAACGCCCGCCTCTACCGGCGCGAGCACGAGCGGGCGCTGATCCTGCAGCGCAGCCTGCTGCCCCCCGGCGACCCGGAGGCGGCCGGCCTCGACATCGCCTGCCGGTACCTCCCCGGCAACGCGGCCACCGAGGTCGGCGGCGACTGGTTCGACGTCATCGAGCTCCCCGGGCACCGCACCGCCCTGGTCGTCGGCGACGTCATGGGCCGCGGCCTGCGGGCCGCCGTGGCCATGGGGGAACTGCGGACCGCCGTACGGACCCTCGCGCTGCTGGACCTCGAACCGGCGGAGGTACTGACCGCGCTCGACGAGATCGCCCGCGGCCTCGGCGCCCCCGGCGGCTCCCAGCAGGCCTCCCGGGCGGCCCTGCACTCGCGGGACGCGGACCGCTCCGAGGTGTACCTGGCCACCTGCGTGTACGCGGTCTACGACCCGGTGACGCGGCGCTGCACGATCGCCAACGCGGGCCACATGCCGCCCGTGCTGGTCGAACCCCCGGACGAGGCCGGCGTCCCGCGGCCCGCACTGCTCCTGGAGGTGCCGCCCGGGATGCCGCTGGGCGTGGGCGGCGAACCCTTCGAGGAGGTCGAGGTCGACCTGCCGGAGGGCGCACTGCTGGCCCTCTACACGGACGGGCTCGTGGAATCCCGCGACCATCCCCTGGAAGAGGGGCTGCGCGGACTGCGCGCTGCCCTCGCGGATCCGGTCCGGCCGCTGGAGGACGTCTGCGACCACGTGCTGAACACCCTCGACACCCGGCACGGCGAGGACGACATCGCCCTGCTCATGGCACGGGTGCAGGGCCTGCCGCTGGACGCGGTCGGCGACTGGCAACTGCCGCGTGAGGCCCGCTCGGTGGGCCGGGCCCGCGAACTGGCCCGGGCCAAACTCCCGGCCTGGGGCCTGGAGGGCCTGCTGGACACGACCGAACTGCTGGTCAGCGAACTGGTCACCAACGCCCTGCGCTACGGGGAGGGCGAGATCCGGCTGCGCCTGCTGCTGGACCGCACGCTGGTCTGCGAGGTCTGGGACGCCAACCTGGTCCAGCCCCGCCGGCGCCGCGCCCGCGACACCGACGAGGGCGGCCGCGGCCTCCAGCTGGTCGGCCTGCTGTCGGCGGGCTGGGGCACGCGCCGCACCCACCGGGGCAAGACGGTCTGGTTCGAACTCCCGCTGCCCGGCGCGGCATCGGAGGCCGTCACCGAACTGTCGGCGGAGCAGCTGCTGAGCATGTACGGATAACGAGTGGCGGGCCCCGTACCGCGACGAGCAGGGTGCGGGGCGATGAGCGACGACGAAGAGATGTTCTACGCCCCCCACGACTGCCTCGAAGGACTGCTGCAACGAGGCCGGGGCCTGGGCGCCGTGAAGGCGCTGCAGCTACTGGCTGCGCAACCCGCACTCCTGCGAACGGCCCGGCTACCTGGAGGCGCTGGCCGCCATCGACCCGTCCGGCCTGGACCACGCGTACACCGAATCCCTCTGGGACTGCGAGCAGACGGCCCGCATGGCGGCCATCGCGCACGCCCCGGCCATCCCGGAGGTGCGCGAGCGGCTGGCAGTACTGCGCGAGGACCCGATGGAGGAGCCGGACGTCCGGGAGGCCGCGGTGGAGCGGGCCGAGGGTTCCTGGTCCAGGCGGGCCAGGCGGGCCAGGCGCGCTAGGCGGCCTCGCGGGATTTGAGCGCGGCCAGGCGGGCCTCGATCTCCGAGGTCTTGCCCAGGTCGTCCAGGGCTTCGAACTGGGCGTCCAGGGAGGAGGCGGCCAGCTCCTGCTTGCCGAGCGCCATCGCCTCCTCCCGGCGCACCTTCTCCTCGAAGCGGTGCAGGTCGCTCGTCGGGTCCAGCACGTCGATGTTCTTCACCGCGTCCATCATCGTGTTCTGCGCCTGCGCGGTCTTCGCCCGGGAGACCAGCTCGTCGCGCTTGCCCTGGAGCTCCGTCAGCTTGTTCCGCATCGAGTCCAGGCCCGACTTGAGCTTGTCCACCACCTGCGTCTGGGCGGCGATCGTCGGCTCCGCCACCGTCGCCTCCTTCTCGGACCGGATCTGCCGGCCCAGCGCCACCTTCGCGAGGTTGTCGAACCTGTCGGCGTCCGCGGCCGATCCCGCCGCCCGCAGCTCGTCGGCCTTCCGGCTCGCCGCCAGGGCCTTGCCGCCCCACTCGGCGGCGGTCTCCACGTCCTCCTTGTGGTCCGCCTCCAGCATCCGCAGATTGCCGATCGTCGTCGCGACCGCCTGCTCCGCCTCCGAGATGTTGTTCGTGTAGTCGCGGATCAGCTGGTCCAGCATCTTCTGCGGATCCTCCGCCTGGTCCAGCAGCGCATTGATGTTGGCCTTGGCGAGCTGTGTGACGCGGCCGAGGACGGTCTGCTTGCTCATCGTGGTCTCTCCTGGTCGGGCCGATGTGTGTGCCGTTCAGAAGCGGCCGCCGCCGCCCATGCGGCCGCGGGTTCCGCCGCCGCCGAAGGAGCCGGGGCCGCTGCCGCCCCCGCCACCCCCGAAACCGCCGCCCCCGCCTCCGCCGCCCCATCCCCCGAAACCGCCCCCGCCGCCCCGCAGGATCTCGCCGAGGATGATCCCGCCCAGGACGGCGCCGCCCTGGCCGCCGGACCGCCGGCCCGCGAACGGGTCCTGGTACGCCCGTACGTCCTGCTCCGCCAGCTGCTGTGCCTGCCGCGCCAGCGCGTCCGCCTGCTGGGCCTCCGCCAGCGCCCCCGCCGGGTCGGCAGCCGCCAGGGACACCGCCCGTTCCAGGTGCCGGCCCGCCTCCGCCAGCCGGGTACGGGCCTGGCTGCCCACCGCGCCCCGGGTGGTGGTGATGTAGTCCGTCGCCGCGCCGATCGCACTGCGCGCCGCCAGCATGGCCTGGTCGAGCAGGGCCACCGCCCGCTGCCGCCCCGACTCCCGTTCCCGCGCCCCGGCCAGCGCCTCGTCGAGGGCCGCGTCGGCCTCCTCGATCCGGCGCAGGGCGTCGATCGGGTCGTACCGGCCGGCCGCCTCCTCCCGCCGTACGTCGGCCAGCACGGCCTCCGCCCGGCCGATCCGCCCGCGCAGGTCCGCCGTCGAGGTGCCCTCCGCGGTGCCGGTGAGCAGCCCGCGGGCGTCCGCGAGGTCGGTGTCCGTCTCGGTCAGCGCGCCCGGCAGCTTCCCGGCCGCCTCCGCCAGTTCCCGCGCCCGCCGCTCGACCGCGTCCACCAGGGTCGCCGCCTGGTCCACCGCGCCCTCGGCCGCCCGTACGTGCACGGCGGCCGTGCCGTTCCCGCCCGCGTCGAGGGCCGCGTGCGCCAGGCCCAGACTGGTCGCCGCGAACAGCAGCCGGTCCTTGGCCTGTTCGGCGTTGGAGGCGACCGGCGCGGAAGCCGAGTCCGCGTACCGCCCGGCCAGCGCGGTCAGCGTCGCCTCGGCGGTGGCGGCGCGCCCGGTCAGGTCCAAGTAGCCCTGCTCCACCGACGCGAGCGCCTGCGGGGCGTTCTTCTCCAGGTCCCGCAGCCGGTCGAAGTCCTCCGACTCGGCGTCCAGCCGCCTGTTCGCCTCGGTGCACCGGGCGACGATCTCGTCCAGCATCCGGCGCCGGGTCGCGTCGTCCTCGGGGTAGGCGTCGTCGAGCTGCTGGCGCAGCCGGAAGGCGTGCGTGAGCTCGTCCTTGGCGTACGCCACGGCCGCGACGAAGGGCCGGGCCGCCTCCTCGCCGAACTGGGCGGAGGCGAAACCGAGTTCCTCGGTGCTGGTGCGGACCGCGTCGTCGGTCTCCACCAGCAGGGTCTTGGCCCTGGCATCCAGCTCCGGCAGCGGGAGCCGGTCCGGCGCCCCTTCGGGCCAGCCCGGCCCGGTCGTCGTACCGCGTCCGCCGCCGGCGGCGTCCTTGCGCTTGCGGCGGGTGTACGTGTACGCCGCCAGCGCCCCGGCCGCGCCGACGGCGACCACCGGGAGCACGAAGTCCCCGGCCCCGTTCTCGCCGCTCGCCGTGCCGCCGGGATCCGCCGGGCCGGGGGTGATGGTGGGCACGGGGACCGGCTGACCACCGAGGACGGCGTTGTAGCCGTTGGCCGCACCGATGGCGGCGCCCGCCCAGTCGTTCTGCTTCAGGGCGGGCTCGATGGCGGTCCGCGCGACGGTGGCCAGCTGCTGCTCGGTGAAACCGGAGTCGACATCGGCCGAATAGGCGTACTGGCGGGCCCCGGTCGCCACGGCCAGCAGGACGTCGTTCTGGCCGAGGCCGTTGCGCTGCGCGGTGGCGTCGGCCCAGCTCTGGGCGGAGCGCCCGGAGAAGTCCTGTACGTAGACGACGAAGAGCTGGATCTTCCGGTCGGCGTACAGCTTGTCGAGCGCGGCGGTGACGGCGCCCGTCCGGTCGCCCAGGGCCCCCACACGGTCGGTGACCTGCCCCTGCCGGGACAGGGTGACGGGATCCTCGGCCCACGCGGGCGCCGCCCCGGCCGCGCCCCAGCCGCCGACCGCGAGCAGCCCGGCCGCCAGGGCGAGCCCGGCCCGTACGGACGTCCTGCGGCGCGGCATGCTTCTCGGCGGAATCACAATTGGGAGGTTATGGGGGGTTTCGCGGCCTCGCATTCGGAGTCATCGGCGGGGGAGCACGCCCCGCACGCCGTCGACCATTCCGGACGCCGCCGCCCGCACCCACCACGGCATGAGCGCCGTGGGAGCGGGCGGCGGGCCCGGCCGTCAGCCCTGCCGGCGCCCGATCTTGTTCCCCAGCCACACCAGCGGGTCGTACTTACGGTCCACCGCCCGCTCCTTCAGCGGGATCAGCGCGTTGTCGGTGATCTTGATGCCCTCCGGGCAGACCTCCGTACAGCACTTGGTGATGTTGCAGTAGCCGAGCCCGTGCTCCTCCTGCGCGGTGCGTTTGCGGTCCAGCCCCGTCTCCGCCGCCGCGTCCAGCGGATGCATGTCCAGCTCCGCCACCCGCATCAGGAAGCGCGGACCGGCGAAGGCCCCCTTGTTCTCCTCGTGGTCACGCACCACGTGGCAGGTGTCCTGGCACAGGAAGCACTCGATGCACTTGCGGAACTCCTGCGAGCGCTCCACATCGATCTGCTGCATGCGGTACGCGCCCGGGGCCACCCCCTCCGGCGGTACGAAGGCCGGGACCTCCCGCGCCTTGGCGTAGTTGAAGGACACGTCCGTCACCAGGTCCCGGACGACGGGGAAGGCGCGCAGCGGGGTGACCGTGATCGTCTCGGACCGCTCGAAGGTCGACATGCGCGTCATGCACATCAGCCGCGGCCGGCCGTTGACCTCCGCACTGCACGAGCCGCACTTGCCCGCCTTGCAGTTCCAGCGCACCGCCAGGTCCGAGGCCTGGGTGGCCTGGAGCCGGTGGACGATGTCCAGGACCACCTCCCCGTCGTGCACCTCGACGGTGAAGTCGCGCAGCTCCCCGCCCTCCGCGTCGCCCCGCCAGATCCGGAAGCTCGCGTCGTACGTACTCATGGGTGCAGCTCCTCTTCGGCGAGGTACTTGACCAGCTCTTCCTTCTCGAAGAGCGCGAGCAGGTCGGGACGGATGGGCTCGGTGCGCCGGCGGACCAGGGCGATCCGGTCGGCTGCGGGGTCCGCCGGGGGCGGGTCCACCGGCCGGCACAGCAGGTTCACCGGACGCCAGTCGCGCTCCATCGACGGGCAGTCCTCGCGGGTGTGCCCGCCCCGGCTCTCGGTGCGCTCCAGGGCCGCACGGGCCACGCACTCGCTGACCAGCAGCATGTTCCGCAGGTCCAGGGCGAGGTGCCAGCCCGGGTTGAACTGCCGGTGCCCCTCGACACCGGCCCGGGAGGCCCGTACGCGCAGGGCCGCGAGCTTCTCCAGCGCCTCGGCCATCTCGCCCGCCCGCCGGATGATGCCGACGAGGTCGTTCATGGTCGTCTGCAGTTCCTGGTGGAGCGTGTACGGGTTCTCCGCGCCCTCGGTGGCGTGGAAGGGGGCCAGCGCCTCCGCCGCCGCCGCGTCGATCTCGGCCTGGGAGACGGCCGGGCGCCCGGAGGGTGAGGCTGCGTACTGGGCCGCGTGCAGCCCGGCCCGCCGTCCGAAGACCAGCAGATCGGACAGGGAGTTGCCGCCGAGCCGGTTCGAGCCGTGCATCCCGCCCGCGACCTCACCCGCCGCGAACAGCCCCGGCACCCCGGCGGTGGCGGCGGACTCCGAGTCGACCGCGATCCCGCCCATCACGTAGTGGCAGGTCGGGCCCACCTCCATCGGCTCCGCCGTGATGTCCACGTCCGCCAGCTCCTTGAACTGGTGGTACATCGACGGGAGCCGCCGCTTGATCCGTTCGGCCGGCATCCGGGTGGACACGTCGAGGAAGACCCCGCCGTGCGGGGAGCCGCGGCCCGCCTTCACCTCGGAGTTGATCGCCCGCGCCACCTCGTCGCGCGGCAGCAGCTCGGGCGGGCGCCGGTTGTGGTCCGGGTCCTCGTACCAGCGGTCGCCCTCCGCCTCCGACTCCGCGTACTTCTCCTTGAAGACGTCGGGGATGTAGTCGAACATGAACCGCTTGCCCTCGGAGTTGCGCAGCACCCCGCCGTCGCCGCGCACGGACTCGGTGACGAGGATGCCCTTGACCGACGGCGGCCAGACCATGCCGGTCGGGTGGAACTGCACGAACTCCATGTTGAGCAGGGGCGCGCCCGCCAGCAGGGCCAGCGCGTGGCCGTCTCCCGTGTACTCCCAGGAGTTGGAGGTGGTCTTGAAGGACTTGCCGATCCCGCCCGTGGCGAGGACAACCGCCGGGGCCTCCAGCACGAAGAAGCGGCCGGACTCGCGTTCGTAGCAGAAGGCCCCCGAGACCTTCGGCCCGTCCTTGAGGACCCTCGTGACCGTGCACTCCTGGAAGACCTTGAGACGGGCCTCGTAGTCCCCGTACTCCTTGAAGTCCTCCTGCTGGAGCTGGACGATCTTCTGCTGGAGCGTGCGGATCAGCTCCAGGCCGGTGCGGTCGCCGACGTGCGCGAGACGCGGGTACTCGTGCCCGCCGAAGTTGCGCTGGGAGATCTTCCCGTCGGGCGTCCGGTCGAAGAGGGCGCCCCAGGTCTCCAGCTCCCAGACCCGGTCCGGGGCCTCCTTCGCGTGGAGTTCCGCCATCCGCCACTGGTTGAGAAACTTGCCCCCGCGCATGGTGTCGCGGAAGTGCACCTGCCAGTTGTCGCCCTCGTTGACGTTGCCCATGGAGGCGGCGATCCCGCCCTCCGCCATCACCGTATGGGCCTTGCCGAACAGGGACTTGCAGATCACGGCCGTACGGGCGCCGCGCTCGCGGGCCTCGATCGCGGCGCGCAGCCCGGCACCGCCCGCGCCGACCACGACCACGTCCCACTGCTGCCGTTCCACTTGAGCCATCTCAGAAGATCCTCGGGTCGGTGAAGGCGCCGCTGGCCAGCAGGTACACGTAGAAGTCGCACAGGGCCACGCTGATCAGGGAGGCCCACGCCAGCTGCATGTGGCGGGCGTTGAGCCGGCTGATCCAGCCCCAGAGCCGGTAGCGCACCGGGTGCTTCGAGAAGTGCTTGAGCCGGCCGCCCATGATGTGGCGGCAGGAGTGGCAGGACAGCGTGTAGGCCCAGATCAGCGTGATGTTGACCAGGAAGAGCAGGGTTCCGAGGCCCATGTGGCCCCAGGCGTAGTGCTCGTCGCGGAAGGTCAGCACCGTGTCGTACGTGAGGATGCCCGCGACCGGGACCGCCGCGTAGAAGAAGTACCGGTGCGCGTTCTGGAGGATCAGCGGGAAGCGGGTCTCGCCGGTGTACCTCGTGTGCGGTTCGGCGACGGCGCAGGCGGGCGGCGAGGCCCAGAAGCCCCGGTAGTAGGCCTTGCGGTAGTAGTAGCAGGTCAGCCGGAAGCCGAGCGGGAAGATCAGGATCAGCAGGGCGGGGGAGAGGCCCCACCAGCTGCCGAAGACCTCCCAGTTGGGCCCGCCCTTCATCGGGACGCAGTTCTCCGCGAGACACGGTGAGTAGAAGGGGGAGACGTACGGGGCCGCGTAGTAGTCGGCGTTCGCGAAGGCCCGCCAGGTCGAGTAGACGATGAAGGCGAACAGCCCGGCCGCGGTGCCGGCGGGGGCCAGCCACCACCGGTCGGTCCGCAGGTGCCGGGCCGCGATCGCGGCCCGTGAGGCGTCGTGGACGCCGCCGGGCCGCTGCTGGGGTCGTTCCGTGCCTGTGGCCAAAGAAGACTCCGGGAGGAGTGATGAAGGGTGCCCCGTCCGGTCCGGCCGCGGACGGCCGGACCGGACGGGGCGTGGGTGGATGAGTGTCCGTGACGGGCTGCCTCAGGGGGCGCGGCGGTCGCGGGCGCCCAGGCCCTCGTCGTCGGAGTCCGTCCACAGGGAGCTGTCGTACGGGGTGTCCGGGACCGTCACCATCCGGGACGGGTCCGGACCCGCCGCCGTCGTCGACGGCTTCTGCCGGGCGGCCTGCTGTTCCAGCCGCTCGACCTTGCGCGTCAGCTCGTCCAGGTTGCGCCGTACGGCACTCAGATCGTCTTGCAGGGACATGATTTGCCCTCACTTCCGCCAGGTGCGGTGGCAACGCTCATGTGCGCCTGCGAGTGTCGCGCTTCCCGTCCCCCGTTGTGAAGGGACGTGCAGCGATTGCAGGCGCGCAGGCGTGAACCGTGCGCCCCTCCCTGCCCCCCATTCTCATCCCTCTCCCGGGGGAACGCCTCTTGCCGCGCAAGCGGGATTGGTCCGCACGGGTGGGGTTCGCGGCGTGGCGAGAGGCGGCTGCGAGGGGTGCGGCGGGCCGTCTATTTCAGTGGGTTCCGGCAACCGGTGTGATCAGCTCCATATACCGCCGAACGTGATCATGCTTCCCCCACGCCCCGCCCCGGAGGTACCACCCATGTCCCAGAGAAGGCGCAGGTCCTTGGCGCTCCTGACCTCGGGAGTCCTCGCACTGCCGCTGCTCACGGGCTGCGGCGCGGGTGACGACGAGGGCGGTCAGGCCGCCGCAGGACAGGACATCGCCACGACCACCCGCGACAAGGTCGCGGACGGGGGTGTGCTGCGCTGGGCGGTGGACACGCTCCCGGACACCCTCAACACCTTCCAGGCCGACGCGGACGCCACCACGAACAGGATCGCCGGTGCCGTGCTGCCCCAGCTCTTCGTGCTGGACGCCAACGGGCGGCCGGTGGCCAACCCGGACTACCTGGAGAAGGCCGAGGTCATCGAGCGGGAGCCGAAGCAGGTCGTCCAGTACAAGCTGAACCAGAAGGCGGTGTGGAGCGACGGGCGCGAGATCGGCGCCGCCGACTTCGTGGCACAGTGGCGGGCCCTGAACGGCAAGGACTCGGCGTACTGGACGGCGCGTAACGCAGGCTACGAGCGGATCGAGAAGATCGAGAAGGGCAAGACCGACCTGGAGGTCAGGGTCACCTTCAACAAGCCGTACGCCGACTGGCGCTCCCTCTTCACCCCGCTCTACCCCAAGCAGGTCACCGGTACCCCGGACGCCTTCAACGAGGGCGCCCGCGGCACGCTGAAGATCACCGCCGGACCCTTCGCGCTCGGCGCGATCGACAAGAAGACCGGTACCGCCGCCCTGACCCGCAACGCCCGCTGGTGGGGCCGGCAGGCGAAGCTGGACACGCTGGTCCTGACGGCGGTCCCGCGGGCCGAGCGCCCGGCGGCGCTGGCCGCCGGGAAGCTCGATCTGGCGGAGATCGACCGGGCCGGGGCCGACCGGATCGCACTGGCCCGCCAGGACGCGGCCGCCAAGAAGGGCCCGGGCACGGGCGGTGCCACGGCCCACGGCCCGGAGGCCGCGCTGACCCCGGCGCAGGCCACGCTGTCGTGGGCGACCGCTTTCGGCGCGGACGAGGAGAAGGCGGCGGCGGAGACGGAGAGCCGCCAGA
This sequence comes from Streptomyces sp. NPDC040545, assembly GCF_055595065.1. Classification (NCBI taxonomy): domain Bacteria; kingdom Bacillati; phylum Actinomycetota; class Actinomycetes; order Kitasatosporales; family Streptomycetaceae; genus Streptomyces; species Streptomyces sp. NPDC040545. The sequence continues at coordinate 568,478 of NZ_JBVIWA010000001.1, forward strand.
AGCACCTCGCCTCGGTGAAGCGGTACGCGGACGAACAGGAGGCCCTGAAGGCCTTCACCGTACGGAAGTCCCTGGAGCCGGCCTACACCCAGCTCGCGATGAACGGGTCCTCCGGCCCGCTGGCGGACGAGCGGGTACGCCGGGCGGTGGCCCGGGCTCTGGACCGCAAGGCGCTGGCCGAGGCCGTCCTGAAGCCGCTGGGCCTGCCCGCGAAGCCGGTCGGCAGCCACCTGGCCCTGGCCGGGCAGCGGGCGTACGCCGACAACAGCGACGCGCTCGGCGGCCAGGACACCCACGCGGCCCAGGCCCTGCTCGCGGACGCGGGCTGGCGCAAGGGCGGCAAGATCACCGAGCCCGCAGGCGCCAAGGCCGGCCCGGAGAGCGCGCCGCAGGACGACTCGAAGACCCCGTCGGGCCCGGGCACCGGAAACGACGGGCTGTACATCGTGGGCCAGGACGACGGGGCCAACGGCGAGCCGCGGTCGGCGGCCGCCGACCGCCCGAAGAGCGGCACCGTCCCGGAGGGGGCCCAGGACGGGCCGTCCCAGGTGCTCGCCCCGGCTCCCTTCGGGGCCGAGCAGCGGGCGTCCCTGCTCGCCCAGGCGGCCCACGTCGCCCGGGCCGCCCGGGCGGAGGCCGCCGACGACGGCAAGGGGGTCCCGGCCCGCGAAGGCGACGCGGCCGACCCCGCCAAGGCCTCCCCGGCCCCGGCCCCCGCCAAGCAGCCCGTCCGCACCTCCGGGAACATGCTCGCCAAGGACGGGAAGGCGCTCAGCCTGCGCTTCGTCCTCCCGGCGGGACCCGGCTCGGAGTCCCTGCGCACGGTCGGCGAGCGGATCGCCGGGATGCTCCGCAAGATCGGGGTGAACACCGAGACGGTCAAGGTGGCCGACGACAGCTTCTTCAAGGACCACATCGCCTCCGGCCAGTACGACCTGGCGCTGTACTCCTGGCCCGCGACGGCCTACCCGGCCACCGACGCCCGGCCGATCTTCGCCAAGCCGGAGCCGGCCGCGGACGGCTCGCTCCTCGTCGAACAGAACTACACACGGGTCGGCACCGACCACATCGATCAACTGTTCGATCAGGCGGTCGGCGAGCTGGACGAGGAGCAGTCCCGTGAGCTGATGCGCAAGGCGGACGCCCGGATCTGGGCCGCCGCGGGCTCCATCCCCCTCTTCCAGCGCCCCGAGCTGGTGGCGGTCAAGCCGGGTCTCGCCAACGCCGGCGCCTTCGGCCTCGGCGCCCCCCGCTACCAGGACATCGGCTGGAAGAAGGCGCCGGCCGCCAAGGACAAGAAGAAGTAGCGGGGGAGAAGAAGTGGTGACAAAGCGGTGCCTGTCTGGTTGACCGGAGGGTCACAAGCTCAGATGTGACTCAAGTCCCTTGCCCGCCGGATCCCCCGGCGGGCAAGGTCGTGCATACCCGTTGACCCGCGTGAATACCGGCAGGAACGGCGGTCGGGGCACCCCACGCAAACCCCGGCCGCACTCATACATCCGGCCTCTTGACAGACCCCCCGGCAGGCGGTTCCCGCCACTCGACGTACCATGGGGTAAGGCCGTGGCAGGTTTTCGCCCGGCCGAGGCGCGCGTGCCGGACCGTACGCGACGCCATCCACGATCCCGGGAGAAGCGCCGAAGTGCCCACGCGCCACGACATCCGTAACGTCGCCATCGTCGCCCACGTCGACCATGGCAAGACGACCATCGTCGATGCCATGCTCAAGCAGGCCGGTGCCTTCGCCGCCCACCAGCACCTCGACGACCGCATGATGGACTCGAACGACCTGGAGCGTGAGAAGGGCATCACGATCCTCGCCAAGAACACGGCGGTGAAGTATCACCCCAAGGACGGCGGGGCCCCGATCACGATCAACATCATCGACACCCCCGGCCACGCCGACTTCGGTGGTGAGGTCGAGCGCGGTCTGTCGATGGTGGACGCCGTCGTTCTGCTGGTGGACGCCTCCGAGGGTCCGCTGCCCCAGACCCGCTTCGTCCTGCGCAAGGCCCTGCAGGCGAAGATGCCGGTCATCCTCTGCATCAACAAGACCGACCGCCCGGACTCCCGGATCGACGCCGTCGTCAACGAGACGTACGACCTCTTCCTGGACCTGGACGCGGACGAGGACCAGATCGAGTTCCCGATCGTCTACGCCTGCGGCCGTGACGGCGTGGCCTCGCTGACCAAGCCCGAGGACGGCACCGTCCCCGCGGACAGCGACAGCCTGGAGCCGTTCTTCTCCACCATCCTGGAGCACGTCCCCGCGCCGGTGTACGACGAGGAGGCCCCCCTCCAGGCCCACGTCACCAACCTGGACGCCGACAACTTCCTCGGCCGTATCGCGCTCCTGCGCGTCGAGCAGGGCGAGCTGCGCAAGGGCCAGACCGTCACCTGGATCAAGCGTGACGGCACCCAGTCGAACGTGCGCATCACCGAGCTGATGATGACCGAGGCGCTGACCCGCAAGCCGGCCGAGATGGCGGGCCCGGGTGACATCTGCGCGGTCGCCGGTATCCCCGACATCATGATCGGTGAGACCCTGGCCGACCCGGAGAACCCGATCGCGCTCCCGCTGATCTCGGTCGACGAGCCGGCGATCTCCATGACCATCGGTACGAACACCTCCCCGATGGTCGGCCGTGGCGGCAGCGGCAAGGGCGCGGACGCCAAGTCCGCGGTCAAGGACCGCAAGGTCACCGCGCGTCAGGTCAAGGACCGTCTGGACCGCGAGCTGATCGGTAACGTCTCGCTCCGCGTGCTGGAGACCGAGCGCCCTGACGCCTGGGAGGTCCAGGGCCGTGGTGAGCTCGCGCTCGCCATCCTGGTCGAGCAGATGCGCCGCGAGGGCTTCGAGCTGACCATCGGCAAGCCGCAGGTGGTCACGCAGGAGATCGACGGCAAGGTGCACGAGCCGGTCGAGCGCATGACGATCGACGTCCCCGAGGAGCACATGGGCGCCGTCACGCAGCTCATGGGCGTCCGCAAGGGCCGCATGGACAACATGTCGAACCACGGCTCCGGCTGGGTCCGCATGGAGTTCGTCGTCCCGTCGCGCGGTCTCATCGGCTTCCGTACCGAGTTCCTGACCGGTACGCGCGGCACGGGCATCGCCCACTCGATCCACGAGGGCCACGAGCCGTGGTTCGGCCAGCTGGTGACCCGTAACAACGGTTCGCTGGTCGCCGACCGCGCCGGCTCCGTGACGCCGTTCGCGATGATCAACCTGCAGGAGCGCGGCGTCCTGTTCACCGACCCCGGCACCGAGGTGTACGAGGGCATGATCGTCGGCGAGAACTCGCGCTCCGACGACATGGACGTGAACATCACCAAGGAGAAGAAGCTCACCAACATGCGTGCGGCTTCCGCGGACAACACGGAGAACGTGATCCCGCCGCGCAAGCTGTCGCTGGAGCAGTCGCTGGAGTTCTGCCGCGACGACGAGTGCGTCGAGGTGACCCCGGAGGCCGTCCGCATCCGCAAGGTCGTCCTGGACCAGAAGGAGCGCTCGCGCACCGCGTCGCGCGCCAAGTCCGCCAAGTAGCAACAGCCGTACGGTCGTTCGCCCGGGTTTGCTCGGGCGGCGGTCACGGCGGGCGCAGTGGGCCGCAGGGCCCTGGTAGTGCAGCAGCCCCTCCCTTCACGGAGTCCGTGAAGGGAGGGGCTGTTCGCTTCTGTCAAGCGGATTTTTGCGTTCAGGTGTCCGCATACCGACCGTGACGCTCCGGATGATGAGCTAACCGTCCGTTTCGCACGTGTCTGTCTCCTATCCGTTTGTCCGGATTTCGGGTTTCTGACGCGGATCGATGTTGTGAAAACGAGACCACTTAAGTGTGGTTTACGGCCTGGCAGTCCCTGAGGATGGCTCCATTGAGCTCGGGTCAATGGGTCACGCGATGTGGGGATCGCGCCGACTCACGAGCACACTATGGGCACGGAAATGCTCGCCGTCAGGGGTGTCGGCGAGGTTTTTTTGCCCCTCAAGTCGATCAGTGGACTCATGAGGAGGAAACCCATGCGCGGTGCCAAGAGCGCCAAGTGGGTCGTGGGCGCGGTTGTCGTCGCCCTGGCCGCTACCGCCTGTGGCGGCGGTGACGGTGACAGCAAGGACAAGGGCAGCGCCAACGGTGGCGTGTTCCGTCTCGGTAGCACCGAGCCGGACACCATCGACCCGGGGCGTGCCCACGAGTCCACCGGCGTGCTGCTGGCCAACGCCCTGTTCACCGGCCTGTACGGCAACACGCCGGACGGCCTGGCCGAGCCCGCGCTCGCCGAGTCGGCGACGTCGGACGACAGCTGCACGTCCTGGACTTTCAAGATCAAGCCGGACACCAAGTTCTCCAACGGCGAGGTCGTCGACTCCGAGTCGTTCGCCCGTGGTTGGGCCCGTGCCGCGCACAAGGCCGCCGCGTCCGACGTGGCGTACCACTTCGCCGGCATCAAGGGTTACGCCGAGCTGCAGGACGGCTCCGCCAAGACTTTCTCCGGTGTCACCACCCCGGACCCGACCACCATCAAGGTGGACCTGTCCAAGGCGGACTGTGAGTTCGTCCTGAAGACGGCGCACAACGCCTACAGCCCGGTCCCGAAGGTCGCCAAGGTCGGCGAAGAGGACAAGGCGTTCGGCGAGGCCCCCGTCGGTAACGGTCCGTTCAAGATGGACGGCACGTGGGAGCACAACAAGGCGATCAACCTCGTCCGTAACGACACCTACGGGCTGGAGAAGGCGTCCCTGGGCAAGGTCCAGGTCACCCTCCTCAACGACAAGACCGCGCAGCAGCTCGAGTACGACGGCTTCCAGGCCGGCACCTTCGACTACGCGCACATCCCGACGCCGATGCTGAAGACGGCCGAGGCGAAGTACAAGCCGCAGAACAAGTGGTTCGCCAAGGACACCAGCGGCATGAACTTCGTTCTGCCGATCGGTGACAACGGTCCGACGAACAACAAGGACGCCCGTCTGGCGATCTCCTACGCGATCGACCGTCAGGCCATCGCCAAGGGTGTCTTCCAGGGCTTCCAGACCCCGTCGACCACCATCGTCCCGCCGTCGTTCCCGAAGGCGTTCCAGAAGGACCTGTGCGTCTCCTGCGTCAAGCAGGACGTCGCCAAGGCCAAGGAGCACGCCGAGAAGGGCGGCCTGAAGCCGGGTACCGAGATCAAGTTCAGCTTCAACACCGGTGCGGGCCACGAAGAGTGGGTCCAGGCCATCGCGCGTCAGCTTGAGGACGTCCTCGGCGTCAAGGTCAAGCTGGACGGCAAGGACTTCCCGGGCATGCTCAAGGAGCAGCAGGGTTCCAGCGCGACCGGCATCTACCGCTTCGCGTGGGGCGCGGACTACCCGACCCCGGAGAACTTCCTCTTCCCGCTGCTGCACTCGACCTCGATGTCCAAGGACGCCGAGGGCAACGTGACCGGTGACAACCGCGTCCGTTACAACAACCCCGAGTTCGACAAGCTGATCGACACGGCCCGCGCCACCAAGGACGAGGCCGCGCGTCTGACGATGTACAAGACGGCCGAGAAGATGGCCATGGACGACATGGCCCTCATCCCGACCTTCAACCGTTCCCAGTTCCGCCTGATGGCGACCGACAAGTTCAACGGTCTGGACGACATCAACTTCAACGAGGACCCGATCCTCGAGAAGATCTCGCTCAAGAAGTAACCGGTTCGGACGGTATATCCGTCAGGAGCGAACGTGCCGCGGCCCCCGGGTGACCGGTGGGCCGCGGCCCCGCTCGGCAGGCCGTTCTTACTTCGGCACCCCTCACATCCGCGGGTAACCCCCGCAGGCCGAGAGCCGGCCCGTTCCTTGGGCCGGAGGCCGCTGCTCCCAGAAGCGGCCAGGTAGAGAGGCACAAACATGGGAAGGTACGTCGCCCGTCGCCTCGGGCAGATGGTCATAGTCCTCATCGGCGCGACCATGGTTCTGTTCGCGTGTCTGTTCGTTCTCCCCGGCGATCCCGTGGGTTCGATCGCGGGCAGCGACAAAGCACGTGACCCTGCAGTGGTCACGGAACTGAAGGCGCGTTACGGGCTCGACAAGTCGCTGCCCGAGCAGTATGTGAACTACGTGACCAAGGTTGCGACCGGAGACCTCGGCGAGGACTTCATCCAGCGCCGCGAGGTGTCCGAGATCCTCGGTCCCAAGCTGCAGAACACCGCGAAGCTGGCCCTGCTGGCCATCGCTCTCGTCACGGTGTTCGGTATGGGCGTCGGCATCATCGCCGCGCTCTACAGATACAGCATCTTGGACATGACCACGACATTTTTTACGACCATGGCCGTCGGTTTCCCAACCTTCGTCATCGGCATGCTGCTCAAGAAGTACTTCGCGGTGGAGCTCGGTTGGTTCCCCCCGATGAGCGGTGACCAGCTCGACGGCATGATTCTTCCCGCAGTGACCCTCGCCATCACCGACATCGCCTTCGTCGCCCGCCTCACCCGCGGCACGATGCTGGAGGTGCTGCGCGCGGACTACGTGAAGACGGCCGTGGCCAAGGGACTTCCGCGCCGCCGCGTGCTGTTCAAGCACGTGCTGCGCAACTCGTCCATCCCCGTGGTCACCTACCTGGGTATCTCGTTCGGTGCACTCCTCGGTGGTGCGCTCATCACTGAGGCGATCTTCAACTGGGACGGTGTCGGTCTGGCACTGGTTCAGGCGATTCAGCAGCAGAACAACCCGATCGTGATCGGTGTCGTGACCTACAGCGTCGCGATCTTCGTCGTCCTCAGCCTCATCGTGGACCTGCTGTACGCGGCCCTCGACCCGCGTATCCGCCTCAGCTGACCGCCCCCAAGGAGGATTTCCTCATGTCTGAGCTCGCAACGAGCCCGGCGATCGGGGACGAGAACCCCGTGTCGTCCGCTTCGGCCACGGCCGAACCCCGACCCAAGCAACTGAGCCAGTGGGGCGAGATCCGTCACCGCTTCGCCCAGAACAAGCTGGCTGTCGTCGGCCTCGTCATCATCTCCGCGCTGTTCCTGACCGCCATCTTCGGCAACTACCTCACCCCCTTCGACCCGGGGGCGCAGGACCTGGAGAACACCCTCGTGTCGCCCAACGGCACGCACTGGATGGGTACCGACGCCCTGGGCCGCGACATGTTCTCGCGCCTCATAGTCGGCACCCGCGTGGCCATGTTCGTCGGCCTCGCCTCGATCTTCTTCGCGGTGCTGATCGGTGTCGCCCTCGGCGCCATCGCCGGCTACTTCCCCGGCTTCGCCGACACCCTGGTCATGCGCGTCGCGGACGTCTTCCTCGCGTTCCCGCTGATGATCGGTGCCATCGTCATCATCCTGGTCACCGGCCGCGGCATCACGCCGGTGATCATCTCGCTCGCGATCTTCTCGTGGGCCACCGTGGCCAGGCTCCTGCGCAGCTCGATCCTGTCCGTGCGCGAGATGGACTACGTCCACGCGGCCAAGGCGCTGGGCGCCAGTGGCTGGCGGGTCGTGCGCACGCACATCCTGCCCAACTCGCTGACCGCCGTGCTGGTCTACGCGACGTTCAACGTCGGCACCACGATCGTCGGTGTGGCGGCGCTCTCCTTCCTCGGTGCCGGCGTCCCCGTCGACGTCCCCGAGTGGGGCAACATGCTCGCGGCCGGCCAGGGCTTCATCGGAGTCAATGACTACCTGTGGTACTTCCCCAGCCTCTTCGTCGTCGTCACCGTGCTCGGCTTCGCCTTCGTCGGCGACGGCCTGCGTGACGCGCTCGACCCGAAGCTCCGGTAGGGCCGCGCGATGCCCCGAGACAACATCAGCAAGCAGGACGAAGGTGGCGGCGTGACCACGTCGGAGATTCTCAGCGTTGCGGAGACGGGCGGCGCAACCGCCGTGCCGCTGCTGGAGGTGGACAACCTCCAGGTCGAGTTCAAGACCCGTGACGGGGTCGCCAAGGCCGTCAACGGCGTGAGCTACAGCGTCAAGGCCGGCGAGACCCTCGCCGTGCTCGGCGAGTCCGGCTCCGGCAAGTCCGTCACCGCCCAGGCGATCATGGGCATCCTCGACAGCCCGCCCGGACGGGTCGCCGGCGGCGAGGTGCGCTTCCACGGCAAGGACATCCTCAAGATGTCCGACGAGGAGCGCCGCAAGCTCCGCGGCAACAAGATGGCGATGATCTTCCAGGACGCGCTGTCCTCCCTGAACCCGGTCTACTCGGTGGGTGACCAGCTCGGCGAGATGTTCCGGGTCCACCGCGGCATGTCCAAGAAGGACGCCAAGGTCAAGGCCGTCGAGCTCATGGACCGCGTGAAGATCCCCGCCGCCAAGGCGCGCGTGGGGGACTACCCGCACCAGTTCTCGGGCGGTATGCGCCAGCGCATCATGATCGCCATGGCGCTGGCCCTGGAGCCGGACCTGATCATCGCCGACGAGCCCACCACGGCTCTCGACGTGACCGTGCAGGCCCAGGTCATGGACCTGCTCGCGGAGCTGCAGCGCGAGATGAACATGGGCCTGATCCTGATCACCCACGACCTCGGCGTCGTCGCCGACGTCGCGGACAAGATCGCGGTCATGTACGCGGGCCGGATCGTCGAGACCGCTCCGGTCCACGAGATCTACAAGCGCCCGTCCCACCCGTACACCCGTGGCCTGCTGGACTCGATCCCGCGCCTGGACCAGAAGGGCCAGGAGCTCTACGCGATCAAGGGTCTGCCGCCCAACCTGCTCCGCATTCCCACGGGTTGCGCCTTCAGCCCCCGCTGCCCCAAGGCGCAGGACATCTGCCGCACCGAGATCCCGGTGCTGCACCCGGTCACCGAGCAGGACGGCACCGAACTGCCCGGCCGCGGCAGCGCGTGCCACTTCTGGAAGGACCAGATCCATGGCTGAGCTCACCAAGAACGCCACCGAGCGCGAGCCGATCCTCCAGGTCCGTAACCTGGTCAAGCACTTCCCGCTGACCCAGGGAATCCTGTTCAAGAAGCAGGTCGGCGCGGTCAAGGCGGTCGACGGGATCTCCTTCGACCTCTACCAGGGCGAGACCCTCGGTATCGTCGGTGAGTCCGGCTGTGGCAAGTCCACGGTCGCCAAGCTCCTGATGAACCTGGAGCGGGCAACCGCCGGCGAGGTCTTCTACAAGGGCCAGGACATCAGCAAGCTGTCCGGCCGCGCGCTGAAGGCCGTGCGCCGCAACATCCAGATGGTCTTCCAGGACCCCTACACGTCGCTGAACCCGCGCATGACGGTCGGCGACATCATCGGGGAGCCTTTCGAGATCCACCCCGAGGTGGCTCCCAAGGGCAACCGCCGGCAGAAGGTCCAGGAGCTGCTGGACGTCGTCGGTCTGAACCCGGAGTACATCAACCGGTACCCGCACCAGTTCTCCGGCGGCCAGCGCCAGCGCATCGGCATCGCCCGCGGCCTCGCCCTGCAGCCGGAGATCATCATCTGCGACGAGCCGGTCTCCGCGCTCGACGTGTCGGTACAGGCGCAGGTCATCAACCTGATGGAGAAGCTGCAGGACGAGTTCAACCTCTCCTACCTCTTCATCGCGCACGACCTCTCGATCGTCCGGCACATCTCGGACCGCGTGGGCGTCATGTACCTGGGCAAGATGGCCGAGATCGGCTCCGACGCCGAGATCTACGAGCACCCGACCCACCCGTACACCCAGGCGCTGCTCTCCGCCGTCCCGGTCCCGGACCCGGACGCGCGCGAGGGCCGCGAGCGGATCATCCTCACCGGTGACGTCCCGTCCCCGGCCAACCCGCCGTCGGGCTGCCGCTTCCGCACCCGCTGCTGGAAGGCCCAGGACAAGTGCTCCACCGAGGAGCCGCTGCTGGCGATCCCGGAGCGCTTCAAGGGCGTGAACACCCTGGCCGCGCACGAGTCCGCGTGCCACTTCGCCGAGGAGAAGGCCATCCTGGCCGTCTGACCGACGCGTTCGTCCGAAACGGCCGGCCCCCGGCGCCTCATGGCGTCGGGGGCCGGCCGTTTCCACGTCCGGGGCCGCCCCCGGGGACGGGACCCGGGGAAACCGGTTGCACCCCCGGGAGCCGGGGACGGAGAGTGACGGCATGACCCTCACCGTACGGCCCGCCGGGCCCGGGGACGCCTCCGACATCTGCGCCCTGCTCAATGCCGTCGACGTGATCGAGATCGGCCGGCCGGAGACCGATCTCGGCACCGTCGAGTCCGACCTCAACGCCCCGGACGTGGACCTGGCCACCGACTCCTGGCTCGCGCACCAGGACGGCCGGCTCGTCGCCTACGCCCTCGTCTGGGCGGACTCCGGCCCCGGCCGCGTCGACGGGGACCACTACGTACTGCCCGGCCACGACGAGGCCGCCGCCTCGCTGCTGGAGCGCATGGAGGCCCGGGCCCGGGAGCTGACCGGCGGTCAGGGCGTGCTGAGAATGCAGCTCAACGTGAAGCCCACCCTCGACCTGTCCCTCCTGACCGGCCGCGGCTACCGCACCATCCGCCGCTACCAGGTCATGACCCGCTCCCTGTCCCCGGCCGCCGACCCGGCGCCGGTCCCGCCGGCCGGGCTGACCCTGCGCCACTGCGGCGACGACGAGGCCGACCGGCACCGGGCCCACGCCCTGATCGAGCGGACCTTCGCCGCGCACTTCGGCCATGTGGACCGCCCGTACGAGACCTGGCTCGACCACATAGAGGGCCGCACGCTCGACTGGTCACTGGTGTGGATCGCGAGCCTGCCCGGCCACGGCGACGTGGCCGTGCTGCTCACCCGGGACGACCGCACGAGCATGGCCTGGGTCAGCCACCTCGGCGTGGCGAAGGAGGTACGGGGCCTCGGCCTCGGCGGTTTCCTGCTCCGCCACTGCTTCGCCGTCTACGCGGAGCGCGGCCGGGACTGCGTGGGCCTCGGCGTGGACACCCACAACGAGACCGGCGCGCTCGCGCTGTACGAGGCGCACGGCATGGGCCTGCACTACGCGGTCGACTCATGGGAGCTTTCATTGCACCCCCAGGGGTGACAGGGGCGTGACGCGCGGGTGCAATCGGTCCAACGAGGAGTGTGCAGGACCCCACATAGGGTGACATTGGCCCCTAAGGCGAGTCTTGGGATCCATAGGAGGCACTCCATGCGCGGAGCCACCCACGCCACGTGGGCCGCATGTGCGGTGGCCGTCGCCCTCGCGGCGACGGCCTGCGGCGGCGGTAGCGACAGCGGCGGAGGCGGCGAGGCGGGGATCGTCAGCTCCTCGTGGGGCGACCCGCAGAACCCGCTGGAGCCCGCCAACACCAACGAGGTGCAGGGCGGCAAGGTGCTCGACATGCTCTTCCGGGGCCTCAAGCGCTACGACCCGAAGACGGGCGAGGCCCTCGACATGGTCGCCGAGAAGATCGAGACGACGGACAGTCAGAACTTCACCATCACGCTGAAGGACGGCTGGAAGTTCAGCAACGACGAGCCGGTCACCGCACAGTCCTTCGTCGACGCCTGGAACTACGGCGCGGACGTGCGCAACAAGCAGAACAACGCGCCGTTCTTCTCCGACATCGTCGGATACGCGGACGTCCACCCCGCCTCCGGGGAGCCCAAGGCCAAGACGATGTCCGGACTGGTCGTCAAGGACGCCAAGACCTTCACGGTCGCCCTGAAGAACAAGTTCTCCACCTGGCCCGAAACCCTCGGCTACCAGGCCTTCTCCCCCCTGCCCAAGGCCTTCTTCACCGACCACGCCGCCTGGCTGGACAAGCCGATCGGCAACGGCCCGTACACGGTGGACTCGTACACCAAGGGCACCGGCATGAAGCTGCGCAAGTGGGACACCTACCCCGGTCCGGACAAGGCGCAGAACGGCGGTGTGGACCTGAAGGTCTACACCGACAACAACACCGCCTACACCGACCTGATCTCCGGCAACCTCGACCTCGTCGACGACATCCCGGCGCAGCAGCTGAAGAACGTCAAGAACGACCTGGGCGACCGGTACATCAACCAGCCGGCCCTCATCATCCAGACCCTCACCTTCCCGCTGTACGACCCGCAGTGGAGCAAGGAGGGGACGGAGAACGTGCGCCGCGGGATCTCGATGGCGATCAACCGCGACGAGATCACCAAGCAGATCTTCCGCGAGACGCGCACCCCGGCCAAGGACTGGACCTCCCCGGCCCTCGGCGAGGCGGGCGGCTTCTCCTCCACGGTCTGCGGCGACGCCTGCGTCTTCAACCCGGCCGCGGCCAAGAAGCTCATCACGGACGCCGGCGGGCTCCCCGGCGGCAAGGTCACGCTGACCTCCAACGTGGACACCGGCTCGCACCGCGACTGGATGGACGCCGTCTGCAACAGCATCAACAACGCGCTGGGCGAGGGCCCGGTCTGCACGGTCAACCCGATCGGCACCTTCGCGGACTTCCGCAACCAGCAGAGCAGCTTCAAGCTGACCGGCCCCTTCCGCTCCGGCTGGCAGGCCGACTACCCCCTGATCCAGAACTTCCTCCAGCCCCTCTACTACACCGGGGCCTCCTCCAACTACGGGAAGTTCAGCAACGCGGACTTCGACAAGCTCGTCGACGAGGCCAACCAGGAGAGCGACCAGGCCAAGGCCGTCGCGAAGTTCCAGGACGCCGAGAAGATCCTCGCCGCGCAGATGCCGGCCATCCCGCTCTGGTACCAGAACGGCAGCGCGGGCTACGCCGAGCGGCTCTCGGACGTGGCGCTCAACCAGTTCAGCGTCCCCGTGTACGACCAGATCAAGGTCAGCTGACCCGCGTTTCGGATCGATCCTGGAGCAGTCCATGGGACGTTATGTGATCCGGCGGCTGCTCCAGATGATCCCGGTGTTCATCGGCAGCACGTTCCTGATCTTCTTCATGGTGTACGCGCTCGGTGACCCGGTCGCGGCCCTCTTCGGCGACAAGGCGCCCGACCCCGCCACCGCCGCGCGCATCCGCAAGGACCTCTACCTCGACCGCCCCCTGTGGGAGCAGTACGTCCACTACATGGGCCAGATCTTCAAGGGCGACTTCGGCACGGCCTTCAACGGCCAGCCGGTCACCGAGCTGATGGCCAGCGCCTTCCCCGTCACCCTGCGCCTGACCCTGGTCGCGATCTTCTTCGAGATCGTCATCGGCATCACCCTCGGCGTGGTCAGCGGCCTGCGCCGCGGCAAGTCCGTCGACACCACCGTGCTGGTGCTCACCCTCGTCGTCATCTCCGTACCGACGTTCGTGACGGGCTATCTGCTCCAGTACATCTTCGGCGTCAAATGGGGCTGGGTGCGGCCGACCGTCTCCCCGGACGCCCCTCTCAACGAGCTGATCCTGCCCGGCATCGTGCTCGCCCTGGTCTCCCTCGCCTACGTCACCCGGCTCTCGCGCACCTCCATCGCCGAGAACGTCAAGGCCGACTACGTGCGCACCGCCGTGGCCAAGGGCCTGCCACGCCGCCGCGTCGTCACCCGCCACCTGCTGCGCAACTCGCTCATCCCCGTCGTCACCTTCATCGGCACCGACATCGGCGCGCTGATGGGCGGCGCCATCGTCACCGAGCGGATCTTCAACATCCACGGCGTCGGATACCAGCTCTACCAGGGCATCCTGCGCAACAACTCGCCCACGGTCGTCGGATTCGTGACCATCCTCGTCATCGTCTTCCTGCTGGCGAACCTGCTCGTGGACCTGCTCTACGCCGTCCTGGACCCGAGGATCCGTTATGCCTGACCCCGAGCGTCCCGAAGGGCCCGGCGGCTACGATCCCGTCGGTCCCCGTCCGCACGAGGCGGTCTCCCCGACCGGCCAGGGGGGACCCATGGATCTGGCCCTGCAGGAGGCCGAGAGCGTCGAAGGCATCGAGAAGGACGGGCCGCCGGGCGGGACCGGCACCGGGGAGAAGCCCCGCTCGCTGTGGTCCGACGCCTGGCACCAGCTGCGCCGCAACCCCGTCTTCATCATCTCCTCGCTGATGATCCTCTTCCTCGTGATCATCTCGATCTGGCCGCAGCTCATCGCGAGCGGCGACCCGCTGCAGTGCGACCTGTCCAAGTCGCAGCAGGGCTCCTCCCCGGGCCATCCCTTCGGCTACGACACCCAGGGCTGCGACGTGTACACCCGTACCGTCTACGGGGCCCGCGCCTCCATCACCGTAGGCGTCTGCGCCACCCTCGGCGCCGCCCTGCTCGGCTCGCTGCTCGGCGGGCTCGCCGGGTTCTTCGGCGGCTGGGGGGACGCCCTGCTCTCCCGGGTCGCCGACATCTTCTTCGGCATCCCCGTCGTCCTCGGCGGCCTGGTCTTCCTGTCCGTGGTCACCAGCACCACCGTCTGGCCGGTGGTCGGCTTCATCGTGCTCCTCGGCTGGCCGCAGATCGCCCGCATCGGCCGCGGCTCCGTCATCACCGCCAAACAGAACGACTACGTCCAGGCGGCCCGGGCCCTGGGCGCCGGCAACGGCCGGATGATGCTCCGGCACGTGGCGCCCAACGCCATCGCCCCCGTCATCGTCGTCGCCACCATCGCGCTCGGCACCTACATCGCCCTGGAGGCCACCCTGTCCTTCCTCGGCGTCGGCCTGCGCCCGCCCACCGTCTCCTGGGGCATCGACATCTCCAACGCGGCCTCGCAGATCCGCAACGCCCCGCACATGCTGCTCTGGCCGGCCGGCGCGCTGAGCCTGACCGTGCTCGCCTTCATCATGCTCGGCGACGCGGTGCGCGACGCCCTCGACCCCAAGCTGCGCTGAGGAGCCCCGCACATGCTGCTCGAAGTCCGCGACCTGCACGTGGAATTCAAGACGCGCGACGGAGTCGCCAAGGCCGTCAACGGCGTCAACTACTCGGTGGCCGAGGGCGAGACGCTCGCCGTGCTCGGCGAGTCGGGCTCCGGCAAGTCGGTCACCGCCCAGGCCGTGATGGGCATCCTCGACATGCCGCCGGGCCGGATCGCGGGCGGCGAGATCCTCTTCAAGGGCAAGGACCTCCTCAAGATGAAGGAGGAGGAGCGGCGCAAGATCCGCGGCGCCGAGATGGCGATGATCTTCCAGGACGCGCTCTCCTCCCTCAACCCGGTCCTGAGCGTGGGCGCGCAGCTCGCCGAGATGTACGAGGTGCACCGCGGGACGTCCCGCAAGGAGGCCAAGAGCAAGGCCGTGGAGCTGATGGACCGGGTCAAGATCCCGGCGGCGAAGGAGCGGGTGGGGGACTACCCGCACCAGTTCTCGGGCGGCATGCGCCAGCGCATCATGATCGCGATGGCGCTGGCCCTGGAACCCTCGCTGATCATCGCGGACGAGCCGACGACGGCCCTGGACGTCACCGTCCAGGCCCAGGTGATGGATCTGCTCGCCGAGCTCCAGCGCGAGCTGAACATGGGCCTCATCCTGATCACCCACGACCTCGGCGTGGTCGCGGACGTGGCCGACAAGATCGCGGTCATGTACGCGGGCCGGATCGTCGAGGCGGCTCCGGTCCACGAGATCTACAAGGCGCCCGCGCACCCGTACACGCGCGGCCTGCTGGACTCCATCCCGCGCCTGGACCAGAAGGGCCAGGAGCTGTACGCCATCAAGGGCCTGCCGCCGAACCTGGTGGCCATCCCGCCCGGCTGCGCCTTCAACCCGCGCTGCCCGATGGCGCAGGCGGTGTGCCGCAGCGACGTCCCGCCGCTGTACCGGGTGACCGAGTCCCCGGTGGAGCGCACCAGCGCCTGCCACTTCTGGAAGGAGTGCCTCCATGGCTGAGTCCCTGCTGGAAGTGAAGGACCTGGTCAAGCACTACCCGCTGACCCGGGGCATCGTCTTCCGCAAGCAGGTCGGCGCGGTCAAGGCGGTCGACGGGGTCTCCTTCGACCTGCACGCCGGTGAGACGCTCGGCATCGTGGGCGAGTCCGGCTGCGGGAAGTCCACCGTGGCCAAGATGCTGGTCAATCTGGAGCGGCCGACGGCGGGCGCGATCTCGTACAAGGGCGAGGACATCACCAAGCTGTCGGGGCGCGCGCTGAAGGCCGTGCGCCGCAACATCCAGATGGTCTTCCAGGACCCGTACACCTCGCTGAACCCGCGCATGACGGTCGGCGACATCATCGGGGAGCCGTACGAGATCCACCCCGAGGTGGCTCCCAAGGGCTCGCGCCGGCAGAAGGTGCAGGAACTGCTCGATGTCGTCGGTCTGAACCCGGAGTACATCAACCGGTACCCGCACCAGTTCTCCGGCGGCCAGCGCCAGCGCATCGGCATCGCCCGGGGCCTGGCCCTGCAGCCCGAGATCATCGTCGCCGACGAGCCCGTCTCGGCCCTGGACGTCTCCGTCCAGGCCCAGGTGATCAACCTGCTGGACCGGCTGCAGAGCGACTTCGACCTGTCCTACGTCTTCATCGCGCACGACCTCTCGATCGTCCGGCACATCTCCGACCGGGTCGGCGTCATGTACCTGGGCCGGATCGTCGAGATCGGCACCGACAGCCAGATCTACGACCATCCGACCCACCCGTACACCCAGGCGCTGCTCTCGGCCGTCCCGGTCCCGGACCCGGAGGCCCGCGCCCACCGCGAGCGGATCATCCTCAGCGGTGACGTCCCGTCCCCGGCCAACCCGCCCTCGGGCTGCCCCTTCCGCACCCGCTGCTGGAAGGCCGAGCCCCGCTGCACGGCCGAGGTCCCGCTGCTCGCGGTTCCGCAGGTCTTCCCCTCGGGCCCGGCGGCGCACCCGTCGGCCTGCCACTTCGCGGCGGAGAAACAGGTGGTCCCGCCGTTGGACCAGCCGCCCCCGCCGCCCCCGCCGCCGGCGGATCCGCTGACGAAGGAGTAGCCGCCGACCGATCATTTCCGGCCACCGCTGCGCGTCGGATGGGGAACCGGCGGACACCCCCGGCAACTCCGTTTACATGGGGGCAACTTGACCGTTTCTGCCCCGAGATCTGGGGCATGCAACCTGGGTGCCGTGCGGCCGTGCGGGTGCCGACAGCCGGCCGGGGAGGCGTACGGCCTCGCCGGCCGGCCTCCCCGTGACCCCACTCATGCGCGGCATGCGCCCCTCGTGCTGCCGGATTTCGATCGATGCGCTGGTACGGATAGTTATGATCCGTAGCGCACGGTGGGTATGACTCCTGCTGAGCACGAATACGCGTACCGATGTCCGCTCGACGTGGAGGTGAAACGCCGTGGCACTCTCGATCTCCGCCGTGGTGCTGCTGGCGATCATCGTCTTCCTGCTGGTCCGAAGGGCGGGCCTGAAGGCGGGGCATGCGGTGGTCTGCGTACTGCTCGGCTTCTACCTGGCGAGCTCCACCATCGCCCCGACCCTCAGCCAGCTCACCTCGAACGTGGCGAGCATGATCAGTGGCCTCAAGTTCTAGGCCTCGCCTCGTAGGCTAGGCCCATGAACGGTCTTCCCGCCCGTCGTCTGCTCCTCGTGCACGCGCACCCCGACGACGAGTCGATCAACAACGGCGTCACCATGGCCAAGTACGCGGCCGAGGGTGCCCACGTCGCGCTGGTGACCTGCACCCTGGGCGAGGAGGGTGAGGTCATCCCGCCCGGGCTCGCCCACCTGGCGGCCGACCGCGACGACACCCTCGGCGCCCACCGCGTCGGCGAGCTCGCCGCGGCCATGGCGGAACTGGGCGTCCACGACCACCGGTTCCTCGGCGGCCCCGGCCGCTTCCGGGACTCCGGGATGATGGGCGCCCCGCAGAACCACCGGCCGGAGGCCTTCTGGTCCGCCGACGTGGACGAGGCCGCCGCGTACCTCGTGGAGATCATCCGGGAGCTGCGGCCACAGGTGCTCGTCACCTACGACCCGGACGGCGGATACGGGCACCCCGACCACATCCAGGCCCACCGGGTCGCCATGCGCGCCGCCGAACTGGCCGCGGAGACCGCGTACCGGCGCGACCTCGGCGCGCCCCACACGGTCGGGAAGATCTACTGGAACCGCGTCCCGCGCTCGGTGGTCGAGGAGGGCTTCGCCCGGCTGCGCGCCGCCGGGGGCGAGACGTCCTTCCCCGCGGTGGGCTCGCCCGGGGACGTGCCGGGGGTCGTCGCCGACGAGCGGATCACCGCCGAGATCGACGCCAAGGACACCTTCGTGGCGGCGAAGTCCGCCGCCATGAGGGCCCACGCCACCCAGATCGCCGTGGACGGGCCCTTCTTCGCCCTCTCCAACGACCTGGCGCAGCCGCTGTTCACCCGCGAGTACTACGAACTGGCCGAGGGCCGGCCGGGCGCCCCGGCGGGCGAGCGCGAACACGACCTCTTCGCGGGGGTGGAGGCATGAGCGGCACGGGCACCGCCGGGCGGATCGCCGGCTGCCTGGGCATGCTGGTCGCGGGTGCGCTGACCGGCGCGGCCGGCTGGCTGGTGGTCGGCCTCTGGTTCCCCGGCGGTCTGCTGCTCGCCCTGCTGGCCGTCTTCGGGTTGTTCCTCGGCGGCCGGCTCGCCCTCGGGACCGGCTTCGGGGTGGGCGGCGCCGCGGTCGGCTGGTTCCTCTCGTACGTGATGCTCAGCGTTCCGCGCCCCGAGGGGGACTTCCTCCTCGGTTCGTCCGGAATCGGCGTGTACGTCTACCTTTTGGGCGGAACCGTTCTCGCTGTGATGTGTGCCACGATGCGCGGCCCGCTGGATCGGCCGGTTTCGGTCTCCCGGCCTGCCAAGTGACGTGGTGTCGGACCTCGTAGGGAGGATCGCCGCGAGGCGCGCGGGGGCCCGCCGGGCGCTTCAGTGGGGTTTGACGGGCGCTATCAGGAACCCCTGATTCCCGCCAGTCAGTTGCCTGCGGGCGGCGGCCAGTATGGTGGACGGGCCGCCGAGCTGCCCGCGCACGGTATGACGGGCGGCGGAGCCAACCGGGAGAACCTGCCTTGAGTCGTGAAACCGACAGTTCGTCCTCCGGGCCCAAGGGGCACGGTGGAGCCGCTTACCCCTCGGGTACACCGCCGTACGGAACCGGCCAGTACCCGTCCACGGACGCTGCGGCGACCGCTCCGGAGGAGAACGCTGTGACCTCGAAGCCGTCCACGCCCGATTCCGACGGGCCCAAGACCGAGACCACCCTGACGACCCGGATCCGGATCAACATCCCCGGTTCGCGGCCTATCCCGCCGGTGGTCGTGCGCAAGGCGATGGGCACCAACTCCGGCTCGGCCGGTCCCGCGGAGCGGAGCGGGCCGGATTCTGCGCCCGAGCAGGCCGCCCCGCCGCTCGCGCAGCGGCGCGGGCCGCAGCCGACCCGCATCGAGGCCGCCCCGGAGCCGGACGGTGCCCAGCCGCCGGCGCCCGCCCCGGGCGCCGAACCCGAGGAGGCGACCAGCAACTGGTTCGCCCCGCGCAAGCCGGCCGCCCAGGCACCCGCACCGGCCCCCGCCGCGGACCGGATGCCGCCGCCCGCGGCCGCCCCGCCGCTCGCGCAGCGGCCGTTGCCCACCCGGACGCCGTCCCCGACGCCGACTCCGACGCCCACGCCGCCGCCGGCCGGGCCCGGCGCGGGCTTCCCCCCGCCGCAGCGCACCCAGGCCCCGCAGGGGCCCGGACCGGACGCCGCCTTCGCGCCGCCGCGGACCCCGCCGCCGCCCGTTTCGGACTACAGCCAGGGCTACGCCCAGACCGCGGCACCCGCCCCCACGGCCCCGACACCCGGCGGCCCGGGCGTCGGCACGACCCAGGGCTTCCCCGCGTACGGGGGCGACCAGGGCGACGGCGGCCCGGTCACCGAGGCGTTCCCGGCCTACGGCGGGGGCCCCGCCGGACCCACGGGCGGCCCCGGCTTCGGCACCGGCCCCGTCGGCGGCCCGGCCGGCGCGGCCGCCTTCGACGAGGCTCCGCAGTGGCCCGGCCCCGACCTGGACGGCCCGCTGCCGACTCCCGTACCGGCCCCCGCCCCGGCCGCCCCCCGACCCGCGGCCGCGCAGCCCAAGGCCACCGGCAAGCCCGCCAAGAAGGGCCGCTCCAAGCTGGTCCTGCTCGGCGGCGGTCTCATCGCCCTCGTCGGCGTGGCCTACGGCGCCGGGCTGCTCCTGAACCACTCCGACGTCCCCAAGGGCACCACCGTCCTCGGCGTCGACATCAGCGGCAGCCGCGACGAGGCCGTCTCCAAGCTCCAGACGGCCTTCGGCACCCGCGCCGCCGCCCCGATCCAGCTGAGCGTCGGCGGCAAGCCGGTCGAGCTGAAGCCCGAGAAGGCCGGCCTCACCCTGGACGCCCAGACCACCGTCCGCAACGCGGCCGGCAGCGACTACAACCCGATCACGGTCATCGGCTCGCTCCTCGGCAACGAGCGGGTCGCCGACCCCGTGATGCCGACCGACGAGGAGAAGCTCCAGGTCGCGCTGCAGGAGCTCGCGGGCACCTCCGGTACGGCCACCGAGGGCACGATCAAGTTCGACACGGGCAAGGCCGTCGCCGTCCCCGGCACCCCCGGCACCACCCTCGACGTCGACGCCTCCGTCCAGCTGGTGGCCAAGGCCTTCAAGGACCAGGTCGCCACCGGCAAGGCGGCCGTGGCCGAACTGCCGACCACCACCAAGGCGCCGGCCATCGGCCAGGGCGAACTGGACCGCGCCATGAAGGAGTTCGCCGAGCCCGCGATGTCCGCGAACGCCACGGTCAAGGTGGGCACCAAGTCGATCGCCTTCGGCGCCCGGTCCCTGCCCAAGATCCTGAGCATGCAGCCCGTCGACGGCCGCCTGGTCGAGAAGTTCGACCTGGAGGCGCTCAAGGCGACCTACGGGAACACCTTCGACGGGATCCTGATCACCCGCGGCAACGGCGAGAAGACGGCCGTCACCCCGCAGGACATCGCCGGCGCCCTCGGCAAGGCGCTGCGCGGCAAGACCACCGCCGAGCGCACCGTGGTGGTCGACACCAACCCGAACTAGGACGGCCCAGCCCGACCCGTCCCTTCCGGACCGGCCGACCGTGCCCCCGCCCGTACCCCGGGCGGGGGCACTGTCATGTCCGCAGCATGACATCTGTCATCCGGCACACACGACGCCCGACACTGCCGCGCGGAACCCCGTACGGGCGAATCTCTATCCATGACGACGACGACCGCGACACGCACCGCGAGGCCCGCCACCGACAGCGTGGTCAGCTTCGAGAACGTGACCAAGAGCTACGGCACGGTCCGGGCGGTCGACGGCCTCTCCCTCACGCTCCACCCGGGCGAGACCGTCGCGCTCCTCGGCCCCAACGGCGCCGGCAAGTCCTCCACCCTCGACCTCCTCCTCGGCCTGCGCCCCGCCGACTCCGGTTCCGTCCGGATCTTCGGCACCACCCCGCGCGAGGCCGTCGCCGCCGGCCGGGTCGGCGCGATGCTGCAGAGCGGCGGCCTGATGGAGGAGGTGACCGTACGGGAGATCGTGGCCCTCGGCTGCGCCCTGCACCCGCGTCCGCACCCGGTCGATCAGGTGCTCTCCCGGGCCGGCATCGACAAGATCGCCGACCGCCGGGTCGACAAGCTCTCCGGCGGCCAGGAGCAGCGCGTGCGCTTCGCGCTCGCCACGGCGGGCGACAACGACCTGATCGTGCTCGACGAGCCGACCACCGGCATGGACGTCACCGCCCGCCAGGCCTTCTGGGCCACCATGCGGGAACAGGCCGACCAGGGCCGCACGGTCCTCTTCGCCACCCACTACCTGGAAGAGGCCGACGCGATCGCCGACCGGGTCCTGGTGCTCAGCAAGGGCCGGCTACTCGCGGACGGCACCGCGGCCGAGATCAAGGCCAAGGCCGGGGCCCGGAAGATCTCCTTCGACCTGAGCGACCCCGCCGACGGGGCGATCGGGCGACTGCGCGCGCTGCCCTTCCTGACGGCCTTCGAGCACCACGGCGACACCGTCCGCATCCAGTCCCGTGACGCCGACGCCACCGTCCACGCCGTGTACGCGCTCGGGCTGTACCCCCGCAATCTGGAGGTCGCGGGCCTCGGCCTGGAACAGGCCTTCATCGCCCTCACCGAGGCCGAGGAGGCCACCCAGTGAACGCCCTCATCAAGCTGGAGATCGTCCGCGCCCTGCGGAACAAGAAGTACCTCTTCTTCACGATCATGTACCCGGCCGCGCTGTTCCTGATGCTCGGCGGAACCCTCGACGGCACCACCAAGGTCATGGGCACCGAACTGACCATGCCCGCCTTCTACATGGTCGCCATGGCCTCCTTCGGCGCCCTGACCGCCGTCCTGGTGGGCAACAGCGAACGCATCGCCAAGGAACGGGAGAAGGGCTGGGTCCGCCAGCTGCGCCTCACCGCCCTCCCCGGCCGCGGCTACGTCCTCGCCAAGACCGCGGGCGCCGGAGTGCTCTCGCTCCCCGCCATCCTGGTCGTCTTCGCGGTGGCGGCCGCCGTGAAGGGCGTACGGTTCGACGCCTGGCAGTGGCTCGCCCTCACCGGCTCGATCTGGGCCGGCAGCCTCGTCTTCGCGGCCCTCGGCGTCGCCCTCGGCTACCTGGCCAGCGGGGACAACGTCCGCCCCATCACGATGCTCGTCTACTTCGCCCTGTCGATCCTCGGCGGCCTGTGGATGCCCACCGCGAACTTCCCGCAGTGGCTCCAGAACATCTGCGAGTGGCTCCCCACCCACGCCTACGCCGGCCTGGGCCAGGCCATCGAGCTCGGTGGCGCGCCCCGGGCCGGGGACGTCGCGCTCCTCGCGGTGTACTTCGTACTGTTCACCGGTGCGGCCGCCTGGCTGTACCGCAAGGACTCACTGAAGGCATGAACCCGTGGCGCTGACGAAGGAACGCGAGGACCGGGACTTCCTCGAGATCGCCAAACAGCCGGAGAACCGTCACCAGAAGATGGTGAAGATGCTCTGGATCAGCATCTGGCTCTTCTACCTGAGCGCCCCCGTCGCCGACCTGGCCGGCGGCGGGCACAGCCCCGGGGCCCGGGTGCTCGGCGGCCTGGGCCTCGCGGTCTTCGTCGCCTGGTACCTGGTGCTGGTCTTCCGCACCGCCCGCCCGATGCCGGTCCGCACGGTGCTGTTCTCGCTGGCGGTGCTCTCCGCCGAGGCCATGGGCCTGTCGCTGGCCCTGGGCCGCGAATGGCTCGTGCTCTTCGTCTACGTGGCCATCTCCTCCGGCGCCGCGCTGCCGGGCCGGTACTCCCGCTGGACCGTCCTCGGCACCACCGCCCTGCTGGCGGTCACGGCGAACGCGGTCCCGGACGGCACCGCCTACCTGGCGGGCCTGCTGATCCCGGCCCTCATGGGCGGCTTCGCGATGGTCGGGGTCCGGGCCATGATCCGCACCACCCTGGAGCTGCGCGAGGCCCGGGCCACGGTGGCCCAGCTCGCGGCCAACGAGGAACGGCTGCGGATGGCCCGGGACCTGCACGACCTGCTGGGTCACTCGCTGTCGCTGATCACGCTGAAGAGCGAGCTGGCGGGCCGGATGCTGCCCGGGCAGCCGGAGGCGGCCGCCCAGCAGGTCGCCGACATCGAGCAGGTCAGCCGGCAGGCGCTTGTCGACGTACGCGAAGCGGTGAGCGGCTACCGGCGGCCCACCCTCCCCGGCGAACTCGCGGGCGCGCGCACGGCCCTGGCCGCGGCGGGCGTACTGGCCGAGCTCCCGGCGGCCCCGGCCGACGACCTGCCCGAGGCGGCCGAATCGGCCCTGGCCTGGTCCCTGCGCGAAGCGGTGACGAATGTGGTGCGGCACAGCGGCGCGAAGCGCTGCCGGGTCACCCTGGAGACCAGCCAGACCCTCGACGGGCCGGTACTGGAACTGACCGTCACGGACGACGGCGCGAGCGGCGGCCAGAGCAGTCCCGGCAACGGTCTGACCGGCCTGACGGAACGTCTGGAGGCCCTCGGCGGCACCCTGTCGGCGGGCCCCACCGGCCGGACCGGCTTCGCCCTCACCGCCCGGGTCCCCCTAGGATCGAGATCATGACCTCACGTCCCATCCGCATCCTCCTGGCGGAGGACCAGTCGATGGTCCGCGAGGCCCTCGCCGCGCTGCTCGGCCTGGAACCCGACATCGAGGTACGGGTCCAGGTGGCCCGCGGCGACGAGGTGCTGGCGGCGGCCCGCGCGCACGACGTGAACGTGGCCCTGCTGGACATCGAGATGCCGGGCATGACGGGCATCGAGGCGGCGGCCGCCCTGCACGCCGAACTGCCCGCCCTGCGGATCGTCATCCTGACCACCTTCGGCCGCCCCGGCTACCTCCGCGGCGCGATGGAGGCGGGCGCCTCCGCCTTCCTGGTCAAGGACGCCCCGGCCGCGCAGCTGGCGGCCGCCGTACGCAAGGTCCTCCAGGGGGAGCGGGTCATCGACCCCACCCTGGCCGCGGCCGCCCTGGCGGAGGGCGCGAACCCGCTGACGGACCGCGAACGGGAGGTCCTGCGGGAGGCGGAGGGCGGCGCGACCAACGCGGAACTCGCGGCGCGGCTCCACCTGTCCCAGGGCACGGTCCGCAACTACCTTTCGACGGCGATCCAGAAACTGGCGGCCCGCAACCGCGCCGAGGCCGTCCGCACGGCCCGGGAGAAGGGCTGGCTCTAGCCCCGTTCAGCCCCGCCGGCGTTTGAGGCGCGGGATCTGGGGCGGAGCCCCAGGAAACCCGGCTCCGCCGGGCACCGGGTTCCGCCCGGACCTGCGCCTCAGACGCCGGCGGGGCTGGATGTGGTCAGTTCAGGAGGGCGCGGGCCGAGACGGCTTCCGCGTGGATGCGGGCCGCCGCGTCGGCGTCCACCGCGGAGACCACCCCGGCGTACGCGTCGAGCTCGGCCGCCCCCTCCTGGAAGGAGCCCCGCTCCACCAGCAGCCGCGCCCGCTCGTACCGCAGCGCCGCCGGATGCGACGGCAGCAGCAGCGACAGCTCCACCGCCCACAGGGCCACCCCCGACTGCTCCGGCCGGGCCGCGGCCCAGGCCCGGATGTTCGCCAGGATCCGCCGCACGATGTCCAGCGTCCGGGCCGGCTCGCGCGGCCCCGACGCCAGCTCCGCCGGACCGGTGCCCAGGGACGCGCCGCCCGCGAACGGGTCCACCACCACGCCCTCCTCCGGGTCCCCGAAGCCCACCACGAAGTGCCCCGGCAGCCCCAGCCCGTACACCGGCGCCCCGGCCCGCCGGGCGACCTCCAGCCACACCACCGACAGCAGGATCGGCAGCCCGCGCCGCCGCCTCAGCACCTCGTGCAGCAGCGAGGACGACAGCCGGTCGTAGTCCGCCGGGGTGCCGTGGAACCCGAGGCGCCCGCCCAGCAGTTCCGTCACCGCGTTCGCCCACGCCCGCCCGCCGCGCAGCCCGTACGGCAGCATCCCGGCCAGCCGGTCCAGCTCGATCTGTGCCCGGTCCATGGCGCGTTCGTCCAGCTCCGGGTCCCCCTCGGTGGCCAGCAGCAGGCACAGCAGCGCCAGGTCGGGCCGCTCCGCCCGGGCCTCGGCCGCGAACTGCTCCCGCCAGGCCGCCGCACTCACGAGGCCGCCCGGTAGTGGTGGTACATGTGGTGCGTGGCGAAGCCCAGCCCGTCGTACAGCGCCAGTGCCCCCGGATTGTCCGTCTCGACCTGCAGCCACGCCGCCGACGCGCCCTCCTCCAGCGCCCGCCGGGCCAGCGCGGCCATCACCGCCGTCGCCAGGCCCTCCCGCCGGTGGGCGGGATCCACGGTCACCGCCGCGAAGCCGGCCCACCGCCCGTCCACCACGCAGCGCCCGATGGCCCGGCCCCCGGGCAGCGCCGCGAACCACACCGACGGCCCTTCCACCAGCATCCGCCGGGCCAGGTCCGGGTCGCTCACCTTCCCGTAGCGCCCGAGCCACTCCTCGTCCGGGACCCGGGTCAGGCGTACGTCCCCGGCCGCGGGCGCGTCCACGTCGCCCACCGGCGCCAGCGCCCCGATCCGTACCTCCGCCGACACCTCGTTCACCCAGCCGCGCCGCTCCAGCTCCGCGCCGAGCACCTCCTGGGTGCCGGCGGCCCCCGTCGCCACCTGCACATAGGCCGGAAGCGACCGCTCCGCGTACCAGGAGGTCACTCGCGCGAGTGCATCGTCCAGCGGTATCCCCGGATCGCCGAGCGGCAGCACGGAATTGGCCCGCCGGGTGAATCCGGCGGCCGCCCGCAGCGTCCACCCGCCGAGCTGCTCGCTCTCCAGCGGCCGCCAGGCCCGCGCGGCGACCCGCGAAAGCTCCTCGAAGGAGGCCGCGGGACCCCGTCGCCGGGCCGGCGCCGGAGGCACGATCTTGCCCGCCACCAGCGAGGATTCCGAGATGCGGACGGATTGTCCGTCCTTCTTTGTGATCAGCAGCACACCCTGGTCCCAGGATGTGAGAACCCCGACCGTGTCCGTGAACTCGGGTGATCCGCTCACTACGGCCTCCACCCGTCGTACAGAGACTCGTTTACCCACGTCAGCCGGGGTAATACGGACCTCCAGCAGTCCACCGGCAGTGATTTCCACAGCTCTGTCCGCCCCTCCTGTTCGGATCGTGCCCGGGAACGGAGATACTAGGTGCGGGCATCGACGACGCCGCGCTCCCGCGCGATATGGAAAGCCCTACCGAGGAGGAACGAGAGCGTGACCTACGTCATCGCGGAGCCTTGTGTCGACGTCAAGGACAAGGCATGCATCGAAGAGTGCCCCGTCGACTGCATCTACGAGGGCCAGCGGTCCTTGTACATCCACCCGGACGAGTGCGTCGACTGTGGTGCGTGTGAGCCGGTCTGCCCGGTCGAGGCCATCTTCTACGAGGACGACACTCCGGAGGAGTGGAAGGACTACTACAAGGCGAACGTCGAGTTCTTCGACGAGCTCGGTTCGCCCGGTGGTGCCTCGAAGCTGGGTCTGATCGAGCGCGACCACCCCTTCGTCGCGGCGCTGCCCGCCGGTATCAACGGCGAGCACTGACCTTTCAGGCAGACGCGCCCCTCGGTCCCGTACGGCCTTCCCGCCGCACGGGACCGACGTGTTTCCGGCACCCGTACACACCAGCACTCAGAGAGAGCAGAGACCACCGTGGCCGCAGTATCCGACCGTCTTCCCGCCTTCCCCTGGGACAAGCTGGAGCCGTACAAGGCCACGGCGGCGGCCCACGCGGACGGCATCGTCGACCTGTCGGTCGGCACGCCCGTGGACCCGGTCCCGCAGCTGATCCAGCGCGCCCTGATCGAGGCCGCCGACTCCCCGGGCTACCCGACCGTGTGGGGCACCGTCGCCCTGCGCGACGCGATCACCGGCTGGGTGCGCGGCCGCCTCGGCGCGAGCGCGGCCGAGCACCGCAACGTCCTGCCGGTCGTCGGCTCCAAGGAGCTGGTGGCCTGGCTGCCGACCCAGCTGGGCCTGGGCGCCGGGGACAAGGTCGCCTACCCCCGGCTCGCCTACCCCACGTACGAGGTCGGGGCGCGGCTGTGCGGCGCCGAGGCGGTCGTCTACGACGACCCGATGGACCTCGACCCGGCCGGTGTGAAGCTGCTGTGGCTCAACTCCCCGTCCAACCCCACCGGCCAGGTCCTCGCCAAGGAGGACCTCGTCCGGATCGTGGCCTGGGCGCGCGAGCACGGGATCCTGCTCTTCAGCGACGAGTGCTACCTGGAGCTGGGCTGGGAGGCCGAGCCCGTCTCCGTCCTCCACGACGACGTCTGCGGCGGCTCGTACGAGGGCATCGTGGCCGTCCACTCCCTCTCCAAGCGCTCCAACCTGGCCGGCTACCGGGCGGCCTTCGTCGCCGGTGACGCGGCCGTGCTCGGCGAGCTGCTGGAGATCCGCAAGCACGGCGGCATGATGACCCCCGCCCCGGTGCAGGCGGCCACCGTCGCGGCCCTCGGCGACGACACCCACGTCGAGGAGCAGCGCGAGCGCTACGCGGCCCGCCGCGCGGCGCTGCGTACGGCCCTGGAGGCGCACGGCTTCCGGGTCGAGCACAGCGAGGCGAGCCTGTACCTGTGGGTGACCCGCGACGAGCCCTGCTGGGACACCGTCGCCCACCTGGCGGGCCTGGGCATCCTGGTCGCGCCGGGCGACTTCTACGGCGAGGCGGGCGCGCGGTTCGTGCGCGTCGCCTTCACCGCCACCGACGAGCGGGTCGAGGCGGCGGTCAAGCGCCTCGGCTGACCGGGGGTCCACGACGGAAACGCCCGAGGGGGCCGGGAGTTCGCACTCCCGGCCCCCTCGGCGGTTCCTGCGGCGTCAGCCGCCCAGCGGCAGACCGCCCGGCAGACCGCCCGGCAGGACACCGGACGTCGGCAGCGAAGACGTCGGCAGCGAGGACACCGGCAGCTCCTGCGCCGTGGGGAGCCCGCCGAGCAGGCCCTGTGCGGTGCCGGCCACGTCGGAGGCGGGGGCCGGCAGGCTCTTGGTGGCGCTGCCGGCGGTCTCGACGGCGCCCGTGGCCGCGTCCGCCGTCGCGGCGGTGTCGGGGGCGGTGAGCTGGCCCAGCTGCGGCACGGACTCCAGACCGGCGGCGCTGGCCGCGCCGGCCGCACCGACCACGGGCGCTGCCCCGGCTGCGATCAGCAGCGCGGCACGGGCGATCCGGCGGGTCAGGGGGAGGGACATGTTGCTCCTAAGCGGTAGCGGCTGAGTACGCCGTGCTAACCGCTCCCGGGGCGGGTGGAGTTGCGGTGCCGGTGGGTAAAGGATCGGTAACGCATCGTTTAATCGGCTTCCGGGAAAAGCGCATTGGATGCGCGCCGACCAGGGCTTCCGTCCGATTCGGGGGTCCGTGTCCCGCTACCCGGATCCCCCCGCAGGGGTGATCACTCGCACGTGAGCCCGGGCGCCCCCGGTGTGTGCCCCGCCGCGGAGCGGATCAGCGGGCCATGAAGATCCGTACCTCGCCCGGGCCCGCGTTGTGGAGGTCCTTGGCGCCGTCCTTGGTCCCCGCGCCGCCCTTGTCCTGCCACCGTCCCCGGTTGGTGCCCGCGATCCAGCCGTGGCGGTCGTAGGACACCCGGGAGATGCCCATCGCCTTCGCGTTGGCCACCGCCCAGTGGGCCATGGACCGGCTGCGGCGGACCGCGGCCTCGTCGCCGGCCTTCTTCTCCGTCAGGGTGACCTCGGCCTCCGGGACCGTCCGGCCGCCGCCGGCGTTCCGGCCGGCCTGGCCGCCCTGCGGGGACATGGTGTGCATCCCGTCCTTGCCGAAGATCCGGATCAGGCCGGCCCGTACCTTCTCCGGGTCGCCGGGCCCGGTGGGCGCGGGCCCGCCGCAGTTCAGGGTGCCGCCGCCGGCGAAGGCCGCCGTCAGCACGGTCGCGTCGGGCTCGTGCTTCGCGTACGCCTGCGGGAACCCGCTGCGCTGCACCTTCTGCGCGGCCACCGTCAGCGGCAGGCGCGAGTACCCCGGCACGTCGACGAGGTGGTCGTAGAAGATCCCGGCCGAGTAGACCGGATCCCTGATCTGCTCCGGAGTGCCCCAGCCCATCGACGGCCGCTGCTGGAAGAGGCCCAGCGAGTCCCGGTCGCCGTGATCGAGATTGCGCAGCGCGGACTCCTGCATGGCGGTCGCCAGCGCGATGGTCACCGCCCGGTCGGGAAGGCCCTTGGCGACGCCGACGGCGGCTATCGTCGCCGCGTTCGCCGCCTGCTCGGGCGACATTTCGTACGTTTCAGAGGTTTCGTTCTCGCCGACCGGATCCGCGCTCGCCACGCAGAACGGGGCGCCGCCGCCACCGTTCGAATCGTGCTGCACGGCGAAGTACCCGATCACCGCGAGGAGAACGAGCAGGCCGACGACCGCCCGGAGCATCCGGCGGCGACGAGGACGGGGATCACGGGTCTCGGACACGCGGCCCACCGTACTTGAGGCATATGACGCGTCCACCGGCCGGACGTACGAGGCTTCGTCGCATCCCGGGGCGTTAGGGTCAGTTCCATGTCCGAATCCGAGCTGGACCTCACCCTGGACGCCGCCGAGCTGACCGCCCGGCTCGTCGATATTCCGTCCGTGAGCGGCGACGAAAAGGTCCTCGCCGACCTCGTGGAACACGCGTTGCGCGGCCTGGCGCACCTCACCGTGGACCGCTTCGGCAACAACGTCGTCGCCCGCACGGACCTCGGCCGCGCCGAGCGCGTCGTACTGGCCGGCCACCTCGACACCGTGCCGATCGCCGACAACGTCCCCTCCCGCCTCGACGAGAACGACGTGCTGTGGGGCTGCGGCACCACCGACATGAAGTCCGGTGTCGCCGTGCAGCTGCGCATCGCCGCGACCGTGCCCGAGCCGAACCGGGACCTCACCTTCGTCTTCTACGACCAGGAGGAGGTCGCCGCCGACCTCAACGGCCTCGGCAAGGTCGCGGCCGCCCACCCCGACTGGCTGACGGGAGACTTCGCGGTCCTGCTGGAACCCTCGGACGCCGAGGTCGAGGGCGGCTGCCAGGGCACCCTGCGCGTCCTGCTGCGCACCGCCGGCGAGCGCGCGCACTCCGCCCGCAGCTGGATGGGCTCCAACGCCATCCACTCGGCGAGCCCCATCCTCGCCCGCCTCGCGGCCTACGAGCCCCGCAAGCCGGTCATCGACGGCCTGGAGTACCACGAGGGCCTCAACGCGGTCCGCATCGAGGGCGGCGTCGCCAACAACGTCATCCCCGACGCGTGCACGGTGACCGTCAACTTCCGCTACGCCCCGGACCGCACCGAGGCTGAGGCGCTGGCCCACGTACGGGAGGTGTTCGCGGACTGCGACATCGCCGAATTCGTGGTCGACGACTCCTCGCCCGGCGCCCTCCCCGGCCTCTCCCACCCGGCCGCCAAGGCCTTCATGGAGGCGGTCGGCGGCCGCGCCATGCCCAAGTTCGGCTGGACGGACGTCTCCCGCTTCAGCGCCCTCGGAGTCCCGGCGGTCAACTACGGCCCGGGCGACGCCCTGCTGGCGCACAAGGTCGACGAACGCGTCGAGACGAAGGCGATCCTGCACTGCGAGGAACGACTGCGCGCCTGGCTGACCTCCTGAATTCCGCTTCTCGTCACCTTTGTGCGCCTACCCTGATCCAACGATCAGCAGGAGGGAGCACAGCATGGGCAACCACGGCAGTCCCGAGGGTTCCGCTCGTCGTCGGCCCGAGGAGCAGCAGCTCGGGCCGGTGCTGAGGAGGCGGAGCCAGGTGCAGGCGGGCAGTACGACGGACCAGCGGCTGCTGGATTCGGCGGGGCCCTCCGAGTGGGTGCACACCGATCCCTGGCGGGTCCTGCGCATCCAGTCGGAGTTCATCGAGGGCTTCGGCACGCTCGCCGAGCTGCCGCCCGCGATCAGTGTGTTCGGATCGGCCCGTACGCCGGAGGGCTCGCCCGAGTACGACGCGGGCGTGCGGATCGGCAGCGCGCTGGTCGACGCCGGCTTCGCGGTGATCACCGGCGGCGGTCCGGGTGCGATGGAGGCGGCCAACAAGGGCGCCCGCGAGGCGAACGGCGTCTCGGTCGGCCTCGGCATCGAGCTGCCCTTCGAGCAGGGGCTCAACCAGCACGTCGATCTCGGCCTGAACTTCCGGTACTTCTTCGTCCGCAAGACGATGTTCGTGAAGTACAGCCAGGGCTTCGTCGTCCTGCCGGGCGGCCTGGGCACGCTGGACGAGCTGTTCGAGGCGCTGACCCTGGTCCAGACCCAGAAGATCACCCGCTTCCCGATCGTGCTGTTCGGCACGGAGTACTGGAGCGGCCTGATCGACTGGCTGCGGGGCACCGTGATCGCCCAGGGCAAGGCCTCGGAGAGGGACCTCTACCTGTTCCACGTCACCGACGACGTGGACGAGGCGATCGCGCTGGTGACGAAGGAAGTCGGCAAGTAGGCGAAGGGCCCGGGCCGCATCCGGCCCGGGCCCGGAAGGCCTCAGGCCAGGCCGCGGCGGGCTACCGCCGGGGGGCGGTGGCCCTGGATGGAGCGGACCATGTCCAGGATCTGGCGGGTCTCCGCGACCTCGTGGACGCGGTAGACCTGCGCGCCCAGCCAGGCCGAGACGGCCGTCGTCGCCAAAGTGCCCAGCAGGCGTTCCTTGACCGGCTTGTCGAGGGTCTCGCCGACGAAGTCCTTGTTGGACAGGGAGACCAGCACCGGCCAGCCCGTCGCCGTCATCTCGTCCAGCCGGCGCGTGGCCTCCAGCGAGTGCCGGGTGTTCTTCCCGAAGTCGTGTCCGGGGTCGATCATGATCGCGTCCCGGCGGACGCCCAGCGCCGCCGCCCGCTCCGCCAGCCCGACCGTCACGCGCAGCACGTCCTCCATGACGTCCTCGTACGCGATCCGGTGCGGCCGGGTGCGCGGTTCCACCCCGCCCGCGTGGGTGCAGACCAGGCCCACGCCGTACCGCGCGGCGACCTCCGCGAGCTTGGGGTCCACCCCGCCCCAGGCGTCGTTGAGGACATCGGCCCCGGCCTCGCACACCGCCTCGCCCACCTCGTGCCGCCAGGTGTCCACGCTGATCACCACGTCCGGGTGGCGGCGCCGGACCTCGGCCACGAAGCCGACGGTGCGCCGCGCCTCCTCGGCCGCGTCCACGTGCTCGCCCGGGCCCGCCTTGACCCCGCCGATGTCGATGATCGCGGCGCCCTCGGCGATCGCGTGCTCGACCCGGTCCAGCGCCGGCTCGTCGCGGAACGTCGCGCCCTGGTCGTAGAAGGAGTCCGGAGTCCGGTTCACGATGGCCATGATCACCGGCTCGTGGGTGTCGAACTCGCGCCTGCCCAGTCGCAGCATCCTGCTCTTTCCTCCTTCGGCGGCCCTTGCGCCTCGCCTGCGACCTTAACCTGGTGGCCGGAGTCTCTCAGGGGAGTTGATCGTGTTCTTCTTCTTGATGATCGCGCTGGTCGTGGTCGTGGCAGCGGTCACCCTGGCGGTGATCGGCGGCGGCTCGGAGGCCGTCCTGCCGGAAGCGGAGCCGGACCGGGTCGCGGACGGGCTGCCGGAGACGCGGCCCGTCGTACGGGCCGACATCGACGCGCTGCGGCTGCCGGTCGCCCCGCGCGGGTACCGGATGGCCGAGGTGGACGACGTACTGGAGCGGCTCGCGGCCGAACTGGCCGAGCGGGACGCGCGGATCGCGCAGCTGACGGCCGCGGCGGCACCCGCCGCCCCGGCGGACGCGCCCGGGCACGTCGACCTCAGCAAGGGCGGCGAGCGGTGAGCGGTTCGGTGGCGGGTGCGGACGGGCTGCTGCGCTGTCCGTGGGGGCTGTCCACGCCGGACTACGTCATCTACCACGACACCGAGTGGGGCCGTCCGGTGCACGGGGACGACGCCCTCTACGAACGGCTGTGCCTGGAGGCGTTCCAGTCGGGGCTGTCCTGGATCACGATCCTGCGGCGCCGCGAGGGATTCCGTAAGGCCTTCGCGGACTTCTCGATCGCGGCGGTCGCGGAGTTCGACGACCGCGACGCGGAGCGGCTGCTGGCCGACGAGGGGATCATCCGCAACCGGGCCAAGATCGAGGCGACCCTGGCCAACGCGAAGGTCCTCGCCGGGTGGGAGCCGGGCGAGCTGGACACGCTGATCTGGTCCCACGCCCCCGAGGAACCGGGACCGGCCCCGCTCACGGTCACCGAGGTCCCGGCGGTCACGCCCGGATCCACCGCCCTCGCCAAGGCCCTGAAGAAGGCCGGCATCCGCTTCGTCGGCCCCACGACGGCCTACGCCCTGATGCAGGCCTGCGGGCTGGTCAACGACCACCTGGCCGACTGCGTCTCCCGCGACCCGGCCTGAGCCCGGCCGGGTCGCGGCACGCGCGTCAGCGGCCGAGGTACTTCGGCGGCTGCTTCGCGAGGAAGGCCTGGACGGCGATGGAGTGGTCCTCGGAGGCCCCCGCACGGGTCTGGAGGGTGTCCTCGTGGGCCAGGGCCTCGGAGAGCGTGTGGGAGGCCCCGTAGGCCAGGGACTCCTTCAGCGCGGCGTAGGCGACCGTCGGGCCGGCGGCCAGCGTGCGGGCCACGGCCTCCGCTTCGGCGTGCAGGGAGTCCGCGGGCACGAGCCGGTTGACGATGCCGAGCTCGTACGCCTCCTGGGCCTTGACCGACCGCGGGAACAGCAGCAGGTCCGAGGCGCGGGAGGCGCCGATGAGGCGGGGGAGGGTCCACGAGACCCCGGAGTCGGCGGTCAGCGCCACCCCGGCGAACGAGGTGTTGAAGGAGGCGGTGTCGGCGACGACCCGGAAGTCGGCCGCCAGCGCGAAGCCGAAGCCCGCCCCGGCCGCGACGCCGTTCACGCCGGCCACCACGGGCTTCGGCATCTCGGTGAGCGCCCGCACGATGGGGTTGTAGTGGTCGGCCACCGTGGTCATGGTCAGCGAGGTGCCGCTCTCGCGGTCCGAGGCGAGGTTCCCGATGTGCTCCTTGAGGTCCTGGCCCACGCAGAAGGCCCGGTTCCCGGCCGCGGTGAGCAGTACGGCCCGTACGGCGGTGTCGGCGGCCGCCGCCTGGACCGCGTCGCGCAGGGCGACCTTGGCCTCGGTGTTCATCGCGTTCATCGCGTCCGGGCGGTTGATCGTGATGGTGGCGAGTCCGTCGGTCACTTCGTAGAGCACGCTGTCGGCCATGGCAGGGGGTCCCCCTTCGTCGCGGGCTTGGCTACCGGTCGGTACTGTCCGGTACAGAGGTCAGCATGGCGGACCGGACGTGGCGCGCACATGTGATGTGCGTCAAAGAAAGCCGGTGCCGCTTCCCGGGTGCGGCGGCGAAGTATCGCAGGCGGATCCCCGAAATGAGTGGTTTTGGTCGAGCGCGTTGCCCAAGCGTTCCCATGCGATGTTGGTCATCGGGTCCTGACATGCGGGATAATGGCTGGGAAGCAATGTGTTCGATGCCGGGTATTAGGCGCCTGAATGGGGCCGTCGGCTGACGATGAGCTGGTTTCAGGAAGGGGAACGAGCATGGCGGCCATGAAGCCGCGGACGGGCGACGGCCCGCTCGAGGTCACCAAGGAGGGGCGGGGCATCGTCATGCGCGTACCGCTCGAGGGCGGCGGTCGGCTTGTCGTCGAGCTGACCCCTGATGAGGCGGACGCCCTGGGTGACGCCCTGAAGAAGGTCGTCGGCTGACCCCACGGGGGACACCGACAGCACTTCCACCTTCTGCTTTTCCGCATTCTCTGCGCTGCCCCGACCGCGAACCCGCGGCCGGGGCAGCGTTGTGTCGTCACCCCGCCCGCCCGCCCGCCCGCGCTGCCGCCTTCGCCGACTGCGAGGCCCGCCGGCGGCTCAGCGGCGCACGGCGCACAGCAGCCCGTCGCCCACCGGGAGCAGCGCGGCCTCCAGCGCGGGGCTCTCGCGGACGCTGCGCAGCAGCTCGCGGACGCGCAGCACCTCCACCGGCTGGGCCGCGGAGTCGACCGTGCGGCCGTCGGAGAAGACCCCCTCGAAGCACACCAGTCCGCCGGGGCGCAGCAGCCGCAACGATTCGGCGAGGTAGTCGAGGGACTCGGAGGGGTCCCCGTCGCAGAAGACGAGGTCGTATCCGCCGTCGGCGAGTCGCGGGAGCACGTCGAGCGCGCGGCCGGGGATGAAGCGGGCGCGGTTGCCCGCGAAGCCCGCGGCGCGGAAGGCCTGGCGGGCGAAAGCCTGCCGGTCGGCCTCGGGATCCACCGTGGTCAGCACCCCGTCGGGGCGCATTCCGTGCAGCAGGTGGATGCCTGAGACGCCCGTTCCGGTGCCGATCTCGGCGACCGCCTTGGCGTCCGCGGTGGCGGCCAGCAGGCGCAGCGCGGCCCCGGTACCGGGGGAGACGGACCTCAGGCCCGCTTCCCTGGACCGGTCGCGGGCCCATCGCAGAGCGTCGTCCTCGGCGACAAACGCGTCGGCGAACGCCCAGCTCGTCTGCCGGTTGCCGGTAATGACCCTCTCCTGTCCCCATAGTTGGCGCAACGGTGACTGTATCCGTTGACGTCGGGAACCCGCAGATGGGACCGGGCGTTGTGCAGGGTGGAGGCGGGATGAGAAGGGACGGTGCCGGGCAGATCGGCGGCCAGGACCGCTCCAGGGCTTAAGCCTCGCGTAAAGATACTGCAAAAACGCTTATCCGGAGCTGACAGAGGGGGTGGCTATGGTAGGGACTCCACTGGACACCACCAGAGCCGACAGGGGAGGTGCGGCTGCGCCTGTGGATCGTGGGGGCGTACTGAGACGCCTCTTCTGGTCGGCGGGTGAGCCGAAATCCGTGACCTACATTGCTGACCGCTTCCACACCGCCGACGCCGCAACCACCGCGACCTTTGCCGCCGATGCGGGCTCCCAGGCGTGGACCCCTCCTTCATGGGAGGAGATCGTCAGCACGCACAGCGCGCGGGTCTACCGCCTTGCCTACCGTCTGACGGGTAACCAGCACGACGCCGAGGACCTGACGCAGGAAGTCTTCGTCCGCGTCTTCCGCTCGCTGTCCACCTACACCCCCGGCACCTTCGAGGGCTGGCTGCACCGCATCACCACGAACCTGTTCCTGGACATGGTGCGCCGCAAGCAGCGGATCCGCTTCGACGCGCTCGGCGACGACGCCGCCGACCGGCTGCCGAGCCGTGAGCCGTCCCCGCAGCAGGTCCTGCACGACACCCACTTCGACGCGGATGTGCAGCAGGCGCTGGACACCCTCGCCCCCGAGTTCCGCGCGGCCGTGGTGCTGTGCGACATCGAGGGCCTGTCGTACGAGGAGATCGCCGCGACGCTCGGCGTGAAGCTGGGCACCGTGCGCAGCCGTATCCACCGCGGCCGTTCGCACCTGCGCAAGGCGCTCAAGCACCGGTCCCCGCAGGCCCGTGCCGAGCAGCGCGCGCTGGCGGGAGTGGCGATGGGCGCCCCCGGCGCCGGGGGAGAGGGCGGAGCCGAGTGAGCGACGTCAGTCCGTCACCCGCCGAACAGCACCTGGGCGACCGGCTTGCCGCCCTGGTGGACGGCGAGCTGAAACACGACGCCCGCGACCGGGTCCTGGCCCATCTGGCGACCTGCGCCAGGTGCAAGGCCGAGGCCGATGCGCAGCGGCGTCTGAAGACCATGTTCGTGGAGAGCGCGCCGCCGCCGCTGTCCGCGGGGCTGCTGGCGCGGTTGCAGGGGCTGCCGGGCGGCAGCCTCGACGATCCGTCCGGTCCTGCCGGTCCTGCCGGTCCCGGCCGTCCCGCCGACCCGGCACGCGGTGCGAGGGCCGATCCCTTCGACGCGTTCGCGTACGGGCTGCCCGTCGCCGCCCGGCCGCGGCCGCAGGAGGGCTTCCGCATCCACGAAGTGGGCCGTCCGCGCCGCAGGTTCGCCTTCGTCGCAGCCGGAGCCGTTTCGCTGGCCGCCCTCGCGCTCGGCGGCGCCCTGCCGCTGGAGGTGGACCCGAACCTGCGGGGTGATTCCCCGGCCCCGGCCTCCAGGCCCGGTCCTGCCCTGCCCGTGGCCGATCAGGGGGCCCGTGACCGGCTGCCCAGCCCCGAGGCCGTCCCGACCCTCCTGTCGGCCGTGGCGACCCCGCTGCCGCCGCTCCAGCCCTCCCCGCAATACCCGGCACGCCCGGTCTCCCTGCTGCGCTGACGCGGGACCTGGTTGAATCTGCGGCACATGCGCATAGGTACGCGGGGAGCGCCCATGGCCGACAGGCAGCAGACCGACCCGGCTCCGCAGTGGTGGAGCCGGCCCGAGGGGACGACCGAGGAGGGCCGCCGCGAAGCGGTTCCCGCGCCGCGGCCCGGAACCGGGGGCGAGGAGCCCGTACAGGACGCGGCCCCCGCCCCGGCCCCCGACGTGTCCGCCACGGACGCGCCGGGCTCGGACCTGTCTGCCCCGGACGAGCCGGTCCCGACCCAGGACGTGCCGGCCGCCGTCCCCGCGGTGCGGTACGACCCCTGGGGCGCCGAGCCGTTGCAGGTCGTGGACCGGGGCCGGACGCCCCGCGGGATCCGGCTGTGGCAGGTGGTGGCCATCAGCCTCGGAACGGCCCTGCTCGCCGGCGGGACCGGCGGCTACCTCGGCGTGCTCGCCGAGCGGCAGAGCGGCACCCGGCTGGAGCTCCCCCAGGCGGCCGCCGCCACCGACCGGGGCCGGGCCCCCGAGAGCGTGGCCGGGATCGCGGCCACCGCACTGCCCGGCGTGGTGACCCTGCACGTGCGGGGCACCAAGGGCAGCGGTACGGGTACCGGCTTCGTGCTCGACCAGCAGGGGCACATCCTGACCAACAACCACGTGGTGGCCGACTCCCAGGAGATAACGGTCACCTTCAGCACCGGCGAGAGCGTCACCGCCGAGCTGGTCGGCCGAGACTCCGGCTACGACCTGGCCGTGGTCAAGGTCAGCGGGGTGCGCGGACTCCGGCCGCTGAGCCTGGGCAACTCCGACAACGTGGAGGTCGGCGACCCGGTGGTGGCCATCGGCGCGCCCTTCGACCTGTCGAACACCGTCACCGCCGGCATCATCAGCGCCACCGGCCGGCCCGTCACCGCGGGCGGCGACAAGGGCGACGGCAGCGACATCAGCTACGTCGACGCGCTGCAGACCGACGCCCCCATCAACCCGGGGAACTCCGGCGGGCCGCTCCTCGACGCGAAGGCCCACGTGGTCGGCATCAACAGCGCGATCCGCGGCGCCGACAAGGAAGATCCCACCCGGCAGGGCGGCTCCATCGGGCTCGGCTTCGCCATCCCCGTCAACCAGGGCAAGCGCGTCGCCGAGGAGATCATCCGCACCGGCCGCGCCACGCACCCGGTCATCGGGGTCACCCTCGACATGGACTACTCGGGCGACGGCGCCCGGGTCGGGGACAAGGGCGAGGACGGCAAGCCGTCCGTCGTCGCCGGCGGCCCGGGCGCGCGCGCCGGGATCCGGGCCGGGGACGTGATCACCAAGGTGGACGGCCAGCGGGTCCGCGGCGGCGACGAGCTGATCATCAAGATCCGCGCCCACCGCCCGGGCGACCCGCTGACCCTCACCGTGCTCCGCGACGGCCGCGAAAGCACCCTGAAAGTGGTCCTCGGATCGGCGAACGGCTCATGAGCGCGGGATGACGGGCGGGTGAAACCGCCGCGGAGGCGGTACGGAGGTATGGGCCCGTGGACAACGCCGGGTACCGTGTGTCGGGGCCCGAAGTGAGAGAGAGCCGAGGAGCGGCAAGGTGTTCAACGACATAGGCGCACTCGAACTTGTCACGATCGTGGTGCTCGGCATCCTCGTCTTCGGACCGGACAAGCTGCCCAAGGTCATTCAGGATGTCACGGGCTTCATCCGGAAGGTCCGGGCGTTCTCGGACAGCGCGAAGAACGACATCCGCTCCGAACTCGGCCCGGAATTCAAGGATTTCGAATTCGAGGACCTGAATCCGAAGACCTTCATCCGCAAGCAGCTGACCGAGAACGAGGACCTCAAGGAGATCCGCACCAGCTTCGATCTCCGCAAGGAGCTCAGCGACGTCTCCGATGCCGTGAAGAGCTCGGAGGCCGGTGCCGCCCCGGCCGCGGCCGCCACGCCCGCCGTGACCGGCCCGGACCTGCTGAAGAAGCCCGCCGCCCCCGCCCCGGAGGAGCGCTCGCGCTTCGACGCCGACGCCACCTGACGCGCGGCCTGCCCGGCGATCCGCGGTCGGATG
Organism: Streptomyces sp. NPDC040545; assembly: GCF_055595065.1. Taxonomy (NCBI): domain Bacteria; kingdom Bacillati; phylum Actinomycetota; class Actinomycetes; order Kitasatosporales; family Streptomycetaceae; genus Streptomyces; species Streptomyces sp. NPDC040545. The sequence continues at coordinate 607,861 of NZ_JBVIWA010000001.1, forward strand.
GCTATCCTCCATCTGTCCGGATCGCAGGACGCCCGAGGGAGGGGGTCCCCCCAGCACAGCGAGGGGGAGGGCCGTTCCGGACCCCACGGAACGAGAGGCCGCCCAGATGGAGACGACGAGCAGCAGCCGGGTAGGGGCGCAGACCGCGGAGGCCCCCGCCGCCGCAGACGCGCCCGCCCAGGAGCCGGATACCGGCCCGCACAGTGATACGCAGCCACAGGAAGCCCCTGCGCCCGTACCGGCGGCCCGCCGGACGGCCGAGGGGTTCCTGGCGGCCGACTTCCCCTGGTACGGGCTGGACGGGGCCTTCACCGGCCCCCGCTGGCTCATGCAGGTCGGCACCGCAGCCGACGGCACGGTGGAGCACGGCTCCACGGGCCACGGTGACGAGCCCTCCGCCCGGGGCGAGATCGCCACCGGTGAGAAGGAGCGCTTCGCGGTGGTCATCACCGTGGCGAGCAACCCGCTGCGCCGCAGCAGCGACGGCACCGGCGTCCTGGAGGCCACCTCGGTCGCCTCGGCGGCCTGGCTGGCCGGCTCCGGACTGCTGGCGTACAGCTGGCCCGGACAGATGGACCACTCGCTGCGCGACGACTGGCTCGACCAGCAGACCGAAGCCGCGTGGGAGCTGGCGGACGACCTGGCCGGTGAGGACTGGTCGACGCTGTCGCTGCCGGTGGACGGGGAGCCGACGCCGTTCCACTACCGCGAGTCGGAGTTCGGGTGGGTGCTGGCCGGCTCCACCGGGAGCGGGGTCCACCTGGGCGCGTACGGCCGCGGGATGAGCGCGTACGGGCTCGGCTTCTCCGCGATCGAGGACCTCGGCTCGTACCAGTAGCGGGTCACGGGTACCGGGTGACGGTCACCGGTACGGGGAAGGGCGCCGCTCGGCGAGCGGCGCCCTTCCCCGTGGTACGGACGGTCAGAACTTGTTGCGCGGGGTGATGCCCAGCGACATGCCCGACAGGCCGCGCGCCCGGCCGCCCAGCTTGCCCGCGATCGCGCGCAGGGCCGCGCCGGCCGGGGAGTCCGGGTCGGACAGGACGACGGGCTTGCCCTCGTCGCCGCCCTCGCGCAGCCGGACGTCGATCGGGATCGAGCCCAGCACCGGCACCGTCGCGCCGACCGTCTTGGTCAGGCCGTCGGCGACCTTCTGGCCGCCGCCCGAGCCGAAGACGTCCACCATCTCGTCGCAGTGCGGGCACGGCAGGCCCGACATGTTCTCGACCACGCCGACGATCTTCTGGTGGGTCTGCACGGCGATGGAACCGGCCCGCTCCGCGACCTCGGCCGCGGCCTGCTGCGGCGTGGTGACGACGAGGATCTCCGCGTTCGGCACCAGCTGGGCCACGGAGATCGCGATGTCACCCGTACCCGGCGGCAGGTCCAGCAGCAGCACGTCCAGGTCGCCCCAGAACACGTCGGCCAGGAACTGCTGGAGCGCGCGGTGCAGCATGGGGCCGCGCCACACCACCGGGGCGTTGCCCGGCGTGAACATGCCGATGGAGATGACCTTCACGCCGTGCGCCGACGGCGGCATGATCATGTTCTCGACCTGGGTCGGACGGCCGTCCACACCGAGCATGCGCGGCACGCTGTGGCCGTAGATGTCCGCGTCGACCACGCCGACCTTCAGGCCGTCCGCCGCCATCGCTGCGGCCAGGTTCACGGTGACGGAGGACTTGCCGACGCCGCCCTTGCCGGACGCGACCGCGTACACACGGGTCAGCGAGCCCGGCTTGGCGAAGGGCACCTCGCGCTCGGCGGTGCCGCCGCGCAGCGTGGCCGCCAGGTCCTTGCGCTGCTCGTCGCTCATCACGTCCAGCGTGACGGCGACCGAGGTGACGCCCGCGACCTTCTCGACGGCCTCGGTGACGTTCTTCGTGATGGTCTCGCGCATGGGACAGCCGGACACCGTGAGGTAGACCGTGACGGCGACCTCGCCGCCCTCACCGATCTCCACCGATTTGACCATGCCGAGCTCTGTGATCGGCCGGTGGATCTCGGGGTCGTTCACCGTCGCCAGCGCGTCCAGGATCGCGTCCTGCTCAGGCACGGCGGCGGAGCTTGTGTCGGTAGCCATGCCCCGATGGTACGGCTCGGTAGCAGGCCGCAGGAAAGCCCGTCAGCGGTCGCCTTCATCACGTTCGGCGGGGAATAGACGCCGCTCGTCCATCTCCTTGATCAGGTCCTGGAACTCGGACCTGATCCAGTCGCGGGTGGCGACCTCGCCCAGGCCCATCCGCAGGGCGGCGATTTCCCGGGTCAGGTACTCGGTGTCGGCGATGGACCGCTCGTTCTGCTTGCGGTCCTGCTCGTGGGTGACCCGGTCGCGGTCGTCCTGCCGGTTCTGCGCGAGCAGGATCAGCGGAGCCGCGTAGGAGGCCTGCAGCGACAGCATCAGCGTCAGGAAGATGAACGGGTAAGGGTCGAACCGCAGGTCGTCCGGCGCGAAGATGTTCCACAGCACCCAGACGATGATGACCAGGGTCATCCAGACGATGAACCGGCCGGTGCCCAGGAAGCGCGCCACCCGCTCCGACAGCCGTCCGAAGGCCTCCGGGTCGTACTCGGGCAGCAGCGACCGGCGCGGGGCGCGCGGCAGGTCCAGGCGCACCCGCGAGCGCGTCAGCGCACTCGACCCGGTGCCCGACGACTTGGCCATGCGTTCACCGGCACGTTCCGCCGCGTCCGCAGCCAGCCCGTGCTCGCGCGCCTGCATCCGCGCCTGCTCGCGCCGCTCCCGGATCTGCTCCCGGCGACGCTCGCGCGCCTGCTCGCCCCGCCCCCGGTCGAAGCGTCCTCGCTCAGCGGCCACCCAGGGCCTCCTCGGAATGGAAGTCCGTCTCCCGCCAGTCGTCCGGCAGCAGGTGGTCCAGCACGTCGTCCACGGTCACCGCGCCCAGCAGCGAGCCGCTCTCGTCGACCACCGGCACCGCCACCATGTTGTAGGCGGCGAGGTGCGTGGTCACCGCGGGCAGCGAGGCGTTCGGGCGCAGCGGCGGCAGGTCCGTGTCCACGATCGAGCTGACCAGCGTGAACGGAGGGTCCCGCAGCAGCCGCTGGAAGTGCACCGTGCCCAGGTACTTGCCCGTCGGCGTCTCGTCCGGCGGCCGGCACACGTACACCTGCGCCGCCAGTGCCGGCGACAGGTCCGCCTGCCGTACGCGGGCCAGCGCGTCCGCGACCGTCGCGTCCGGCCGCAGCACGATCGGCTCGGTGGTCATCAGACCGCCCGCGGTGTTCTCCTCGTAGGACAGCAGGCGGCGCACATCGGCCGCGTCGTCCGGCTGCATCAGCGTCAGCAGCCGCTCCTTGTCGTCCTCCGGCAGCTCGGAGAGCAGGTCGGCCGCGTCGTCCGGGTCCATCGCCTCCAGGACGTCGGCGGCGCGCTCCTCCTTCAGCTTGCCGAGGATCTCCACCTGCTCGTCCTCGGGCAGCTCCTCCAGCACGTCCGCGAGCCGGTCGTCGTCGAGGGCGTTGGCCACCTCGGCGCGCCGCTTCGGCGTCAGGTGGTGCAGCACGTTCGCCACGTCGGCCGGGCGCATCTGCTCGAAGGTGGCGACCAGGTTCTCGGCGCCCTGCCCGTGCTCCTCCAGCGAGAAGCCCGTCACCGCCGACCACTCCACCGTCAGGGCCTCGCCGCGCCGGCGCAGCGCCCCCGACTTGCCCTTCCGTACGAAGATCCGGTCGATCTCCCAGTCCCGGCGGGCCGGCAGCTGCTGGATGGCCACGTCCAGGACGGTGACCTCCTCGCCGCTCGCGACCAGCGTCACCCGCCGGTCCAGCAGCTCGCCCAGGACCAGGCGTTCGGTCGGGCGCTGCTCGAACCGCCGCATGTTGATCACACCGGTGGTGATGACCTGCCCGGACTCCACACCGGTGACCCGGGTCATCGGCAGGAAGATCCGCCGCCGGCTGACGACCTCGACCACCAGGCCCAGCAGCCGCGGCGGGCGGCCGCCGACCCGGAGCATCGCGACGAGGTCGCGGACCCGGCCCACCTGGTCGCCGTTGGGATCGAAGACGGGCACACCCGACAGATGCGAGACGAAGATCCGCGGGGCGCCTGCAGCCATCCGAGCGCCTCCTAGTGCGTCGATCAAGAGTCGTGCCGCCCTCAGGCTAGCCCGTGCCGCCCGAAAGCGTCCTGGTGGGGCGGTCCGCCCGGGGGCGGGCGAACACCGGGGCGCGGTCGCGGGGCGCGAGGTACGGGCGGGTACGCTGCCTGCTGCTCGCAGACGACCGACGAGAGGCACCCGCCCGTGACCGCCTACTTCCCTGCCGCGCGGCTGCGCCGGGCCGCCTTCATCGGCGTGCTGTGCGCGGGCCTCGCCGTCACCGGTACGGGCTGCGGGGAGGACCCCGACGAGGGCACGAACGGGGTCGGCAAGCTGTCCGCCGACAAGATCGAGGCGAAGGCGAAGGCGGCCGCGACGGAGGCCGACTCGGTCCACCTGTCCGGCACGCTGGTGAGCGGGGGCAAGTCCTTCACCCTCGACATGCGGCTGAAGGCCGAGGGGGGCTCCGGCGAGGTGAAGTCCCACGAGGACACCTTCCAGCTGCTGCGTGTGGGGGAGCAGCTGTACCTGAAGGCGAGCGCGGCGTTCTGGGGCCAGTCCGACTCGGCGGGCAAGCTCGGCGACAAGTTCGTGAAGGTGCCCGAGGGCGACCCCTCGTACAAGCAGTTCCGCGGCTTCACCGACATGGACGTGCTGCTGGACGGGCTGCTCGGGCTGGAGGGCAAGCTCGCCAAGGGCTCGTACACCAAGGTCGGGCACACCCGCGCGGTCCAGGTCACGGCGGACGCGGGCAAGGGCGGCAAGCTCTCGGTATCGCTGGAGGGGACCCCGTACCCGCTGCTCATGGAGCGCGCCGGCGGCGCCGGCCGGGTGGAACTCGCCGAGTGGGGCAAGCCGTTCCAGCTGGACCCGCCCGCGCAGGACCAGACGGTCGACTACGGCACCCAGCTGCCGACGACGAAGGACCAGAGCGGCGGGCCCGCCCCGGCCCCCTCCAAGGGCTCCGGCCAGGGCGCGAACCCGACCAAGCCGTAACGCTCCGCGGGTCGGGCGGATCGGCGGCGCCGCAGGCGGATCCGGTCGTGCCGGGGCCGTGCGCGTGCCGGGGCGTCAGCCCCGGGCGGCCTTCCTGCGCTTCAGCAGGAGCTTCGGCAGGGCCGCGGGGACCGGCCTGCGGGTCGTCGCCGGGGAGCCCAGCGGGGCCGCGGCCAGCGAGCCGTCCGGCAGTCCGGACCGCACCGATTCCGGCTCCAGCCGCAGCAGCCGGCACTCCCGCGCCCACCGCTCGGTCATGTCCTCCGAGTCGGGCGCGTTCAGCCGCTTGCCCTTGAGCTCGGCGACCGCCGCCGCCCATTCCTCGCCGCGGGGCGGGAGTTCCCGTACCGTCGCCGTCCAGGCCACCAGCCGGCCGCCCTTGTCCTTGCTCCGCACGGTCACCTCGGCGCGCGCGCCGTCCGCCAGCCCCGGGAACGGCTGCTCGCCGGGCCCGTCGCCCAGCACATGGGCCGCGCCGTCCACCCAGGCGTGCCACAGGGCGCGGTCGGCCCCGTCGCCGCGCACCCAGATCAGGCCGGACTTCTTGGTGGCCTCCTCGACGAGGGCCAGGTCGAGCGTGCTGAGAGTCATGCCGACAGGGTAGGGGGTCGCTCCCCGCGCGCGAGCGGGCGTCCCGGCCCGCAAGACCCGGCGCGGGCGGTCCCGCCTCAGAGCCAGCCGTTGCGGCGCAGCGCGCGGTGGATGGTGAAGCAGGAGGCGGCGATCGCGGCCATCACCATCGGATAGCCGTAGCGCCAGTGGAGCTCCGGCATGTGGTCGAAGTTCATGCCGTACACGCCGCAGATCATCGTCGGCACGGCGACGATCGCCGCCCAGGAGGTGATCTTGCGCATGTCCTCGTTCTGGGCGACCGTCGCCTGCGCGAGATTGGCCTGGAGGATCGAGTTCAGCAGCTCGTCGAAGCCCACCACCTGCTCGTGCACCCGCGCGAGGTGATCGGCGACATCGCGGAAGTACTTCTGGATGTCCGGGTCCACCAGCCGCATCGGCCGTTCGCTCAGCAGTTCCATCGGACGCAGCAGCGGCGAGACCGCCCGCTTGAACTCCAGCACCTCGCGCTTGAGCTGGTAGATGCGGCCCGCGTCGGCGCCGCGCGCACTGCCCTTGGCGGGGGCGGCGAAGACCTCGCTCTCCACCTCGTCGATGTCGTCCTGCACCGCCGCCGCGACCGCGATGTAGCCGTCGACCACGTGGTCGGCGATGGAGTGCAGGACCGACGAGGGACCCTTGGCGAGCAGGTCCGGGTCGTCCTGGAGACGGTGGCGCAGCCCCTTGAGGGACCCCTGTCCGCCGTGCCGGACGGTGATGACGAAGTCGGGGCCGGTGAAGCACATCACCTCGCCCGTCTCCACCACCTCGCTGGTGGCGGTCAGTTCGGCGTGGTCGACGTAGTGGATCGTCTTGAAGACGGTGAAGAGGGTGTCGTCGTAGCGCTCCAGCTTCGGCCGCTGGTGCGCGTGCACCGCGTCCTCCACGGCCAGCGGGTGCAGCCCGAAGGTCGCGGCGATCCCCGCGAACTCGGCCTCCGTCGGCTCGTGCAGGCCGATCCAGGCGAACCCGCCGTCCTCGCGGACCCGGCGGATCGCCTCACGGGGTGTCAGGCACGCCGGGCCCAGCATCCGCCGCCCGTCGCGGTACACGGCGCAGTCGACCACCGCACTGCTCGCCGACGGGTCGCGGGTGGTGTCGTAGCCGGGCTGTACGGGAGTGGCCCTGCGCAGGGCCGGGCGAACGGCGGCACGCAGGTAGGGCAGCATCGACATGGCAGGCTCCTTCTCGCGCACGGCTGCGGACCGTACGGGTGGGAGACCCTCCACCGCAGGCGGGCGGGCAGGCCCGGGCAAGGGGAGGGAACAGGACGGGAGGACAACGTTCTGCCGTCGCTCTTCTACTGATCAGCGGATCAGACGGATCGACCAGATCAAAGGGGGCGGGATGCGCCCGTCACAGAAGTGGAAGAGCGATTGGTACTGCACGATCGACTTCGGTCCACCGCAGCCCCACCTCCTCCGGCCGGTCCCCCATGAGGGACGTCCTGTTGCCGGGGCGCTGAAACACCGCTTCTGCGTGCGGCCCCGAACAGCTGTCAACACTATCAGCCGACGGATGGTCAAGACCCGCCCTTTACCCGCCTGATAGGAGTTCTATGCTCGCTTCATGGCAGAAATTCTGGCCCTCGTGGAGGCCCGGCTGCGCACGGCGTTCGGTGAACCCGACGCACGCGCCGCCGTCACCTTCCTGGGCACCGACCGCATCGAGGTACTCCGTTTCGCCGAGGGCGACCTCGTGCGGTACGCGACCCTCGGGATGTCCGCGCACCCGATGACCGACCCGACCGCCGTGGTCGCCGACCCCGTACGGGGCCCGCGCGCCGAGCTCGTGCTGACCGTACGGGCCGGACTGGCGGCCACCGACAAACTCCTGCGGCCGCTCGCGGTGCTGGCCGCGTCCCCGCAGGTCGAGGGGCTGATCGTGGCCCCCGGGGCCTCGCTGGACGTGGGTGAACCGCTCTGGGACGGGGCCCCCTTCAGCTCCGTCCTCGTGGCGGAACCGGGCGGTCTGGTCGAGGACCTGGAGCTCGACGAGCCCATGGACCCGGTGCACTTCCTGCCCCTGCTGCCGATGACGGCGAACGAGGCCGCCTGGAAGCGCGTGCACGGAGCGGCCGCCCTCCAGGAACGCTGGCTCGCGCGCGGAACGGACCTGAGGGACCCTTTGCGTAGCGCTGTCGCGCTGGACTGAGGGCCCGGACGGGTGAGCGTGCCTTGACTGGCGGCCGGGCGGGGAGGAGCGTGGCTTCCTATGAGGGGTGAACCAAGTTGCCCGAAGTGCGGCGGCCGGGTCAGGGCGCCCGGACTCTTCTCCGACTCCTGGCAGTGCGCGGTGCACGGCGCCGTCCACCCCCTGCAACCCGTCATCCCGCCGAGCGTCGAAGGCCTGAGCGTCGTGGCGCACCGGGCGCGGGTGCCCGTCTGGATGCCGTGGCCGCTGCCGGTGGGGTGGCTGTTCACGGGGGTCGCGTCCGCCGGTGACGACCGCAGCGGTGGCCGGGCGACGGCGGTGGCCTGTTCCGGCCCCGGCCCGCTGGGCGGGATCGGCGAGCTGCTGCTGATCGCGGAGGAGCTGGGCGTGGGACTCGGCGCGCGGTACGCGGGCATCGACGGCGTCGACCCCGGCTCGTCCATCAACGTATCGGCGCCGCCCCACGCCAAGGTGGTCGCGGCGGGCCGCCCGACACCGCTGTGGCACGTGGAAGCCGGCCCGGACGACCGGGCCGTCTTCGCCGGCGAGGCGCGCGGCCTGTGGCTCTGGGCGATCGTCTGGCCGGAGCAGTCCGGCCTGCTGATGTACGACGAGCTCGTCCTCACCGACCTGCGCGACGCGGGAGCCGAGGTCGAGCTCCTTCCGTGCGGGGCCCTGAGCCCCCGTATCCTGGGCCCTGCCTGAGGCGCTCGCGGGACCTGAGGGGGTCCGCGGCCCGGTTATCCTGGAGTGTCCCCCGTACGTACGACCCATGGAGCCAGGCTGTGCGCATCGACCTGCACGCCCACTCCACGGCCTCCGACGGTACGGACACCCCCGCCGAGCTGATGCTGGCCGCCGCCGGCGCCGGGCTGGACGTGGTCGCGCTGACCGACCATGACACCGTGCGCGGATACGGCGAGGCCCTCGCGGCCCTGCCCGCCGGGCTGACGCTGGTGACCGGGGCCGAACTGTCCTGCCGGCTCGACGGGGTCGGCGTGCACATGCTGGCGTACCTCTTCGATCCCGAGGAGCCCGAGCTGGCCCGGGAGCGGGAGCTCGTCCGGGACGACCGCACCCCGCGCGCCCGGACCATGATCGGCAAGCTCCAGGACCTCGGCGTCGACGTCACCTGGGAGCAGGTGGCCCGGATCGCCGGTGACGGCTCGGTCGGGCGGCCGCACATCGCCACCGCCCTCGTCGAGCTGGGCATCGTACCCACCGTCTCGGACGCCTTCACGCCCGAGTGGCTCGCCGACGGCGGCCGCGCGTACGCCGAGAAGCACGAGCTCGACCCGTTCGAGGCCGTGCGCCTGGTCAAGGCGGCCGGCGGGGTCACCGTCCTCGCGCACCCCGCCGCCGTCAAGCGCGGCCGGTGCGTCTCCGAGTCCGCGATAGCCGAACTGGCGACCGCGGGCCTGGACGGCATAGAGGCGGACCACATGGACCACGACGCCGACACCCGCACGCGGATGCGCGGCCTGGCGGCCGATCTCGGCCTGCTGACCACCGGGTCCAGCGACTACCACGGCAGCCGCAAGACCTGCCGTCTCGGCGAGTTCACGACCGACCCCGAGATCTACGGCGAGATCACGCGCCGCGCGACGGGGGCCTTCCCGGTGCCGGGCGCCGGCGGACGCGAGCGCTGACCGGCCGGATCCGGCCCGCTCCACCCGTCCCACACTTCTTCTTCGCGACACCCCTCTCTTCTGCAAGGCATCACTGTGTTTGATTTCGCCGTCTTCGGATCCCTTTTTCTCACCCTTTTTGTGATTATGGACCCCCCGGGGATCACGCCGATCTTCCTCGCCCTGACCTCCGGCCGCCCCGCCAAGGTGCAGCGCCGCATGGCCTGGCAGGCCGTCTGCGTGGCCTTCGGTGTCATCGCGGTCTTCGGCATCTGCGGCCAGCAGATCCTGGACTACCTGCACGTCTCCGTCCCGGCGCTGATGATCGCCGGTGGTCTGCTGCTCCTGCTCATCGCGTTGGACCTGCTCACCGGCAAGAACGACGAGCCGAAGCAGACCAAGGACGTGAACGTGGCCCTGGTGCCGCTGGGCATGCCGCTGCTGGCCGGGCCCGGCGCGATCGTGTCCGTGATCCTCGCCGTCCAGAAGGCCGACGGCGCTGCGGCATCGGTCTCGGTCTGGGCCGCGATCGTGGCCATGCACGTCGTGCTGTGGATCACCATGCGCTACTCCCTGGTGATCATCCGGGTCATCAAGGACGGCGGCGTCGTCCTCGTCACCCGGCTCGCCGGCATGATGCTCTCGGCGATCGCCGTCCAGCAGATCATCAACGGCGTGCTCCAGGTGATCGACGCGGCCTGAGGCCCCGGCCTCGCGGCCGCCGCGCGCGGCCGCTCATGCGAACGCCCCCGCACCGGGAACGGTGCGGGGGCGTGAACGTTTTTCGTGCGATGCGTCAGCAGGACGCACTCTCGGCCGGTCGGATCAGGATGCGCTGGCCGACGGCTGCGGCCTGCTGCACGATCCGGTTGACGGAGGCCGCGTCGACGACGGTGCTGTCCACGGCGGATCCGTCGACGTCGTCCAGGCGCAGAATCTCGAAGCGCATGGGGCTTCTCCCTTCGTCAGTGTTTCTCCTTGCACTGGTCCAACGAAGTGTAGGCCGCAATCATTCCCTACGCTAAGGAAATTTTTTCACTGGCTAACTACACGCCGGTGCAGGAGTCCCAGAACGCGGCCAGCTCGCGCGCCGTCGTGGCCGGGTCCTCGGCGTTCGGGGAGTGATCCGTCCCCGGCACGATCACCCGCCGCGCACCCAGGCGCCGGGCCGTCTCGTCCAGCAGCGGCACGGGCCAGGCCTGGTCCACGGCCCCGGACAGGACCAGCTTCGGCAGGTCGACGCGGCTCAGCTCGGCCACCCGGTCCGGCTCGCAGATCAGCGTCCGGCCGGTGACGATCAGCTGCTCGGGGACGGTGGCCAGCCACCGCTCGCGCAGGAAGTGCGCGAGCTCGGGGGAGTCCGCGGCCGCGTCCTCGGGATCGTGGGCCCGCATCGCCGCCCAGATCCCGGGCATGTCGTCGCCCATCGCCTCCAGCGCGGCGACCAGCAGCTTCGTCCGGGCCTGCTGGTCCTCGGAGATCGCGGCCGGCCCGCTGCTCATCAGGGTGAGGGAGGCGAAGGGCGAGGGGTCGCGCAGCACGGCGGCGCGGGAGATCAGCCCGCCGAGCGAGTGGCCGACCAGGTGCACGCGGTCCTCGCCCAGCGCGCGGACCTGCGCGAGGACGTCCCGCGCCAGCTCCTCCAGGGCGTACGGGGCCTCCTCGCGCGGGCCCGGGCTCTCGTGCTGGCCGCGGCCGTCCACGGCGACGACCCGGTACCCGGCGGCCGCCAGCGGCTCCAGCAGGCCGATGAAGTCCTCCTTGCTGCCCGTGAAACCGGGGACCAGCAGGGCGGTGCCGCGTACGGGCTCACCGGCCTCGTGCACGGCGAAGGAGCCGCGGCCGGTGGTGAGGAGGTACGCGCGGGCGGCGGAGGGCAGCGTGAGACGCGGAGGCTTGCTCATGGCCCGAGGTTACCGGCCCGTACGGTGCCCGGCACGGCCCGGGCAGGCCGATGGCCCCGGCCCCCTCGGAAGGGGATCGGGGCCATCGGCGGGGTGCTGCGTAAGGCTTACGCCTCCGGCGCGGCCGCGGCCTTGCGGGTGCGGGTCCGCTTCGGCTTGACCGGGGCCTCCTCGGCCACCGCGACGGCCTCGGCGGCGACCGGGGCGGCCTCCGCGGCCTTGCGGGTGCGGGTGCGCTTCGGCTTGACCGGAGCCTCCTCCGCCACCGCGACGGCCTCGGCGGCGACCGGGGCGGCCTCCGCGACCTTGCGGGTACGGGTGCGCTTCGGCTTGACCGGGGCCTCCTCGGCGGGAACCTCGGCGACCGGGGTCACCGCGGCGGCCGGGGCAGCCTTGCGGGTGCGCCGGGCCCGGACGGGCTCGACCAGCGGCGGCATCTGGAAGTCCGGCTCCGGCTCGGTCGCGACGACCTTGCGGGTACGGACGCGCTTCGGCCTGGCCGGAGCCTCCTCGGCGACCGGGGTCACCGGGGCGGCCTCGACCGGAGCCGGGGCGACCGGGGCGACCGGAGCGGCGGCGACCGGGGCCGGGGCGGCCGGCGCGGCCACGGGGGCCTGGGCCGGCACCACTGCCACACGGGTGCGGCGGCGGCGCGGACGGCGCGGCTCGTCGGCGGCCGGGGCCTCGGGAGCCTCGGCCGGGGTCACCGCGGCGGTGGCCTCGGCGCCCTCGGCGAGCTCCGCCCCGCCACGGGTACGGCGGCGCTGGCGCGGCGTACGGGTACGGGCCGGACGCTCCTCGGTCACCACGGCGGCGGCGGCCGCCGGACCGGAGCGGCCGCCACGGCCACCGCGGCCGCCGGTCTCGCCCAGGTCCTCCAGGTTCTCGGCCTTCAGGCCGGCCCGCGTACGCTCGGCGCGCGGCAGGATGCCCTTGGTGCCGGCCGGGATGCTCAGCTGCTCGAACAGGTGCGGGGACGTGGAGTACGTCTCGACCGGCTCGTGGAAGTCCAGCTCCAGCGCCTTGTTGATCAGCTGCCAGCGCGGGATGTCGTCCCAGTCGACCAGGGTGACGGCGATGCCCTTGTTGCCCGCGCGGCCGGTGCGGCCCACACGGTGCAGGAAGGTCTTCTCGTCCTCCGGCGTCTGGTAGTTGATGACGTGGGTCACACCCTCGACATCGATACCGCGCGCGGCGACGTCGGTGCACACCAGCACGTCGACCTTGCCGTTGCGGAACGCGCGCAGCGCCTGCTCGCGCGCGCCCTGGCCCAGGTCGCCGTGGACGGCGCCGGACGCGAAGCCGCGCTTCTCCAGCTGCTCGGCGATGTCGGCCGCCGTGCGCTTGGTACGGCAGAAGATCATGGCCAGGCCACGGCCCTCGGCCTGCAGGATGCGGGAGACGAGCTCCGGCTTGTCCATGTTGTGCGCACGGAAGACGTGCTGCGTGATGTTGGCGACGGTCGCGCCCTCGCCGTCCTCGGAGACGGCGCGGATGTGGGTCGGCTGCGTCATGTAGCGGCGGGCCAGGCCGATGACCGCACCCGGCATGGTCGCCGAGAACAGCATCGTCTGACGCTTCGCAGGCAGGTACGCCATGATCTTCTCGACGTCGGGCAGGAAGCCCAGGTCGAGCATCTCGTCGGCCTCGTCCAGGACGAGGGCCTTGACGCGCGAGAGGTCGAGCTTCTTCTGCCCGGCCAGGTCGAGCAGGCGGCCCGGGGTGCCGACGATCACGTCGACGCCCTTCTTGAGCGCCTCGACCTGGGGCTCGTACGCGCGACCACCGTATATGGCGAGGACGCGGACGTTGCGGACCTTGCCCGCGGTCAGGAGGTCGTTGGTGACCTGGGTGCACAGCTCGCGGGTCGGAACCACCACGAGGGCCTGCGGGGCGTCGGTCAGCTGCGCGGGGGTGGCGCGGCCGGCCTCGACGTCCGCGGGGACGACGACCCGCTCCAGCAGGGGAAGGCCGAAACCGAGCGTCTTGCCGGTTCCGGTCTTGGCCTGGCCGATGACGTCCGTGCCGGAAAGGGCGACGGGGAGGGTCATCTCCTGGATCGGGAAGGGGGACACGATGCCGACGGCCTCAAGGGCCTCGGCCGTCTCGGGGAAAATCCCGAGGTCTCGGAACGTAGTCAGGGTGCTGCCTCTTCTGTGAGACGCGGCGCGAGGCGGCGAGGGGGGTCGTACCGTGCCGTGCTTGCAGTACTGCTACGTACGAAGCTGCGCGGGACCACTAGCCTTCGCTCAAGCGCATCTGCCGCTGAGGGGGCCCCTCGTGGGAGGCGGTACGCATGAACGTACGCACCGCACCGAGGGCGGTCGGTTGGAGCCGATCGGGCCACCGACCGGGCATCCTCATTCGGATGGCCCGCCGAGTGTTCGGCAGGCGCATTACCACTGTACCCCGGAATCGCGCAGGTGTGTCGGGTGAATTCACCGGGTAGGCGCGTTTAGCTGGACAGGCAAGGAACCGCCGTGGTGACTTGGAGGGCCATTCGGCGGGCTATTGTGCGGAGCATGTCGACCGTAGAAAACGCCTCGCCCGCCGACGACAGCGACCCCACCGGAGCCGTGGGCATCGCCTCCCAGGACTGGGCCGCCGCCTCTGCCTCGCCGCAGTACCGGGCCGCCGTCGTGGACCTGCTCGGCGCGCTCGCCTACGGAGAGCTCGCGGCCTTCGAGCGCCTGGCGGAGGACGCGAAGCTCGCGCCCACCCTGGACGACAAGGCCGAGCTCGCCGCGATGGCCTCCGCCGAGTTCCACCACTTCGAGCGGCTGCGGGACCGGCTCGCGGCGATCGAGGTCGAGCCCACCGCCGCCATGGAGCCCTTCGCGAAGGGCGTCGACGACTTCCACCGCCAGACCGCGCCGTCGGACTGGCTGGAGGGCCTGGTCAAGGCCTACGTCGGCGACTCCATCGCCAGTGACTTCTACCGTGAGGTCGCCTCCCACCTGGACACCGACACCCGCGCCCTCGTGCTCGGCGTGCTCGACGACACCGGCCACGGCAACTTCGCCGTCGAGAAGGTCCGCGCGGCGATCGAGGCGGACCCGCGCTGCGGCGGCCGGCTCGCGCTGTGGGCCCGCCGGCTGATGGGCGAGGCCCTCTCGCAGGCCCAGCGCGTGGTCGCCGAGCGCGACGCGCTCTCGACCATGCTGGTCGGCGGCGTCGACGGAATGGCGGCCGGCTTCGACCTGGCGGCCGTCGGCGAGATGTTCACCCGCATCACCAAGGCGCACACCAAGCGGATGGCGGCCCTCGGTCTCGCCGCCTGACCGCACGGCGGTCGCACAGCAGCCTCGAGCCAGCTTCGAGGCAGCCGCGGGGCTCCGTACCGCTCCACACGTCGGCCCCGGCGCGCACACCGCGCGCCGGGGCCGACGTACGTGGTTCGGAGGTCAGAGGTCAGGGGTCGCGGTCAGCCCCGCGACGGAAGTGAAAACGGAGTCCTGTGGGACGGCCTGCGGGGCCCGGCGGCCGGACGGAGCAGCAGGGACAGGACCACGGCCGACACCAGCACCGCGCCGAGGAGCGTCGCGGTCAGGGTGTTGTGCCCGGGCCCCAGCGCGAAGTGGGTGAGATACGCCCCGAACAGCGCTCCCAGCACCCCGCTGACCAGCACCACTGTGCGGGAAGGCAACCGGCGCGTGAGCACCCGGGCGGCTGTCGCGGACAGGGCGAGGCCCAGGAGTGCGGAGCCGAGCACTTCCATCAGCAGCATGAGGTCTCTCCCATACGTCAGGGCAAACCGGGTCACTGCGGTCCTACCCGAAGCGGAAGAAACAGAAACGGCCCGGTGGGATCAACCACCGGGCCGTTTCCAACAGTTCTCAGAGCGCGCCGAAACCGACCTTGCGCACGCTCGGCTCACCCAGGTCGACATACGACAGGCGGTCGGACGGCACCAGGACCTTGCGGCCCTTGTTGTCGGTGAGGCTCAGCAGCGGCGCGGTGCCGGACAGAGCGGCGGTGACGATGCTCTCCAGCTCCTCGGCGCTCAGGTCGCTCTCCAGCACGATCTCCCGGGGTGCGTGCTGCACGCCGATCTTGACCTCCACGGCTTTGTCCCTCCGACGATCCGGTTCGCGCGATCAGCCGCGCCGTACGCGGTCCACATTAGCCCGGTGAGGGGACACGGACCGCGCAGAGCGGACACGCTCGCAGCGAACAGCGGCCGGCGGGGGCCCGCGGGAGCCGGTCCCTCAGGACTCCGTGCCGTGCAGCGGGAAGCCGGCGATACCGCGCCAGGCGAGCGAGGTGAGCAGGCCGACCGCCGTCTCGCGGGCGACCGGGCTCTCGCTGGAGAGCCAGTAGCGGGCCACGACCTGCGAGACCCCGCCCAGGCCCACGGCCAGCAGCATCGACTCGTCCTTGGACAGGCCGGTGTCCTCGGCGATGACATCGGAGATGGCCTCGGCGCACTGCAGCGAGACGCGGTCGACGCGCTCGCGCACCGCCGGCTCGTTCGTCAGGTCGGACTCGAAGACCAGCCGGAAGGCGCCGCCCTCCTCCTCCACGTACGCGAAGTAGGCGTCCATCGTGGCCGCCACGCGCAGCTTGTTGTCCGTCGTCGACGCGAGTGCGGTGCGCACGGCCAGCAGCAGGGCCTCGCAGTGCTGGTCCAGCAGGGCCAGATACAGGTCGAGCTTGCCGGGGAAGTGCTGGTACAGCACCGGCTTGCTCACGCCGGCCCGCTCGGCGATGTCGTCCATGGCCGCCGCGTGATACCCCTGCGCGACGAAAACCTCCTGGGCCGCGCCCAGCAGCTGGTTGCGCCGGGCTCGGCGCGGCAGTCGCGTGCCCCGCGGACGCGCTGCCTCGGTCTGCTCGATGGCTGTCACGCCGCCTCCCACTTTCTCTAAGAACACAGTGCGCTCTGCGCCGCGCCGCCATCGTACTTTTCGGTAACCGAATCTGGAGGGTTCAAGCCGAGTTTTCTCGCGGTACGGACGGCCCGGAGGCGCTGGTCAGCGGTTTGATCAGCGGTTTGGTCGGTGCTCGGTCGGCGGGTCAGCGGTAGTCGTCCTCGTCCAGCGGCACCACCCGCGCCTGCTCGACGGCATCGCCGTCCGCGACCCCGTCCCCCGCGCTCTCGGTGATCGGGTCGTCCTCGTCCGGCCGGAGGTCGGCCAGCTGCTCCGCCACATCCGCCTCGGGCGCCTCAGGATCGAGGGAGTCCGGGAACTGTTCGCGGAAGGTGTCCGGCTCCGCAGGGTCGACAGTCATGCCGCTCCCCTCGCTTCCTTGTGCTCACTTACGAGCCTAGGAGGATCGCGGATGCACCGCTATACGGATCCGGCCTGTGTCTGTGACGGCGAACACAAGAAGAGGAACGTGATCGTCTCGTAACATTGCCCGCATGTCTTCGACCGAGCTGCCGGGCGTACGCTCCACCGCCGAGCTGTCCTCCCAGACGGGAGCCGTCCGGGTGGCCGAAGGGGAGCAGCTGCGCACCGCCGTGCTGCCCGGCCTGGAACTGGCCGTCCGGGTCCGCCCGCCCCTGCGCACCGGGCTGCCACCCGCCCTGTTCGTGCACGGACTCGGCGGTTCCTCGCAGAACTGGTCGGACCTGATGGCGCAGCTGGCCGACACCGTCGACGGCGAGGCCGTCGACCTGCCGGGCTTCGGCTGGTCCCCACCACCCGCCGACCGGGACTACTCCGTCACCGCCTTCGCCCGCGCCGTCATCCGGCACCTCGACGCCGCCGGGCGCGGCCCGGTCCACCTGGTCGGGAACTCCCTCGGCGGAGCCGTCTCCACCCGCGTCGCGGCCGTCCGGCCCGACCTGGTGCGCACCCTGACCCTGATCTCGCCCGCCCTGCCCGAGCTGCGCGTGCAGAAGTCGGCCGTGCCGACCGCGCTGCTCGCCGTGCCCGGGGTGGCCGCGCTCTTCAACCGGCTGACGCAGGGACTCAGCGCCGAGCAGCGCACCCGCGGGGTGACGGAGCTCTGTTACGGAGACCCCTCCCGGGTGAGACCCGAGGGATTCCGCAACGCCGTGGAGGAGATGGAGCGGCGGATGGCCCTGCCCTACTTCTGGGAGGCGATGACGCGCTCCTCGCGCGGCATCGTCGACGCCTACACCCTCGGTGGCCAGCACGGGCTGTGGCGGCAGGCGCAGCGGGTCCTCGCACCCTCGCTGCTGGTCTACGGTGGCCGGGACCAACTGGTCTCGTACCGTATGGCGCACAGGGCGGCCGCGGCCTTCCGCGGTTCGCGGCTGCTGTGCATGCCCGAGGCAGGACACGTGGCGATGATGGAGTACCCCGAGGCGGTGGCCGCCGCGTTCCGGGAACTGCTGAGCGACACCGGAACGGGCGAAGGTGACCGGTACACCGAAGACGGCAGAGGCTGAGGACCGTGGGACGACATAGTCGCAAGGGCCCCGCGCCGGCTCCGGCCGCCGCTCCGCCGCCCGTCCGGCCGCAGCCGGAGCCCCTGCCGTACGAGGAACCGCCCGCCGGGTCCTGGCCCGAACCGACCGTCACCCACCAGGGGTACGTGTCCCCGGACCGGTCCTTCGCCGACGCGCGGACCGGGAGCCACCCCCAGCAGCACGAGTCCGGCGGCGCCCCGGGAGCCCGGCCCGACTCCGTGTACGGGGACTGGCGCGGGGTGCGGCGGCCCTACGGCGACGCCGCCACCGCGCCGGCGCCCGCCGCCCTGCTGGACTCCGACACCCCGGCCTTCGGCACGCCCGCGGTGGGCTTCCCGCAGGTCACCCTGGTGCCGCCGGCCTCCTTCGACCTCGGCCCCGACGCCGGTCCCGCCCCCGACCCCGTCACCTCCACCGGCTCGCACCGCCTGGTGCCCGGGCCGCGCAGGCCGGCCGACCCGGCCGGTCCCGCCGGCCCCGTGGATCCGGTCGATCCGGTGGATCCCGACCCGGATCCGCCCGGTTCCGGCCGAGGCCTGAAGGTCCGTACGTACACGGGCCTGGCCGCCGTGGCCGTCACCACCGTCCTCGCCGTCGTCGTCGCCGGCCAGGTGACCTCCGACGGGGACGGCGCCAAGACGGGCGCGGCTGCCGCCTCCGACGGCAGCCGCACCGACGCCGCCGCCTCCCGCTCGGACGGCCGCGCGACGCCTCCGGCGGCGGCCGCGCCCGCGGCGCCGTCCGCCGCCGGAGGTGCGCCGGAGCTGACCTACGAGCAGAAGATGGCCCAGCAGCTGCCGATCGACGCGAAGCTCGCCGGGCCCGGGACCTTCGACACCGTGCCCGGAGTGGCCAAGGCCCCCGGCAAGGGCAGGCTCGTGCGCTACCGGGTCGACGTCGAGCAGGGCCTCGGCCTGGACCTGCAGCTCTTCGCCGAGGCCGTCCACCGCACCCTCAACGACGACCGCAGCTGGGCCCACAACGGCGAGAAGACCTTCGAGCGGGTACCGGGCGGCGAGGCGGACTTCGTGATCACCCTGGCCAGTCCCGGGACCACCGGGGTCTGGTGCGCCAAGTCCGATCTGGACACCACCGTCGACAACGTCTCCTGCGACTCCGCGCGCACCGAGCGGGTGATGATCAACGCGTTCCGCTGGGCTCAGGGCTCCGCGACCTACGGACCGGACCAGATGTTCATCTACCGGCAGATGCTCATCAACCACGAGGTCGGACACCGGCTCGGACACGACCACGTGAACTGCCGCACACCCGGCGCGCTCGCGCCGATCATGCAGCAGCAGACCAAGTCCCTCAACATCAACGGCATCGAGTGCAAGCCCAACCCCTGGGTGTTCCCCGGAGGTTGACCGACGGACCGGATCCCCGCCCGGCGGCCGGGCGGGGATCCGCGTTGACAATCCGTCCGATCATCGGCAATCGTTCTCCGCATGTCGCACCACCACACCATGACCGCGAGCGCCGCCATAGAGCTGGCGCTGCTTGGTGTGACCGCGCACAGCGTGGCCGACATCTTCTGTCGCTGACGCCGACCCGCGAGCGCCGCGACCCTTTTCGAGTTCCTTCGCCGCGCCCGGGTGCACGTACGCCCGCAGGCGCGGCTTCCTCATGTTCCGGTAACCGGTGACCCATCGGTGCCGCTGTCGACCGCTGCCCCTCGCGTGGCCCTTCCGCCCTTCCTTCACGCCGAGAGGTCTTCACACCCATGTCTTCCGCCGGACCCGACCGTCATCTCATAGCGCGCCGCGTGGCCGCCGTCACCGTCAGCCTCGTCCTGGCCGGGGGCGCCGTGGCCTGCGGCCCCAAGGACGGTGCGGACAAGACCGGTCCGGGCGACAAGCCGGGCGCCGCGGGCGCACCGCAGAAGGGCGGCACCCTGACCGTCCTCAACTCCGAGCCCCAGAGCGACTTCGACCCGGCCCGCCTCTACACCTCGGGCGGCGGAAACGTTCCCTCGCTGGTCTTCCGCACACTGACCACCCGCAACCGCGAGGACGGCGCGGCCGGCGCCAAGGTCGTGCCCGACCTGGCCACCGACACCGGAAAGCCCAACGCCGACGCCACCGAGTGGACGTACACGCTCAAGGACGGGCTGAAGTACGAGGACGGCACCCCGATCACCACCGCCGACATCAAGTACGGCATCGAGCGCTCCTTCGCCGCCGAGCTGTCGGGCGGCGCCCCGTACCTGCGCGACTGGCTGGTCGGCGGGGAGACGTACGAGGGCCCGTACAAGGACGGCGGCAAGGGCCTCGACTCGATCGTCGTGCCCGACCCGAAGACGATCGTCTTCAAACTCCGCAAGCCCGAGGGCGAGTTCCCCTTCGTCGCCACGCAGACACAGTTCGCGCCCGTCCCCAAGGCCAAGGACACCGGGGTCAAGTACGAGGAGCACCCCGTCTCCTCCGGCCCGTACAAGGTCGTCAAGAACGACAACGACGGCGAACACCTCACCCTGGAGCGCAACGAGCACTGGGACGAGAAGACCGACGAGGAGCGCAAGGCCTACCCGGACAAGATCGACGTCCGCTCCGGTCTCGACGCCGCCGTCATCAACCAGCGCCTGACCACCAGCTCCGGCCCCGACGCCGCCGCCGTCACCACCGACACCAACCTCGGCCCGGCGGAGCTCGCCCAGATCGGCGACAACAAGGAGCTGGCGGGCCGCGTCGGCACCGGCCACTTCGGCTACATCAACTACCTGGCCTTCAACCCGAAGGTGGCCCCCTTCGACAACCCGAAGGTGCGCCAGGCCATCTCCCACGCGATCAACCGCACCAGCGTGATCAACGCCGCCGGCGGATCCGCACTGGCCGAACCGGCCACCACCTTCCTGCCCGAGCGCGAGGCCTTCGGCTTCACCCCGTACGACCACTTCCCGGCGGGGAAGACCGGCGACCCGGCCAAGGCCAAGCAGCTGCTCGCGGAGGCCGGCTTCCCCGACGGCCTCACCGTCACCCTGACCCACTCCACCGCGCAGAACCGCCAGACCAGCCCCGAGGTCGCCACCGCCGTGCAGCAGGCCCTCGCCGCCGCCGGGATCACCGTCAAGCTGGAAGGCCTGGAGAACAACGCCTTCAACGAGAAGCGCTGGGACGCCAAGAACACCCCCGGCTTCTTCCTCTCCCGCTGGGGCGCCGACTGGCCCTCCGGCGCCCCCTTCCTCGCGCCGATCTTCGACGGCCGGCAGATCGTGACCAACGGCTCCAACTACAACCACGCCCAGCTGAACGACCCGGCCGTGAACGCCGAGATCGACGAGATCGCCAAGCTGACCGACCTCGCGGCGGCCGGCAAGCGCTGGGGCGCGCTCGACAAGAAGATCGGTGAGCAGGCCTTGGACGTGCCGCTCTTCCACCCGGTCTACAAGCGGCTCGTCGGCAAGGACATCAAGAACGTCGTGATCAGCGACTGGACCGGCGTCCTCGACATCTCGCAGGTCTCCGTCAAGTGAGCGTCGCCCTGAAGCAGCCGGCGCCGCAGCAGCCGCTGCCCGCGTCCGGGGCCCTCGCCCCGGGTGCGGGCACCGCGCGCCAGGTCTGGCGGCGCCTGCGCCGCCGGCCCGCGGCCCTCGCGGCCGCCGCAGCCATCGCCCTGCTCGTCCTCCTCGCCCTCGCCGCACCGCTGGTCGCCCAGCTCACCGGCCAGGACCCGAACGCGTACCACGACGACCTCGTGGACTCCGCGCGCGGCGGGGTACCGCTCGGCTCCTTCGGCGGGATCTCCGCCGACCACCTGCTCGGCGTCGAGCCGGGCACCGGCCGCGACCTGCTCACCCGGCTGCTGTACGGGGCGCGGATCTCACTGCTCGTCGCCCTCGGCGCCGTCGTCGTGCAAACGCTCGTCGGGGTCGGCGTCGGACTCGCCGCCGCGCTCGGCGGCCGGTTCGCGGGCCAGCTCATCGGCCGGTTCACCGACGTGATGATCGCGCTGCCGATGCTGGTGATCGGTATCGCCCTCACCGCCGTCGTCCCGCCCGACTTCCCCCGGCCGCTGCTGCTCATCCTCATCATCGGACTGCTCGACTGGGGCGGCACCGCCCGGATGGTGCGGGCCCAGGCCCTCGCCCTGCGCGGACTCGACTTCGTCGACGCCGCCCGCCTCTCGGGCAGGGGCACGCTGGGCATCGCCCGCCGAGAACTGCTGCCCTCGCTGGCCGCGCCCGTCATCACCATCGCCGCGATCAAGGTGCCCACCGCCATCGTGGCCGAAGCCTCGCTGTCCTTCCTCGGCGTCGGCGTGAAGCCGCCCACACCCTCCTGGGGACAGATGCTCTCCAGCGCGCAGACCTGGTTCCGCGCCGACCCGGCCTACGTCCTGCTCCCCGCCGGGCTGCTCTTCGTCACCGTGCTCGCCTCCACCGTGCTGGGCGATGCCGTCCGCACGGCCCTCGACCCGCGCGAAGGCTCCCGCCTGCGGGTCGGCACCAGAAAGGAGCGCACGGCGTGACCCGCTTCGTGCTCAAACGGACCGGCGGCGCACTGCTGGTGCTGCTCACCCTGTCCGTCGTCGTCTACGCCCTCTTCTACCTCGCCCCCGGCGACCCGGCCCGCCTCGCCTGCGGAGAACGCTGCAACCCGGCGCAGATCGCCCAGGTCCGTGAACAGCTCGGG
Organism: Streptomyces sp. NPDC040545; assembly: GCF_055595065.1. Lineage (NCBI taxonomy): Bacteria > Bacillati > Actinomycetota > Actinomycetes > Kitasatosporales > Streptomycetaceae > Streptomyces > Streptomyces sp. NPDC040545. The sequence continues at coordinate 630,226 of NZ_JBVIWA010000001.1, forward strand.
CTGAACGAATCCGCCCTCACCCAGTACCTGCACTTCCTCCAGGGACTGCTGGCCGGCCGGGACTACTCCGGCGGCGCCGGGCTGGTCCTGCATTGCGACGCACCCTGCCTGGGATTCTCGTACCAGAACGACCAGCAGGTCACCGGGCTGATCCTGGACCGGCTGCCCGCCACCCTGTCGCTGGCGCTGGGCGCGCTGGTGATCTGGCTGGTGGTCGGCGTCGGCACCGGCCTGCTGTCCGCGCTGCGCCGCGGCGGAATCACCGAGCGGGCCCTGACCGTCCTGACCCTCGCCGGGACCGGCACCCCCGTCTTCATCCTGGGGCTGCTGCTGCTCATGACCGTCTGCGCCTACCTCCAGTGGCTGCCGTTCCCGACGTACGTGGCGCTGACCGAGGACCCCGAGCAGTGGGCCTGGAACCTGCTCCTGCCCTGGGTGACCCTCGGCTTCTTCGAGAGCGCCAAGTACGCCCGGCTCACCCGCAGTTCGACCCTGGAGACGCTCGCCGAGGACCACATCCGGACCTTCCGTGCCTACGGGGTGGGGGAGCGGGCCGTGGTCACGCGGCACGCGGTGCGCGGCGCCGTGGCCCCCGTGATCGCGCTCAGCGCCGTGGACTTCGGCACGATGATCGGCGGCGCGGTGCTCACGGAGTCGCTGTTCGGCATCCCCGGCCTCGGCAAGACCCTCATCGACGGCGTACGGGTCGTGGACCTGCCCGTCGTCGTCGGCGTCGTCCTCACGATCGGCGCGGCCGTGGTCCTCGCGGGCGCGATCGCCGACCTGCTGTACGCCGCCGCGGACCGAAGGGTGACCCTCGCATGACGCACTCACTGGTGGAGGTCACCGACCTCGTCGTCGACTTCCCGGTCGGCGGGGCGGGGGAGTACGTACGGGCCGTGGACGGGATCTCCTTCACCCTGGAGGCGGGCCGCGCCCTCGGCGTCGTGGGCGAGTCCGGCAGCGGCAAGTCCACCGTGGCCGCGGCCCTGCTGGGACTGCACCGCGGTACGGGCGCCCGGCTGGGCGGCACCGTCCGGGTCGGCGGCACGGACGTGGCCACGGCATCGGCGGCCGAACTGCGCCGGCTGCGCGGCGGGACCGCCGCCATGGTCTTCCAGGACCCGCTGAGCTCCCTGGACCCGTACTACGCCATCGGCGACCAGATCGCCGAGGTCCACCGGATCCACGCGGACGTCTCCCGGCGGGCCGCCCGGGCCCGCGCTGTCGCGGTGCTCGACCGGGTGGGCATCCCGGACGCGGCACGCCGCTCCCGCGCGCGGCCGCACGAGTTCAGCGGCGGCATGCGGCAACGGGCCCTCATCGCCATGGCGTTGGCGTGCGAGCCGCAGCTGCTGATCGCCGACGAGCCGACCACCGCGCTCGACGTCACCGTGCAGGCCCAGATCCTCGACCTGCTGCACGGGCTGCGCGAGGAGCGCGGGCTCGGGCTGCTGCTGGTCACCCACGACGTGGGGGTGGCGGCGGAGAGCGTGGACGAGGTGCTGGTCATGCGGGGTGGCTCCGCAGTCGAGCGGGGTCCGGTGGCTTCCGTGCTGGCCGCACCGGCCGAGCCGTACACCAAGGCCCTGCTGGCGGCGGTACCGAGGCTCGACGGGCCGCGCCCCGTGCGGGGGGCCGCGGACGAGCAGGCGCGGCGCCCTTCCCGGGGCTCCGCCCCGGACCCCGCGCCTCGAACGCCGGCGGGGCAGGAATCGGCGGAGGTGCCCGTCGTCGAGGCCTTTTCCCTGCGGCGGGAGTTCGGGCGGGGACGGCGCAAGGTCGCCGCCGTCGCCGGGGTGTCCCTCGCCGTGCACGCCGGGGAGACCCTGGGGATCGTCGGTGAGAGCGGTTCCGGCAAGAGCACGCTCGGGCGGATGCTCGTCGGACTGCTGGAGCCCGGCTCCGGGCAGGTGCGCCGGGACGGCGCCGAAGTCACCGGCATCACGGGCGGTGTGCAGATGGTCTTCCAGGACCCGGTGTCCTCCCTCAACCCGCGCCGTTCCGTCGGCGAGTCCATCGCCGATCCGCTGCGCGCGGCCGGGGAGCGGGACGAGGCGGCCGTCCGGGCCCGGGTGGAGGAGCTGCTGCTGCGCGTCGGGCTGGAGGCCGAGCACTACGACCGCTACCCGCACGAGTTCAGCGGCGGCCAGCGCCAGCGGGTGGGCATCGCACGCGCGCTCGCTCCCCGGCCCCGGCTGATCGTCTGCGACGAGCCGGTCTCCGCCCTCGACGTGACCACCCAGGCCCAGGTCACCGCCCTGCTGGCGGAGCTCCAGCGGGAGCTGGGCATCGCGCTGGTCTTCATCGCGCACGACCTGGCGGTGGTCCGGCAGGTCAGCGACCGGGTGGCCGTCATGCGGGCCGGGGAGATCGTCGAGGAGGGACCGGTGGACCAGGTCTACGACCGCCCGGCCCACCCCTACACCCGGCAGCTCCTGGCCGCCGTACCGGCCCTGGATCCCGCACTGGCGGCCGGCCGGCGCAGGACGCGGCAGGAGGTCTTCGCGTAGCCGGGTGCCGGCCGGCGGCGGTCCGGGGATCGGTCCGGGATCGGTCCGGGAATCGGGCCGGGGAGCTGGCCGGCCCGGGCCGGTTCCGAGGCTGTACTTCTAGCGTGCTCGAACGCGAACCGTACGGGAAAGTTACGACTCTTCACCCCTTCCGGTGGCGCGACGGACAACCGTCCGTCGCGCCTTCGGCATATCCGCTTGAGTTCTCCCGCGGCGGGTCGCCTGACCGAACGGCGACCGCCTGAACGGGAGATCGGGGGTGCCACTCGTGCGGATCGGACTGCTCACGGAAGGTGGTTATCCGTATGCGACGGGAGAGGCGAGGCTGTGGTGCGACCGGCTCGTGCGCGGGCTCCCGCAGCACGAGTTCGAGATCTACGCACTGAGCCGCAGCGCCGAGCAGGAACGCGCCCGGGTGCCACTGCCCGAGCACGTCACCCGGGTCCGGACGGCCCCCCTGTGGGCCCCCGCCGACGACGGGCGGACCTACTCCCGGCGGGAGCGCCGGCGGTTCGTGGACTGCTTCGAGCAGCTGGTCCACGGGATCTGCACCGGTGCGGCGGAGCCCTTCGCCGCCGGGCTGTACGGGCTCGCCGGACTCGCCCGCGAACAGGGCGGGATGTACGCGGCCCTGCGCTCCGAGTCCGCGGTGCGGGCCCTGGAGTCCGCCTGCCGGGCGCCGGGCGCCGCACGCACCGTACGGACCGCGCAGGTGGCCGACCTGCTGGAGTTCGTGGACGGGCTCGAGGTCATGCTGAGGCCGTTGTCCCTCGACTGGTACGGGGAGAACGCCCAGGCAGGGGGCGGCCTCGGCGAGGCCGACATCTGCCACGCGGCCGCGGGCGGCGTGGCAGCGCTCCCCGGACTCCTGGCCAAACGCTTCTTCGGGGTCCCGCTGCTGGTCACCGAGTACGGGGTCCAGCTCCGGGCCCACTACCTGTCCCAGCTCGACACCCGCGGCGAACCCGAGACCCGCCCCGCGGTACGGGCCCTGCTCGCCGCCTTCCAACTGCGGCTGGCCACCGAGATCTACGCCCGGGCCGACTTCCTGACCCCCGGGAACGCGCACGCCCGGCGCTGGCAGGAGCGGTGCGGGGCGACCCGGGAACGGCTGCGGACCGTCTATCCCGGGATGGAGGCGGACCGATTCGCCACCGTCGGGGAGGCCCCGGACCGCGGAGACCCCGACACCCTGGTGTGGGTCGGCCGGACAGAGCCCGCCAAGGACCTCATCGCCCTGCTGCACGCCTTCGCCGAGGTCCGCCGGGCCGCGCCCGGCACCCGGCTGCGGATCTTCGCCACGGCCACGGCCCCCGGCTACCTCGCCGACTGCCGCTCCCTGGCCGCCCAGCTCTTCCCCGACGAGGCCGCCGACTCGGTCACGGTCGGGGAGAACCCGGTCACCTTCGAGGAGATCGGCGGACCCGACGCCCCCACCACGGCCGAGGCGTACGGAGCCGGGCGCGTCGTCGTCCTGTCCTCCGTGATCGAGGGCTTCCCCGTCACGCTCGCCGAGGCGATGCTCTGCGGGCGCGCCACCGTCTCCACCGACGTGGGCGCGGTCTGCGAGGTCATCGGGGGCACCGGGCTCGTCGTCCCGCCGCGCAATCCCCGGGCGCTCGCCGAGGCCTGCCTGTCCCTGCTGCGGGACCCCGAGCGGGCGCAGCGGCTCGGCGCCGCCGCCCGGGCGCGGGCCCTGGAACTCTTCACCGTCGAGCAGAACGTGGCCGCCTTCCAGGAGATCTACCTGCGGCTGCTGGCCAAGGGCTCCGAGCGGCCCGCCGGCGACATCCCCTTCGCCCGGCCCCCGGAGGCGCGGGTGCCGGGCCACTGGACCAGCCCGACCTGGGCTCCCGCCCCGGAGCCGTCCCCGGAGGCCGCCGTATGACCCCCGCCGACCCCCGCGTCACGGCCCCGCCCGCCCTTTCAGCGGCGCCGCCCCATTCAGCCTCGCCGGCGTTTGAGGCGCGGGGTCCGGGGCGGAGCACCGGCAGCGGCGCCGCAGATGTGATGCCGCCCTCCGGTGCACGGTCCGGCGCGGCGCCGGTGCCGGGGGCGCTGCCCCCGGACCCCCGCGCCTCAAACGCCG